>DAOORA010000135.1:0-2263 GCA_035389045.1 Bacteroidales bacterium | reverse complement strand
CGGCTTCGTCGCAGCCGGCTTCGATAGTGTTTTTTTTGAAATAGGTTTTCAGCATTACTATTTTTCAGATTTTCTTAGGCGCCAGAAACCTGTTATAAAGCAGCAGCCCTATGATAGTCGCCACGCCGATCAGGCTGAAAATAAACCATAGGGTGGAAGGCCGGTTCAGGGTATCAACAAAGTAAACGTATAAATTGGCGCCCAGCACCCCGCCGACACCGCTGCCAATCACTCCGTACAAAAAGGAATACCCGAGGTAAAGCGCTTTTTTATCAGCGGGTGCAATAAGTCCGACATATGAAATAAATTTAGGATGTGCGGTCATTTCTCCGAGGGAAAAAACGATCATACCGGTAATAAATACCCATGCATTGGAAGACAGGCCAAGTATGGCCATCCCGATGGTTCCGAGTGAGATGCCAACGATCATCGTGGGCAATGCTTTGGTATGTTTGACAATACTTGAAACCAGGATCTGCAGGAGTATGATGGTTCCCGCGTTGATAACCGTTACATGCTCTGCTTCAAATTTCCATTGCGGGTTATTCATGAAAATGGCTAATACAGAATTGACAAAATTATTTACCGGAGTCATGTCCATATACTCGCTCAAATACCACAGTACCGTGTCGAACATCTGGAAATATAAAATCCAGAAACATGAATAAATGAGAATCATCATAATGAAACGGTAATCTTTTAATACCAATACGGCATCTTTGAGTATGGTGATCAGGCTTTTGGAGCTGGCAGGTTTTGCGGGTTCCCTGTACACGAAAAGGTTGAGCAGCAACAACGATCCGGTGATCATCGAGGCCATGATAAAAATGTAAGTGTACGAGTAAGTCTTTAAGTAGGGTATTAAAATAAGCGGAAAAAGAAAGGCTCCCAGGTTTATTGACCAGTAGAAAATTCCGAAGCCCAGTGATGAGTTGCTTACATCGGTCGAACGCGCGATGGTTCCCGAAATAATGGGTTTAAAAAATCCCGCACCCAACACCATCAGCAACAAACTTGCGAATACCAAAGGATAGTCAGTGAACTGACTCGTCATGAAATACCCGCAACTCATCACGATGAATGCAAAAAATAAGGTCTTTTTATAACCATAGCGATCGGCAATTGCCCCTGAAATAATAGGAAGAAGATATAATAATGGTGTGATGGTGCTTTTAATGACACCTACGCTTTCTTTAGAAAAACCCAGGCCGCCGTCTTTGGTGCTCATAACCAGATACACCGATAATATTGACATTACTCCGTAATAGGAGCCCCGTTCGAAAAATTCCATAGTGATCACAGTCCAGAAGTTCCGGGGAAAACTTTTGAAGCCTGATTTTTTTAGTGCTTGTTGTTCCATTAAATGTTATTTGAGTTTACAAATGTAAATAAAAGGATGAAAAAATGTGGCTGTAGTGGCGGTACGACTGACAGCAGCTTGAGCCTTTCGCGCAGTCGTACTGCCACTTTCAGCCAGTGTCGCTCTGTAATTCTTATTTCAAAGTGAAATATTTTTCTTTTTCTGTTCCGCACAGCTCACAATAATCTTCTACATCCTCATCAGAATAGGCGAATCCGCATTTGGGACATACAAAATATGTGGTGGGAAGACTGCTTACTTTTTTTGCATTTAAAGCATCAATCGCTGCAGTAAATAGTTCCATGTGTTTCATTTCTGTATCAACAGCCCATCCGAAAGATTTTACCGCATCATTTAGGTTATCTGTTTTTGCCTGTTCGATAAAACCTGGATACATAGATTCTACTTCATGTTTTTCGCCGCTAAAAGCTGCCTGGAGATTTTCTAAGCTTGTCCCTACCGTAAATGCTTCGGGCTGCACATCCACTTTGTTTCCAAGAGCCTCCAATACCTTTTTATGATTATTGGCATGTATGCTTTCTGCTTTTGATGCAGCGCTGAACAGTGCTGCAATTTGAGGAAGACCTTCTTCATTGGCCTTTTGTGCAAAGGCGGCATATTTGGCCGAGGCGGTGGTTTCTCCCTGAAGGGCAGCTTTCAGGTTGTCAACGGTTTTATTTGAAACGGCAACGGTTTGCTCGCCGGGAGCGGATTCAAATCCGATCATGTGGTTGTATACCAGTGTCCCGCCTAAAAGGCCTGTATAACCCACAGTGCAGGTGGCTACCAGGTACAGGAAGACCACGAGCCATTTAAGGCCGCTGTTGATTTTCTTTTTCCATACAAGATAGATCCTAATCAGACATGCCGCTATCATCACGTACATGGTGATCTTTGCAAAAA
>DAOORA010000134.1:0-2502 GCA_035389045.1 Bacteroidales bacterium | reverse complement strand
ATTAATAATTAATTCATCCAATCAAAAAGTTTCCCGGAAAAACCGGCAATACAAAAACAATAATTTTGCTATCTTTGTTTATAAGACATTAAAAAATGGAAATGGTATGAAATTAAATATTAAGAGGATAACTTTGTTTTTTTTATTACTGACCGGCTCCGGAATATCATACGGACAAACCATATATGATTACGGGTTTATCAGAGATTTTTCCGTACCGTTATCGGACACAGGCGGGACAGAACTTGAGTTTGGCTGGACCGGAGGTATGAATTCCTGTCATTTTGCGGAACTTGATATAAATCTGGACGGAATAAACGATCTGGTAGTTTTTGACAAGACCGGAAATAAAATCCTTACCTTTATAAAGAACAACCTTCCCGACAGTATAAGTTATTCATACGATGCTTTTTATCAGAAGTTTTTCCCGGCTTTAAACGGATGGGTACATTTTATTGACTATAATAATGACCAGAAAAACGACATTTTCACTTATGTTCCCGGTGGAATAGCTGTATATAAAAACATTTCCGACACCATCTTAAAATTTCAGCTGCTGTATACCATGCTGAATTCAAATATGGGAGGCAGTACTTCCAACATCATGGTTACCAATGATGATTATCCCGCCATTCATGACCTGGACGGCGACGGTGACCTGGATATACTGGTATTTTTCGGGTTGGGCACGTTCCTTGAGATGCATAAGAATCTCTCACAGGAACTTTACAACAATAACGACACCCTGCTTTATGAACTCCGGTATCATTGCTGGGGTGATTTTTCGGAAGGTGCGCTGGATAACACCCTCAATCTGAATATCACCTGCCCCTGGCGCAACGACACTATTGCCGCGGACAAAGCCACACGCCACGTAGGGTCAACTATGCTGACCGATGATTTTAACGGTGACGGACTGGTCGACATGGTACTGGGTGATGTGGACTACTTCAATCTTATAAAACTGACCAATGGCGGCACATCCGACTCTGCACACATGATCAGCCAGGACACCTTATTTCCTTCGAATACCGCACCGGTGAATTTCAATTCGTTTCCTGTTGCCAGTTATCTGGATGTGAACAATGACGGCAAAAAAGATCTGCTGGTATCACCTTTCTCTTCTGTTTACGCTTTGACAGAAAATAAAAACAGCATCTGGTATTATCAGAATTCGGGTACACCTGCAATGCCTGTTTTCAATTTTGTGAAAAAGGATTTTTTTCAGGGCGACATGATTGATTTAGGAAGCGGTTCTTATCCGGTTGTTTACGATTACAACAACGACGGCTTGCAGGATATTATCATAGGAAATTACGGCTACCTCGATTCTTCATATTATGAATTTGGTTATTTGAAATCGGTTTTCAGGTCACAAATTGCCGTTTTGGAAAACAAAGGTACACTGACCAGCCCGTTATTTCAACTGGTAAACGAAGATTATGGCCATCTTTCGCAATTGAAACTGATCGGTCTCACACCCACTTTCGGCGATTTAGATCATGACGGGGACCATGATATGATCTGCGGCAACTCAGATGGCAGCCTGCTGTACTTTAAAAATATCGCAGGTCCGGGTAATATTCCGGTTTATGATCCGCCGGTGTTGCATTATCAGTCGTTAGATGCGGGCGATTACAGCAAGCCACAGCTATTTGACTTAAATAATGATAATTTATTGGATCTTGCCTTGGGTAAAAAGAATGGTTATATTTCCTATTATCAAAATACGGGGACAAGCAGCAACCCGGTGTTTACGATGATAACAGACAGTCTGGGGAAAGTAAATGTGACGGATCCGGCTGTATCCGTCCACGGTTACAGTGCACCCTGTTTTTTTAAGGATTCAAATAAAATCAAACTGTTCACCGGCTCAGAAAAAGGGATGATTTTTTATTACAAAGATATTGAAAACAATCTCACGGGGAAGTTTACTGCGACTGATTCTGTTTTAATCCAGGTAGAAAAGGATTCCTCCACAAGCTATATCCGGGAAGGTATGCGTTCTGGGGTAGCCGTATACGATTTTGATAACGATGGCTACAAGGATATGATAACAGGGAACTTTTCCGGGGGATTAGCTTATTACAGCGGTATTAAACCACATCATCTGAGCAGTGTGAGCGAACTGTTTCCTGATCAAAAGATCGGCTTCCATCTTTATCCTAATCCAGCCCGTTCAGAAATAAAAATAACGTTTGACAAATCCTATAAATCACTTGTCCGTGTAGAAATATACGATATTGTTGGAAAACAGGTTCTTATAAAAGAGTTGTCTTGTGTAACCGATGTTGAAATACCGTTATCAGACCTGCAAAGCGGGTTTTATTTCTGCCGTGTTTCAAGGGTAGAAAATCAGAACTTCCGGACAGAGCAAGGTGTCAGAAAATTTATTATCACCCGCCCATAAACAACAATTATCAGAAGTTGGGCTTTATTGAATATTCGTAAGCCGCCGGCGAAATGCATCTTTCCCATCTGATCAAATAGATGCAACTTGCG
>DAOORA010000133.1:0-2671 GCA_035389045.1 Bacteroidales bacterium | reverse complement strand
CTGAATTTCCTCATGCCGGTAAATGGTATGATTATTTTACCGGTGACAGTATTAATATCCTGCCCAATCAAACGGCAGGCAACAATTTTACGATCCAATACGACCCCGGTGAATATCATATTTATATTGACTCACTTCTTCCTGTTCCCGATCTGTATGTTGACACCACGGGTGCCGGAATCAGCGAAGCAGAAATTCAGGATCCTTTCAAGACTTCGGTATATCCTAATCCTTTCAGTGATGAACAGACTATTTGTTATACATTACCCGCTTCGGGAACCGTTGTCATTACCGTATTTGACCTGGTGGGTGCAGAAGTTAATATCTTATCCAATGACACTCAGCAGGCAGGAATCCATTATTTAAAATGGAACGGCACCAACCGCACAGGTGAAAAGATTAAAAGCGGCTATTACTTCTTGACCATCCGGTCAGGAAATTTTTCTTCCACCCAAAAAATTGTATATATAGAAAATTAGTTTCTGATCCCTGACCACTATGAAAAGTAAGCCCCGTTTATCGTTCTGGCAGATATGGAACATGAGTTTCGGGTTCCTCGGTATACAATTTGGCTTTGCCCTCCAAAATGCCAATGTAAGCCGTATTTTTGAAACACTGGGAGCCAAAATTGAAGATATCCCGATCCTCTGGATAGCCGCTCCTCTCACCGGACTGATCATACAGCCGATCATCGGGCATCTCAGCGACCGCACCTGGAATCGCCTCGGACGCCGGCGTCCTTACTTCCTTACCGGCGCCATACTGGCCTCCCTCGCCCTTCTTGTCATGCCCAACTCACCCGTATTATGGGTGGCTGCAGGTATGTTATGGATCATGGATGCCTCCATCAATATTTCGATGGAGCCTTTCCGCGCCTTTGTCGGCGACATGCTTCTTCCGGAACAACGGACAAAAGGTTTTGCCATGCAAAGCTTTTTTATCGGAACAGGCGCCGTTGTGGCCTCCGCCCTGCCCTACATCCTGACCAACCTTTTCGGTGTCGAAAATACCGCACCCGAAGGAATAATCCCTCCATCAGTTAAATACTCTTTCTATATCGGTGCGGCTGCGTTTTTCCTGGCAGTGCTGTGGACCGTGATACGAACAAAGGAATATTCACCGGAAGAACTTGCATCCTTTACAGAATTAAAAAAAGAAAAAGCAGAACACCCTGAAACCAAAGAGCGTATAAAGGACTCCCCGCGGAGCAATAAAATAAAAATCTCCCTGTATTTCATTATCACAGGAATTATACTTTCACTGATTTTCTATTGGAGAAATTTCACCGGCGAACTTTACATTTTTTCGGTCGGACTTCTTGTCTTCGGCCTGCTGATGTTCATAGCCGGACTACTTGAAAAACACGGACATAACAAAAATGGTTTTGTGTCGGTACTCGACGATTTTTCAAAGATGCCCGCAACCATGAAACAACTTGCTGTAGTGCAGTTTTTTTCATGGTTCGCCCTTTTTGCCATGTGGATATACACCACACCGGCGGTTACCAGTCATATCTATGGCACCAGCGATCCTACATCTGAATTATTTAACAAAGGAGCCAACTGGGTAGGCATATGTTT
Organism: Bacteroidales bacterium; assembly: GCA_035389045.1. Lineage (GTDB taxonomy): Bacteria > Bacteroidota > Bacteroidia > Bacteroidales > CAIWKO01 > CAIWKO01. The sequence continues at coordinate 1,091 of DAOORA010000133.1, read as the reverse complement.
TGCCGTGTACAATGGTTTTGCAGCGCTTATGGCTTTTTTGTTACCCGTGATTGCCAGGCTGACAAGCAGAAAGATCACTCACATGATATGCCTTGTTGCCGGAGGCTTAGGGCTTATCTCCATTTTCTTTTTTAATTCCCCTGGTTTGCTTTTGCTGTCCATGGTGGGCGTAGGCATTGCCTGGGCAAGTATTTTATCTATGCCCTATGCCATACTCACAGGAGCTCTACCGCGGGATAAAATGGGCGTATATATGGGGATATTCAACTTTTTCATTGTAATACCCCAGATCCTTGCCGCCAGTGTCCTGGGATTTATCACTAAAGAAATTTTCAAAGGCCAGGCTATCTATTCATTGATCCTCGGAGGTATATCGTTGTTTATCGCTGCCGTCACCGTGCTCTTTGTAAAAGATAATGATTAAGTTGTTGTTGAAAACAAGTCTTATTCACCTTTTACCCGCTACCTCAAAATCTTTTTTGCAACATATCAGTTAATTTATGTTAATCAACAAATTTTATAATAACTCTTTGTTTTCAACAAATTAAGTTATAACTTTGACCTTATTTATTCTTTATACAAAGAATCTTATTTTATTGTCGTATTAAAAAAATCGTTAGTAGTTTAAAATTTTGCCATATGAGAAAAATATTCGGTTCTTTTTTACTGTGTTTTTTCCTTTTTTTAATGGGAAATAACTCTTTCGGCCAGCCCGGAAATGTTCGATACGGCATTTCGGGGACCTGGAGTGATGTAACCCTTACAAACAGGGGTGTAACAATGGCAGGAATTTTACAATCATCCTCCACTGCATCCATGTCTTTTTTGTTCAACCCTTCAGCAGGCAATTATAATCCTAAATGGTGCGGCTCAACCAGTGATTATGCCCGCAGCTTAAATGTAAAAATAGCCGGAGATGCCTATTATTATACGTCAGGCAGCTGGGATGCCGATATGACATGCAATGTACAGGGAAATAATTATTATACCCTGATTGTCGGTAAAAATTCTTCCTCAAATAATGACATGTCAATATTAGAAACTTCATACAACCCGGTAACGATCACCGGTGTAACACAATCTCCTGCTGC
>DAOORA010000132.1:0-3007 GCA_035389045.1 Bacteroidales bacterium | reverse complement strand
TCATACATTAAATATAAATTACTATCGATAATCGTTCTCAGAGAGCTGAAAACAAATGTAATAAAAAAACTCCCCTGCATGGATAATTTTTTAAATAAAATGAAGTTTTCTCACCGGTTTCCCTCAGAATTAATGTTTATAAAACAGCTTGTTATAAATTCAATATCTCCTTAATCTACCATGGCTGCTTTGAAAAAATTGTTTTTTATCTACTTTAAAATAATAATTACTTTTGCAGGTTTTTATTTATACAAATGCGTGGCCGCTCCTATATACAAAGACAAAGCCATTTAAAAAGAAAGATATCATATGATCAGGCTGGTTGAAGTAAAAACAAAGAAGCAGTTGTCGGAATTCATTAAATTTCCTGATAAACTTTACAGCGGTAATAAATACAGGGTGCCGCAACTTCATTTTTTTGAGAAATCAGCCCTTTCACGAAAAAAAAATCCCGCCTTTGAGTTTTGCGAGGCCAAATATTGGCTGGCCTATAAAGACGGCAAACTTGCCGGGAGGATAGCCGGTATCATTAATCATAAGGCCAATGAAATCTGGAATGAAAAAACGCTGCGTTTTGGATGGATTGATTTCATTGATGATACGGATGTTTCTGCAGCCCTGATAAATGAAGTAGAGCAATGGGCAAAACAGAACGGTTTGACTAAAGTAGCCGGGCCACTCGGATTTACCGATATGGATCTGGAAGGCATGCTCGTCGAAGGCTTTGATGAGATCTCGACCCAGATCGCCATATATAATTACCCGTACTATCCTGCTCATCTCGAAAAACATGGTTATACAAAAGATGTGGACTGGATACAGTTTGAAATTAATCTCCCTGATAAAATCCCTGATAAAGTATGGCGGGTATCACAGCTTGTCAGGCAAAAATACGACCTGAAAGTGCTGGAGGTTAAAAAAGCCAAAGACCTGTTGCCTTATGCAGGTAAAATGTTTAATTTATATAACGAATCCTTAAAAGATCTGTATGGCTTTGTCCCGCTTTCCGACAGGCAGATAAAATATTATACCGACCAGTATTTTCCTGTTGTAAATCCGAAATACACAAAATTCATAGTGGATAAGAATAATGAGTTAGTTGGTTTCGGATTTTGTTTTCTGTCTCTGTCAAAAGCTCTGATGAAGGCCAAAGGAAGCCTTTTCCCGTTTGGATTTATGCACATTTATAAAGCCTTACAAAAAAACGACACGGTTGATCTTATCATTCAGGCCATAAAACCGGAATATAAAGCCAAAGGTGTACCGGCGCTTTTTTATGCCGAGATCATTAAAGCTTTCATTGAAAACGGCATCAAGACGGCTATTTCAAGTTCCGTACTGGAATATAATAAAAAATCATTTTTATTATTCACCAATGGCTACGAAAAACACCATCACATGACCAGAAGAGCTTATAAGAAAGATCTTTGATGAGTGGCAGGCCGGTTACGGCGCTCAGACACAAAACAGACACAAGCTGTTATCATATGATGAATTAGTTTCAAAAACCATACGCTGTGACAGTAAAATCAGTTTGAGGAATCATTATACCAAAAAACAAATGAGTTATAAACGTCCCTTAAAGGCATAGCCGGACAGGTACTTTTCAGCTATGGTGCAGTAATGAAATAAAATAGATCAGTACTGACTGACAAAAATATTTTTCAAATGTTCAATGCTTTGCTATATCACGTTCCTACGGAACTTATTTATTTTAGGGGTTTCTTTTTTTATTACCAATATTATGCCCCTAACGTGGCAATCCTATTGGGATTGAATATTGGTAGATAATTAGTTATACAAAGGATATTAAGTTCCGTAGGAACGTAATATTTTTTCCCGGACCATAGCGCAAATGAATATATTTCATATTTTATGACTATAGCTGTTTTTATACAAATTACCCTTATATTTTTCAGTTCGTATCTTTTGAACGCTATATATACCAAAGGCCGCACCGGGCAAATTCAATACAAGTGAACCCTGCACTTTAAAAAAACGGTATCATGCTCTCATGATAAAATCACAGGCTTATTTATGTATAAGGATAAATTTTATTTATTTACTTGGAAAATGAAAATTATTTTTACTTTTGAAGGTGTTCAGTACATTATTTTGACAAGATGAATAAGAAAGAATTAGAAGATTACCTATGGGGAGCTGCCAATATCCTGCGTGGTATGATTGACGCTGCCGACTTCAAACAGTATATTTTCCCATTATTGTTTTTTAAAAGAATCAGCGATCTGTGGGACGAGGAGTATCAGCAAGCGCTCGATGAAGGAGGCGGTGATATGGATTATGCCTCTTTTGCCGAGAACCATCGGTTTCAGATTCCAATGGGATGCCATTGGGAAGATGTAAGAAAAAAGACTATCGACGTTGGGGCTTCGCTGCAAAAGGCATTAACCGGCATAGAAAAAGCAAACTTTGAAATGCTGCATGACGTGTTTGGCGATGCGCAATGGACGAACAAACGCCGGATGAGTGACGAGAAAATGCTTGACCTGATTGAGCATTTCAGCCAGATGAAACTCACCGTGGCAGAAGTACCTCATGACATCATGGGCGAAGGGTATGAATACCTCATTAAAAAGTTTGCCGATGACAGCGGCCATACCGCTGCTGAGTTTTATACAAACCGCACCGTTGTTAAGCTGATGACTCAGATAACCAACCCGCAACCGGGGGAAAGCATCTATGATCCTACCTGTGGAAGTGGTGGTATTTTACTCAGCAGCGCTTTGCATGTAAAGGAACAAGGCAAAGAATATCGTACCCTTAAACTCTATGGCCAGGAGCTAAACCTGATTACATCGGCTATTGCCCGAATAAATATGTTTATGCACAATGTTGATGAATTTTTGATTGTGCAGGGCGATACGCTCGACAATCCGCAGATATTGGAAAATGATGAGCTGAAACAGTTTGATGTGATTATGGCCAATCCTCCATACAGCGTTAAGCGTTGGAACAGGAATAAATGGATGAACGATCCTTTTGGCCG
>DAOORA010000131.1:0-3065 GCA_035389045.1 Bacteroidales bacterium | reverse complement strand
AGCCACTCCGGGGGTGTTACTTGTCCATGTTCCGCCCGAAGTGGTACTGGTCCATATCGTTGCGTAACCTTCACATAACGGGGTGGTTCCTGAAATAGTTTGAGGAACAGGAGTTGTTATTGTTACAGTTTGTGATGCTGTATTCGTACACGCACCCACAGTCACCGTATAGGTTATCACAGATGTTCCAGAAGCAACTCCCGTTATAATCCCTGAATTTATATCAACTGTCGCTGTTGCCGGTTCAGAACTTGACCATGTCCCTCCGGATGTAGTACTGGTCCATACTCCTGTTGACCCAACACATATCTCTGTTGGTCCCGTGATGTCTTGAGTTATTGGAGCTGTAACTGTTACTGTTTTTGTTGCCGAACTGACGCAGTTACCTTCAGTCACTATGTAAGTAATCAAGGATGTTCCGGCAGAAACCGCGGTTACAACTCCTGAAGTTGAATTAATTGCAGCCACCGAAGGATCGGAACTGGACCAAATTCCCCCGGGATTGGCGCCGCTCCAGGTTTCTGTTTCCCCGGCACATATTGGTGTTGTTCCCGTAATTTCCTCGGGCAGAAGAGGGCATATCATTCCATCAACATAGGTAACAACAAATTCATTATATAATGTATCGGCAAATAACCGGGGCGTCGGCATGTCGGACCAGCTTAAATTCTGGCAGCCGCTGTATGGTGTTTTATAAATAAACACTAACTGGCAAAGGATGTCAGCAACATTTGCCGGCCCGTCTCCCCAAACAAAAGTCAAACCATCAATGACATTAGGCGGGGCGCCATAATAATTATGACTGATCCAGACTTGTGTAATTCCGGGATACCAATTGGTATCGACAAGATATTTGAGATGATTGGTATCAAATCGTATGGTGAATTGAAATCCAACAATGGGGCTTGTAAAACCAGATAAAGTTATATCGGCCAAAACAGTATCACCCGGGCATATCCCCGTTGTTGTTTCTAAAGTAGCTGTTGCTCCTTTGGCTCCGGTTTTTGCGTTTGTACTTTGTACTTTTATCAGATTAAAATCTTCTTCTGTCTGAGCTAAATTGCCTGTTTGTGCATTGATGTCTGGTATTGAAATCATCATACATAAAATACCCAAACAGATCACTAAAAGAAAATTTGCTGAAATTGCAGTTTTTTTTACACGAAGTATAAATGTTTTCATAAAAATTAGATTGATGCCTGAAAATAAAAATGATAGGGATAATATGAACTATTATTAATTTGCAAAAATGGAGGAATGCAAATATAGTAAAAAAAATGACCAAACACAATTATCTTAGCATGTAATGAAAATAAAAACCTGAATGATCAATCATAATATATAGTTTAATATTATTATTCTTTTCATGTAGTAATTTTACTTATACAATTGAATACTTCTTTTTAATGACATCATGCTCTTCTATCAATTTTTCTTTAATTAAATATTCCGACGAATCTCTGTAAAATTTAATAATAGTTTCTGGTTTGTGGCTTTGAGTAATATGAAAATAAAACAACTCTGTACAAACAGCATCTTTATCATTCTGGCAGTACTCATCAATAGCCTTGGCGAAATTCTCAAATTCTATTTCTGTAAATCCGTTTTGAAATAAAATCAATCTGAAAGTGTTTTTAGAATTCTTTATGTCTGATTTATTAACTGTTTGGTGTGTAATAATTTCCGGTTCCTGTTCATTCATGACGTCTAAAAATCTATTGTTAAATTCATCATTTTTTTCTTTGCATTTAATCCAATATTCTAAAGTAGCTATCAATTCTTCATAAATGCCAATGTTATGTCTTTCCAGCCTGTTACCTGCGGTGAGTTTTATAGAATGATAGTAATCGATAATCTCTTTTATTATATCAATATCAAGACTCCAAAGGGCTAATTCCCCGGGACAATACATCTGGCTGATATTGAATTGATATTTATTTTTATTGCAAAAAAGAATAATATCCGGAATGTCTTTCCAATTCATTCGAAAAGGTGTTGCCAGGACGCTCAGGTGTTGTGTGTTTTTTCCCAACCATTCAACATGATTCACCATTTTTTCATAATCTGCATTTCTCCTGATGGATTCATAAGTATCTTTATTAACGGAATCTATGGAAACATTAATTTGAAAATGAAGTTTTTTTATTAGTTTTTTTATTTCATCATTCAGAATGGTGCCATTTGTTTGTATTAGTATTTTAACTGATGGATTGATCTTTTCAATCTTTTCCCAGATCTTATAATATATCGGTATTAAAAATGGTTCTCCCCCGGTAAATTTAGCTTCTTTTAAATAAGGAATAAATTCATCAAGCTGCCCCACAAAATTATCGTCATAAGTCATTTTCATGATCTCCTGATGTTCACGGTTCGCCTGGATAGACGAAGACACTCTGCCTGAACACATGATACATTCCAGATTACATTTATTACTTAATTCAAATTCAATTACCCGGGGATATTTTTTTAAAGGCATCATGTTATGTTTATCAAAAACAACAGAGGTGGTTGAACTGTAATTCCCCTGAAGTATGGAATCTTTACATTTAAAGCAACCTAATGATAAATCATTCTTATTAATACTTTTTTTAAGCATTTCCCTTTGACTGCTGAACCAAATATCATGAATACTTTTTTCAGGATACTTTCCAAGAATTACTTTGGTGTTTTTACAACACACCATAGCATTGCCATGCGTATTAAAAAAAAGGTTCGTCCAGGGAGCATAACAAAGTTTCGGTAAGGGGCCAATAGGCCTGTGTGAGTTAAAATCACGGTAGGTTTTACGTCCCAATGATCCATAATTCTTCATATATCCGGTTGGATAAAACAAACTTCTTGCATGGTTAATCCAACGTGTAGAGGTATGTATTATTTTGCCGGCAAGGTCGTTCATGTGATTGAAAATTATACAAGACAAAAATTGTCCACTCGCGAAAAATTCATCGATAAGTGCAGATTTATACTGATGAAATTGGTTTTAATCCTGTTTTGTAAAAATAATCTTTTCTGATTAAGAAATTGTTTTGATTTTATCTTTTCATATCTTTATGCGTCTTTTTTGC
>DAOORA010000130.1:0-3131 GCA_035389045.1 Bacteroidales bacterium | reverse complement strand
TTTTCTTGAATTTTTTGGTACTTTTTGTTTCAAGACAAAAAGTACAATAGAAAAAATCTTTTAAAATAATATAAAGATTTCTCGCAGTCCTGCCTGTATTTTACTCATTCCCCGTACTCTGATTAATATAAATCATTATTTTTCCGAATGTTACGGAGCGAATTGAGGAATCTTTATTTAATTTTGGCACCTCAAAAAAGATTTAACACTGTTGACATCCGGAATATGGTATATACAATTTTCAACTACCTTTGTTCAGAAAATGCCGATAAATGAAAAAACTCTTATCAAAACTGCTTAGTTATTTTTTGTTTTTTCATTTGCTGTTATTGTCTTTACTGCCCTTTTGGATCTTATATCTTTTGTCGGATTTGCTGGCTTTTTTATTATTTTACGTCATCCGGTACCGCAGGAAAGTGGTTTTTAAAAACCTTGAAGGGAGCCTTCCGGCAACTTATGACATAAATAAAGTCGCCTGGCAGTTTTACCGGTTTCTGGCCGATGTTTTTCTGGAATCCATCAAATGTTTTACCATCCGGAAGAAGAATCTGTTGAAAAGGATCACCTGCGATAATCCGGAAATATTGGAGCAGTATGCCCGTGAAGACCGGAGTGTGATTTTTATGTCGGCGCACTATTGCAACTGGGAGTATCTTATTTATTCCATGAACCTGTTGTTTCCACACTGGGCAATAGGCGTGGGCAAACCTTTGTCAAATGAGGTGATGAATAAACTTACCAATGCACGGCGCGCCCGTTTCGGCATGAAAATTATCAGTGCAAAAAATATCAAGGAAGAGTTTAATAAAGACAGAAATGAACTTACAGCGAGTCTTTTTCTTTCAGACCAGTATCCCGGAGGGTCACATAAAGGCATTCATGCCTTGTTTTTGAATAAAGAGACCCATTTTTTATTCGGTGCTGAGAAGTATGCGGTAGATTACGGGTTTCCTGTGGTTTATGCGGATTTTACACGTATCAGACGAGGCTATTATAACATACATCTTATTGATATCACCGGCAACCCGGCAGTATGTCATCATGGTTACATCATGAATACCTATATCTGCCTGCTCGAAAAAACGATCCTCCGCGAACCGGCATACTGGTTATGGTCACATAAACGCTGGAAACAAATTCAGGGATTTTACTGAAAACAGCTTAGTTCTGCTCGGGTTCCGGCTTCTTAATATCTTTGATATTCAGTTGCAGCGAAACGTTGCCGTTCCATTCGTTTTCTTCGATATGGTAGCAGATATCGAAACGGTTTCCAGCCTGGATGTAATCGAAAAAGTCGCCCATTTGGAAAGCAATGGCTGAAAAAGGAGGCAGGGATATTTCCGGGTAAGTTATGGAAAGCTTGAGATGATTTTTTTCATTTTTGCCTACCAGTCGTGCATTGCCAAAGTCCACCACACCTGTGGTTCTGAATACCGGCGACATATTTCCCGGCCCGAAAGGGGAAAACTGTTTGATGATTTTATAGAAATTTGGGTTGATTTGCCGCAGGTCGAGATCTGCATCGATTTCCACTTCTGGAACCTGCATATCTTCAGTGATCGTTGAACTGACAATTTCTTCAAACCGTTTACTGAATTTTTCAAGGTTTTCAGGCTTAATAGTCAGGCCTGCAGCATATTTGTGTCCGCCAAAGTGTTCCAGCAGTTCGCTGCAGGCATCAATGGCATCATATATATCGAAATCTTTTACAGACCGTGCCGAGCCGCAGATAAGCCCGTTGGAATCGGTAAAAACAATGGTGGGACGGTAATAAACCTCGGTCAGGCGTGATGCCACAATACCAATAACACCTTTGTGCCATTCGGGGTGATAAACAATAGTGGATTTGCTTTCAAGCAATGCTTTTGAAGATTTGATCATTTCAAGGGCATCAAAAGTGGTCTGGGTATCCAGCGTGCGCCGTTCCGTGTTATAGTTATCAATTTGTAATCCTATTTCCAGAGCATCTTTCATATTATCGGCGATAAGCAGCTGAACCGAATTTTTACCGCTTTCGATGCGCCCGGCAGCATTGATACGGGGACCGATCAGGAATACCAGATCGTTGATATTGAGTTGCCGTGAGAAAACCAATGCCTCGCTAACATCCGAGGATTCCCTTATCCGTTTCATTCCGCTGCTCTGTAAAACGGCTTCTATGCCAGGACGGGGGTTTGAATTGATCAGTTTAAGTCCGTAAAAAGCCAATACCCTGTTTTCTCCGGTGATGGGAACTATGTCGGAAGCTATACTCACCGTGACAAGATCAAGATACTTATACAGAATTTCTTCGTCAATTTTTCTGTTCTTTGCAAAAGCCTGTATTAATTTAAAACCAATACCGCAGCCCGATAGTTCTTTATAGGGATAAGGACAGTCGGGGCGTTTGGGGTCAAGTACGGCAGCAGTAAGGGGGATTTCACTGCCGGGCCGGTGATGGTCGCAGATGATGAAATCAATACCTTTTTCGTTGGCGTATTCAATTTTTTCTACGGCTTTTATACCGCAGTCAAGAGCGATGACTAAACTGATATTGTTTTCATGTGCATAATCTATACCTTTGAACGAAATCCCGTAACCTTCCTGATAGCGGTCAGGAATATAAAAATCTATTTTCGAACAGAAATTTTTCAGAAAGGAGAAAACCAGCGCCACAGCCGATGTTCCATCAACATCATAATCGCCGTATACCAGTATTTTTTCGTTTTCTTTAATGGCTTTTTCGATGCGTCCGACAGCCTTGTCCATGTCCTTCATCAGAAAAGGATCATGCAGATGGCTTAATTCGGGGCGGAAAAAAGAACGGGCTTCTTCAAAAGTGGTAATATCGCGCTGGTAAAGCAGGTTGGCAATAGGAAACGATACGTTTAGATCGTTTGCTAATTGCATAATTAACTCATTATTGCCTAGTTGCTTGAGTACCCAGCGCTTTTCCATCACATCCCTCTTTTCCCTGCAAATTTACACTTTATATCCTTATAAAATTAGGATATGGAAAGAATTTATCGGAACGTGAAAAAAATTCCTACGTTCATTCAATAAATTAATTTATTTTAGTGTTTAGAAACTGTTTTGCTTTTATGTTACATAAGATTTATGATGGATTTTTTAGCGAAACGAGGCAGATTTTG
>DAOORA010000129.1:0-3497 GCA_035389045.1 Bacteroidales bacterium | reverse complement strand
ATTTCTGCGACCTCTGTTTTATGGGTGGGAACAATAGGATTCGAACCTATGACCCTCCCGACGTGCTGTCGGGATGCTCTGAACCAGCATCTATTCAGACGAAATCAGCTTTTCTATCTTTACCCTGCTTTTCCAACCTTTTATCTTTTTCTCTTCAGATAATGCTGACCTCTTATCCTCAAAACCCCGCTGCCAGACCAAACCCCAGTCACCCGACCCTCCTGTAAATCCCTTATGATTACTATTATGCCTGCGAATCCTGTCCTCAATATTTTTTGTTATACCGATATAATACCGGTCTCTGGCGAACGAATATAATATATAGACAAAACACATTTTAATGAAAAAGGTCCCGGAAAATAATTTCTGCGACCTCTGTTTTATGGGTGGGAACAATAGGATTCGAACCTATGACCCCCTGCTTGTAAGGCAGGTGCTCTGAACCAGCTGAGCTATGCTCCCCAATCTTTTTAAACCCGCAATCTTTTGGGCCAATGAATCATTAAAAAAATCAACCACACCAACAGCCTTGCTTGACAAAACAAACAGGCAAGAGTGCCCATTGCACTTCCCAAAATCGGGAGTGCAAAGATAAGAGATTTTCTAAAACAAAAAACTTTTTGTCGGTTTTTGGCAAATTTTTTTGAGGTGCTGTCGAATTGATGCCATAGTTAGCATTTAAAACACAGTTCTGATATATTATACAACGTCTTTTATAACGGATGATTTTCGGATTTAGATCACATATTATCAGGTTTTCATAAGGGTTACGATCAGAAATATAATGGATTACATCTGAAAGATGTGAACTAATGAAAAAAGGCTTTTTACAGACACAAAATTTTTTTGTTATGAATGATTCTTTTAATGTCTTGATGAAATCAATCCTTCCGGGGCCATTGGAGAATACGGTGACCCATTAAATGTCATATACTTGAATCAGTAGTTCTGATTTTTTAAATCAGGCGCATTATGAGTTCAATCTTTTGGAGGTTTTATAAATTTATCCGGTTTGACCAGACACAAGCCGGATAACTGACTGAAAACATTGTCCACTTCCGATCTGATCTTCACAGCCACGGCTTCATTATCTATATCAGTAAGTATTTTTTCTGCCGCCCTGGTGTAGTTATTGTTATACGTTTTATTCAGGACTTTCCAGGGGATGTTTTTTAAATACTTTAGAATATTTTTATCAAAGTGCAGTTTGTCAATGATCATCAAAACGGCAATTATTGGATATCCGGTATAACCCTGCCAATAGGAGGCATTGTCATTAGATGAGATTTTTATCACAATTGCCGAAGGCGTGTGCTCTTCCGTCCATTCCAGAGTATATTGTTTGTTTCTTCCGGATGAGGTAATATATGCTTTTCCGGCCGATTCTATCGTGTATCTTTTGTCTGCAAGAACACAGAATGCTTCGTAGATTTTTTCCTTTGGAGGTAATTTCCATTCATTCATATTTCCCGGGGCAGATATTATGAAATTGTTTTGATTTTATCTTTTCATATCTTTATGCGTCTTTTTTGCTGCAACTTCGTTAGATTTTTCGACATAGGATAAACTATGTCTGCAAAATCTGCCTCGTTTCGCTAAAAAATCCATCATAAATCTTATGTAACATAAAATCAAAACAGTTTCTATATGATAAAAAAGTTTTTATCAGTTCACTGCAAAATGATAAATCTTGTTTGCTTGAATTCTTAGACGAAAGTGATTTCAATTATTCAAAACATATTTTTACCTGATCATTTTCAGCACATTGCTTCCCGAGTTGTGCTGTCCTGTAAATTCAAGTTTTATAGTATAGATTCCTGAAGAAAGATATTTCCCTGAAAATTCTGCAAGATGTCTTCCGCTTTGCTGAGTTTCGTTTTTCAGTATCAAAACAGTTTCGCCAAGTGAATTATACACATTAATACTAACATTTCCTTCTTCCGGAATGTTGTAGTAAATGGTTACTCTATCTGAAAACGGATTGGGGTATCCGGAGAGTTCAAATCCCGCATGAGTGTTATTTCCCTGAATAAAAAATTTAGGCATTAAAAGATACATGTTGTCCTTTTCCCTGCCATACTGATCGCCGATCACACCGGTACCGGAGAGACTGAAATCAAGTTCGCCGGGAGTATGGTTTTTAAGCGAACGGAACCCGAATCTTATCATCTCATCATGGGCAGCCACATCAAAATGATCCGACGTTGCAAACACCACCCTTATAACTCCGTCTTCGTCTGTTATCAGCAAGTCATCATTGTTGGCAAGAATTTCCTCCAGCGAAGGATTGATCTTCACAGAGGTGTTTTTATTTCCGGAATTGGGCATAAAAACATGTACCAGTTGGTAATCATTATCCGGATATTTTAATTCCAGTCCCAATGCAGAAAAGTCATCCAAATCAGCATTGATATACAAAGGAACTTCAAAGTAGGAGTGATTGCTGGTGGTAATGTATTCATCCGAAACGGTGATAATATTTTCCGGAAGTGATTTGGTCATGTTCCAGTTCACCAGTGAGTCACGGTATTTGGTGCTGGAAGCATTATAGTCCCCGTAACTTATTGTTTTCAGTGTGAGGTTGAGGTCGGCGCCGGCAATGGTGACAGAAGTATCCAGAGCAACCCAGTTTCCTTTAGGGAAGTTTTTGCTCACATTATACGGGGAGCCAATCTTTGCTTTCATTCTGGAAATATCAATAGCATTGATTGCCGTATTATTATCTACGTTGGCAGCTTTTCTGTATTTTGGATAGAAATTTCTGGAAGGATCATTTACCGTATCACTGCCGATATAATACTTTATTAAGGCAAGGTCAATGGCGTTAACATCATTGCACCATTGCATACTATCTGTAGTATATTTGTCGTAGGACAATATGTAATTGCCATCAGGAATATTGGTGATATTATAATTTCCGAGAGCATCACTTGTATCTCTGGCAATTTCAGCGCCTAAGGAAGTTTTCAGAATCACGATTACCTGGTCAATATTATAGATTACAGAATTATATGTTGCGGGGTTCGGGGCAGGATATCCGGCATTGGCCTTGGCTGCATAGCGCGTTTTTCCTGTGATGTTATGCCCTGTGTTTCCGGTAGTTATAGTGACAGCATCAGTCGCTGTGCAGCCATTGTTCATCACAGTTAATGTGTATGTTGTAGAAACGGTTGGAGAAGCCAGTGGCGCAGCAATTGATGGATTACTCAGGCCGGCAACAGGTAGCCAGCTGAATGTTCCGGGGCCGTTGGAAGGGTCGCCAATCTGCACCGGCGTGCCGGTATATGTTGCGTTGGCACCTGCTTCTGCGGTAGGTAAAGGATTCACTGTTATGGTATAAGGGGAGGGCGTCCCTGCACAGCCGTTCACCGTCGTGGTGACGGTTATAGTAGCTGAAATCGGCGCCGTACCGATATTGGTGGCTGTAAACGATGCAATATTGCCGGAACCGCTGGCGGCAAGGCCGATAGCCGTATTGGAGTTGGTCCATGTAAAGG
>DAOORA010000128.1:1511-3629 GCA_035389045.1 Bacteroidales bacterium | reverse complement strand
GTATATTTGTTGCCGATAACTTGACACGTTCATCATGCATAGTAACACACAAAAAGAACATTTTAATAAGTCCCTGCCAGTTGAAAGCGGTTCAGCGAAGTCTATGCCTTTGCCTGATCCTGGAACTTGTCACTCCGATGCTGGCGGGGCTTCTTATATGACATACGCTGAACAATTGAAAAGCCCGAAATGGCAGAAAAAGAGATTGAATATAATGGAGCGGGACCAATTTAGATGCCAGGATTGTGGTTCTATTGATGACCAATTACACGTACATCATTTATTTTATCTTCAAGGTAAAAAAGCGTGGGATTATCCTGATGAATTTTACATCACTTTATGTGATAAATGTCATATTGGTGTACACACCCAGACTGAATTATTATATAAAGAGATAGCAAAATATGTTAAACAAACAAAGTATATTGGTAACTTACAAGATTATTTGATAGCATTAAGGGTAGCTATACATATATCTCCAGAACACGCCTCAGCATATAGATCACAAGTTTTCTTTACAGAATCTGAAGGTATAGAATTATGAAAGACCCGGCATTTTTATTTTATAGTCAGGACTTTTACCTTGGCGTTGCCACTTTAAATATGGAGGACAGGGGTAAATATATTACAATCCTTTGTTTGATGCATCAGCAGGGAAGAATGACAGAAGAAACCATTAGGTTTATAGTAGGATCGATTTCGGTTAACCTAAAAAATAAGTTTAGGATAGATGAAAATGGATTTTGGTATAATGAAAGATTGGAAATTGAAATCGGAAAAAGGAGAAATTTTGTTGAAAGCCGCGTAAATAACGGTAAACTTGGAGGTAGGCCTAAGAGTAAATCAAAACCTAAAGGTAAACCTAAACAAAACCGAAAGGTTAACCTATCTGAAAATGAAAATGAAAATGAAATTGTAATTAAAAATGTATATAAAAAAGCGGTCGATTTTTATTTTGAATATTACGAATCAAAGGTTGGATTAAAACCTCCTTTCGAATCCAGGGAAGGCAAAAGTGTTAATGAAATACTCAAGTATATTAAAAATTCAATGATTGAAAAGAGTTTGCCGGTAACTGATGAGAGTTTATTTAATGGATTTCAGGCAGTTTTTAAAAGTTTACCAAAATTTTATTTAGAAAAGTTGGACATTAACATGATATATAACAACTATGGAAAAATCATTGCAGAGATCAGAACAAAGAGCGGTGCAGTTGCAAAAAACCAAATGCAGGACATCCTTGAGCAGCGTAAGCGTGAGCGAGAGGCAGCTGCTGCAGGCGGTTAAAACGGTGGAGGATGCACTTGCAATACATTCAGAACTGGCTTCCGTTACCAGTTTAAGAATGGAAAGCCGGGAACTGGCTGATGCTTTTGTAGCTTCTAATATGCTTTACATTGCTGAAATATTGGGTATTGAATTGAATCAGGCCCAGCAAAACGACATACTTGACGAGATCGGACAGGTGGGGTGGTTAACTATGGCTGACTTCAAACTGTTTTTAGACAGGATGAAGAAACATAAATTCTACCATAAGGATTATCAGGAACTTATTTCGGAATTTTGGAAGTATGCAAATGAGCGTTTAGATACCGCGTTCAACCTTGAATTATCGAAGCATTCAGCTACTAAAGAGTATTATAATAATATGGCATCAGAAGGCATGTTTGCTGACAAGGACCATGAATTTAAGCGCAATTTGCTGCAAATAAAGATGGACAGGAAAAGGGAAGAGTATGACCAAGACGAATGAAAGTTATCAGCCTATCGGACGCCTGGAAGCGGGTAGCGGTAAGCCGGTATTATGGCGCGATGAATGACCACTAACGTTATTTTAAACAATAATTTAAAAACAATTTTTATGAAACCAGTAGAATTTAAACACCAAAACATTGTATTCGCAAAAGACCAACCCGAATACCAACCATTACCTGCACTTAGAATTGATAGCCCAACAGGGGAAGTAGTTAGTTGTTGGAAGTTATCATTTAAAGAACGCTTACAAGTGCTGGTATTCGGCAGGGTGTGGCTTTCGCTGATGAGTTTTAATAAACCGCTTACACCAAGTTTTTTGGCAGTAAACAGAAAAGAAGTTTATTCGCACCCTGACGATTTGGT
>DAOORA010000128.1:0-1411 GCA_035389045.1 Bacteroidales bacterium | reverse complement strand
AACACAAAGCTAAAATCAGTCCGCAGGATTGATTTTAGCGACTGTTACGCGCCGTTTTAATGGCGCGGGGATAAACAAAAAAAAACATGAAAATATCAAAAGCAGATACGAAATGAAACACCTTGAAGATGATTTACAGGCCGCTTGCGTAAAGTGGTTTCGTTACCAGTACCCGAACGTGGTAATACTGCATCCGAAAAATGAGGGCAACCGTAAAAGCGTTGTGATGAAGGCGAACGGGAAAAGTTATTCACCAGACGGCGCGCGAAATAAAAAGATTGGGGTGTTGGCTGGAACGCCAGACCTGTTTGTGATGAAGGCAAAAATAGAAAAGCTGGAAAGATATACAACGATATGGCATGGGTTATGGATCGAATTGAAGGTTAATAATAATAAACAAACAGAATCACAGGTAGAATTTATGATAGCAGCAAACATCGAAAATTATCAGTACCGGGTATGCCGGTCGTTCGATGAGTTCCAAAAAACAGTAAATGATTATTTGATATGAAAAAAGAAAGGTTTGATCAGTTCGTAGAATTAGGTTTCAAAAAGTCAGAAGACGACATTCTGACTCTGACCACAGCGGCGAATAGTTTGCTGGATGCACTTTACCGCCCGACAATTGAAGGTACGTTGATAGATAATTCCCGGCTTAAAAGGTACAAAATAGATAAGTCGGAACCAGTTAACTGGGGTGGTGGCTTATACGCTACTGTCGATAAGGAGGCCGATGGATACCTCATAACAGTAGAGGAGGCCGCGCCGGATGAGTGTGATACGTTGTGCGATTACGTGGAGAAATACCTTACTGCCTGGGGATGGCCGGTGAAAGTCGTTACTGAGTGGTAATTAAGAATGATTCTATATTACAGAAAATAACGTAATTTAGACAGATTCTAAGAACAATTTAAGAAAAATAGTATTACCTTTACTTCATAATTTAAAACTAACCACGATGAAAGACACAAAAAATAACGCATTGCGGGCACCGGGCAGATCGTGGTTGGTTGAGGCCCCTGACCCCTCCCGGGGTGGTGCCCGCTAATTTAAAAACTAAAGCCATGAAAAAGCGAAGAAATCTAAACGCAATTTTGATAAAAATGCAAGTGCTAACTGCTCGAGCGTTATATAGCAGCGACGTGCTAAGATATTGCAGGATGATCCGGGTCGCCGCAGCGATGGAGATCATCCGTGAAATGGCCGCCGCCGAGATGGAGCGGCTGGCAGACCTGTACAAATTAACACTTGACAAGGAGGCTGAAAATGAGTAAATGGACATCAACCGGCCCGGTGGATGAACCGAACGAACGCTGCTGCGAGCAGTGCGGGGAGTGGCTCCCGGATGTTTACCCGCGCCGTATACCTGAAAGTGATTGGGCTGATGGCCTGATGCTATGTAAGGAATGCT
>DAOORA010000127.1:0-3632 GCA_035389045.1 Bacteroidales bacterium | reverse complement strand
AATAAAATTTGAATTATACGCACAGGCACGCGTTGCGAACGCGCGCGTACGGGGAAATTATGCCGGATTAACATCAGTAATTGATATTGAAATGCTAACGTTGGAATGGAAAACAGTAAAATAATAAAATTTGAATTATACGCACAGGCACGCGTTGCGAACGCGCGCGTACGGGGATTAACATCAGTAATTGATATTGAAATGCTAACGTTGGAATGGAAAACAGTAAAATAATAAAATTTGAATTATACGCACAGGCACGCGTTGCGAACGGGGAAGTCGCAGAAAATCAGCCTCCCTTTAGGACTGGGGCAAAGCTGATTTTCAAAAATCAAACTTTTTGGAGTGGGCTCAACTTTGGAATGGAAAACAGTAAAATAATAAATTTTGAATTATACGCACAGGCACGCGTTGAGAACGCGCGCGTACTGGGTAATAACTAAGATTATTTCATTATGTTTTGAGTTTTGTGACAAATTGCAGGGAGCACCATAAACATTTTGAAATTTTCATGATTATTGCTTTATTATCAGTAACTTTGCGGTTCTCTTTCCATTACTGATGAAGAACTTTTTATTGATTTTATTGTTGCTCCCGGGAATTTTTGTCAGGGCACAGTTTGCAGTAAATGCCTCATTGACAGCTAATCAGCTGATGCAGGATTTTATCGGCAGCGGAGTGACCGTTTCTAATATCGTATATACCGGAGGCGCTGCTTCCCGTGGTTCTTTTTCCAATGGAAACGCCACGAACCTGGGTCTTGGCAGCGGCATTGTTCTATGTACGGGATATGCGTCGGCCATTTCCAATCCGGCATCCTTTTTAATGTCTAATAATCTGGGGCTTGCCGGAGATGCAACACTGAACAGCATCAATCTCGGGACCAACAGTTATGATGCCTCCATGCTCGAATTCGATTTTGTGCCGGTGTCCGACAGCGTGAAATTCAAATATGTTTTTGCCTCCGAAGAATACCCGAATTATATCTGCTCTCAGTACAATGATGTTTTTGCTTTTTTCATCTCCGGGCCGAATCCTGCAGGAGGTAACTATACCAATAACAACATTGCATTAATACCGGGAACATCCATTCCCGTGTCGGTTAACAGTGTTAATTCGGGCATCCCGGGGAGCGGTTTTTCTTCCAGCGGATGCACGTCCCTGAGCTATTCGGGATATTATATCAATAATGCAGCGATCAGCGGGACAACCATCACCTTCGGTGGGTTTACAACCCCACTGACGGCCCGGTGCAGCGTGGTGCCCTGCCAGACCTATCACATGAAAATTGCCGTTGCCGATGGATATAACGGATTGTACGATTCCGGCGTGTTTCTGGAAGCCAACAGTTTTTCTTCCAACTCAGTCACGGTGAACCACTATTATACAGATACGATATCAGGTGATAATTCCATTGAGGGATGTTCGGATGCTGTGGTGACATTCACCACCCAGACACCGGTGACGTCGCCGCTTACGATCAGTTTTACCATCACCGGAACTGCCCTGAATGGAACCGATTATACCAATATTCCTGCTTCGGTTATTATACCAGCCGGTCAGGATTCTGTGGGGTTGATTATTCATCCTTTGGCCGATATGCTCACCGAAGGTACCGAAACCATTATTTTAAATGTTACCAACGGATGTGCCACTATAGCGGATACCCTTTATATTATTGATAAAGCCGCACTCTATGTGAATGCCGGGGGTGATCAGGGTATTTGTTCGGGAGAACCTGTAACTATTACGGCTGCCGCAACAGGCGGAATCCCGCCTTATACTTATATTTGGAATTCTGCAACAGGAAACGGGAATACACTTACAATAAGTCCTGCAATTACAACGACTTACGTCGTGACTGTATATGATCATTGTTCGTCTGTGGCAACAGATGAGGTAGCCGTTACCGTGAACCATATTCCGGTTATCGGACTCAGCGCTGCTCCTGATGTGGTGTGCAGCGGGCAACCCACGGTACTCACGGCCACAGGCAGTGATTCGTATACATGGCTGCCCGGAAACCTGCAGGGCGAAATCGTTACCGTGGCGCCCTCAGGAAATACAACCTATACGGTAACCGGGACCAACGGAGGAAATTGCTTTGCCAGTGCAACAATTTCGGTGCAGGTAATCACTATTGATCTGACCATGAGCAGTACATCTGAAAACTGCGGACAAAAAGATGGTACGGCAACGGTTGTGGCCACCACGAACGGCGCCGGAATCCTGACATATTTATGGAATACAGTCCCGGTGCAAGTTTCAGCCACAGCTATTGGGCTTGGGGAAGGTGATTATTCGGTGACGGTATCAGGCAATGGCTGCAGCAGTGCCGGCAATGTCAGCGTGGATAGCGATCCCGGCCCGGACGCATCTTTTATTGCCGATCCGCCTGTGACCTCTGTTGCACAAAGTACAATAAATTTTACGGATGATACTCCTGGGATTATAACAAGCTGGTTCTGGGACCTGGGTGATGGCACTTCATCTGCTGCATCTGCCTTCAGCCACAACTATACACAGGCGGGAACTTACCAGGTGACCCTTTTGGTAACCGATGAGTCCGGCTGTTCAGGCACTGCCGGCAGGACAGTCGTTGTTAATGATGAATGTACGCTTTTTATTCCCAATACCTTTACGCCTAACGGGGATGGAAGAAATGATGTGTTTACTCCCTATGGTACCCATATTGACGCAGAACGGTTTGAAATGATCATTTTCGACCGCTATGGGATCAAGGTATACGAAACTAAAAAATGGCTGGGTAGTTCATGCGAAGGATGGAACGGAACAAGGAATAACAATGGCGGTATCGAAAAGGCCGTGACCGGCGTTTACGGATACCATATCTATGCAGGGAACAGCATCGACGGGTATAAAACATATACCGGCGGGGTGACATTAATTCAGTGAGCGTGAAGGAAAACTCACGACTTCGACACTTTTATTTTATTTGCTTTCAAGTTTCTGATATATAATGCATTGAAAATTGTTTATTTCAGAAATGGGTTTCCCGACGATAAAGAAGTAATGAAATTTCTTGACATCCGGAGGACGTCGGGCAAGAATAACGTCTGCCATACTTGGCTATTATTGTTAGACATGATAGAAGGCCTTGTAAATCTTAATAACTCAACTTTCATAAGTCATTAATCTCTAAATGAATTGTTTATACAGAAAAAAAACGATAACTGATTGCTAACAAGCCAACTGTTTGCTGGAACGGTTCGAATTGCTGCAAAGCAGCAAAGTGCGGTGGCAAGAAAATATGCGGTGTGCTGAGCTTGCCGAAGCAAGGTGTCAGGGAGTAGCCTGTGCGAAGCCTGCCTGGAAGCAGACAGGGTTCGGAAAATATTTTCTTGTCCGCCAGCTGGCGGATTGGTACTTTTTGTGTCAAGACAAAAAGTACAAAATGAAAAATCATTACTTTCCGGAAATTAAATTTGGTGCCTAAGCGGCGAAGTCAGGAAAAACTGGCTGGGTAGTTCATGCGAAGGAAGGAACGGAACAAGGAATAACAATGGCGGCATCGAGAAGGCCGTGGCCGGCGTTTACGGATACCATATCTATGCATGGAACAACATCGACGGGTATAAAACCTATACCGGAGGGGTGACATTAATTCAGTG
>DAOORA010000126.1:0-3920 GCA_035389045.1 Bacteroidales bacterium | reverse complement strand
GCGACACCACCTGAGCATTTAACGGTATAAAGTAAAAAAACAAAATCGAAAAGAATAATAAAAAAGCCAGTGATTTTTTCATAGAAAAAAAATTATGATTGATCTTTCAAATATAAGAAAAATTAATGAAAAACATGTAGGTGCGAAGTTACAAACTTCGCACAACGGGTGCGAAGTGACAAACTTCGCACAACGGGTGAAGCTGGTAGATGATTAATATTCCAAATATAAGGAAAATTTATTAAAAAACAGGTTTAATATGGATATTCACAAATAAATAGCTATTTATGGCATGACTGCTTCAAACGATTATTCACTAAGTTTTCAAATAAATTTATTAATTTAGCATTTTTAAATCTCCTGCTCTGAAACGAATACTGATTATACAAACAGCTTCCATCGGTGATGTAATACTTACCACACCCCTGATAGAAAGTTTTGCCAGGCATGCCCCGCCTGTGGAGATAGACTTTTTGCTGAAAAAGGGATGCGAAACGCTGTTTGAAGGCCATCCTTATATTCACCAAATAATGGTTTGGGACAAAAGCAGTAACAAATACAGCCATCTTTTTCAATTATTAAAACAAATAAGGAAAAAAAGATACGACCATGTGATCAATCTGCAGCGTTTTGCTGCCACAGGCCTGCTGACTGCTTTTTCAAAAGCATCCAGCACCAGTGGCTTTGATAAAAATCCGTTTTCTTTTTTATTTAAAAACAAAGTCCGGCACATCATAGGCACAGGTACCAGCCTGCACGAGATCGACCGCAACCTGATGCTGATAGAACATATTACAGAAGCAAAACGGCAAATAAAACTATATCCTGATATTGCAGATAAAGAAAAAGTTAAGCAATATAAGGACAGGCCATATATATGCATTGCCCCTTCTTCGATATGGGAAACCAAAAAATTCCCTGAAAAAAAATGGATAGAGTTTTTGAATTCGCTGCCCGATGAGCTTTATGTTTTTCTGATTGGTTCAAAAAATGATGAAGAACTATGTAACAATATCATCCGGAAAAGCGTAAAAAATAACATCTCAAATCTGTCCGGCAAGCTCAGTTTTTTACAGACTGCCGCGCTGCTAAAAGATGCAAAAATGAATTTTACCAATGATTCGGCGCCATTACACCTGGCATCGGCAGTAAATGCCCCTGTGGCAGGGATATTCTGCTCTACTGATCCCGCTTTTGGTTTTGGGCCTTTGTCCGGGCGCTCATTCATCGTACAGACCCATGAAACCCTTAAGTGCCGCCCCTGCGGAATTCATGGCTACACGGTATGTCCCGAAAAACATTTTAAATGCGCAACTACCATCACTAACGATCAATTATTACAGTGTTTTAACTCATGAAAGACGAACTCTTAAAAACTTTTGAAGTCATCCGGAAAGGCGGAGTCATACTCTACCCTACCGACACCGTTTGGGGTTTGGGATGTGATGCCACCAAACCAAAATCTATTGAGCGGATTTCCCAGATCAAAAGACGTCCGGAAAACAAAAGCATGATCATTTTACTTGATATGCCCGAAAAGTTATACCAGTACGTTGAGGAAATCCC
Source organism: Bacteroidales bacterium (assembly GCA_035389045.1). Lineage (GTDB taxonomy): Bacteria > Bacteroidota > Bacteroidia > Bacteroidales > CAIWKO01 > CAIWKO01. The sequence continues at coordinate 2,354 of DAOORA010000126.1, read as the reverse complement.
GGAAATAGCTTATGATTTTATAAATAATATTGATACACCGCTCACCATTATCTATCCCAAAGCCAAAAACCTGCCGAAAAACCTGGTTGCCGATGACGGTAGCATCGCCATCCGCATCATACACGATGAATTCTGCAGCAAACTGATCAGCATGATGAATAAACCCCTGGTGTCTACTTCGGCAAATATTTCGGGAGAACCCACGCCGTTGATTTTCAGCAAAATCAGCAAAGAGATTATCGATCAGGTTGATTATGCCGTGGATCTGTACAGGACACGTATCAAAGAAATCAAGTCCTCTACTGTCATCAGGTTCAACCTTAAAGGCGAATATGAAATTGTAAGGTACTAAAACATCTTTTTAGTATTTTTGCACGTTGCCGTACCCGTTTATTTTGAAAAAACACTTACAACATCCGGTTTTTAAAATTATCTCGGATATTGCCTGGAGCAATGACCTTCAGGTATTCGTCATAGGTGGTTTTGTAAGGGATATCATGCTGAAGCGCCCCTGCAAGGATATTGACATCGTGGTAAAGGGCAGCGGTATTCAACTGGCAGAGCAGGTAGCCTCTGCCATTGGCAAAGATTGCCATGTTAAGATCTTCCGCAACTTTGGCACGGCCATGTTGCATTATAACGATTACAACATCGAATTTGTAGGCGCCCGTAAAGAATCCTACCGGCATGATTCGCGAAAACCTGCAGTAACGGAAGGCTCGCTCAAAGATGATCAGGACCGTCGAGATTTTACCATCAATGCCATGTCCATCAGCCTGCAAAGAAATAACTACGGTGAGCTTATTGACCCATTCGACGGCTATTCGGATCTGAAAAAACGTATCATCCGTACACCGCTGAATCCGGATATTACGTTCTCTGACGACCCCCTTCGCATGATGCGCGCCATAAGGTTTGCCACACAACTGAATTTCTCGGTTCACCCCGAAACCTACCAGGCCATCTCTACAAATAAAGAACGTATCAATATCATCTCTAAGGAACGGATAGCCGAAGAGCTGAATAAAATCATCATGGCTCCTGTCCCTTCCATCGGATTCATTCACCTTGACAAAACCGGGTTGCTTGAACTTATCTTCCCGCAGTTTGCTGCGTTAAAGGGTATTGACGTAAAAGATAACAAAGGCCACAAAGACAATTTTTATCATACGCTGCAGGTGCTCGACAAGATTTCGTTAAACACAGACAACCTTTGGCTGAGATGGGCTGCTTTGCTCCATGATATCGGCAAACCCGCGGTGAAAAAATATGTGCCGGAAACCGGCTGGACGTTCCACGGGCATGAAACCAAAGGTTCGCACATGGTTTATGATATCTTTAAAATGTTCCGTCTGCCTCTGAACGAAAAAATGAAATATGTTCAGAACCTTGTTTTTCTGCACCTCAGACCCATAGTCCTGGCTGAAGACATTGTAACAGATTCGGCGGTAAGACGTCTGCTTTTTGAGGCCGGGGACAGTATTGACGACCTGATGCTGCTGTGCGAGGCAGATATCACCTCAAAGAACATTCACAAAGTGGAGCGCTTTCTGAAAAATTTTGAAACTGTCCGCTCCAAAATGGCTGAAATAGAAGAAAAAGACCGCCTGCGAAACTGGCAGCCCCCCATTTCGGGCGAGATCATCATGGAAACATTCGGATTAACACCCTGCATAGAAGTAGGCATCATCAAGACGGCTATCCGGGAAGCCATTTTAGATGGTAAAATAGGCAATAATTTTGACGAAGCCTATCAATTCATGCTTCTGGAAGGCGAAAAACTCCATCTGAAAAAGAAATAATTGTTTCTGATGTCATTGATTACGCTGATTTTGTCATTTTTTCTGCAAATCCCGGCAGGGATTTAATATGGGTTACAAATCGGTGTATCAGGATGTTCCGTCCCGTACGGGACGGTATAAACGCATAACATCATTATTGCTACCCTTATATTGTGCCTGACGGCACAAACAAATTCATGCTGCTGATAGCCGAAAAACTCCATCTGAAAAAGAAATAATTGTTTCTGATGTCACTGATTACGATGATTTTATCATTTTTTCTGCAAATCCCGGCAGGGATTTGATATGGATAACAAATCGTTGTATCAGGATGTTCCGTCCCGTACGGGACGGTATAAACGCACATCATCATTATTGCTACCAATATATTGTGCCTGACGGCACAAAAGAAATAATTGTATAACAACAAGTTCCTGAAAATGGTTTGTTTCATAAGGTGTTTTTCACATTATAACACACAGCTTAAAAAAGATTATCCGCCCAATGCGACTTTCATTTATTTACTGGAGTTTCCTCAAAATTTCCTGACTGATTGTACTACTTAAAAGAATA
>DAOORA010000125.1:0-3966 GCA_035389045.1 Bacteroidales bacterium | reverse complement strand
GCAGCAAAAAAGACGCATAAAGATATGAAAAGATAAAATCAAAACAATTTCTTATTCGGTTGAGGGCGCTTGCAACGGTCTGTTTCTTTATGGTTTTGTAAAAATTCCTTTTATCTGAACCACCGTATCGTTAAAATGCCCACACTCATTTTATAATCTCATCCAGCAGGGTGGCAATCTTAAATTTTATCTTTCCCTTGTCATCCAGATAATTGATGATGTTGTGAGCAAATTTTACTACTTCATTAGCCCCCGGGGTATTGATCAGTCCGCAATCATCCACCGCCTTGTGATAATCGCTGTGTAAGCCGGTATGCAGAAAAATGGCCGGAATTTCTTTTTGATTGAACGAAGTATGATCCGACCCGCCAATGCCCGTCTTTATTTTCTCAATCTCCATACCTAAAAGATCAATTTTGTTTATGGCTTCATCCCACATATCCGAAGTTCCGGAGCCATAAATTTTAATATGTTTTTTACTGTCGAGCCGGCCAATCATATCCAGGTTGATCACATAATTTAACTTATCCCTGGGATAACCTCCTTCATCAATAAATCTTGATGATCCTATCAGGCCTTTTTCTTCACCGGAAAAGGCAAGGAATATATAATTATTCTTTTTTAAATCCGACACGCTCAGCCGGCGGGCAAGCTCCAACATACCGGCGACACCGCTCGCATTATCATCGGCGCCGTTATGCACCTCGTTATTTTCAGGATCACGCGCACCAAAAAAACCCAGCCCTATATGGTCGTAATGAGCTCCTATGACCACGGTAAACGGCGCACCGTTATCAATAATGCCGCCTACATTATGAGCCATCCGTTGTCCCGAGCGCCCTATATCTGTCATTATGGTTGCTTTTCCGGGAGCATGGATATTGATAAGGTCTTTTTTCACAACGTAAACAACCGGAACGGAAACCCGCTCCTTATAAAAATTGGGATCTTTGGATGGCATCCCGTAGCCAGTATCGGAAGAAATAAAAATAACCGCCACGGCGCCATGACTTATGGCCCTTTTGACACGCACCACTTTCTGTGTACTATCTGCCACTTTTTTGTTTTTTAACAGTGCATCGGGGACAGCGAGATCCAAAACCGCTATCTTTCCTTTTAAGTTTTCAACATTCCGGTAATCGTCGATGCCGGCAATATCGCAAAAGATACCGGTACCGGCAAATACCATCTTTCCACTGACTGTATCGCTTACAGAAAAACCTATCGGAAAATAGTCTTTATAAATCTGAAGTTCTTTTCCGTTTATCTCCATGGCCGTTCCATGCCCGACAAAATCCAAATCAGAATACGTAAATGTCTGAAAATATGAAGTGTCGAACAGTGGTTTTAACCCTGTTTCCTTGAACTTCTTTTCAATATATTTGCGTGCGATCCATTCGCCGATGGTTCCGGTTTCCCTGCCAGACATCGAATCGTTTGCGAGGATGCAGATGTCTTTCTGTATCCTGAGCGCCGCATCACTATCATTCATCGGAAAACTCTGGGCAAAAGCCTTTATGGCTCCCACGCTGACTAACAGCAGGAACAGCCATATTATTTTTTTCATTGTACTTTGTATTAATATTCAGATAAACGCAGGAATCCGGCGCTTCTTATTTTCCCTGTCAGAAATTAAAGCCCCAGCGTTACTTTTCCCTGTTCAAAAACCACATCTTTGGGAATGCTGGCAGATTTCAGTGCGTCAAGTTCTTTTTGCAGTTGCGGGTTTACCGTGGCATTTTCTTTCAGGTACTTTCCGGCGCCTTCATAATCGCCGTTGCCCTGCATAATAAGTATGGTTTTGGCCCACTGGTTCATGGCTGTTTTCATTTTTTCCATATTAACCGTATAGGCGCCGGCATCACTGCGGGTAAAAGCCCCTGCTTTTTCGAAGAAATTAAAACACATCATATTGGCCTTGCCATGAGCGCTGGCAGCGCCAAAACGAACCGAGCGGAAGATACCTGCCATATAGGTGATAAAACAATCGTCAACACTTATCTCTTTTATCTCTCCTTTTTCGATCAGGCTGGTGACGATGAATAATCCGAGAATGTCGGCTTTGGCTTCTTCAAAAGCGGAATAAACGTCTTTTAATGCCTCGCGCACCGTACCCTTGCCGTTGATGGTGTTTTTTATTCCCAGCCCGTGTGCCACCTCGTGAAACATCACATTGTTGAAGAATGCGTCAAATTTTACATTGTTCAATTGTACGGGATCTATCAGTTTTTGGGCTATGGGCATCATGATGTTGTCAAATTTTGCCTTCATGGTGTTTTTCAGCTGCAGCCTGCGTGAACCTTTGGCAAGCTGAACCTCTTCATCATTCGGCAGGTTGATGGCAATGGTTTTACTGCCCGAATTGCAGTCGCCGGCATAATAAACAGCATCATAAACGCCAAGGTCTGAAGCTGTTCCCGGGACTTCTTTTTTGTATTTGTCTTCCACAGGTAATTGTTTCTGAATATCAGGCAACATGCTGATGTACTTATCCAGTTTTTTGCTCCATTCCATATCTTTTATCAGCACAAAAGCCTCGAAAGCTGTTTTATATTCATAAAGAGCGTCTTCATAATTTTCGATAGGCCCTACCACAAAATCAATACGATTGGTTTTCATGTCCATCCAGGCCATATCGCTGGGCTGATAATTGCTGGTGACCAACGCTGCGGCGCGAAGTTCCAGATATTTTTTCAGGCCCGGATCGTCGGCAAGTTCTGCAGCCTGTTTGAGCAGTTCCGACGCTTTTTGAAGCTGTGTTTTGTATTCTTCATGATACCATACCGTTTTCAGGCTTTTGTCCTCATTGCGGCGGATGACCGTATAAAGAGACGTCTTGTCTTTATTGTCAAACTTCTCAAATTCCTCTTTTGACATATCTGCGGGATAGAAATTAGCGCCGAGAGGTTTTTCACCGTATTTCGCTATAAAAGGCTTGTTATCATCCAGCCTGTCCCATGGCCCGTAATTGATCAGGGCAAATTTCATTTCATTTTCATTTTTTATACTGTCGAGAAAAGGCTGTTTATCCCCCAGTGTCTGCAACCAGTACAGATCGTCCATGATCATGGCGATGTCTATGAGTTTGCCAATTAGTTGTTTTTCTTTTCCGGTGAGCCGGCTTAAATCACTGGTAAGTTTCACAGTAGCATACTCTTTTACTTTCGATTGCATAACAGAATCTTCTTTAGTGGTTTCCGATTTCTGTGATCCGCCGCCGCATCCTGAAAATATAAATGCAGCAAAAACCATCGCACATAAAAAAACAAAGATCTTTTTCATTTCGTATCATTTTTAGTTAAACACACATTTTCAGATGACTAAATTAGAAATAATAATTAATATGAAACCGAAGTTGGCATTTTTTTTGTGCAATTGCAAAATCTTCATTTACAATTTAATTCCATTATAAAATGAAAAAACTCTTTCAATCACTTTTTCTGATAATACCCATATCCGTGTGTTCACAAAATGAGCAGATACTTAATGATATGGACATGAGAGGAAACCTGAATCCTCATGTATATGCCAACAATATTAACATGCCCGAAACTCCTGATCCGCAGACAGTTTATAATTTAAACAAAAATAACGCGCTGCAGGTCGCTGATCAGCTTCAGCTACCACAGGGGGCGGTAAACATCAATACCGATCGCAACATGAACGCAGATAATATTCAGCAGGTGACCGTTCAACAAAAACAATCAACCGGAATTATTTCCGTCCGTTCCAATTCTCTGAATACAGGATCTTCAGGGGTATCTGTAAGCATCACAAAACACAGATCCCATAAAATCAGGCACCATCTTGATCATAAAGTTTTTGACAAACTTTTTGATAAAAAGTTCAGGAAAGTTCATCATTACAAAAAGAAAGGCCGGATAAAAAGATGTGCTTCTTTTTCATGAAATTTTTTGTTTCAGAAACTGTCTGAAATCCCAAAAGTGGCAGAGTTTGCTCCGGAAT
>DAOORA010000124.1:0-3968 GCA_035389045.1 Bacteroidales bacterium | reverse complement strand
ATTGGGAGATTGGGAGATTGGGAGATTGGGAGATTGGGAGATTGGGAGATTGGGATATTGTCAGCTTGGGATACTGGGAGATTGAGTTAGATAAGTCTCTGGAATAAGGCGTCGGGTACTACGGGTTTTGCATCACATGGATCACCGTCCAGACGGATCGTTGACCTTGCAGCATTGGGGTTAGGGTGTGTCAAACTTTGAGACTGAAATTAACTTAGACACAACTTACTATTTTTATGTCTGAAAGATGGCTTTTATTTTGTGTTGTATTTAGATTTTATGAATTGATTTTCAATTTCATATTCAATATCTTGTGGGTTAGTCAGTGGCATTTTCGTGTCGAATAATTCATATTCCAACAGTGCAGACTTTTTCATTTTTTCGATGTACGGAAGTTTGGTTCTGTTGGTGGTTTCAATATGTTTACCTTTTTTGTCTATGATTATTAGTTTAGGAAGAAATACCCCCTTCCGGCCTATAAAAGCATCCATTATTTTCACACCATTTTCATATTCTTCCTTCGATGCTCTTCCAAGTGCTTCGTAACGGAAAATTTTTCTGCTATCCCAAGTAAATACGGTTGCATAACTTTCTGATATTTTGTCATCAATGCCAATCCCGGTATTCAATGTATCATGTCCTGAAGGCATTAAAAGAATTTTTCCGCCACCGCCTTCAATATTTGCAGCATATCGCGGTATTGTTATCCCGGATATCCACCCCTGCAAATGTTTCATATATATTTTTCCTATTTGTATCGGCGTGATGAAATGAACAATACCTTTTTCTTTATGACACTGCAACAAATAATAGGGATGTATGCCGATCCAGAACATCCTGCGGAATGTTTCTGCCAGGGTTTTATAATAATCGTTAACATGATTCAGCAATACGGTTTGATTTCTTACCGTAAAACCATACCTGTGAATTTTTTTCACAGCTTTCATCAGTTCTTCAGTAATTTCCTGATAGTGATTGACATGTGTCATGAAATAGACGTTCTTATCAATACCCCTATTATATTTATTGGAGGAGGTCCGGATTAATCTCAGCAGTTCATCGGTTACTCCCATCGGCAAAACCACAGGAACTCTGGTAGCGATTCTGATTACCCTTATGTGCGGTATCCGGCTTAACTCTTCGAGAATGTATTGCAAACGTTTTTTGCTGATCATCAGCGCATCACCCCCTGTAACAAGTACTTCGTCGATGTTTTTATTAAATGTTATATAGAACAAACCTTTGTTTATTTCAGTGCTGTTCACATCTACTGAACAGTCTAACGATTTTGCTCTCTGACAGTGAACACAATATGATGCACAACTTGTATTTTCAGCTACAAAAAGAGCGACCCGGTTCGGATAGCGCTGATATGCAGCTCCATAACTCCGCGAACTTTCGTGCATGGCGCCTTCTAACCCTGTATCAGGAAATAATAAATTAGCCGGTGTAGGCACACTTTGCCAAAAAACAGGGTCAATTCTCTTTTCAGATTTTTCGCCGGGAAGCATTACCGGATGAAATGGATCTTCCTGCATAAGTGAAGCATAATAAGGCGAGATCCGCAGGGTGTCTTTTCCCTGATTTTTGAGTTCATAGATAACCTTTTGTATTTCACCGGCCTGGTAAGGATTTAGTTTTATGACCTTTTGCAACTGTTCTATGTTTCTGACCGTATTCCTTACCTGCCAGTCAGGATCGTACCATTCTTTTGCTGTGACATTCTTCCATAATTCGATAGAAGAAAACTTTCGTGGTTTGTAAATAAATGAATTTTCTGTTTTCATGCGTGTCTTTTTTTGTAAAACAATCCTATCGTTATTGCTGCCGGATCTTATTATGTCCGCTAATGATCCCGAATGATTTCCGGAAGCAGCCGGTATTTATTTCAGGGTAAAAAAACCTAAACGGAACAAGCCACTCCGTACGCCACTGAAATTTTTTGCTGTGCTGATGGTGTGTTCTGAATGAGGCTTAAACAAATCACACTTCCTGGCTTGTGTAAAAATACAAATTTATTTTTGAAATACAAAGTATTGTATTGTTTTTTCTGATTTGGAACGGTGTCTTCGAGGGCCTCAGCTATAGCAGCGGTGGCTTCGACTTCGCTCAGCCACCGGGGGGATTGGTTGGGAGATAAAATGTTATGTTATAAAAATTTTTTCAAAAAGAATTTGTTGATATGGAAATATTTTTTATGTTTGTAAGTCATTTTGAGGATGAAAACGATCGTATTAAAACCGGTAAATCATCGCGGGGCGGAGCGGCTGCTGGTTCTGTTTCCGTATGATGTTGAGCTTATTGCACTTATAAAAAAAGTAAAGGGTGCGACGTTTAGTAGTACTCTTGAAAACTGGCACATAGCCAACAACAGAGATAATTTAAAAGAACTGTTCAGGCTATTCAAAGGCATAGCATTTTTGGACACTACGGCTATCTTTAAGAAGGATGAATATCCAAATTCAAAGTTTCAAGAACCAAATGCCAAAAGACAGATTTCAGATGCAGGATTATCTGATGAAGGAAGTGCCTCAAAGTTTGATGATTCGCAATTAGAGAGCGCGATGACAGAAAAATCATCTTTACCTGTTTCTGAAATCAATAATGAAAATCAAAAAATCAGGATTATCAAAATCGAAATAATTGATTACCGGAAGATTATACTCAGGTTTCCGTTCAGCAAAACGCATATTGCAAAAATGAAGACCATCCCCTATTATTTTTGGGATAAAAACCAAAAACACTGGAGCTTCCCCTACTCACAACACATCAAGGAAGAAATTGAGTACTATTTCAAAAATTTTAATTATCAGATAGAGACCCATTTTATCAATACAAAGGGGTTCAACAAAAAAGAACTTAAAAAATATGGAAACGAAAGGAAATGCCCTGATGAATATATTGAAAAACTCAAATTAAAAAGATACAGCGATAATACCATCCGAACCTATACTGTTGCATTTTCTGATTTTATTAATTATTACAGCAAGAAAGAACTGAACGAGATAACAGAGGACGATATTAAAAGTTACCTTCTGTACCTTTTTGAAAAAAGAAAAATTTCGGTTTCGTTTCAAAACCAGGCAATCAATGCCATAAAATTTTACTATGAAAAAGTTTGTAATAGTAAGAAATTGCCATACATAACTATTGACAGGCCATTTAAGGAAAGGATATTGCCGACGGTGCTTAGTGAAGAAGAAGTAAAACAAATAATAAACAGCGTTACGAATCTGAAACATAAAGCCATACTATTGACCATTTATTCGGCAGGACTAAGGATCAGCGAGTTAACAAACCTAAAGATCGCTGATATCGACAGCCGCCGCAAAGCAATTATTATTAAAGGAGCCAAAGGAAAAAAAGACAGAAATAGCTTGTTATCGGAAAAGTTATTATTAATTTTGAGAGAATATTTTAAGCAATACCAACCAAAGATGTGGCTTTTTGAAGGACAGCGGGGCGAGCAATATTCTGAGAGCAGCATACAGCATGTTTTCAGAAGAGCGTGTACTAATGCAAAAATTATGAAGAAAGCAACTGTACATACGTTGAGACATAGTTTTGCAACCCATTTGCTGGAAAGAGGGACAGATTTAAGGTATATACAAGAGCTGCTGGGGCATAGTTCAAGTAAAACCACAGAAATATATACTCATATTACCCATAAAGGAATGGAACAGATTAAAAGTCCTCTGGATAATATGGATATAAAAACTTAAAAACTTGATTATTAATGCTTTTATACTAAAAAATGAGATTGCTGCCACAGTTTGTGAAGTATAAATTAATGACTCCGGAAAATTATTATTTATTTGAGTAAGCGATGGAAAGAAAATATGAATAGAAATTGTAAAAGTATAAAATGTAATTTATTGATATTAAGCACATTTATAGGCAGAAAATGGGTTGCTGCCACAATTAGAACATAGTATATATTGCAGCACATACAGCAACACAAACGTTAT
>DAOORA010000123.1:0-4333 GCA_035389045.1 Bacteroidales bacterium | reverse complement strand
TGGCTGCCAATGACGAAATAATCAGGCTTGGGTTCCGTCCGCTTACCGATCCCGGCCAGGGTGAAATTGCCTTCAGACTCAGCGGCACCGGCGTGATGGGCAACCAATACGGTGAAGAAAATGAAGATGTTTATCTGGTCATGCCCAAAATTTTTGTTCAGGGCAGCAATACTGAAGCAGGTTTTGAATTTGCAGGTTATCCCAACCCGTTCTCCGGCGAAACTACACTTACATACAGCATTCCTGCCAAAGGAACTGTTAAACTGAATGTATATAACGCTATCGGCGAACTGGTTTCAGAAGTTTTAAATGAAACACAGCTAAACGGAAAATACGTTGTTCCATTCTCAGCAAGCAACCTTCCGGCAGGCATGTATACCTTTAAACTCGAATACACCGGTGTGGACAAATCACAGTGCCTCATATTGAAATTAGTCCATTGATCTGTGTAAATAATTGATTTCTAAGGAAAAGGCTGACTTATTTAGAGTCAGCTTTTTTTTAACATTCTGTTGAAATGCTGTTTATTCTGTTAAATCTTTCTTTGAAGTGCAAAAAAAAAGATTTAACCGTTTTCTCATAAATCAAATATATTTGTATTGAAAACTGTCATTTTGAGAAACTTCACGACCATATTTACCTTTTTAGTCATAAAAACAATGCCGAAACCCGGCTGCATATTAATGTGTTTTGCAAACCGCACAATACTCATATTATTAACATACCTATTATTTACACCCTCTGCTTTTACCCAGAATTACAGTTACAAACATTATACGATACTCGACGGGCTGGTACAAAACCAGGTGACCTCATTATACCAGGACAGCCGGGGATTCATATGGGTCGGGACAAAGGCCGGAGCCAGCCGTTTCGACGGTAAGTACTTTAGAAATTATACCATCTCAGATGGCCTTGCCCCCGGATTGATAAACAGTTTTCTGGAAGATTCAAAAAAAAAAATTTATTGCATTACGGATAAAGGGTATTCGGTTTTAACAAAAGGTTCGTTTAAAGTAATTGATCTATTTGATTCAAGCATTGGCAGTTCGTTCGGACCTGTTAAAACCAACGATGAAGATTTTTTTGTTGTAAATTGTGACCGTACATTATTTAGATGCAATGGAAACAAAGCTGAATTGTTTTATACACTTCGGGACAGCGATACCAATTATTTGAGGGTTTTTTTTCAAACTAAAGATGGGAAGAAATACCTGAAAACAAAGAAGGGACTTTTTGAACTCAAAGAATCAGGAGAAATACTGAAAATAAATGACATGTATAACATCTCTGCCGGAGAATATAAAAATGGCTATATCATTGTCAGTGAAGACAACCAAAAAAGGGACAGGAGCCTGGAGGGGGTTTTCACATTCAGGAATAACATGGTAAAAAAAATTTGGTCCAGCGACCATATTGATTTAAACAAGATCTCATACGTTTTTGACGGCAGCAAAATTATTCTGTATACCAAATCCAACGAATGGTTTATCATTGATACCAACGGTACCATCCTGATGAAGGAGGTGAAAAATAACAAGTTTGTGGAAATAACCTCGTTTCTTGTGGATAATGAAGGGAATATCTGGATCGGAACCGAGAACGGACTTTTTCGTCTTCAATCATCAGCCTTTCGAAATTATGACGAAGAATCAGGCCTTGAGAAATACATATGGACCATCCTTGAAGCGGCAGATTCGTCCATATTCTGTGCCTCATTCAAGGGCAATGTGCAGATCATCAAAAACAACCAAATAACAAATGCGCGGGGATTTGAAAAGTTCATTAAACCAGGCCACCATTTTTACATGGGAGGGATCAGAACATCTGATAACCGCCTGCTGTTTCCGACAGATGATGGAAGTATCATGGAATTTTACAACGGCAGGTTCCGTACTTTCGCCAGATTATCAGAAAAAGGTAAATCGCCCTCATGTTTATATATCTACGAAGATCAGCAAAGAAATGTCCTGTATTTTGGAACCAGCGAAGGACTTTATACCTGCAATACGTATAACGGGCAGATTAAAAGATATGATACCAAAGGGCTTACCGTTATCTCTATCGAAAAAGATAAATATGACCGGTTTTGGATAGGCGCTTCGTCGCGTATTCTGCTTTTTGACGGGGAAAAGTTTATGGATTCCGAAAAACACGACTCTGTGTATACCAAAGGCGCCATATGCTCCGCCAGAGATTTCAGAGGCAATATGTGGATCGGGAACCTCGAAGGATTATTTTTTTACAACTATCACCGTTTGATCAAACTTTTCGGAACACCTTTTCTATTCATCAAAACGTATCATGAAAAACATCTCATAGCGGGTACGGTAAAAGGTATCTATTACCTGGATCTGGAAAAGTTTTACAACGCCCGGGTTCCTTATTATCATTATTTTGATTGGTTGAATGGTTTTACAGGTATCGAATGCGGGCAAAACGGCGCCTGCGTAGATTGCAGAGGTAACATATGGATCGCCACTTCGGACAGGGTGGTAAAATTTATGCCTTACAGGATAGCGGAGAATAAAAAACCCCCGCGGATACATATCCGAAGCCTGCATGTAGCTGACAAGGGCCTGAAATGGAAAAGAGTTTTCGGCAGTTATGACTTAAGTGATACCATAATAACATTATTGTATAAACAAAATAATATACAGATCGAATACACAGGCTTGTCCTTCTCCTGTCCCGAGCGGGTGATGTACAAAACCCGTTTATTGGGTTACGACAATGATTGGTCGTCACCGACAACAGATAATATAATTACATATACCAACCTTCCTTTCGGAAAATATGTCTTTGAAGTTTTGTCATGCAATGAGTTCGGGAAGTGGAATCAAATTCCGGCCAGGGTGTCCTTTGAGATCTTTCCTGCTTTCTGGCAAACATTATGGTTTATAATTATTGCTAATCTTCTGCTGATGCTGTCGGGGGCACTGATCCTATATGCCATACATCACCGTGTACAATTGAAACGACAGGAACACAGGGCTGTTCAGAAAGAAATTGCCGCCATGCAGATAAAAACCATCAATGCCCAGATAGACCCGCATTTTATCTTTAATGTGATAACCGCCATAGGTACAGAGGTACAGGAAAAAAATACCGACAAAGCTTATACTTATTTTGTCAAGGTTTCAAACCTTTTGCGGAATTCTCTGGCCCTTCACGACAAGATTGGGCGTACCCTCGGTGAAGAAATAGAATTTATACGCAACTACCTTGTCCTTCAGAAATACAGACTCGGCGAACGTTTTGATTATGTGATACAAACCGGTAACAATATAGACCTGAACTTTGAAATTCCCAAAATGTGCATTCAGATATTTGTTGAAAATGCCATGAAACATGGACTGGAACCCCTGAAAGGCGGAGGCTTGCTTTCCGTAAATATCTCCAGGGAAAACAATGTCCTTCGGGCAGAAATCACTGATAACGGTATCGGCAGAGAACGCTCGGCAGCAAAGCAAAACTTTTCCACCGGGATGGGATTACAGATTATCAGAAAATTTTTTGATGTGCTGAACGGGTACAACGAAAATAAGGCCGGTTTTTTGATAGAAGACTTATTTGACAAATCGGGAAAACCGGCCGGAACAAAAATTATTCTCACAATCCCTTTTGATTATAAGATAAAAATATAGTATTTTCATTATATTATACATTTATTGCATGCGTAACTTAACACAATTTTATAATTGACTGATTAACAGTATAAATAAGATAAATATAAAAAATATTTTTCAGAAGTTTAAAAATAATATAACTATTATTCGTACATTTGTTACCATAAATGTATTTGGGTATTTTTTTATATATTCAAAAAAATAAAGCAACTAAAACCGCCGGTTATGCACAAGGTACTAATAGTAGATGATGAGCCAAAAGCCCGTCAGAATATTATCAACTCACTAAAGGTGCATGAAGATTTTATCATTGTAGCCGAAGCAGATAATTGCGATGATGCTTTCAAGAAAATTTTAACTGAAAAACCGGACATTGTATTTCTTGATATCAATATGCCCCAGGAAGACGGATTTGATTTGCTTGACTTACTTTCAAAGCTCGGAATTGAAAATCTGTCCATTATATTTCTGACCGCCTATAACGAATATGCCATAAAAGCAATAAAGCAAGGCGTATTTGATTACCTTCTCAAACCTGTTGATCCTGAAGAACTCAAAAAAACACTTGACCGTTACAGATTAAAGAAAACAAATTCATTCGGCGAAGGTGCACAACGATTAAAAGAATACTTCCGTCAGGGCAATAAAATAAAATTCAACACCAACAAAGGTTATATATATTTTTTACCGTGCGACATTATTTA
>DAOORA010000122.1:0-4663 GCA_035389045.1 Bacteroidales bacterium | reverse complement strand
ATGAAAAGATAAAATCAAAACAATTTCTTAATATCCGAATTCTTTTCCGTAGATCTTATCAACCAACACTTTATATGTAGCTACTTCCCTGATGGATGGTGTGCTGTATTTAAAGTCGCGACCGGTATATTTTTGCATGATGATATTGAGTGCCTCAGCTTTTTCATCAGGGTCCTCGATGAATTCAATATGACCGAATGCCTGCACGCTCCGGTAACGCAAAAGATAGCTGCATGCAACATCGGGATGCTGGCAGGCAATCTGATGATCGGTGCTGAATGAAACACAAACTTTATTATTTTTCTGTAAAATATCCATCTTTTTCCCGGTACGGGCCGAATGCAGGTATATGCATTTGTCTTTGTAACCAAAGTTGAACGGGACTACATAAGGCTGATTGTCCTCATCCGCCATACCAACAAAGCAGGCATCACATTTTTCGATTATTTTTTCAATTTTCTCCAGATCCTGGTATAAAACTTTTCTTCGCATAGAATTTAGTATTGAATTTATTCTTTGAATTAGGCACTTAAGCAATAAGATATTTATAGGCTTGTGGTGAACAATTTATAATTCGTTTCATCAGATTATTAAATATTTTTTCTTTCATACGAATTCGTTTGGGAATTTTTGCTGAAACTAGAATATCATAAAGCCCTTAAACTTTTGCACCACAAATATTTTAGTCTACTTTCCACAACATTACTCCTTTTTAGGTTATTATCTATGCGCTTTATTCAATTTATTTTTAAAACGACTGATTAATTTCACTGTCGTTCGTGAAAAATAGTACAAATATGCTGAATAGCTTTGTTTTCAGGGCTTTTACAATATTTTTTCATTCCGTAGGAATGTAATGTTGGTAAAAAAAATAATTCAGTTAAGGTTCCGCTCCTAAGGAGCGGGATGTTATTGCTATGTGTTAATTTTACCAACATTAAGCTCCTCCGGAGCTATGCACTACATAATTAAGTATACTTTCCACAATATTACTCCTTATTCGGTTATTATCTATGCGCCTAATTCTATTTATTCAGTAACTTTCTTTTCTGCCGGAACATCCTTTGTGACCCATTGATTGCCTCCGATGACCGCACCCCTGCCGATGGTGATGCGCCCCAGAATAGTGGAATTTGAATATATGATCACATCGTCCTCTACTATGGGATGTCTTGGTATTCCCTTGATTGGTTTGCCGTTTTCATCCAGCGGAAAACTTTTTGCTCCCAGGGTGACGCCCTGGTATAATCGTACATTTTTTCCGATGATGGTGGTTTCACCTATTACAACACCGGTGCCGTGGTCAATAAAAAAATATTCACCAATGGTGGCGCCGGGGTGTATGTCAATGCCTGTAAGCGAATGTGACATCTCGGTGATGATCCTGGGGATCAGCGGAACCTCTAATTTTAGCAATTCATGGGCGATTCTGTAATAAGCCAGGGCTGAAATACTGGGATAGCAAAAGATTGCTTCGCCATAATTCCGGGCAGCGGGGTCGCCATTGAAGGCTGCGATCACATCTGTCGAAAGCAGGTGCTTGATCCCGGGCAATGATGATAAAAACCTTTTGGTGACATCTTTGGCCTTGTATTCACATTCATTACACAGCCGGTTTTCATCATGACATTCAAAGCAGAACCCTCTTTTGATTTGTTCCGACAATAAACGGTATACGTTATCGAGGTTTGCTCCGATGTAATAATCCATGGTTTCTGAGCTGACTTCTGAATGTCCGAAAAAACCCGGAAAAAGTACTTTTTTCAATAACTCCATAATCTCGTTCAGACTTTCTATGGATGGCATGGGCATGTCATGGGCGGACAGATGCTGTAATACTCCCGAAACATCCTGCTCACTGAATTCACGGACAATTCTGTCAATGATGTTTTTTTTATCCAATGGACTGGTCATATTATTCAGATTTAAATAATTCTGTACTAAGATATCGTTCTGCAGTGTCGCAAACCATAAACACTATGATCTTGCCTTTATTTCCGGGATTTAATCCTTCCTGTCTGGCGGCCCAGGCATTGGCTCCGGATGATATTCCGCAAAAAATCCCTTCATGCCTGATCAGTACTTTGGCTGTTTCAACAGCATCCTGATCCGTCACGGTGATGATCCTGTCAACGATGTTCTTATTTAACACAGCAGGTATGAATCCGGCGCCTATACCCTGGATTTTATGCGGTGATGGCTTGCTTCCGGATAAAACAGCAGATCCGGCAGGTTCAACGGCAATAGCTTCTATGCGGGGATTTTTTTGTTTCAATGCTTCCGCGACTCCCGTAATTGTCCCTCCGGTGCCAACACCCGAAATAAAAATATCTATTTTCCCGTCAGTATCTCTCCATATCTCCTCTGCCGTTGTTTTCCGGTGTATGTCAGGGTTGGCCTCATTGGTAAATTGCATCGGCATAAATGAAGAATCAAAGCGGGAAAGCAGCTCTTCGGCTTTTTTTATGGATCCCAGCATTCCCTCGGAGGCAGGGGTGAGTTCAACCTGCGCTCCGAAGCTTTTAAGGATGTTACGCCGTTCAATGCTCATGTTATCAGGCATGACAAGTATTAGGCGGTAGCCTTTCACAGCGCAGACCATAGCGAGTCCTATACCGGTGTTGCCACTGGTGGGTTCAATAATAACCGTGTCTTTTTTTATCCGGCCGGTTGTTTCACCTCCTTCTATCATTGCCAGTGCAATCCTGTCCTTGACTGACGAAGCCGGATTGAAAAACTCAAGTTTACCAAAGATTTCCGCATGACATTCTTCAGCAAATCTGTTTAATCGCAGCAAAGGCGTGTTGCCAATCAATGAAAGTATGTCCGGCGCTGTTTTCATTTGTTTATATAATATGCTCATTCACAGTTATTAATGAATAATCAGGATAGATTTTTGTAATTTGTTCATAGGGGATGAGCTAAATTCAACAGACAGAAAACAAATAAATACAT
Source organism: Bacteroidales bacterium (assembly GCA_035389045.1). Taxonomy (GTDB): domain Bacteria; phylum Bacteroidota; class Bacteroidia; order Bacteroidales; family CAIWKO01; genus CAIWKO01. The sequence continues at coordinate 1,708 of DAOORA010000122.1, read as the reverse complement.
GGCCGCACAGTCATTTAATAATGTCTTTTCAGGCAAATAAAGACTAAATTTATCAGAAATATTTTTGTTTGTGATATGCGAAAAACATTTCAATGGTATACAAAAAACTTCCCGTAAGTTATTAATAATAACCATTCGTGTGGAATATCAATGATTAATTTGTTTTGATAAAAATCATCTGATAAGCGTAACCAGCCCTTTGACTTTATAATCCTTTCCGGTAACACTGGTGTATTTGACCAGATAAACATATACGCCTAATTCACACGGCTTACCATTGTTTTTTCCGTCCCATCCTTCGTTGTAATCATTGGTGTGAAATTCCAGCCTGCCCCAGCGGTCGTATATAAAGAATTCGTATTGGCTTTCATCACTCCCGGTTATGATAGGCTTGAACGTTTCATTACGCCCGTCCAGATTAGGTGTAAAAGCATTTGGAATATAAATGATGATCGACGGATAAATGATCAGGGGTTTCTCTATAGTGTCGGAACAACTCTGATCGCTGAAAACAACAAGCTGTACCACATAGGTTCCGGAATCAGAAAAGACGTGAAAAGGATTTTGCAGATCGGATAAGTTGTTGTTATAGGAAAGCGGATCGCCAAAATTCCATAGCCAGGTGTTGGCAGCAAACGACAGATCGATAAAGTCCAGCCTGGGATTATCCGAATAGGCCACCGGAGGGTTATAATAAAAATCAGCAATAGGAACAATGAAAGCAAAGATAGAATCCACTACGGAAACCGGGCAGCCATCTGTGGTGTGGGCGCTGAGATATACAGGGAAATGACCGCTGTTATTGTAGATATGCGTTGGAGTTGTTTCTGTGGATGTGTTGAAAGGTGAGGAGAGGTCTCCGAAATTCCATGATATGGTATTGGTATCTATGGGGCCCAATGGGCCGTACCCGAAAGTCACTTCCAGCGGGATGCATCCTTTCTGCGGGGAAGGCGTAATAACCATCACTGGTACAGGGTATATGCCGACAGCTACGGTGGCAGAACCTATACATCCGTCGGGGTTGGTGCCCACAACAGAATATATTGTGGTTGCGGGTGGCGTTGCCAGAACATTGGCTCCGGTGGCAGATGAAAGGCTGGCTGAGGGCTCCCAGGTATAGCTGGTGGCTCCTGCAGCGGTAAGGACAACACTGTTGTCTTCGCAAATAAAAGGGTTGTTGGGGCTTACGGTAACCGTCAGCAATCCGTTAATGACAATCTGGGTGCTGCCCGTATTACTGCATCCGGTGGCCGGGTTGGTATAATCATACGTAATGGTATGTGTGCCGATACCTGCCACAGACGGATCGTAGGAGGTTCCGCTGACACCCGTTCCCGAATACGTCCCTCCCGCCGGAGAAGCCTGCGACAGCGTAAATGCAGGTGATGTGAAACATACGTATGGCATTGGGGTGAACGTGATCACCGGGAGGGGATTGACAGTAATGGAATAAGATGATGGCGTACCGGTACAGTTATTTGCTGCAGGGGTTACTGTAATTGTTGCTGTTACAGGCACTGTGCCGTTATTGGTCGCAGTAAAGGCGGGTACATTGCCTGTGCCGCTTCCTGCAAGACCTATGGTGGTTGCCGGATTTGACCAGGTAAACGTTGCGCCTGCTGTGAGGCTTGTAAACACCGAAGCTGCGACGACGGTACCGTCACAAATGGTGGTATCAGCAGGAACAATCACCATTGGCGTGGGG
>DAOORA010000121.1:0-4787 GCA_035389045.1 Bacteroidales bacterium | reverse complement strand
AATAACGGCTCAGGCTGGAGCCTAAGCCGAACGAGTCTTGAAATTGTAAATATGGAGAATATTTTAATATAACAGGCAGGAGCCTGTGAAAATAAAAACGGCTTAGGCTGGAGCCTAAGCCGAACCGGAACGAGAATAATGAAGGCTTAGGTTGGAGACTAAACCGAGCCAGGGTTTGAGCATGATGTTTAGAAATGAAGATAAGACCTTATTGACGAAAATATTCAAAAGTGTGGTTTTTCGTCAATAATTATTATCTTTGTGAAAAATTATTCCATGATAACAAGAGAATTATATCTTAAAAAACTTTGTTTGCTGCGCGATCAGGATTTAATCAAAGTTATTACTGGGGTGCGGCGTTGCGGTAAATCTACCCTTTTGGAAGCATTTCGCAATAAGTTGTTGGAATCAGGAGTAAATTCAGAGAATATCATTTTTATGAATTTTGAGGAACGCGAAAACCTCAGTTTTTGCGAATGGACTGCTTTGTATGACGAAATTTTAGCAAAAACAAAAAGAAATCAAAAAAATTATGTTTTTCTTGACGAAGTACAATTGGTAACAAATTTTGAGAAACTCGTAGATAGTTTATTTGTAAGGAAAGATGTGGATCTATATATAACGGGCTCTAATGCTTACTTGCTTTCGGGTGAGCTGGCAACATTGCTTACAGGACGTTATATCGCAATCAATCTGCATCCTTTCTCTTTCCTCGAATATACGCTTGCATTTCCTGAAGAAAAGAATACAGACCGCCTGTTTCGGCAATATCTTAACAGTAGCGCCTTTCCTGAAGCTGTCAATATTTCGAAAACTGCCCCCGAACTTGTCAATGATTACCTGAAATCTATTTACGATACTGTTATCGGGAAAGATATAATAATACGTCATAAGCTTCGTAATATCAATAATTTACAACGAATTATCGTATTTTTGTTTGATGCTGTGGGTTCGCTTGTATCACCTACCAATATTGCCGAACAATTGAACAAGTACTCCGGTAAGAAAATATCACATAATACTGTTATAAAGCTAATCGGTTATCTCACTGAATCATACATTCTTTACAATGCTTCCCGTTACGATATAAAAGGAAAAGAGCTTTTGTCCACTAATGAAAAGTACTATGTTGTGGATTTAGGATTGAGAAATATTACGTCGACCAATAAATTCGATGCTGATTTCGGGCATAAATTGGAAAATGTAGTGTATTTTGAACTTTTGCGGCGCGGTGGAATGGTGTTTGTAGGCAAAAACAAAGACAAAGAAGTTGACTTTATTTTGCAGAAAGCTAATAATGAGCGGGAGTATTTTCAGGTAGCCTATTCTGTTAATGACGAAAAAACATTTGAACGTGAAATTTCGTCATTTAGAAGTATCAAAGACAATTATCCCAAATTTCTTTTAACCCTTGATTATGACAATGCTGTAATTGACGGAATAAAAAAGAAAAACGTAATTGATTGGTTATTGGAAACATAAGGAAAAATCGGAATATGAGTTTCATTACCTTTATTTTTAGCAAAAAAATGTAAGTGTTCGTTCACCAGATGTCACATATAGCATTTTAAATCAAGACAACTTTATAAAACAGGCAGGAGCCTGAGCCAAACCGGGCCTAAGCCGAACTGGGCCGAACCGGGAGTGTCTCAAACTTTAAATCCGGTTAAATAAACTTATGCACCCCTGCTATGTTAAAGGCAGATTGACCGTTAACTTATCAAAAGATACCAAAACCTGATTTTGTGTTAATATTCTTTGATAATGATTCAAATATATTTACCTTTATCAATTAGATTTTTTTTAAATATCTTAGAATGAATCATAATTTATTTTGACGCCATGAGAAAATTATTCTTTTTTTTATTACTGATAGTTCCGTATTTATGTGGATACGGACAGGATGGAGTTACCATTTATCCCGATCCGGACGGTTATTCGTTCGGGCAGTTAGAATTTAAATCAGGTTTGGAAATAGATGCTTCGAACAATAAATGGGTAGCCTACGCATCCATTGGCCTGGGAAAATTTGACGGCACTGCATGGACCATGTATGATACTTCAAATTCAACATTGCCTTCTGACAAAATGACCTGCCTGTTTGTATATAATAATGATATTTATGCGGGAACAAAAAAGGGGCTTGCCAAATTCGACGGAAATTCGTCCTGGACACTATATGATACGGCTAATGGTTTGTTGAATAATCATGTAAATGCTGTTAATTATGGGAATGGTAAGCTGTGGGTCGGCACCAACAAAGGTCTGGCAATATATAATGGTCAGTATTGGCAATATTATTATTCATTAAATTCCGGCCTTGTCAATGACACGATTACATCAATCGAGTTTGCTGACAACAATACTGTGTGGATCGGAACGATCAGGGGTTTGTCGTGTTTGTACAATAATTTTTTCACGAATTATGACAGTTTGAATTCGGGATTGAAAAGCAGCCATATTCACTGTTTGAAAAATGATATAAACAACAATTTGTGGATAGGCACAAAGGCAGGTGCATACCGGATGAGCAATAATGTGTTCAAACCCCTTACAGCCATTTGTAATATTCCTCAGAAAAATGATTCCATAGAAGTCTGGTCGATTACTACTAACATACATAATGAAGTTTTAATACCCGGACTGCTAAATTATGCTGCTCCGCAGTTCGGCCCATCAGATCAGTTTATTATCAAAGTAAACCCATCAGATGATTCATATTTAGCTTATTATATGAATTATATTTTTTTATTGGCTGGATATTACCAGTTTAGACCATATTACATCTGTTCCGATATGAATAATATATTATGGTCAGTAGGAAGCGCGCCCGGCAAAGTGATCAAACTGAAATCATTGAATTTTAATGAAGGTACGATGTATGATGCTTATGATTTTTTATCAGCAAATAATATTAAGGCAAGATTTAATGCCGGCGGGCAGCTATTCTGGGATTTTAATGGTACTCCAACTTTTGAAGTTCCAAAGGGCAGCGGAAGAAATACCTTGTTTTCCGGGACATTGTGGGTTGGCGGAAAAGATGCCAATGGTCAACTGCATGTGGCAGGCGAACTATATCATGGCAAGGGATTTGATTATTTCCCCGGACCTGTTATGGATTCTGCTTTCTATTCGCAGGAGTCGGAAAAATGGAACAGGGTGTGGAGAATAAAAAAGTCGGATATTGATAATCACATGGCTCATTGCTTCGACCCGGGATATATTCCTTCACAGGCATTGATCAATTGGCCCGGAAACGGTGATACAGCCCTGGGACAAGCGCCAATTCTGGCTCCTTTCAAAGACTGGAATAACGATGGTATTTATGATCCTTTCGCCGGAGATTTTCCTCTGATCAAAGGCGACGAAACTGTTCTCTTTATTTTCAATGACGACCGTAAACCACATACGGAAAGCGAAGGTAATAAGTTAAGGATCGAAGTGCATGCTATGGCATATAGTTTTGATTGCAATGCCGATTCAGCGTTGTGGAACACTGTTTTTCTCAATTATAAAATCTTCAATCGTTCTGCGTCAACTTACGATAGTTCTTTTATAGGGTTATATATTGATGTGGCATTAGGCGGTCCTGATGATGATTTCATTGCCAGCGATGTTACAAGAGGCGCTTTTTATGCTTATAACGGAGATAGTATCGATCAGGGGTATGTCAATCCTCTCGGATATGGCGCAAATCCGCCTGCTCAGTCAATTGTTTTCCTCTCAGGCGCTAAAATGGATGATGATGGTACAGACAATCCTGCCGGCTTGTGTGATGAAGGATTGAATGGCTTCAATTTTGGCAATGGTATTACCGATGATGAGCATCATGGTATGAGTGGTTTTATCATTCCTAACGGCATTGGTGGCTTTGGTTCCTTGACTATTCCTGATACCGCTGCTGACTATTATAACTATTTGCGGGGTTTCTGGAAAGACGGAGTACACTTGAAATATTGGGGCAACGGACATCCATCAGCAGGCGCTACCGGCCCGGCATGTAATTTTATGTTTCCCGGCGATTCAGATCCTTGTGACTGGGGCACTGATGGAGTCGCGGTTGCTCACCCACCTTACTGGAATGAAACACAAGCCGGCAATATACCATATGACCGCAGAGGGATCGGTTCCACCGGGCCATTTACTTTTACTCCTGCTGAAATACAGGAAATAGATGTTGCTTTTGTGTATGGAAGAGATTTTACAGATCCGGATGAGTTAGCTGCTATAACCGTGATGAATCAGAGAATTGACAGTATCAGAAGCTACTTTCGAAAAGATCATACACCCTGCGGAAGCTCAATTTCAGGAATCGATGATCGCCATAAGCAGCATCTTCAATTCAATATTTACCCAAACCCGGCAAATGATTACATTACTGTTGAAACCAATATAAGATCGGAAATTGAAATTATTAATTTCCAGGGACAATTGATCAAAAGGATATATGCAAATGGAGATAAAACAAATATTGATATTTCTGACCTTTCAAGAGGCATGTATTTTGTGAAATTACAAACAGAAAAAAAGATCGGTGTGTTGAAATTTATAAAGCAGTAAATCTTTGGGCTGTTAAAAACTCCTGATCTTCAATAATGATCTACCTCGGGACATTTTAATTTAACAGGCAGGAGCCTGCATAAATAATAACGGCTCAGGCTGGAGCCTATGCCGAACGAGGGGCTGGAGCCTATCCCGAACGAGGCTTTCGTCTTCCAACTCCTTCCCGATAGCTATCGGGACCGCCCGACTCCCGACTCCCAACTCCCGACTCCTAACTCCTAACT
>DAOORA010000120.1:0-4920 GCA_035389045.1 Bacteroidales bacterium | reverse complement strand
ATTCCAGATGAACCGAAGAACCGAGTTCAAAGTTACCAGCATCGGGAAAAAATAAAGGGAGCTGTCAACCCTATAACTGCAAAAACTTATCAGATAGTATCATTTCACCCGCTCATAAAACCCCTCCAAAAAAGCGTGGGGGCTATTGGTGCTATCCGGCTCCAGCAGAAGGACATCACCGTCAAAGTCGGGTGTGAAACTATCCATGGTATTATCATTATACGTCCTGATAAACAGATGAACATCTTTAAATGTTCTTTTTCCAGGTGTTTCAAACGTATACCACCCGTCAGCATTATAATTCAGAGAGGTAATTCTCAATTTACCGTTTTTTGCAAAATCAAGTGTTATCGGTTCATTATCCTTTGATATAGTCCATGTACCCACAATACGCCTTCCAACGACCTCACATTTGCGGCAGGATATAAAACTAAGAATTACAATGAATAATAGCAACAAAATCAATAATTTCCTCATAATGAAGTGTTTATTTTCAACTCCACGAAAATACAAAATTTGTTCTTACAATATAGAATAATTTCTCGTATAAATTTTCAGGTATTCAGATTTTGCCAATGAATGTGATTTGTAATTTATTCATGGTAAGGGATTATATATTTAACTTTCACAAGCTCAGTTTACTCAGCTTGCCATTGGTTTGTGTAATTTATTGATCTCACAATTTTTTGGTTATCAGGGATTAACATTTACACTACCGATTCCGTGTCAATAGGGTAAAGATCATGGTCGAAAACCCGGAGATCAACATTGAATCTGACTCATATACCGATTCCATGGGAAAAGACACATACAAACAGAATCTCTCACAAAAACGTGCTGAATCAGCTGTCAACTATATCATTTCCAAAGTAGTGGATGCGTCACGGATAAATGCTAAAGGCTAGGGACAAAGCGTTCCCGTGAACAAATGCGTCAATAGCGTGGAGTGTACCGAAGAAGAATTCCAGATGAACCGGAGAACTGATTTCAAAGTTACCAGTATCGTGAAAAATAAAGGGTTTAAGCTGTCTATCGGTGAGCATGTATGGTTTCAACACCCTATTCCATAATGCAGACACTATATGAATATCGTTTTTTATGCGTATAGCCCATATTCAGCCGGTCTGGTGCCTGGCATCATGAGATCTCACGGAGTGTTATCAGAATGGTTGATTTTTCCCATTCGAATAAAATCAATATTCCGTTTCAAGGTGGAAAAGCTGATCTTCTTCATTGCGGAATGTTCTGTAATTTCAATAAATCTCTCTTCGCTGAGGTTTTCCCATTCGGCAGCTGACATTTTTTTCAATGATCCGGAAATCTGAAAATATTTATCATCATTGGGTTTCAGACCTTTATTCCACGGGCAGGCTTCCTGGCAGATATCACAACCGTATATAAAGGCGCCAAACTGACTTCTCCGTTCAGCAGGCAAAGGATTTTTCTGGTCCATAGTCATACCGGTTATGCACTTATGAATATCCAGTTCGTGCGGACCGACCAGTGCGCCTGTAGGGCAAGCCTCCACACACAGATTGCAATTTCCGCACTGCTCTTCAACAGGTACATCATATTGCAGTTCTGCATCGGTGATAATAAGTCCGATAAAATGAAAAGACCCGGATTTTTTATTGACCAGAAGGGAATTTTTGCCTATCCATCCCAGCCCGGCGCGCTGCGCCCAGGCTTTTTCAAAAACCGCGGCAGTATCCACAAAAACACGTGTGTTATGGCTTTCCGTCACCTGCCTGATAAATACAGCCACACTTTCCAACCGTTCTTTTATGACCATATGATAATCCCTGCCAAAAGCATATCTTGAAATCCTGTAACATTGTTTTTGCGAAAGGGTGTCGGGCAAATAATAATTGTACAAGGCTGCGATAACGGTTTTTGCACCCGGGACAACAAGCTCCGGGTTGCCCCTTGACTCTGCGGTTCGTTCCAGGTAGTCTCTTCCTGCATGGAATCCTTTGGCGAGCCATTGTTTGAGAAAATCATATTCCCGTTGAAGTTTTTCTGCCCTGGCAAATCCGCAGTCCGAAGCCCCCGTATCCAGGATTTTTTTCTTTATTTCCAAAGAAAGTTCAGGGGATTTCATTGGGTGGCTTACTGAAAAAGTGTCTGCTGAGCCGCAGGATTGATCCGGCCAAGATGTTTGTATGCTTTTTCGGTGGCTTCACGTCCGCGCGGGGTGCGCATGAGGTATCCTTCCATGATCAGAAAAGGTTCATAAACTTCCTCTATGGTTCCGGCATCTTCGCTCACTGCCGTTGCGATTGTTGTTAACCCCACGGGGCCGCCCTTGAATTTATCAATGATGGTGGTCAGTATCTTGATATCCATCTCGTCGAGGCCGTTTTTATCAACATTTAAAGCGGTAAGCGCAATATTGGTGATGTTCAGGTCAATGGTGCCTGAACCTTTTATTTGTGCAAAGTCACGTATGCGCCGCAGCAGGAGGTTGGCAATACGCGGAGTCCCCCGGCTCCGGCGTGCAATTTCGAAAGCTGCGTTATGCTCTATGTCCACATTAATAATACGTGCCGAACGTTCGATGATCGTCTTTAATACATCGGCGTCATAGTATGACAAGCGTGTATTGATCCCGAAACGCGACCGCAACGGGGCCGTGAGCAATCCCGACCGGGTAGTGGCGCCTATCAGTGTGAACGGATTGAGTGAAATCTGAACGCTGCGTGCATTGGGCCCGCTCTCGATCATGATGTCTATCTTATAATCTTCCATTGCAGAATACAGGTATTCTTCAATGATGGGCGACAGACGGTGAATCTCATCGATGAAAAGCACGTCGTTGGGTTCAAGGTTGGTAAGCAAACCCGCCAGGTCGCCCGGTTTGTCAAGAACCGGACCAGAGGTAACCTTTATCCCTACGCCGAGTTCATTGGCGATGATATAACTCAGGGTTGTTTTACCCAGACCCGGAGGCCCGTGCAACAATACATGATCCAGCGATTCGCCCCGCAGTTTTGCGGCTTCAACAAAAATCTTAAGATTCTCAACGACCTGACCCTGGCCGGCAAAAGAGGAGAATGTTGATGGACGAAGAAATTTCTCAAATTCAAGTTCGCTGGAAGAAAGATGGTCTTTACCGGGATCAAGTATACCTTGGGTCATTGTCGTTCTTTTGTTTAAACAAAATTAATAAAATCCCTGATATAAATACCTATCAGGAATTAAAGGAAAAATCTTTTTTATGATTCCGGTATTATAAAATGTACGTCTATAAAAAAATCCTGACATGATCATTCTATTGATATTTAAGCCCTACGAACTATGGATAATAAGATTTTTATATGAATCAAAATACTATGTTTTAAGGAGAGAGTCCGCGCTGGCACCTCAAAAAAAAAAAATTGCCATTAAAATTTGACAAACCCGCAATCAACAGTATTTTATATCAGTCCAAAAAAAATAATTTTATTTCCTGAAAGATATTTGTTGTATCTGATTTTTTATTTAATTTAGCAGAATAAAACAATAAAACTACGTTATATGAAACAAATTGTTGTAGCTATTGACTTTTCAAAACATTCCATACATGCACTGGAAATGGCAATTACCATTGCCAATGCCGTTGACGCCCATATTATGATGGTGTGGGTTGACAAACCCGATAGCGACGATTCAATTTTTAACAATGCCGACCACGAGCATCGCCAGGAAGCCAAAGAACGGCTTGAAGAATTGATTGAAAAGTATTCTCCCCACCTGAAAAAATGCAAGCTGTCCTATAAACTGCGAAAAGGAAAAATCTACAAAGAAATTGCCAATCAGGCCAAATATAATGACGCCTATCTTATCATTGCCGGATCTCATGGTGTTTCGGGATTTGAGGCTTTCTGGATCGGAAGTAACGCCACCAAAATAGTGACGTATTCTCCCTGCCCTGTTATCACACTCCGGGAGTCGTTTCCCCTGAAAAAGAACATTCAGAAAATTGTTTTACCCATAGATAATTCTACATCTACACGTCAAAAAGTGCCTTTTGCGATGGAGTTTGCCAAATGTTTCAACTCCGAGATCCATGTACTTGAGTTACAGTCGTCATCCTTGAAAGCCGTGCGTAATAAGGTGACCAGTTATGCCAACCAGGTATCGTCGTTCCTGGATGAGAACAATGTAAAACATGAGGTAAAAACAATAGATGCAGAAAATATCACTACGGCCACGATCAAATATGCTGAAGAAATCAAGGCAGACCTTATCATCATCATGACAGAACAGGAGCTTGAAATATCCAATATCTGGCTGGGGCCTTACGCCCAGCAAATGGTGAACAACTCTCCCATTCCCGTCATGAGTGTACACCCCAAAGAATTGGATTATCTGTCAAAATAATAATGAAAACCCTTTTATGAAACTGTATTTTATCAGAATACTTATTCTGGTTTTTGTTTTATTTGTTTCAAAAATCTCCTACGCACAAAACGGCACATCGCGCCAGAATGTCACCATTATTGAGGATCCGAGGATAGTGTCGCTGGTGGAAAAGCATATTTATCTCAACGAAAAACAAAAAATCACCGGATGGCGTGTACAGATATTCTTCGAATCGGGTAACAACTCCAAAAGCCGGGCATACAACAAAAAAGGGCTTTTCATGACCATGTATCCCGAAACCGGTGTTTACCTGGTATTTCAGTCTCCCTATTACAAGGTGCGTGTCGGCGATTTCCGCAGCCGTATGGATGCCGAGGGGTTTAAACAGAAAATACTGGGAGATTTCCCGGATGCTTTTGTTGTGAAAGATGAAATAAATTTTCCGGATTATTAGAAACTGTTTTGATTTTATCTTTTCATATCTTTAAGCGTCTTTTTTGCTGCAACTTCGTTAGGTTTTTGGACATAGGATAAACTATGTCTGCAAAATCTGCCTCGTTTCGCTAAAAAATCCAT
>DAOORA010000119.1:0-5291 GCA_035389045.1 Bacteroidales bacterium | reverse complement strand
TTAAACAATAAAAAATAAGAAAATGAAAAAAATATTATTTGGTTTTATTTTAATGTCTTTTTCTTTATTATTATCAGGTCAACATTACAACCCTTTTCCGGATTCCAATGCAATCTGGAGGGTAGATCGCAGACCATATGGCGTTTCGATAGGTGAATACTATTTATATCAATATACCATAAAAGGTGATACTGTGATTGGTGGCAATGATTATAAAATTATTAATCGCTCAGGTAAAAAAGCAAATGGTACGCTTTATTTTAATGTTAATATTGGCTTTATCAGAGATGATACTGTCGCAAAAAAAGTTTATTTTAGGTTCAATAATGGTATTTCAGATACATTGTTATTCGACTTTTCACTTAATATCGGAGACACTTTACGGAATATGTTGAATGTGCCAAATTCTTATGGTTATACATTATTTGTGGACTCTATTGATTCAATATTGTTGGCAAATAAATACTATAAAAGGTTCATTCTTGGGGCTATTGATCCTTTTGGTAATCCCAGTGTTTTGGAGCCACCATATTTAATTGAAGGAATCGGAAGCTCATTTGGATTAATAGAGCCAATAGATGAACTTTATATGGATGCCACTGGATATACTTTATGGTGCTTTAGCTTGGATGATACAACTTTGTTCCCATCATTTACTCCTGATCCTTGCGAGATGATTGTTGGTATTGAAGAGCCCGAGAATAACAGCCCTGCGATGACAATTGCCCCTAACCCTTTTAGTAATGAAACAACCATTAGTTATAGTTTAACAAAAAGTGACCAGGTAACTTTAAGTATTTATGATATTACCCGACGTTTGGTTACTGTGCTGGAAAATAATTATAAAATACCGGGAACATATCATTTAATATTTCAAAACACAAAAAAACTGAATGGTATGTATTTCGTACAATTGAAAACAAATAAGGATATTATAAATTGCAAAATGATTATAGTTAACGATTAACATTTAATAAATATGAAACAAAGGTATGTTTTATTATTACCTCTGCTATTATTGTGAAGCAAACCCAGTACGCGCGCGAACACCGGATTGCGGAATCACAGCGCACTGTTGTATTACAATTTAATTTATTTTTTGTAATTATTCCTTCGTGTCTGCGAACGCGCGCGTACACGGGCACACAAATGGGTTACACAAAGCCGCACAAAGGGTGGCGCTAATAATATTTTTGATGTTGAACAAATTAATATCATGTATAATTTCTATTTCAGTATACTCTGTGAAAACAGGGTATTTTAATATTCAGGATGTTAATTACCTGTTAATCTGCGAAAAAAAATTCTATTTAGATCAATTTTAAATTATCTTTGTACTCCCATGAAAAAGAGTATACAAAATATTGTCGTTTTTATACTGCTTTCAGTATTTCTGTCTGCCACAAACGGGGTTTTTTTCGTACAACATTACTGTTCCGTTTCGGGCAGGACGGAACTTCATTTTAACGCGCCTGCGGAGGAAAATTGTTGTCAGGAAACCGGTCATTGCTGTGCTCATGGGTCAAAAGAGGCAGAAGGGCAGCAACTTTGGGATCATTTTGATAAACTGAATTATGCCGCTTCTTTGCTGAAGTCAGTGGATTGCTGCACCAACATCAGTTTCTTTCTGAAGATCATTTGCTCTTTTATTAATACGGTTTTCAGCTTTACTGATACTAATGCCTTATTTCTGAATCATAATATTTCCGAAATTTTTTCTTTCACCGCTAACACTCCATTCAGGTTAAATATAATAAATACTTCTGCTCCATGGCAGATTCCTGTATTTATTAAAAACAGCATTTTTCGCTTATAGGATCTTCATCATATTTAATGGTTAACAGGGCATGGTCCCTTGTTATTTAATTTATTGTTTTATAAATCATTAATATCATGAAAATCATATTAAAAATACTAATAATACTTATAATTATATCGGGTTGCCAGAGCCTGTTTTCCCAAACCGCTGTCATTAAAGGCAGCGTTAGCGGGATCACCAATTCGGAGCATAAGATCATGACTGAAAAGCTTGCTTTTGCAAATGTTTTTTGGGAAGGCTCCGGCAATGCAAGCACCACGGATAAAAACGGTAAGTTCTCCATAGTTTATTCGGGGTCAGGGTCATTGAAACTCGTGGCAAGTTATGTCGGTTATCAGAGCGACACCCTGCTGGTAGAACCCGGTTCGAGCCATGTGGATTTTATCCTGGTTTCTAATGCCACTTTACAGACGGTAGAGATAAAAGAGAAAGTTGATAACTATATTTCAAAACTCAAACCCATAAAAACGGAAGTCATATCCAGTGAAGGGCTTCAGAAGCTTGCTTGTTGTAATTTATCCGAGAGTTTTGAGCAGACCGCCACTGTCGATGTCGGTTATGCCGACGCGGTTTCGGGAGCAAAACGTATACAAATGCTTGGCCTTTCGGGAGTTTACAGCCAAATGATGATGGAAAACATTCCTATGGTGAGGGGTTTGTCATCATCATACGGGCTTACATACATACCGGGCTCGTGGATGCATTCCATACAGGTTTCCAAAGGGACATCATCCTTAATAAATGGTTATGAATCCATTACCGGTCAGATAAATGTGGAATACAAAAAACCGGAAACCAATAAAGAACCCTTTTTCTTTAACCTTTTTGGAAACAGCGATGGGCGTTTTGAAGCCAACATGAACTCCACGATCAAAATTGATGATAAATGGAGTACCATGATATTGGCGCACGGCGCTTATAATGGTTTTATGATCGACCTGAATAAAGACGGCTTCCTCGATGTGCCTAAATCCTGGACCGCCAACTTCCTGAACCGCTGGGAGTACGAAATGGAAGGCAAAGGGCATATACAGTTCGGCATAGGTTATCTGCAGGATGATAAACAAGGCGGGCAAAAACAATACTATAAATCGGATGCAGCAGAAAGACCTGATTATTACAGAACACAGATAAATTCAAAACAATATTCCGCCTTTCTGAAAGCCGGATTGTTTTTCGGCGAAAACGGCTACAAAAGTCTTGGAATAGTCAGCTCATTTACCCGGACAGAGTTAAATTCGTTGTATGGAATAAAAAAATACAACGGTGATCAAAACAGCGCCTACCTGAATTTGATTTACCAATCCATTTTTGGAAATACAAACCACAAATTCAGCACCGGAGGCGGCATTACCTATGACGGATTTTCCCAGTCATTGACAGACTCAGCATTTGCCACCGATGAAATAGTGCCCGGTGCATTTTTTCAGTACACGTATAGTTTTCCGGAAAAACTAAATGTAATAGCAGGCATTCGTGCCGACTATCATAGTTTGCATGGATTCTTTTTTACACCTCGTTTGCACGTTAAGTATGATGTTACCGGAAGTTTTATTATTCGTGCTTCGGCAGGCAGGGGATATCGTTCTCCGCAGGTCATTGCTGAAAATACAGGTATACTGGCCAGTGCACGAAACATTATCATTGAGGAAAAACTGAAATATGAAGAAGCCTGGAATTTCGGGATCAATTTCACCAAAGACTTTATGATCGGAGAAGACCGGAAACTTAGTTTCGGGATGGATTATTATTATACCAGGTTTGTTAACCAGATTGTGCTTGATTTGGATCGTAGCCCGCAAATGGCAGTGTTTTATAATCTCAAAGGACTTTCTTACTCCAACAGTGTCCAGGCCGATTTTTCAATACAGCCTTTAAAAAGATTTGATATAACTTTGGCAGGAAGGTACAATGATGTCAAAAAAAACTTTGACGGAAAAACCATGGAAGCGCCTTATGTCAGCAAGTTCAAAGGATTGCTGACGCTTTCGTATGCCACACGTTTCGAAAAATGGAAGTTTGATGTAACCGCACAATACAATGGCCGCGCACGCCTTCCCGATACCGACAGCAATCCCGAACCATATTACCGCCCCGGGTATTCTAAAGGATATTTTATGCTTCATGCACAAATTACCAAACGGTTCAAATACATTGACATTTACGCAGGAGCGGAGAATATCACCAATTTCATGCAGCATCATCCCATCGTGGCGGCAGATGATCCTTTCGGAAATTATTTTGACGCTTCTATGGTTTGGGGCCCGGTAATGGGTGTTTCAGCTTATGCAGGTCTAAGATTAACGATAAAATAGTTTTATATGAAAAAATACATTTTTAAAACAAGTATTAATTGCAGTGGCTGTCTTAAAAGAGTGAAACCCATGCTCGATGCTGCTGAAGATATTGAAAAATGGGATATCGACCTGGATCATCCGGATAAAATACTTACCGTTGAAACCGAAAAACTCAATCCTACTGATATCATTTGCATTATTGATGATGCGGGTTTTGAGATTGAATTAATTAAATCATAAATAATTAAATAATTTATCATATGAAAACAAAAAAATTAATTATTGCCTCATTAATGCTTATGGCGTTGATGATGGTTTCTACTATGACTTTTTCACAGAAAATAAGTAAAAACGAGAAAGAGATTCAAATCACCACATCGGCTGTTTGCGGAATGTGTAAAACGCACCTGGAAGAAGGGCTGGCTTTTGAAAAAGGAATAAAAAATGTTTCTCTCGACCTCGAAACAAAAGTGTTGACGGTTGTTTATAATGCCCAAAAGACTGACGAAGCAAGAGTTTTAACACTGGTCAACAACCTGGGCTACGATGCCAACGATACTAAAGCCAATCCTGAAGCATACGAAAAACTGCCGGCATGTTGTAAAAAACATACATCGGGAGCTAAATGCACCCACCAGCATTGATGGTTTAGACCTTTATCCGGTCATAAATTAACTGAGGCTGTATAAATGATAGCCCCAGACGAAGATTTTCGTTCATTGCCTCATTCCTGATCCTTGCCTGTATGCTGCACACTGTGGCAGCCTGCCAGCCTGTGCCATGCGGACAGGATAGGGGTATACTGATTTTCAGCGACTTCCACCCTTTAGGGAGGGGAAAAGAAGGCGGTGAAAATCAGTAAGAAGAATGTTTTGAAACAGCCTCAGCTTTCTGGGCTGATTTCTTATTTGTTTGCGGGTTTGGGATCCGTCCTTATGTTGGTCCCTTTTTCACTTTTCATGTCTACATTTCCGACACCTTTTACAAAGCCGGTTACCTTAAACTCAGTGCGCCGGTTTAGTTGGTGTTCTTCTTCGGTACAGTTTGATTTTTGCGCGCCTTCGCACGGGCAGTTTACGAGCATCTGGTATTCACCATAACCTTTACCTGTGATACGGCCGGGATCAATACCCTGGCTTACGATATACGCTGCACTGGATTTGGCGCGGCGGTCG
>DAOORA010000118.1:0-5464 GCA_035389045.1 Bacteroidales bacterium | reverse complement strand
GTTGAAACAATCAAAGCACCCATTCATTTGATGGGAGCGCAAACCAATAACCTCAAAAATATTGATGTTACTTTTCCGGCTGATGGAATTACTGCGGTTACAGGCGTGTCGGGAAGCGGAAAATCGTCTCTTGTTTATGGCACACTGTATGCTGAAAGCCAACGGAGATTTCTTGAAGGACTATCATCTTATAGCAGGCAGTATTCTGTTAAAGCAGGGGTCCCGGTAGTGCGTGAAATTCATGGATTAATTCCTGCAGTTCGCTTACCAAAAAAAAATCCGGTAAAAAATCCCCGCTCCACCATTGCTACCTACACCGGGCTTTATGATTTGTATCGTTTATTATTCAGCAGGTTGTCAGCGTCAAAATCCGGCAATACCCAGCCTTTGTCAACAGCATTCTCATTTAATAGTGAAGAAGGAGCCTGCCCGGTATGTACAGGTTTGGGAAGTATTATGTTATGTGATCAGTATAAACTGGTCTCCGATGTGTCAAAGCCGTTGATTGCCGGGGCGCTGAATGGCAGCCGGGCCGGACGTTTTTATAGTGAACCATCTGGGCAATATGTCGCAGCACTGTTGACCGTTGGAGAAAAATATGGAATAGATTTTTCTGTTGCCTATAATGAACTGGATGAAAAAGCCAAAGAGATGGCCATGAAGGGTTGCGGAAATGAAATCTTTGATGTCGAATGGCGTTATAAGCGTGGAGTACATACAGGAATTCATAAACTTAAATCAACCTGGCCGGGATTTTTAAAATTAGTAGAAGCAGAATATGTCCGCAAACATGCCGATGCACGCGGTGATGAATTGATGGAGGTGATGACAGCAGCTAAGTGTCCTCATTGTTTTGGTTATCGCCTGAAACCGGAATGGCTTGAATTTGTTTTAGACGGAATGCATATTGGCCAACTTACCGATATGACAGCTGATGATGCATTAAAATGGTTTTCCAGTGATTTTTTTTGCATATTTGAGGATGATCTGTCCAAAAATGCCGCAGCTGTTTTTCAACCTGCGATCATAAGGTACCTGCTTGCTTTGCAAAAAGCTGGTTTGGGTTATGTTTCCGCATCAAGAACAATTGGAACTCTTTCGGGGGGCGAATTCCAGAGGTTGCAATTGGCTGGACTGGTCAGATCGCCGCTTACAGGTGTTGCCTATGTCCTTGACGAACCATCCTTTGGCTTACACCCAAAAGATGTGAGGCGTATCTCAGAACTGATAGAGAATTTGAATAAACATGGCAACAGTATTATCATGGTTGAACATGCTCCGATGCTGCTGAAAAAATCTGAACATATTATTGAACTTGGCCCGGGTGCCGGGAAGGAGGGGGGACGGTTAATATATGAAGGATCTGGTTCTGATAGTATTGATGTTAAAATAGTTAACTCACAACCGGTATTCAATAAAAATATTTTGGAGCGGGCGATTAGTATCAATAATGCCCATGCAAATAACCTCAGGAATATTGATGTAACCATAATGGCCGGGATGATGACCGTAATTACTGGTGTAAGTGGTAGTGGTAAAACCAGCCTACTAGAAAATGTAATTTTTTCTAGTTTTTCTGTAAGAAAACCGGTCTTTTGTGAAAGTTTTTATGGTTTTGAAAATTTTTCTGATGTTGTTTTTATCGGGCAATCCGGACCTGGCAAAGGGAATCATACGACTATTGGTAATAAACTCGGAATATCAGAAGTAATAGCCAAAATATTTGCAAATTGTGATGAAAGTGAAAAGCGGGGTTTAAAAACCTCTCATTTTATTAAGGGATCGCGCGATAGTCGTTGTGTAGCATGTGATGGCACAGGCCTCAGTCAGGTAGCCATGGATTTTTTCAATGATGTTGTTTCTCCCTGTGAACGATGCGGAGGTACAGGATTTAAAGATGAAATCCTGGGAATATCCATTGATGGACAAACAGTTTTTGATGTATTGCAAATTCCATTTAATGAATTATCCTTGTTTTTTGATAGTTATCTTCCTGGCAGATCTGGATTGGTTGTCAGAAATATGCTCTCTATTCTAAAGAAAACCGGCATAGAATATCTGAACAGTTGTCGTTCTTTAAATACGATGTCTACAGGTGAGTTACAGCGTTTGAAATTAGTTTTGGGACTTTCATCAAAAAAAGGTAATAATACGTTATTTCTGCTTGATGAACCCACTGGTGGTTTGCATCCGAAAGATATCATAAAAATTATTAACCTGTTCAATGAAATAATAATGGATAGTAATACTATTGTTTGTGTTACTCATGAGCCTCTTTTGGTCAAGGCGGCAGCAAAATATATTGAACTTGGTCCGGGTGGGGGAACACAGGGCGGTTTTATTATTGGAGAATATTAACATCACTTTTTATTGTAGATAAATATAGATTCTTATTTTTGTATTTCATTTTGAATTAAGATGTTTTTTTGATATATACAAAGTATGTTGTTGCAAAATAATGTTTTATAAAAAAGATATAATAAATAATATAGATTGTTTATTATACTATTATTGCAGTGAAACTATTTCGAGTCTGTCCATAAAGTCAGAGTTTGAACCAGAATGTTCGAATTTGAGGTTTTCGACGACCTGAAAAACAGGAGTCCGCCAACTGGCGGATGACTGGTTTGAAGGTCAAGAATAACTCTGCCCGACTGGCGTCAGTCAGTCAGGGATGAAGTCGGACATAATGGACAAACTCTTTTTATTGAATTCATAAAACGTAAAATATTATATTAATAATATATAAAACAAAGTAAAAATCAGCCACCATGTCTGCCTCGCTATTGTTAATCAGTCAGGTGCTCTGCAATTCGAAAAATAAGTTTTCTGTGTTACGATAAACTTTATTTCTAAAAGCATATTTAAAAAATGATTTTTTGGCACGACAATAAAATGATTTATTCCGGTAATTAGTTTCTGAGCGGAAACTCAGTGTCTGAATCGAAAAGTTCAGTTTCGAGGCCTGTCTGACTGGCCAGCCAGGCAGGCCTGCCCGACTGCGTCATTCAGGCGGGCTTGCGAAGCGACAAAAAGCCGAGTTTACTGGGGTAAATGAGCATTTTTGGAGCAAGCGTAACCCTGCCCGACTGGGACAGGCGGGGAAGAAAATGGAGTTTTTCGTTCAGACACTAAATAGTTTTCGAAAAAGAACTAATTAGTGCCTGTTTCTATAGGGTCAGAGTTTGAACCAGAATGTTCGAGTTCGAGGCTTTCGTAGTCTTGAAAATCAAGGAGTTCGCCAACTGGCGGACGAACAGAAAAGAAATCGGACATTATGGACAAACTCTGATTATTATGTACTTCAATTTGAATCTAAGTTCATTTAATGGAGCGGATTTTTTATAAAAATTTTTAATAAAAATATATGCAATAGCATTTCTTATTAATTCTTTTTGATCTGATTATTTCGACCTTTAGTCTTGTATGAAAGTGTAAATTAATTAATTGAAAATTAAGAAATAATAAAAATTTGTAATGTTTAAATTGGTTGATTCTATACTTGGTTACTATTTCAATAGAATTAACAAATACCTGTTGAAAAAAATCTAAAATTCATAATGTTTTTTTGATAAATTTAGTTACGCAAAATCCAGATAATTAAATTGTTAGTAGAATTAAGATTTTTTTAAAAAATTTTTAACAAAAAAAGCGTTTTTTTTTGTGTATTTGACATTATTGTATGTTATCTTTGTTACTTTTATCAAATATAAAATAAAACTTTAGCAAATAAAATAAACTAATTTAATAAATTAAACGGAGCAGCATATGAAAAAATTTACCCAACCACAGACAAAAGCTACCAACGATGCTTTTAAAATGCTCAGGGTTTTTGTGTTCGGAATTATGCTTTGCGGGATTTTCCAGTTCTCATCTGGCGCAACAATTTGCATTTCTCAGAAAAAAATTCAGGAAGAAGTTTCTTCTGATAGTAAAATTTTTCTTTCTAACATAAAATCCTTGACATACCACTACGGGGAAATTTGTTGTTACGAGGTATTCAATTTCTTAAATGCTGATTATAGTTTGAACTGGATCGCTGTTACTGGCGATCATGCAAAATATTTTTCTCAAGTTGGTTGCGGGTTTTTAAATTCCAATCCTGTTAATTTTGTTGCAATATCTTCCAATCATGGAACTTTTGCTGGGTTGGCCGGTTATGAAACATATCCTGCACGCGCCGATGTGGTAATAACCGAAATTGATGAGGCGAAAGATGCAATTTTATTAAATAGCTCTGAGAATAGAGCCGATGAGGTATCGGAGGTTGTACCCGGTAATGATATTGATTCTGATCTTTCGTTACGGAACAGATGTGCTCCTATGCAAGATGCTTCAGCTCTTTCCGGTATCGGGAAAGGGAATTTACGTGCTGATGTTGTTGATGATGATGATCTATCGAATGAGCTGTTGCCTTTTGACGAGGACTGCAGCGAAATTGAGATGGCTGAAATTGAAGTGAATTGTATGGAAGATCCCGCTTCAGTGTTGTTTTTTTCTGAAAACACTATTCCCGCAACAGTTATGTTGCCCGCTGTTCCATTAGACCCTGTTTGTTCAGGTACCACTACAATATGCAGTGGGGCGAGTGCAAATATTTCGGCTACTTCAAGTGGTGCAACATCCATCTATTGGTTTACGAGTGGCTGTGCTACATCAGGGCAGGTATTTACAAGTTCTCCGGGTGCAGCCTATCCTGTTTCTCCCGCCTCAACCACCATTTATTATGCAAGAGGTTATAATGCCTCAGGATTCTCACTGAATTGTTGTACCGTTACAATAACCGTAACGGCAACACCAGGGGGAGTAGCAGTAAATGGCCCAGGAACTTATTGTGATAGTAAAACGCTCACAGCAACAGGAGGCACCAGCGGCACAATTTATTGGCAGGGTACAACCAGTGGCGGTACGTCCACAGCTTTAGCTACTACTGCCTATACAGTTACGTCTTCCGGAACTTATTACTTCCGGGCTTATAATCAGGGATGTTGGGGTAACCAGAGCAGTGCCGCTGTGACAATTTACCCGTCTCCTGATCCTGTTACAGTTTATGGTGCGGGTGCCTATTGCGGCAGTCACACGCTGACAGCTACCGGCGGTACCGATGGCACTATTTATTGGCAGGGTACAACTAGTGGCGGCACCTCTACATTAACGCCAGCAACCTCTCAAACAGTATCATCATCAAATACATATTATTTCCGTGCATATAACACCAGTTGTGGTTGGGGAACTCAAGGCAGTGCAGCAGTGACAATAACAACTATACCAGGTGCTGTTACAGCTTATGGTGACGGTACGTATTGCGACAGTAAAACACTCACCGCTACAGGCGGGACGAATGGAACCATTTACTGGCAGGGAACCACTAGTAATGGCACATCAACTGGTACTCCAACGACAACACGTGCAGTGACTTCTTCCGGAACATATTATTTCAGGGCTGGTAATCTGGGCTGCTGGG
>DAOORA010000117.1:0-5649 GCA_035389045.1 Bacteroidales bacterium | reverse complement strand
TTCTCTTTAGACTTCATAAACTTTTTGCTTAGTCCCCAGAAAATTAATGTGACCCGCCATTGATTGTCACTGCACCGGCAATAGCATTTATTGTTACTGTTTTTGTTGCGGTGTTGACACATCCGTCTACGGTAACTGAATAGGTGATAGTTGCCGTTCCTGCCGATACCCCAGTTACAACACCTGTTGATGATCCTACCGTTGCTACAGCCGTAGCAGCGGATGACCAGGTGCCTCCGCTGGTGGTACTGGTCCATGTCTGGGATGAACCGATACATATAGGTGTTATTCCCGAGATTGTTTGGGTTATTGGACTTCCGATTGTTACCGAAGTATATCCCTGCGTGCCCCATCCACAGGCGGGAGCATATGCTCTGAAATAATAGGTTCCGGATGAAGAAACCGATTGAGATGTAGCAGGTGTTGCTGTGGATGTCCCTGAGCTTGTGGTATTCTGCCAGTAAAGGATGTAACCTGATCCGCCGCTACCACCTGTGGCGGTGAGCGTTCTGCTTCCGCCACATTGCGTGCCCCCATTGTATACCGCAACGTTGCCGGGGAGTGAATTAACCGTAACTGCTGCGCTGCCTTGGGCTCCCCATCCGCAGTTAGCGTTATATGCCCTGAAATAATATGTCCCCGTGGTGGACACCGACTGAGAAGTGGCAGGTGTAGACGTCGATGTCCCATTGCTGGTGGTACCCTGCCAGTATATGGTTCCATTGGTACCGCCTGTGGCGGTAAGGGTCTGGCTATTGCAGTAGGTGCCGGCGCCATTGACTGTCACTGCACCGGCAATAGCATTTATGGTTACTGTTTTGGTTGCGGTGTTGACACACCCACCGGAAGTAGTCACCGAATAGTTAATAGTCGCAGTTCCTGCCGAAACCCCTGTAACAATCCCTGTTGATGATCCAACGGTTGCAATTGAAGTAGCAGAAGTAGTCCATGAGCCTCCTGTGGTTGTGCTGGTCCATGTCTGTGAAGAACCGACACAGATAGGTGTTATTCCAGTAATAGTTTGTGTAACAGGGGCTGTGATAGTTACTGTTGCGCTGCCTTCTGCTCCCCAACCGATACCATTAAAAGCTCTGAAATAATAAGTGCCTGATGATGTGACAGTTTGTGAAGTTGATGGTGTTGCTGTTGATGTCCCATTACTCGTAGTTCCTTGCCAGTAAATCGTCCCTCCGGTACCTCCGCTGGCAGTCAGAGTTGCACTGTTACAGTACGTTCCTCCTCCGTTGACTGTTACGGCACCCGGGGTCGCACAGATGGTTATATTATAATTTGAAGCCGGGTTACCGGTATAAGTATTGTATACAACTAGCCCATAATAACCCGTTTCAGGACAAGCCCATGAAGATGCGATCTCATCCCCGGAAGCGCCGTTAACATCTATATCTAATTGGCATGAACCACGATTTAAAAAGGTTGTAGTGTACCCTAACGCAAAACCTAAATTGCAGGCCCCACTCGTGATATCGAGTTTGACATCATAAGATGTTCCTGAGGTCAGGTAAATTTCATACATATCAACGGCTTCTGAGGTCTGCATCGTTCCTGAGACGGGGGAACATAATCCCATACCCGTGCCTTCTTCATATTCTACTATGGATACACCGGAACTTCCATATTCAGCACTTGGGAACAGAATATCTGAATTTCCATAATAACAAATAGCAAAATCTACATAAGTGCCGCCATAGGTCGAGGATATCAAATCTGTTCCTGATCCGCAGGCATTATCATAAATGTATATATCATGATCTGAGGTTTGAGGCGCAATTGCGACCACCGCAGTCATATTTGACCAATTTTGATATTGATAATACGTCGGATACGAGTTTGTTGTGACAGGACTATCTGATATAAGTGTGGTAGTAGTATTTATTGTAATGGTAGTACTTCCCTGAGTTCCCCATCCACAAGAATTATAAGCTCTGAAATAATAAGTTCCTGAAGCAGAAACTGTTTGCGAAGTTGATGGAGTAGCTGTCGAGGTTCCACCGCTTGTTGTCCCTTGCCAATATATTGTTCCCCCGGTTCCCCCGGTTGCAGTTAATGTCCTGCTTCCTCCGCATTGTGTGCCGCCTCCGTAAACTGTAACAGCACTTGGTATAGTATTTACTGTAACCATTACTGTGTTTGACGTTGCCGTGTTACAACCCAAACCGTCGCAGGTTCTGATGCAACGGTAATATGTCGTGGAAGTCAGCGCTGCGGTGGTATAATTCTGAGTGGTGGCCACGTTCGTCCAGGTGCTTTGGTTGGGAGACGACTGCCACTGATAACTGCATGTGCCCGTGCCGCCAGAGCTTGAAGATGTCAGTGAGGCCGTGCCGCCGCTGCATATCGTTGTAGCGCCATAAATGGTGATGGAGGGATCTGCGACTACA
The DNA here is from genome assembly GCA_035389045.1 of Bacteroidales bacterium. GTDB lineage: Bacteria > Bacteroidota > Bacteroidia > Bacteroidales > CAIWKO01 > CAIWKO01. The sequence goes on along the minus strand of DAOORA010000117.1, from coordinate 3,250 downwards.
GTAACATATGTCGATGCCGAATTGGATACACAGCCTAACGGACTGGAGACTGTCACCGAATAGGTGCCGCTAGTAGTAGGAGTAACGTTTATAGTCTGTGTTGTTGCTCCGGTATTCCAGTAATAAGATGAATAGCCAGCTCCCGCATCAAGAGTTACGCTTCCGCCTGTACATATGGTGGGGTTTGATGGGGCGATACTGGGGATAACTACTTCAGTCGGGTAATATGTAAAGACCAGTTCCGCCCTGTTGATACACATATCATCGCTGGAACAAAGAGTAAACGTATTATACCCCCCATACACATACCCTGTTAACCCGCATGGATAATAGCTCGAAACAGAAGTTGTTAACGAACATGGGTTAGACGAACATAAGCACCCAGTGTTCCCATCGTAAGCCACAGGTACTGAAAAACTGTTTATAGTTCCATAAATTATTGCACCAGAACAACTTGATGTCCAATAGTTAACCGTAACGCTGGTAACGGTATTACCAGCCGGAACAGGATCGAAAAATGTTTTGGTATCACAAGGAGGTGTATCTCCGCACCAACTATCGGGAGTATTGGTACACCAATAATCCTGTCCGCACAGATAACATTGCCCGCCGTTACATGCGACAAAACCAGAATAATTAATTGTCGTCGTAGCAGTACCCTGAGCCAAATATCTATAAGCCAACGTATAAGTTCCATAATTTGTACCATAGCCCGAAATATACAATGACGTCCACCCTGTTGAAGTAGCTGTATATGTAATTTTAGATTGGACACCACAATTATCATCATTAGATGCAAGAAAGGTAGTATAGCCACAACCGTAACCATAGCCGTACAAGCACAAATATGAATCATAATCTGCCGCGCCGCCATCAGCAGAACATAAAGAAAACGCGTAAGTATTTCCAGAATAAAGATAAAAATCATACCTGTTATAAGTAGTGCCATCAGCCACAGAACCACTGACATATTGCCATGTGCTTGTTGCAGCTGCAGGGTCTCCGATATAGTTACAAGTGGGCCTGCCACATTGTCCAAAACCATTGTTGCTAATACCCATGGTCATAAACAAAACATAAAAAGCCAGTAGCGACTTTTTTAGAAAGGATGTGGATGTTTGCATATGTGCAGTTTTTAATTTATTAAAATAAATTTCATGAATTATCAAATTATTAATTTTTTTCTTTCCGGTTGTCAGTGCTTGCGGGTAATAATTGCCGATACTCTTCCGGATATTTTTTTATCCATTCTGCTTTTTTTATTTCATATTCAGGGTCGTCAAGGTTGGGAGCATTTTCTGCCACTTTATTGTTACATTTTGCAGCATTAGTTGATGATTCATATGCAGCAGGAATAATAACCGAACCTTTATAAACATTTGGGTCGGGATTGTTTTTACGGTATTCCATATATTCTTCAGGATAAGCAAATTTCCATTCCTGGATTTTGGTGTCAAGATCTTTGTCGTTTATATACGGGCCGTGTTCCCCGATTCGTTTTTGAAAAGTGTTTTCCGTGTTTCCATTTGCAATGTTTTTGTTACTACCATTATTTATACTCTTTTGGTAGGTTTGCTGTTTTGCTGAATTATTCTCACCTGAACAATTATTTATCTCTTCCCTTTTTTTTGAACAGCTGTCAGGCGCTGTTAAATTTGGATTTTTTTCTAATGATTTTGGCGAGAATGTGATATTATGGTGGCTTGTTATGGATTTCGGGCGGGCATTATTTGTTATATTGCTATATTGCTCTTTGTTGATTATTGCCTTATATTCTTCAGGATACTCATTAATCCCTGTTTCTTTTTTAGTTACATAATCCGGGTCATTTATATCAGGAGCAGGTTCCGTTACCTTCAAAGGCAAAGAGCCTGCCTTATGGTCAGTTGTTATTGCTTTTTGATTATTGCCAATCACAGAAGGTAAGAGTTGTTTTTCTGTATTTTCTGTATTGCTATTCGCCTGTTTTTGGGCGGGTGTTACTGTTGAATTTTGTGCCTGTCCCAGTGCTGCACTAAAGACAAAAAAGCCAGCAACGAACATATTGCGCAGCGCAAATGATAAAGTTGCTAATCTACTGAGGAAGATAGATATTTTCATGATTATGGTTTTTTTTATTTAATTTTTAACAAAAATTAAGATTGTAAAACTAAAAAAAAATTGGTAATTATTCAGCCTACAATTATAGTGAATTAATTTGAGAGATAGAATGCAGAGGATTGATATTATTTTTTATAGAAGTATCAATAACAAATCGAAGGATTACAAATGATTCAGCTCCGACAAATGATTTGAATTGGCCGGATATTTTTTGTTTGACCTTTACATTCCGAATTGCTTGTTCTGAACCATTATTATCAGGAGGAACTTCGTAATGATACAAGAATGTAAAAATATGCTGACGGTATTGTTATAAACAACTTTTTGTCAATTTGTTTAAAAATTCATACAAGTCCAAACCAAAAAAAAATGATCCAATTCAAACGATTTCTGAATACTTTATTTTACTTCAAAAAGTTGGAATCTGGTCCGAATTCTGTTGCTGTTCTTCTCCAATGTACTGCTCATAAGACTGGTGATCCCTGTTTCTGTTAAACCCCTTAAATATTAATGGTTCACTGACGGTGAAAAGAAACAGTCCTAAAAATAAAATGATCAAGGAGGGTGTCAGTATGTTGACGACAAAAACTTTTCTGATTTTTGGAGCTATAAATTTTTTTAAATATACTATTATGAACAGGGAGGTAATGACAAAAAAAACAGCGGCAACAATCAGAAAATATTTCCATGTCCCGATTTGCTGAAAGCCTAATAAAAGCGCAATAAAACAGACACTTTGGATGAGCAGGACTATGGCGATAAAATACTTGAAAATGTGGAAATCAGAGCCTCTGACCGAAATTAAAAACAGTTGTATTACTGAAAGCAGACTTAATACAACAAAAGCAATTATACTAATCCAGGTAATGACATTATTCACAAAAAACCACATCAGAACAAGGCTCAAAACCAATAATGAAAGAAAAATAATTTTCAAAGCACCAGTGAATCTCATTTAATTATCTATTTACTTATCATAATTTAAAAAATTTTTGAAAAACACTTTTTTAAGAATTATTTTCAAATATAATAAATTTTGTTTCTAAAAAGCAAATTTTTAATTTTGTATTGAAAAAAAACTGTTTTTTGTATTATTTATGCGAATCAAGGGTTAAAAAATTAAATAAATAAAAGCTGCGGCAATTTTACC
>DAOORA010000116.1:0-5675 GCA_035389045.1 Bacteroidales bacterium | reverse complement strand
GGTAAAATTGCCGCAGCTTTTATTTATTTAATTTTTTAACCCTTGATTCGCATAACTTATGTATTTTTATATTTTGGAATTACCGGGGATGGTGTATTCGAACTTATTTAACTGAAAATAATGCAGTCAAAAATTTAAAGTAAAAAAAAATGGAATGTGTTAACACAATCGTTAGCTGGCATTAGAAATTAAATAAAACCTATTACAACAATATGAAAAAAACATTTCTTTCTTTGACACTATTTTGTTTACTGACAACATTGTTTGCCCAGACCTGGGCTCCGACAGGCGCAAAATGGTGGTACTTATCATACTCCTTGTCTTTGGGTCAATATTATGCGTCAATAGAGTCGACAGGTGATACGATAATTCAGGGAAAGAACTGCAAAGTTTTACAATCAAATGGTATTGGGGGATGTACTTATGGATCAGAAATTCACCCAATATTTATTTATTCTGACACTAATAAGGTTTTTTATTTTAGTCAAAATCAAAACAAATTTTGTTTATTGTATGACTTCAACAAATTGCCAGGTGACACACTTTATATCAAGACAGGATATGGTTTTCCGAGTCCTGACTCTGTGGGATTCGTGATAGATTCTGTTGGATTTACTACAATCTGCACAACCATCTTAAAAGTTCAATATGTAACGGCATTATTTGACCCCCTGTGTTCCTGGGTTGGAAATTCAGGAAAAATAATTGAAAGAATAGGACATTCATCATTTTTGTTTCCCCTTGACTTGGGAGCATGTGATGACGCTTGGACAAATGGCGGTATTTTATGTTATACAGATAGCGCCATTTCTTATTATGACTCAAATTATTCATCAAGCTTTTGCGCAACAATTGGTATAGAAGATAAAAATTCAAATAATGCATTAATTGTATATCCAAACCCAACAAAACGATTTATTACAATAACTAAAGATAAAGACCTGATAAATCAAATTAACATTTATGATGTATATGGCAGATGTATCCTGAGAGATTATAAATCCAATTTTCTTAATTTATCGGGTTTGACAAATGGTATCTATTTCCTCGAGATAATGACTGACAATAACATAAAAACAAGAATAAAAATAATAAAAAGCGGGTAGGTAAGGGGGATTTTCACCCCCAAACCTCTTGCACCACTTTATCCCGACATGGAAAAATGCCGGGACAGACTCCCGGGTCTCGTTCCTCCGCGACGGACAGCGGTTCATTAATTCCGATAAATGCAGGACACACACATGTGTCTGCTTTCACCCTGCAGGAAAGGCAAACATTACAACAGTTCTGGAAATATTTGAAAAAATGTGTACTTGGACAAGAAAAGTTACTAAATTGCGTGGCGAATAGCAGCCACCTACCGTTACCCAACCATACAAATAAAAAAAATGCGATAAAAGTTCCCAATTTGCGAATTATTTTTTTTTGCAATAAAAAATTGAATGGAGAGAATTTTTGCAAAAAGCACTTTACGAATGTACTGAAAAAAAATCCTGATTCTGAGCAACATCTAAAAACATGGTACGACACAGTAATGAGTTCAGATTGGGAAACACCAAATGATGAAAAAAAAACTTATGCAAATGCAAGTATTCTAAAGAATAATAGAGTTGTTTTTAATATTAAAGGAAATACATACAGACTTGTAGTTAAATTTAACTTTGAAAAGCAATGGGTATTCATCAAATTCATTGGGACACATGCTGAATATGACAAAATTGATGTAAATAAAATTTAAAAAAACAAACATATGAATATCAAGTTAATAAAAACAGAATCAGATTATCGTAAAGCGCTTAAACGTCTTGACAAAATTTTTGATTCAAAAATTGGCACACCAGAAAGTGACGAAGCTGATATTCTTGGATTGTTAGTTGACGACTATGAAAAAAAACATTATCCTATTGATGCACCTGATCCAATTGAGGCAAATAAAATCAGAATGCAGGAGATGCATTTAAAACAAGTTGACTTAGTTAACGAATTTGGCGGAAAAAGCAGAGTTTCTGAAGTGCTTAATCGTAAACGTAAACTGACAGTAGAAATGATTCGCAAATTGACTAACAGACTTAATCTTTCGGCAGAACTTCTGATTAATGACTATCAACTTACCGGTCAATAATGTACGTTTGGTAATCGGGTAAGCTGCCCCGCCAGTAAACACTGACGGGGAGAGCCTCTCCCCGCACACTGCGTTACGGAGCAGGCACACCACTGTATCCCGACATGGAAAAATACCGGGACAGGCTCCCGGGTCTCGTTCCGCAGTGGCGGACAGCGGTTTCCGCCGGCTGGCGGATGGAGCAATATTCTGATAACCTTCAGGCATTGATTCGTATCCTCTTATGCGTAATCGTTTAAGGTAATAGTTGTAACCAGAACCGGGCTTTGGGCAACTACCCAACCCGCTTTCCCTGACAATGATATCCTGAATTTTTTTTCACACTGATCCCCCTGAATACCATTATATTGCATATTTTTGCCATGGTGAAGAAAAAACTCCACCAAAACGGGACAAGCTGTGAGGGCTGAGTAGTATGGCACGGTTAAGTGGGAACGCCCGGTGTAACGCCCCATAGTGTCCCTGGCTTTATAAATAAAATATGGTGCAAAAACTGATAATTTAAATAAGCTGTTATGAGAAAAACAATTTTGCTTTTGGCCGGACTTGTATTTTTGACTTTTATAAATCAAGCCCAGACAGTTACCGATATTGACGGAAATGTTTATAATACCGTGACCATCGGGACACAAGTCTGGATGAAGGAGAACCTGAAAGTCACCCATTATCGTAATGGTGATTCTATCCCCAACATAACAAATAATACTTCCTGGACGAACAATTCGACAGGTGCATATTGTGATATCAGCAATAATCCTTCAAATGCTGCTACCTACGGACGACTTTATAATTGGTATGCCGCAACCCATGTCCATAATTTATGCCCTGCAAACTGGCATGTGCCCTCTGATGCTGAATGGAACATAATGGTAAAATATCTTGATAACACAGCCGACACGACCATTACAGGTGAAGTCGGAACGGATATCGGCGGCAAATTAAAAGAAACTGGTACCAGCCATTGGCATAGTCCAAATACAGGGGCTACCAATAGCAGTGGTTTTACAGCACTGCCCGGTGGCTCACGATATTTCTATGGAACCTTTTCTAATATTGGATCCTACGGAGTATGGTGGACTTCAACGTCTTACAGTGCCACATCGGCCTGGGGGCCTGGTGTAAACTATAATCATTCCTATCTATTAAGAACCCATGCAGATAAAGTTCTGGGGTATTCTGTTCGTTGTATCTGTGATTTTCAAGCAACTATTGAAGATGTGAATTTTAACGATGATATTCAAATCTATCCGAATCCGGCCACTGACAGAGTGTACATTGACTGTGCCGAAAGGACAGGTTTAAAAATGCAGGTTTATAATGCTATTGGAGCATGTGTTTTAACGAGCGATCTGGTGAGTGGAACAAACATGGTAGATATTACTTCCATAACATCCGGCGTTTATCTGATCCGGTTGACTGGCACGAACGGGACATTTCAAAAGAAACTGATAAAGAACTGATTTTTTTAAAGGGATAGTAGTCTATCGGCAAGCGAAATTTATGACCGGGGAATACTCCCCGACCCACCATACAGTACAAGCATGAAACAGTGTTGAGCGTAAGCCAATCCGGCAAAGTGGTTCCACCCTTATTTAGTTTTAGCCCTTAAGGTTGAGCCATTCGGAAAGGTATACAGTCTACTGATGCTTGATTTGGGTTTAATGGAAAATATTTTAAATAAAATATACAGATAATTATAGAACCGAAGAATCAAAAGAATTAGAAGAAAAGTCAACATGTGTAATTTTTGCATAAGTTCAAAAGGAAGTTGAAAAGAAAATAATACGAAAAACAAATATTACAAGGGGCCACTCCGAAAAGCCCGGTTTTTTCTTAACCTGCGACTTTTTGCCCATTATCCCAAAGGGAAGTCGCAGAAAATCAGCCCTCCCTTTGGGCCGGGGCAAAGCTGATTTTCAAAAATCATACTTTTTGGATTGGGCTATAACAATCTTGATTGGTGCAATAGGATTGCGGAAAATAGAAAATCCTGAATGCCTGATCCGAAAAAAGATTATCCTATAATTGAAGAAATGCAAAGATATTTTATTTTCTTCAATTATGTTTGAATCTTTTATTATATTTGCAGAAAATTTAAATCATAATTGAAATATGGTTGATTACATAAACAGACCTTTGTATATCGAAAAGATAAAACCATTTATCGGTAAATCGCTGATAAAGGTATTGGTTGGTCAAAGAAGAGTGGGAAAAAGTTATCTTCTTATGCAGCTGAGAGACCTTATTAATACTCAGGAACCAAATACGCAAATAATATATATCAACAAAGAACAAAATGAGTTTTCAGCAATTAAAAATTCGGACGACCTGTTTGACTATCTTAAGAAAAACGTCAAAGAGAATGGAAAAGTAGCCCTGTTTATTGATGAAATTCAGGATATTGAATCTTTTGAAATTACGCTGAGAGATTTAGGAACGAGAAAAAACTTCGATATCTATTGCACGGGGAGTAATGCAAACCTGCTATCGGGTGAACTTGCCACGTTGTTAAGCGGCAGGTATATCGAAATAAAAGTCTTTGGTTTAAGCTATGCTGAATTTTTAATTTTTAATAAAATTTCTGATTCGGTTGAATCATTTCAGGACTATATGAAGTTTGGGGGCCTCCCATACCTGATTAACCTAAGCAAAGAGATTCAGGTCGCCTATGAATACTTAACAAGCATTTACAACACGATACTTCTGAAAGATGTAGTAGCTCGTTTTAATATCCGAAACGTAAAGTTTTTAGAAAACTTAGTTGGATTTTTATCTGATAATCTTGGCAGCATAGTTTCTTCAAAAAAAATAAGTGAATACCTTAAAGCTCAGAAAATTAATATTTCACCACAGGTAGTAATTGATTATCTTGGCTACCTTGAATCCTCATTTTTAATATTTAAAGTTAAGCGCACAGGAATTGAAGGGAAGAAAATATTTGAAATCGGGGAGAAGTACTTCTTTGAAGATGTTGGTATCCGAAATACTATTGTTGGCTATAAAGCTACAGATATTCATAAAATACTTGAAAACATCGTTTACCTGCATCTGAAAATGGCTGGTTACTCAGTAAGCGTGGGTGTGCAGGGAAATAAGGAGATTGATTTTATCGCACAGAAAGCCGGTGATAAAATCTATGTACAGGTAGCGTATATGCTGACAAATCAAGAAACCATTAACCGCGAATTTGATAACCTGCTTGAAATAGCTGATAATTTTCCCAAGTACGTGCTCACCATGGATGAAATAGCCGAAACTTCAACATACAAAGGCATTATACGGATGCATATCAAAGATTTTTGTTTAAAAATCCTTAACAACAAACCTGAATAATACCGATTGCCAGTAGTTTAAAAATTAGAAAAGCGTTTATACCTTAATATTACACATTTGTTTTTGTTGTAAACATGAGATTTTTCTCTTACTTTTTTGCTTGTCCAAAAAAGTAAGCAAAAAAGGACCTCCTGGCGAATGCTTCAGCCCGCTCTCAGAAAACACTGAAAATCTATGCAAAGTAGTCCCGACCAGCTATGCTGCGTCAGGAAACCCCGCC
>DAOORA010000115.1:0-6234 GCA_035389045.1 Bacteroidales bacterium | reverse complement strand
TTTTCTTGAATTTTTTGGTACTTTTTGTTTCAAGACAAAAAGTACAATAGAAAAATATACAAATAATTGTAAAAAATTTCTCGCCGCCCTGCCTGTACTTTGCCCATTCCCATCACCCTGCTTAACATAAATCTTTATTTTTTCCGAGGGTTACGAAGCAAAATAAGGAATATTTATTTAACATTGGTACCTCAAAAAAGATTTAACCTTCTGATAAAAGGAATCATTCATCAAAAAGTTTTTATTGTACTTTTACTCTTTTAATTTTTTATGAGATATTCAAGGAATGATAAAGGAATAATGATAAAAAAATACGCGCTGATTTCAGTAGCAGCAATTAGCATTATTGTAGCCCTGTTCTTCGGATACTCTTATATAAAAAGATTAAAAGACCCTGTCATCCCCGCAATAAAAGCAATACCCGAAAGCACCGTCTGCCTGATAGAAGTCAGAAACACCCTGGCGCTCTGGGAAAGGATCAACAGCAAAAACCAAATCTGGAAAGAATTACTGTGCCTGAGTTTTGCCAGTGAATTAAATTCAAAGATTCTGCTGATGGATTCCCTGGCAAAGAACAATTATGATATTGTACAGATTTTCACCCAAAATCCGTTGTACATTGCCTGGGCACCCGACAGGGCCGAATATCGCTGCCTGTATACCATAAACATGAACGGCCCGCACCAGGAAAAACTGATAGATGATTTCATGCACAAACATTTTTCGTCCGGCACTGTTTTTACCACTCATCGGTTTCTGGAAAATGAGATTTATGAAATTCATAAGGCCAATAAAATCCTTTGTGCGTACACCGTTTACAAGGGCATATTTATCATAGCCGAGACCTCCGGCCTGGTCGAGACATCCTTAAGCGCCCTGCTCACTGAAATAAGTATAGAGAACAATCCCGGCTTTACCAGGCTCAATGCGTCATCCGGCAAAAAAGTCGACGCCAATATCTTTATCAAAAACAATTATGTAGATAATCTGATTTCACGTTTTTTATCGGGAAAACATTCAGCCATACTAAAACAGTTGTCACTTTCAGGCGATATGGCATCGCTGGATCTGACTGTGAAAAATAATGAATTGCTTTTTACCGGCTATGCCATAACCGGCGATCCCGGACAAATGCTGAACAAAGTGTTCAGAAATCAGACCCCACAGCAAATCGAACTTACAGCTATCTGCCCGGCCAATACGGCCATGATGACCTTCTGGGGAACAGAAAACACCCTGAACTATATCAGAAATTACACGGATTTTTTGGCCTCAAATTTCCATAAGCGCTCCTTTTCGGATATGTGTTCTTATTATGACACAACATACAATATCGACATAAACAAAGATTTTCTGCAGCACATCGGGAACCAGTATGCCCTTATCATCACCGAAAATCCCAATACTTCAAACCCTTACAGATACTATGGGATTTTCAGGGCCAGGCAAATAGATGAATTCCGGAATGCTTTGAAAAATATTTCTTCCGCTCCTGACGAACGTAGTCAGGTCAACCGTGACTCTTTTGCCATCAGGAAATTACGACCGTTACATTTCTTAAAAGATTTCTTTGGCGGACTGTTCACACACCTGGACACGGCATATTACACAACGATCAATGACTATGTGGTTATCGGTGAATCTCCTGTTTCGCTGGATATGTATGTTTCCGCGTATCTTTCGGGTAAAACTCTGGAAAAAAATCAAAACTACATTAATTTTTCAGACAATGTTTCGGACAAAACCAATTTTTGCCTGTATACAAATATCCGCAGGAGTTTCAGACTATTAACGCCAATGTTCAATAGAAAACTCAGTGATGCGTTCAATTCCAATGAGGTATTTCTGAAAAATTTTCAGGCGCTTGCGTTTCAGCTTACGACTGATAAAAATAAATTCTTTCTGAATGCTTACGTCCGTCATAACAAGGAATATATTGAAGAAAATCCATCGGTATGGGAATACAACGCCGACACCACAATTAGTGGTAATATATCGGTAATTACCGATCCGCGCGACAGCACAAAGAAGATACTTTTTTTCGATGTGGCAGGCAACCTTTATATGCTTAACCGGAACGGGCAGCTTATCTGGAAAAAAAATATCAAAGAACCCCCGTTAAGCAAAGTTTTTATCGCCAATCTTAAAAAAAACAATAAGTTTTACCTTGTTTTTAACACCAAAAACCATATATATATTTTTGAACCTGACGGCAAAATGCCGGAATTCAGCCCGGTAAAACTGCCCTATCCGGCCAGCACGGCAATCACACTCATCGATTATCAGGGAAAGAATGATTACAGGATCATCATCCCTTGCGAAAACCAAATAATATACAACTATCTGGTTGATGGAAAGCCGACTCCGGGATGGAATAATTTTCGCACGGGAGCCGTATTGAAAAAGCCTGTTGAATATTTCAGATTTAAGGATAAAGATATTTTAATTGCCACTGATAAAAACGGAAAAGTATACTTTATCAACCGGAAGGGAAACCTGGTCATTAAAAGCACTAAAGATTTCATCAAGGCAAAAAACAGCCGGTTTTATGTTCATAATATCCAGAAAAAACAGTATCTGCTTACTACCGACAGAAAAGGAAAGTTAGTTTTTATTTCCGAAAACGGAAAAATCGATATTGTCACATTGAGATTTTTCTCTGAAAACCATTTTTTCCTGACAGGAGATTTTAACATGGATAAAAAAGATGACTTTATTTTTTTCGACAAGGGAAAAGCAATTGTATATGATCACGGCAAAAAAAAGATCTTTGAAGCTGAAACAGGCGGGGATCCTGCTGCCAGTCCATTGTATAAAAAAATTAATAATAAATTCCAGATCGTTTTTCCCAGTACAGATTGTTCGCATTTAGTATTTTTAAACAATAAAGGATTTTTCGAATACAAGAATTATATATTGAGCAACCCATTCTTTGAACTGAGCAATCTGTTCGGGAAAAACTCCAACAGTATTCTTGCCGCCGACAGCAGCCTGCTGCTCAATTATATTATTGATTGAACCTGCAGGGAACTCTCAGGCTGCTTTTATTCACTATAAATGCTTTGCTTTTTAATAATTTTACCATATATTTGCTAAATAAAATAATGTTCTTGCTATGAGTATAAGTAAACTCCACCCGTTAAAAAAGCTGTTGTTGCTCCTTTTAATCGCATCCGGCGCTATGTCTTGCTACAAAGACCGGTTTGACATGGACCTGCTTGAACAACATGGTGAATGGGACCCCGATGTCGCCGTTCCTGCTATATATTCGAACCTGTCCATGAAAGACATTCTCAATGACTACGATCATGACAATCTTTTTGTTGAAAACGGCACCAATTTTCTTTATCTGGTTTACTGGAATAAGGTTTATTCGCGAACCGCACAGGAGTTATTTGCTTTCCCTGATCAGAATATAAACTCGTCATATACCTTTAATGTGACCGGCTCATTACCCTATGGTTTCGATGTAACCGCCATCCCTTATACCATTGATTACGCTTTTCTGGCGCCGAATAACATCATCGTTGACGAAATCGATCTGGATACCGGTATGTTCAGTTTTATTGTAAATTCCTCCAATCTGAATCATAATGCGACAATTAATATCGCCATCCCTTCAGCAACGCTCAACGGTGTGCCGTTCAGCAAAGACATTGATTATATTTATGGACAAACAATAAATTCAGGCTTTAACCTGAACGGTTATAAAATAATTTTCGATAACAGCGGGATGAATAAAAATGTGCTTCATATTACCTATACGGTAACCTTGCACGGAAACGGGAATCCCAACAATTCGCCCTACACCATAAACCTCGGGGAGTCTTTCAATGGCTTGTCATTCAGCAAGATACTGGGGGATTTCAAACAGACGGGGTTTTATTTGCCCGGTGATTCCGTCGAAATCCGGATGTTTAATAGCAATATTCACGGTTTCATAGATTTTGAAAACCCCATGATACATTTTTACTCTTCAAATTCATTCGGAATGCCCATCCGCATTAATTTGAATAATTTTCATTCCACTTCCGGCTATAATCCTCCTTATGATGTCGCGGTAACAGGTATTCCTGTTCCATGGGACATCAGCGCTGCACCGTCTGCCGGTCAGGCAGCCATTGATTCTTTCCACCTTACGAAATCAAACAGCAATGTATGGGATGCGGTAGCTATTTCACCCCAATGGTTTGTTACTGATATATCCGGAATGTCGAACCCATCGGGGGCTCCGGCCAGTAATTTCGCGTTAGCGGGCAGCCGTTTCGATATCGACGCAAAAGTGGAGCTGCCGCTTTTTGGCAAAACTTCGGATTTTATCCTTGCCGATACCGTAGCTTTTAAGCTGGGGGAAGATCTTGATGCGGCAGAATACATAGATTTCCGCATCAATACTACAAACGGTTTCCCGGTAGATGCAACCATACAGCTTTATTTCATGGATAAATTCAATAATGTACTCGACTCCATGCTCACACCGGCTCAACAATCACTGACAGCAGCATTGGCAGATGGGTCGCCCGATTATCTGGTTTATCAGTCATCGCACAAGCTTACCGAAAGCCACTTTGTAAAAAGCCGCCTTACAAATCTGAAAACCACTGAAAAAGTACTGGTCAGGGCATCGTTGAAAACTGCGCAAAGCGGCACACAAATAGTAAAATTCTATTCCTTTTATAACCTTGAAGTGAGGGTAGGTGTCCGCGCCAAGTTTAATGTTATTTATTGAAATCTACAGCCGTTATAATGAAAAAAATAATAATTACCATCATCATATTATTCATTCTTATTCCTTATCTGCCGGCGCAGGATGCAATGACCACATACACGCTGGGTACTGTGCCTCAGACATATTATGAAAATCCGGGGCAAATGCCCAATTTCAAATACCATATCGGATGTCTTCCGGTGGTTTTTATTCCTGTTTTGTCTTCTGATTTTACCAGCATTACCAATACCGGGTTTAAATATGATGATCTGATACATAAGCGGAAAGAAACCGATAGTTTATACTTTGACTTTGAAGACGTTGTTGATGGTCTTGCCAAAAAAAACCACCTGATTCTGAATCAGCAGGCCGAAATACTTTCTTTTGGCTTTAAGATCAAAAGGTTGCATTATGTAAGTTTGTCCCTTTCTGAAAAAGTCAAATTCAGGTTTACCTACCCCCGTGATCTGATTTCCATGCTCTGGAAGGGAAATTCGCAGTATATTGGTTCAGCAGCAGATTTCAAAGGCATTGGAGTAGACATGACGCATTACCATGAATTAGCTATTGGATATACCTATCTGCTCGATACAAAATGGACCATAGGCGGTCGTGTTAAACTTCTTTTCGGACTTTCAAACACCTGGACCAAAAAAAGCGACGTTTCACTTGCCGTAGACGAAAATTATTATGACCTGACTGCAAATTCGGATTTTGCTCTTTATACATCAATGCCTGATGAATTCTATAACTCACTCGAAGATGATTCAACCAAAGATACGAAGGTCAGCAAAAAAGACATGACCAATTATTTGTTTAATTTTAAAAACCCCGGATTCGGTATTGATGTCGGCGCAACATATACCATTGACGATAAATGGTCCGTAGGTGCCAGCATCATCGATTTTGGCTATATCTTCTGGAATGCCGGCACAAGACAATACTCCATGACGGATAAAAGTTTTACCTTTAAAGGTATCGATATTGCTGATTTCATCAGGAACGACTCCTTACAGGATGATGCTTTTGATAAACTCATTGATTCTGTTGCCAATATACTTAAAATTGAGGAAGTAAACAAAAAATATGCAAGCCCTCTCAATCCTAAAATATATTTAAGCGGCTATTATAACATCTCGAAAAACGACCGTGTCGCAGCTATATTCCGTGCAGAAATATATGAAAACACTATCCATCCGGCTTTTACCGTTGCCTATAACCGTCGTTTCGGCAAAATCCTCGACGTTTCCCTATCCTATTCCTATATGAACAGAGACTGGCTGAATTTTGGCGTCGGGTCTTCGCTGACTTTCGGGCCTTTCCAGGTTTTTCTTTCTACGGATAATTTTCTTGCTGCAATAATTCCATACCATACAAAAAACATCAATGTTCATTTCGGATGCAATTATGTGTTTTATTACAAGGCTTCCTGTCCCCTCCTGAAATAGCACTAAGTCTCTGAGCGGAAACCCAGTGTCTGAATCGAAAAGTTCAGTTTCGAGGCCTGTCTGACTGGCCAGCCAGGC
>DAOORA010000114.1:0-6397 GCA_035389045.1 Bacteroidales bacterium | reverse complement strand
GCAAAAAAGACGCATAAAGATATGAAAAGATAAAATCAAAACAATTTCTAAAACTAATTTTGAGTAAACTTATTTTTCAAACTGCAAATTTTAATCAGTATGATTGAAAATCTTAAAACCGGAATAACACATATAGAAAAAACAGTGGTCACTTTTAATGAAACGGCTGCATATTACGGTTCTGGGCTGGTGGAGGTTTTCGCCACTCCTGCCATGATTGCTCTGATGGAAAAGACGGCCTTAAAAGCTGTTCAGCCATATCTGCCGGAGGGTTACAATACCGTCGGAACCGAAGTCAATATCAGGCACTTTAAAGCGACTCCGCTATCAATGAAAGTTGTTTGTGAAGCACGGCTTGATAGAATTGATGGGAAAAAACTGTTTTTTTCTGTCGAAGCCCGTGATGAGGAAGGGCCAATCGGTTCAGGAACTCATTGCCGTTATATAATAAACACCCGGGATTTTATGGACCGGTTGAAGAAATAATCACAACCATTTCTTCCTGATAAAAAACCACAGAAAAGCGATAAGAACAGCCAGCATGATTCCGGTGATAATTAAAAAAGCCGCCGTATTCTTCTGAAACGGAAGATCAATGTTCATACCATATACACTGGCTATAAATGTCATTGGCAGCATTACCGTAGAGATCAGTGTAAGTATTTTGATGATCTCATTGATTTTATTGGTCTGAAGCGAATCGTAGGTTTTTGAAAGACCTTCAATCATTTCTTTGTAGTCCTCTATCATGTCCCAGAGTTTCTGATAGTAGTCCAGGATATTTCCCCAGTAATCTTCCATATCCTCTGCAAATCCTTTGATTTCGCCCGATTCAAATTTGTGGAACAATCGTAACTGCGGCCTGAAACTGGTATCCAGCAGAATGACATTTTTACGTGTCACGGAAATTTTTTCAATTATTTTTTGCGATTTATCATTGAACAACCCGTAATTTATCTGATCAACTTCACTGCCGATGCGTGCCACCAGCGACAGCGTGTCTTTCATCAGCCGCTCCATGATCTCATACAGCAAAGCATCGCTGGTTTCCGCGCTGAGTTCTTCCTTGAATGCTTCCAGATTATCCTTTACCGTGTTAAAGAACTTTTTTACGATCCAGTGGGAGTTTCCGATTGTGATTATAAAGTCCCTGCCCCAAAAAACCTTAACTTCCTTGGTATCAAGAAATCTGTTTGTTTTATCAAAACATGGAAAATGAAGGATCAGAAAATAATAATCGTCATAAATGTCGATCTTGGGCCGTTGCACTTTACTCCGGCAATCTTCAATGTCAAGGGGGTGGAAATTATAATTCTCAATTAAAAAGTCAAAATTTTCTTCACTGGGATTTAAAATATGTATCCAGTTGAATGTGTTGAATTTGATGGTTTCTATCATAGCCATCTCCCCCTTTTTTTACAAAATTCTACATTCCGTGTATTGTTTTTTTTGTGTAACAAAAGTAATTATTTTTCTTTTTGACGCCGGATAATTTATTTTTTATAAAAACCATTTGGTGTTTTTATGAATTATCCAATAGCCCATCATCTGAGTATTGTAGGCAAATTCCTTATTCATGTGGTATTTGCTTTTATTATAGTATTTGCTTCCGGCTTGCATCCTGTTTAATAAAAACAAACAGCAACACCGTAAATGACAGCATGGAAGACCCACCATAACTGACAAATGGCAGGGGTATCCCCACTACTGGCGCCAGGCCGATCGTCATTCCGATATTAATAAAAACATGTAAAAATATCAGGGATGCAAGACCGTAACCATATATACGGCTGAAGGCAGACCTCTGCCGTTCAGCTATAAACAGAATCCGCATCATAAAAAGGAAATACATGATAACAACAAGACTGCTTCCGATAAATCCCCACTCTTCGCCAATGGTACAAAAAATAAAATCTGTATTCTGCTCCGGGACGAATTTGTATTTGGTCTGTGTACCATGCATAAATCCTTTTCCAGTAAAGCCTCCTGATCCTATGGCTATTTTTGACTGATTCACATTGTAGCCGGCATCTTTTACATCAGAAATTTTTCCTAACAATACATCGATCCGTTTTTGCTGATGCGGCTGTAATGCGTGCTTATAAATCAGATTAACACTAAATACAAAAGCTATGATACCGGTAACAACTAGGAAATAAGCCACAATATTTCTTCTGTTGCGACGGATAAAGAAAAAAATCATTAAGGCTACAGCCAGGATAAAACCGGCAACAATAAACTGATCAATAAGCAGCGAAAAAATAAATAAAACAAGCACGGCAAAGCCAATGATAAGGACGTTGCCAGATAAGCCTTCGCGGTATAAAACAAATATGAATGACATAAAAACGAGCACCGAACCGGTTTCGTTCTGCAGCAAAATCAAAACGGCAGGAAGTAAAATAAGAACAAAGGCCTGTACACGCGTTGACAGGTCCTGTATCCTTATGCCTATCTGGCCCAAAAGTCTTGCCAGCGCCAGGTTGGTTGCAAATTTTGCAATTTCAAGCGGCTGAAATCTTATGTTTTCCGAAAAAAATATCCATGAGTGCGACCCGTGAACTTCTTTTCCGATGAACAAAGTAATGACTAGCAGAAATATTGCCGATCCATAGATAATGTAAGCAAATGTTGAAAAAAACCGCGCCTCAATAATTAAGATACACAATCCAAGGGTTATGGCAACACATATCCACATAAACTGTTTGCCATATTCCTGGGACAGATCGAAAATGCCGGGATGTTCTTCGGTATAAGCCGCCGCATAAATATTTACCCAACCCACACATACAAAGAAAACATATATGGCTATCAGAGGCCAGTCGATGTTGGAGAACGTGTCTCTTGATTTTGCCATTATTGGGTGTTGTCGATTAATTTAGATTCCATGATATCTTTTTCGAGTTCAACGCGTTTCACCTTGTGCGTCAGGTATTTTTCAATCATCAGACTGACCACGGGGGCCGCCCATGTAGCCCCGTAGCCCGAATTCTCGACTACCGCAGCAATTGCAATCTTAGGATGGTCTTTAGGTGCAAAGGCAATAAATATGGAATGGTTTTTACCGGCATTTTGTGCAGTACCCGTTTTTCCGCATACTTTTATACTGTCCATCCTTACATTGTATGCTGTTCCACCTTCCAGCACACCCAGCATCCCCTCGACTATACAGTCAAAATGTTTTGTATCCACACTGGTCACATGTTTCTGAAGATATTTTTTCTTCAGATTAGTTTTTGTACCGACAGCCTCAACGATATGCGGAGTATAATAATATCCCCGGTTTGCCAGTATTGCAGCATAATTAGCCATCTGCAGAGGTGTCAGCAGGATTTCGCCCTGTCCGATCCCCAGCGAAATTACAGTCAGCGCTCTCCAGCGGTTTTTCCCGAAATATTTATCATAATAATCACTGGTGGGTATATTACCTCCTGACTCACTCGGCAGATCAACACCCAGTTTGTGGCCCAGTCCAAAAGTCAAGGCCTGCCTGCGCCATTCGTTAAATCTGATGGTTGTATTTTCATACTTTTTATTTTCAAGAAGAGCCTTAAACACTCTGCAGAAATAAGCATTACACGATGTCTGAATAGCTCCCGTCAACGCAATAGGGGAATAATGCCCGTGGCATTTTACCATTTTACCATTACCCAGCGGGAACCCTCCGTTGCAGGGAAATGCCGTACCGGTGGTGAGGACACCCTCCTGAAGTCCGATCAGCCCGATCAAAGGCTTGAACGTTGATCCTGGAGGATAACGCCCCGACAAGGCACGGTTGAACAGCGGAAGATTTTTATCGGAAATTAATTTGTAGTAATTCTTTGTCCGTTCACGCCCCACCAGAATGTTGGGGTCGTAAGACGGGCTTGAGGAAATAGCCAGGATTCCGCCCGTCTCTGGATCAATAGCAACCACACTTCCGCGCTTATGCTGAAGCAGTTTTTCGGCATAGGACTGCAACTCAATATCGAGGGTAGTATATAATTTCTGCCCGGCTTTTGCTTTCTTGTCGAATTTTCCGTTCATATAACTTCCCATGTCTCGCCCATGCACATCAACCATGATGATACGGTATCCCTTAACTCCCCTTAGTTGATCCTCATAAGACTTTTCCAGTCCGCTAATCCCTACATAGTCTCCGGGGCGGTAATAATCATCCGTATTTATCAGCTCCGGAGTTGCTTCACCGATATAGCCGAGAATTTGCGCAGCATAAGGCTGAGGATAATTGCGTATCGTTCGTGCCTGAATATAAAAACCCGGATACTCCGAAAGCTTTTCCTGTAACATTCCATAAGTTTCTTTTGGAAGTTTTTCTTCAATAATAGTTGGCAGATACGGAGAATAATTCCTTGCAGCTTTAAGTTTTTTCCGCAGGAACTGGAGGTCAAGGCCGCTCAGCCTGCAAAAAGCCAGCGTATCAAAATCTTTTTTAATCTGTCGCGGAATAGCCATGAGGTCATAGGTGGCTTCATTAAAAAGCAGGAGTTTGCCGTTACAATCATACACCAGTCCCCTGGCCGGATATTCCGTAATATACCTGAAAGCATTGTTCCTGGCAGATTCTTCATAAGTATCATCAATAACCTGGATGAAGAATAAACGTATCAGGAAAATAATGCCTAATACCAGAAAAATAGCAGATATTATATAACGCCTCGATGAATAATTCTTCTGAAACCGCATCTCTGTATTTTAACCTTCAAAATTAATGATTTATCAGGATGACGAACCCACTATTTTTTTCATGGTTATTTCTTTTATTGAGGTGCTGAAACTAATCAATGGTTATCAATAAACATATTTATTTGAAAAAATATTTATACCGTATAAGTTTTGTGGATGATTTCACTTGCTTGTATTTCTGTCCTGACCGATATTTTTTAAAAGGCATAACCCTGTCTGAATATAAGCAAACAGGCAGGCAAAGTATGATGTTATTATAATGAATCTATGTTTCGTGATGAAACGGTGGCTTAGGGTACAAGCCTGGACTATCTGGAATTATTATTTGGCATTATTTTTTTTTGATGCCACATTTGACCGGTGCAGAGCACCGCAACATTTGTAAAAATAATTTAAATGCGATATAAGGTACAGCTTACCGTAATATCAAACAACCGATTATGACAGAAACCTCCATACTTTGATGCATACCAATTGTCTTCACGCCCCAAGAAGTATTTATACCTGGTATTGTTATGCATCATTAGCATAAAGTGTTTACCAATGGAACCTTATCCGGCCATTTAAATTAATTATGTATGTGGCAGATATAATATAACGGTGCTCTGCACCTAACATTTTTTATGGGGTATTACTGCTTACAAATATTTCGGGGCGCTGCCCCTGTTAACGTTAATTTCCCATATCATGTTATAATGAATACGATGTTTCTTTCCTTACTCATAGTAAAAATCTTTTCTTATAGCACCTCAGAAAAAGAAATTCAGAACTCCTTACTCCACGCAATTTAAATTAGCGGTAATTTCAAAAATCATTTTCAAATCAGTACCTGTAAAATTAGTATCAGTCTGGTTGAGTAGTTTAGATAATTCCATGGCAGCATAATTGTATCTGGCAGCAGACAATGAATGAAGCGTTATTATTAATGTTTGGTCTATATGATCAGGTTTTAGGTCTACTCTGGATTTAATGATCTGTTTGACAACCATTCTCTTTTCATCTTCTCCTTTTGCCAGATATGGGACGATCCATTGTGCGACAGAAGATTCAGCCTTATAACAAATCATCTTTTTCACATTCATTAATAGTTTGCTTTCAGTTTTCAGTTTATTATATCGCTCTTGCTGAGGCATCAGATATACTTTAATGCGAGGCTTGATTTTAGAACGTCGGTCTAAAAGTTCTGTTTCCTGATTTTTCAGAGAGTCGATCTTTTCTTTGTGCTCTATTTGTTTATTCGTTATTCCTGGTAAGTCATCCAGGGGTTGCTCCATGGCTAATTGTACAAGCGGGAAATACTATATGCGTTCTGGCCTTTATCAAGTTTCGACTGTATACGTTCACGTCTGGCGCCAGTTATCTTATGTGCCTTCCCATGTCGGGCATATGGTCCAAAAAAACCAGCTTCCCCTTTTTTAAGTATTTATTATAAGCACGACTGAAACTGTCTTCACTTACACCAAATGCACGCTCAATATCAACTTTGCGGTATAAACCCTGACTAATGAGATTACTTATGATAAACCGTAAGGCATCATTATCATCCCTGGCATGTGAATAAACTGGCAAGCCATTGATTAAGAAATTGTTTTGATTTTTTCCTTTCATATCTTTATGCGTCTTTTTTGCTGCAACTTCGTTAGATTTTTCGACATGGGATAAACTATGTCTGCAAAATCTGCCTCGTTTCGCTAAAAAATCCATCATAAAT
>DAOORA010000113.1:0-6552 GCA_035389045.1 Bacteroidales bacterium | reverse complement strand
TTGTAAAATCTATAAAGATAAATACGGTCTATTATTGACATGAAAATCTATGTTAGAATGTTTTTTTCGCCAATATGCAGCATCTAACAAGGCTGAAAAAGTTCCAAAGGTCTATAATATTATCAGAATGAATAATTTACCAATTTATATACGCGCCGTAGGTACGAAATACTAAATATTAAAAAAATTAACCGGACAACATTAAAAAAAATAAAAAAAAATTATTTGGAATCATTCTAATTAATAAAAAAATAAGTAATTTTGTACCTAAAAATTTAATGACATGAAAGCAAAAATAGTATTACTGTTGTTATTATTGTTCCCTTCTTTGTTTCTGACGGCACAGAACGGCGGGATCAAAGGTCACATTTATGATGCGGTGAACAATGAGCCGCTGCCTTTTGTAAATGTGGTGGTACAGGGAACCACTACCGGAACTTCGACCGATATAGATGGAAATTTTGAAATAACGAAGCTTCAGCCCGGTACGTATACCCTAATAGCGACTTTTGTGGGTTACAAAAACAAAACCGTTTACGAGATAGAGGTAACTTCATTAAAGCCGACACTTGTTGATATTGCCATGGAACAAACCGTTGAAGACTTAAAAGGGGTAGAGGTGAAGGCTTCTCCGTTTGTGAAAAAAGAAGAAAGTCCGATATCTATGAGGACGATCAGCGCCAATGAGTTGGCACGTTATCCCGGAGGCAACCGGGATATTTCAAAAGTGATACAGTCGTTTCCCGGCGTGGCTGCCACGGTGGCCTATCGTAATGATATCATCATCAGGGGAGGAGCACCCAATGAAAATCGTTTTTATATTGACGGGATAGAAGTCCCCAACATCAACCATTTTGCTACGCAGGGTTCTTCGGGGGGGCCGGCAGGCATGATAAACACTGATTTTATCAGGGAAGTGGAGTTTTATTCAAGCGCTTTTCCGGCGAACCGGGGCAATGTGATGAGTTCTATCATGGAATTCAGCTTAAAAGACGGTAACAAAGACAAGGTCGGCGGAAAGTTTACCATTGGCGCCAGCGATATAGGCTTATCCGTTGAAGGCCCCCTGCATAAAAATGCCACCTTTCTGGTGTCGGCCAGGCAATCGTATCTTAAATTGCTTTTTAACCTGCTGAAGCTGCCATTTTTACCTACTTATAATGATTTCCAGTTGAAGTATAAATGGAAACCAGACAACAAAAATGAACTTACCGTGCTTGGCCTGGGGGCTTTAGACAGGTTTAAGCTGAATACCAAACTTCAGGAAACAGGCACCGACCAGCAAAAATACCTGCTGAGGTACCTGCCGGTGTCCAACCAGTGGAATTACATGTTAGGGGCTAAATATGTACATTATTTTAAAGAAAGTTATCTCACAGCGGTGCTGAGCAGGAATTTCCTGAACAACCGTTCTTTCAAATATCAGAATAATGTAGAAGCCGATGAAAACCTGCTGCAGGATTACCAGTCGCAGGAAATCGAAAATAAATTCCGTTTGGAGCACACAGCCAGGCTCACCAAAGCCATTAAGCTGAATTACGGACTGAATATGGAATATGATAAGTACAACAACGCTACCTTTAATCGCATCGCCACTCCATTTGGCCCCGATACCATTGATTTTGAATCGGAATTTGATATGTGGCGCTATGGGGTGTTCGGGCAGGCCAGTTTTTTGCTTTTCAGGGATCATTTTGGTTTGTCGCTGGGGCTGAGAATTGACGGTAATGATTACGATGAATCCATGACCAATCCGCTGCGTCAGATATCGCCCAGGGTGTCTTTTACGGTGCATCTTACAGATAAGTTAACCCTGGTGACCAATGCCGGCTGGTATTACCAGTTGCCTCCCTATACGGTGCTGGGTTACCGCAACAACAATAATGAACTGGTAAATAAAAACAACAATGTTTCCTACATCAATGTATATCATCTGGTGGCCGGTTTGGAGTATGTGACAAAATTCAATATGAAACTGAACGTGGAGGGATTTTATAAGGCATACAGCAAGTATCCTTTTCTGGTGCGTGATTCTATTTCGCTGGCCAACCTGGGAAGCAACTTTGGCGTGATAGGCAACGATGAGGTGGTAAGCACTTCCAAAGGCAGAAGTATGGGCATAGAGTTTCTGGCCCAGCAGAAACTTTACAAGGGCTTTTATGGAATCGTTACCTATACATTTGTGAAAAGCGAATTCAAGGATAAAAACAATAAGTATGTTTCGTCGTCATGGGATAATGAGCACATTGTCAATATTACTTTGGGCAAATCTTTTAAGCATTATTGGGATGTCGGCATCAAATGGAGGTTTTCCAAAGGTTCGCCTTACACACCTTATGATTTTGAGGCAACAAGAACTATCGCCAACTGGAATGTGCGCTATCAGGGAATATTCGACTACAATCTGCTGAATTCGCTTCGGGCCAAGCCCTTCCACAGCCTGGATATCAGGGTAGACAAAAAGTTTTTCTGGAAATTCCTGACACTGAATTTATATGTAGACATTCAGAATATATATAATTTCAAAAGCGATCAGGCTCCGATCATTGACATAGTAAGAGACGAGAACGGAACCCCTCTTATTGACCCCGTGGATCCTTCAAAATATCAGGCCATATACCTGGATAATCCGGCAGGCAATATTTTACCTACACTGGGATTGATTATTGAGTTTTGATCCTCTGGAGCGGGACGGGTGGGAGCAGGCATAGCCGGGATCCCAATGTTTCAGTATCCGACGGCGGGTTTACTGAACATAAATATTCAAAGCCCCGCAGAAGGCAGCAGAACCGGTGAGAACCGATTGTTGTTCACCGGTGCCGTCATCAATGGCGATAACCGTTTCGTCTGGCGACAGACTTCCGTCATCATTGATGAACACCAATAAATAGTTGTATCCTTCATTATCCAGTTTCAGGTCTATTTCCTTCTTGTTGGCTATCCCTTCAAGGGTGTAATTTGAAAGTACAACCATGTCGTTCACGATTAAGGTGATCATGTCGCCATCGGCGCTGCCGTTATCCCAGATTTGCAGCATAACATCCCTGTCTGATACATAAATGGTCCCCTGATCTTTCACTGCTCTGCCATCGTAGGTTGCAGGCATATTAGGCTCCCTGGCCATTTTCTTGCATGAGCCGCAAATAAGGCAGGCCGGAAAAACTAAAATTAACAGAAAGATGATATTTTTCATTTTTATTAATATTAGCTGCTGATCCAATATCTCAAGTCATCAAACAACAGGCTTATACGATTTTATATTAGTAAAGTTTACAATATAATTATTTTATAAGTATGCCTGTAGCATTATTTTTTAAATTTATACTGACATAATAGCAGACTTTTGATAAAAGTATAGTTTTTGCATGATAATCACGCAATTATTTGTTTATGACAACACGGGAAATAATAAAATCGCACAGGGAAATTTGTGATAATGCTACGTCTTCAAGGCTTTATGATGCACTTTCGGGCATTGAAACGCTTTTAAAGGAAATAAATGTTGATGCTTTTCAGGCAGAATCTGAAAACATTGTTTCTAATTATCAGAACCTTTTGTCGTATACCATCAGAGGGGTAACCGACCCGCAACGTCCACAGGTGTTGAGTTCTCTGATAATATCTGTGGTGGAACTGGCCGACAGGATCAAAGAACATTTTCTTGAAAAGAACAATCTTCTTTTGTTGCAGAACAAGAGAAATTCATACAATAAACTCAGCCTTATACAGGCGAAACAGAATGAAGCCCTTGAAAGCCGGAAGTATATGGAGAAAATATCAGATCTGCTGAATGAAACCCGGATAGCTTTTGATGATGATGAAGCAGAAAAAAAACAGCAGGACTTCCGCAACGATTTGTTCGATTACATTTTGTATACGGATAAATTCAGTGATTCGGATATGTTATTTGTAAAAACAATTTTTGATTCGGGCTATTTTAAATGGTATGATAACTGCCTGCCGGTAACAGCCGTTACCTTAAGCATGATCAGGTTTTTTGATACATCAAAAATGGAGTTGTTGTTCGATTTTTATTACAGCGGCAGGCACGAGGTCAGACAAAGAGCTTTGGTGGGCATACTCTTGTGTTTTTATGTTTTTGATGACCGGATAAGGTTTTATAAAGCGCTGAACGACCGTATCAACAAGATTTATGCGGAGAACGAGATATCCGAATCGGATGTAATGTTCATTATTAAGCAATTTGTGAAGGCCAAGGATACCGAAAGAATAACCAGGAAGATGCATGAAGAGATCATTCCCGACATTCAGAAACTTGCACCACGCTTAGAAGACAAGCTGGATCTGAAAAATATTCTATCCGATGACCCTTCCATCGAAAAAAATCCAGACTGGCAGTCTATCCTTGAGGATTCTCCTGAACTTTTCAGTAAGATTGAGGAATTGTCGAAAATGCAACTTGAAGGTAATGATGTTTTTATGAGCACGTTTGCCCTGTTAAAACATTTCGATTTTTTTAATAATATGTCGAACTGGTTTCTTCCTTTTTACCAGGAACATCATGATGTCCAAAAAATCATTAACGAAGAAGAAACCTATGATGCAAAAGGTTTTCTGGGGCTGCTCGAACGATCGGCATATATGTGCAATTCCGATAAGTTTTCATTTATCCTTAACCTGAAAATGATGCCTGTGCAGCAAAAAACCATGCTGCTGAATCTCTTTAATTCCGAGCTGGAAAACATGAACGAACTAGCTGATGAAGACCAGATGCTGAACTCAGCGATTAAAAATAATACGGTTTTTACACAGTACATACAGGATCTTTACCGGTTTTTCAAACTTCACCGAACTCGTAACCACTTTGATGACATTTTTGATCTCAAGCTGGATTTTTATAATAAAAGTTTCATCAATACCATATTTCGCGATGTCAGTTTCAAAAAGAAGATTGCCGATTATTATTTTACTACCGATCATTATGCCGAAGCCCTCGATGTTTTTCTGAATATCTTGAAACAGGCTAAACAAGAAATGGACATACTGCAAAAAACAGGTTATTGTTATCAGCGTATGGGTGATCATGGTAAAGCTCTTGAATATTATCTGAAGGCAGAACTTTACGACTCCTCCAATGTGTGGCTGTTAAAAAAGATCGCTTTGTGTTACAGCAACATCAAGGATTATCAGAAATCACTTGAATATTATCTGGAACTGGAAAAACTGGAACAGGACAATATGAATATTGTGATGAATACGGCGAACTGTTACCTGAATCTGAAGGATTACCGGAAAGCGCTGCATTATTACTATAAGATTGAGTTTAATTTTACTGAAAATGCGAAGATTTACCGGCCTATCGCCTGGTGCCTTTTTGTATCGGGAGATTTCCTCAAGTCCGAAGAATATTTCAGAAAACTTATTGACAAAGGAATGTCAAACAAGTACGATTATATGAATTACGGCCATGTGAAATGGGTGACCGGCGACCGCCTGACTGCAAGCGACCTGTATTACCAAAGCATCACTCAGCCGGATAATGATTTTGATAATTTCAACAGAGGTTTTAACGAAGATGTAAGCCTTCTTATGAAATATGGCATACAGCCGGAAGAAATACCTTTAATGCTCGATCATCTCTTGTTCAAACTGAAAAGCCATATCTGAGAATAATACTATTGTTTTAAAAAAAATATCAACATGTTTAAAGTAAATGAATATTTTGACGGGAAAGTGACATCCCTGGGTTTTGAAACCCCTGAAGGCAAAGCTACCATAGGCGTGATAGCTCCGGGGGAATACGAATTCGGCACCAGTACGGTGGAATATATGACTGTTATATGCGGAAACATTGAAGCATTATTGCCAGGAGAAACCCAATGGCAAACCTATAAAGAATTTGAAACCTTTATGGTCCCTAAGGATACAAAGTTTAAAATGAAAACAGACAGCGATACAGCTTATCGCTGTCTGTACAAATAAAAAAACCGGCAGATTTATTCTAATTCGCAGGTATAATCGAGGAGATTATAATCTGCCCTGCCTTGTGTTTGTTGATTTTCGCAATCAGCTTTGGCTTCGGTTTTGCCCGTCAGTTCATAAGTGTAGTTATAGTTTTTACTTGGATCGGAAAGTGAAGTGCATGAGCAAACCCAGGTTTTTACACACGAAGTTGATAAAAACGCTATAGCAGTCACAACTGCAAGTACTAATAATGTTCTTTTCATAAAATTTTTTTTACAAAATTACGAATAATTTCAATAAAACCATTTCAATAATGAAATAATAATTCAGTGGATTTTTGCAGACATATAATCAAAAAAAACATCCGGTTTTCCGGATGCTTTTCAAAAAGAGTAAAAATTTCTGATTATTGAAGTTCGCAAACAGTGGTACCGGTGATATAGGTATTGCATTTGGTCTCTGCATCTGCCTTAGTGGTTTTTTCAATGGTATACTTTACGGAAACACCACCCACTGTGCATTCACAGGTGTAATCCTTTTTACATGATGATAATGCGATGGCCACGATGAACAAGCCAGCAGAAATTAAAGCTAATTTTTTCATAAAAATATAGATTTAAGTTATAC
>DAOORA010000112.1:0-7043 GCA_035389045.1 Bacteroidales bacterium | reverse complement strand
TTGAAACTATTGGTTGTCAGAAGAATACGTTCGGATAGCTGCAATGTGGGTTAAATTTTTTATGAACATAAAAAATCAGGGTAATTATATTTCCGGCCCCAGTATTACAAAATATTATCTTTCAGCCGATACCCTATGGGATGGTTCGGATTTTTCATTAGGCCAGGTCGGTGTCCCGCAGATCAGGCCGGATATGAGTTATTATATCAATGAGATGTTCAACGCTCCGGCCAATCTTGTGAATTACAATTATTTGATTTATAAAGTGGACGCCAATAACACCAATGCCGAATCGAATGAATTAAATAATACCGGCTATTGGAACCTGGCGCTTGACAGTATTTCAAGCTACCCGTATTTTATGGATTTCAACGATACCGTCGTCAATGGCTGGCATCATTATGTAAAAACCTATACAGGGGTTCATTGGAAAGATAAATTCCGGTTCAGAAACATGGTGGTTCCCGGTGAAGGTAATGAGCTCAACGACCGGAAATCAGGTCAGATGTTCACAGATAAAATCGGCCTTATTTTCAACACGAACTATTTGCCTTTTTGGTATTTGGAATCCCCCTCCTTTGATTTCAGCAAAACAGAAAAGATTTCCCTTTCGTTTGACCTGATGTGCATAGGCTATGCCAGTGGTTGCGGGCTATCTGATGATCAGGGTGGAAATTTTGAGTTTTCTACCGACGGAGGAAATACCTGGACCCTGCTTACCACTCAATACGGGCAGGCCTATAACTGGTACGACTTTTCAAGCCTGGGGCTCTTATTCTACCAGCCCGGCTGGTCAGGATATTCCATGCCGAATAATATTGTCACACTTGATTCCACAGCATTCGATATTTCATTCCTGAAAGGTAACGCACATGTCGTGTTCAGATTTAAGTTCCGCGCGGCTGAAGAAATATGGAATAACGGGTCAGCCCAGGGAATGAGGGTAGACAACTTCAGCATCGAAGGATTTTCACTTGATTATGAAGCAAATGACTCCCTGGTGCCTGTTGATGTCCCGCTTAATCAACCCGGGTTTGATATTAATTATTCTATTACCAATACAGGGCAAGTGGATGGCCCGGCAACCACGGTGAAATTTTTCTGGTCAAACGACAGCATTTTAAACAGCAGCGATTCTTTGCTTTATACAGGTTCTGTCAGTCCTGTCACTTCCGGAAATACATTTGCTTCTTCAGCCCACATTACGTATCCGCCACCTTTTACACAGGCTACGTATTATTTGTTCTATCTGGCCGATGCGGATTCCGGCTTGGTTGAGACCGATGAACTAAACAATATAGGTTCATACAAAATTACGTTTCCTTACAATTCCATTAATGAAAACTCCCCGGATAATATTGATATGTATGTGTATGGAGGCAAACTTTATATTACTATTCCTGAAAATACCGGAGATGGCTCTTCTTTTGATTGTTGCCTGACCGATGCCGGCGGAAGGCTGGTGTATCATACTGAGATCGGACTGAAGGCTGGAATAAACATACTTCAGCTACCGGATAATTTATCAGGAGGAACTTACTTAATCTTAATTAAAAACCAGCGGTTTGTTTTGTCCAAAAAAATATTTTTTTAAATATATGATATAAAAACAGATAAGACGCCTTGGTTTTGATTTAATTCCCTGACTGTATTGAAATATGTTTGTATATTGTACCCCTTAACCGGCGGTTGTTATGAAAAATATATTGTTGTTTTTAGCTGTATTATCATTGTCGTTGATGGTTTCCTGCAACGGAGGAAAAAAAAATTCCGCTGATCAGACAGAAACCAATGATACAGTAAAAAAGGTAAGCGCCGATACCAAAAAAAAAGAAAACGACCTCTCAAAATACAAATTAAAAGGGGAAATAAAAACACGAACCGAAAACTATTACAGGGTTGTGAAAAATCCGGGAGGATATACTAAGGGAGAAATCATCAATAAAACAACCTTGCGATTCAACACCAAAGGGTATAAGACCGAAGAAGATTATTACAATACCGACGGCAGCCTGAAGGGTAAATGGATTTTTAAATATGACGCCGATGACCGCATGACCGGGATGGAACGTTACAATGCACAGGACAGCCTTGAACGTAAATATATTTACGAATATGATAACAAAGGAAACATGACCGGGGAAACCGTCTGTAATGCGGATAAGCTGGAACATAAAAATTCGTACCTGTACGACTATAAAGGAAATTTATTGCAATACATAAGTTATAATCCTGACGGCGGGGTTCAATATAAATCGGTCAGTGTTTATAACTATGATGACCGGGGAAATAAAACCATGGAAAATAATTACAGTTCTTATGGTTACAGAACCACCCTGACTTTTGACAGCAAAGGAAACAGGACCGGGAGTGTAGCTTACAAATCCGACGGAAGTATTGACCACAGAGAAATAAGGACTTATGACAAAGGCTTTTGGCTGGGATACACCATATACAACGCTGATGGCAGCATACATTCAAAAGCCGTCTATAAAAATAATGACAAAGGCGACAGGGTTGAGGAAAACCAATACAGATCGGACGGCAGCCTGGAGCGGAAAACTGTTATCGAGTATGAGTATGATAAGATCGGCAACATGATTAAGTGTGATACCTATGAAGGCGGCGCCCTTGTGTCGGCTTATGAGTTTGAAATAGAATACTATTAAGATGGTTTTTTTGATTTTACTATGAATGTATATCCAATTGTACATTTTTTGATTGATTTTGTACAATCAACTTTACATTTTGCAAGGGAACACGCTATTCGTATCAGAATCAATTAATTGAATCCACTGTTTTTTTATTTCGCAGGGATATTTATGGGGAAATCGAATGGGGGGAGCGGTTGACAGGGCTCACGGGGGCCCGCGGTGTGGGCAAAACCACGCTTATGCTTCAACATCTATTGGAGTGCGACCTGCCGGCAAAAAGCAAGCTTTATCTTAGCATGGACTACCGGATCATCCTAAAAAAAGTTGACAAGTTTTTTCTAATCCTGAATTGGGTTGACAAAACATAATTTTCGGGTAATGATGAGCCGGAAGCTCTATCTTTGTCCCGGTAAACACATACAACTGCATGCAACCGTTTATAAGAGTTTACAAGTGGACTAATAGCAAGCCAATCGTTATACGCAAAGGAAAAAATAATAAGTATATAATACTGTCGGTCTTTTGTTTTTTTGCTCCATAATGCAGGGACAAATCAAGTGCAACTCCTGGAAAAACACTAAAATGAACGACGTAAATAAACACATAAATTCAATACATCTTACTATGAAAAGGAGCATCATTTCAATTTTTTTACTGTCCATTATTGGCTTGAGCGGAAATTACGGACAAACATGGACACAAAAAGCAGCTTTTTCCGGCACTTCTCGTGGCACGGCTGTGGGTTTTGCCATAGGCGACTATGGCTATATCGGATCGGGTTTTGATTACAATTCTGGCCAACTGGCTTCTTTCTACAAGTATAATTCTACGAATGATACCTGGAGTACTATACCAAATTTACTACCTGCCAGATCACGTGCGGTCTGCTTTACAATAGACTCAAACGCATACGTAGTTACTGGCGTCAACGGGAATACTTCCCTTGCTGATTGTTGGGAGTATTCTGCAACTAATAATACCTGGACACAAAAAGCAAATATCCCCGGAGTTGGGAGGTTCTCCGCTTGTGGCTTCTCCATTGGCAATAAAGGTTATGTTGGGTTAGGTATTACAAGTACATATAATGTGCTTAGCGATTTTTATGAATATGACCCCTCCAATAATACCTGGACACAAAAAGCAAATTGCCCGGTTCCAAGGGCTTTTATATTCAGTTTTTCAATTAATAACAAAGGATATATTGGTTGCGGAACTTATCCGTCTGGTACCCCCCATAATGAAGTTTACGAATATGATCCTGACAATGATACATGGACACAAAAAGCAAACTTCCCCGGGCCTGCAAGAAGTTATTCTGTTGCTATTTCTAATGGTAATTATGCTATAATTGGGACCGGGTTGCCTGTTAATACAAATACGGGATTAAGCGACTTTTGGAAATATGATCCTATTAATGACACCTGGACATCATTTCCAAGTTTTACCAATGCTCCGAGATCTTGTGCTGTTGGCTTTTCGATTGGCAATATGTTTTATATTGGAACAGGATCGATCAATGGAGCTTTACTTATGAAGGATTTATGGAGTACAGATATTACCACAGAAATACCTGGGAATACTTTATTGTCAAACTATTTAATTTATCCGAATCCGTCCAGTGATTATATCTTTATCACGACTACTTCCGAAATCAAAAATGGGACAATTTTACTTTACAGCATTCACGGTGAATTGCTATTAAAACAATCCGCACAAGAGGAAGAAACGATGATAGATATTTCAACCCTTAGCAAAGGTGTTTATATTCTGAAATTGGTAGGACAAGATATAAATGTGATAAATAAAATAATAAAAGAATAAAAGAACGGACACACACAACATCCTTTATGTATGCGTAAAATATCGAAAATAAAGTATAAACTTTGTTGAGACACTTTCTCAAACAAGTTCGATTTTATCAATCTCCCCCATAACCCTCTCCGTCTCCGTCAGCGCCACAATAATTTTCTGATAGTGCAGAATATCCTCAAACGATAATACCCGGCCTTTGCGGTCTTTGAGCCATTTTTGAGTGGGTCGGTAACCGCCTATGTAAAACTCCCAGGCAACTTGTGGAACCCCGGCAAAATATTGAGTGTCGTTTATCCAGACCTTTCCGGCCACTTCTGTCTTCTCTTTTAGGGTTTTTCCATCATCCTACTGTACGTCGGACAGTTCTCCCCCGTCGGGGGAGTTAGTGGGGGCGCGTCGGCACTTTAGTATAGACTTTGAAAAATCTTTACAATAATTTGGGTTATGTTAACTTTATAGTTAACTTTGCATCATGAAAACAGAACGACAAATTATTTTCTTCAAACACTACTTCACGGACTTTTATACCGACCAATCAAAAGGTGTGCAAGAGAAAATTGATTATGTTTTCAAAATATTGCGTACCGTTGACAAGGTGCCGGGAAAATTTATGGAACATATGGCTGGAACAGACGGACTATTTGAAATAAGAGTAGAACATAGCAGTAATATCTATAGAATATTCTGTTGTTTTGACAAAGGTAACTTAGTGATCTTATTTAATGGTTTTCAGAAAAAGACACAAAAGGCTCCGAAAGAAGAAATTGAATTGGCAATAAGACTGATGAAAGAATACTTTAAACATAAATAATATGAAAACTAAAAATATTAAAGATGCCAGGACTTTTGATGAACTGCTTGACATAAAGTATGGCAAGATTGGCACACCAAAGCGTGACAAATTTGAAGAAAAGGCCCAATATTTTGTAATCAGTGAGATGTTAAAAGCAGCCCGCCAGGAAGCCAATATGACACAGGAAGAACTTGCCGAGAAAGTTGGGACTAAAAAGAGTTACATATCCCGACTTGAAAATGGGAACTGTGACATACAACTTTCTACTTTGTATCGCATCTTCGAAATCGGACTCGGAAGAAAAATAAATCTTTTAATAGGATAACGCACTACTGCTGACTTGTGTATCGTCCTAAAATAAGTTGACAGGTGGGATATCGCTGAAAATCATCTTGGCTCAACCCTAAAGGGGGATGATTTTCAGCGATTTCCACTTTGGGAAGGGGAATAAAAACGGTAAAATCATAAAAAAGGATCCTCCTCCTGTGCGTCGGCCGGTTCTCACCCGTCGGGGGAGTCGGTGGGGGTGCGTTGGGCACTTCGAAACAAAATAAATTTAAAAAACTAAGCGGGACAAACAAGCACATCATGCTCACATTTATCAGCTCTTTTGGCCTGGTTAAAAACAACCATAGTCTTGGTTTGGTGAACAGCGATTTAAAAATGGATGTGCTTTTCAAAAAGAATGAATGATTTTTTATATTTGGCGAAAAGTGTGTTTTTATTATGAGATTCCGCCAAATATAATTTATTGCATTAATGGACTGAAAGAACATTCATTCACAATTGGTAATGGACTTCTCCGGAAGCCATGCTTTTTTGAAATAAAAAAACGCGACAATTAATTGATACCGTTTTTATTATCCTGCCTGGGCTTCCGCCTCCGCTATGCTGTGGCGGATAAACTTCTCCCCCCGACAGAAATTTTATGGGCATAAAAAAAGCTACATGTGTATGCAGCTTTGATGGGAGTTGTCCTGTCAGGGGTCGAACCTGAACTCTTCTGATCCAGAGTCAGACGTGTTGCCAATTACACTACAGGACATCGAACGAGGGTGCAAAATTATGAAACTTTTATAAATAAAAAACTTTTTTTGAAAAATTACTTCGGGTAATGTGCCGCATCCCTGCAATCATACCCTCGCTAATCTTTTCTCCGGCCCGCCGGGAGCCCAAATATAATTTTATGCTCAAAATATTGGAATTTTTCTTAAAAATCATTAATTTTGAGTTACATATGCTCAAAAACAAATAAATTACCTCATGCCATGAAAACAAAAATTCTGATGCTGGCATTGATCTGTACATGCACAGCTTGCCCGTTATTGGCCCAGGAGCTGACAGAAGCAGACAACCGCACCCTCGCAGAAAAAATTGAAAAAAAAGAAACATTCGGTAATTTTCCGGAAGTACTTAAGAAATTCAGGGATGTAACCCTCCCCCTGACTTCCGCCTCCGATGAACTGACAAAAGCTCCCGAATGGCTCATCGGAAAGTTCAGCATCGGTAAAACCTACGTGGGCCTGCTGGTAGGTACCAGCGTCAGTGTATCCTTATATATTTACGACAGGAAGGGCAACTTTTCTGATGAGGTATTAATATATGATTATTGGGACGATTACGGTTATTCCGATTATTACTCTGTGGTCGGGTTTACATTAAGCAAAGCGCTCGTACTGGATATCACATGCGATGGCTATGATTGCGAAGGCTATCCTTTAAAATTAAACCCTAACTTGGATATTAACACGTATTAGTTAATAAAAAATTTCAGAAATCCTTTG
>DAOORA010000111.1:0-7830 GCA_035389045.1 Bacteroidales bacterium | reverse complement strand
GAAGCGCCCGATCAAGATTAATAGAGATGCCCTTAAATATTATTTGCAAAAATTCCCATACAATATGATGTTCAGTTATGCGTTTTTCTGATATGTTTTGTACGTTGGTCAAAAATGCCTATGTTTGTATAAAAAATCAAAGGATGAAAGTGTCCCGTGTGTGCCTTGCCTTTTTATTACTTGCCGGTTTAGCAATCACTTCCACTTCGTGCAGAACGTCTAAAAAGCACAAGTGCCATGATTGCCCGACATTTTCGAATATAAAAGCCCGCAATTTTCAAAACAATCCTTTATATGAAATTTAAAATGCTTATTGTTGTCCTGCTGATAGCAGTGGTTGTTGTTATCTCATCATGTGCTTCAAAAAAGCACCGGTATAACCAGTGTCCTACTTTCAGTAATAAAATTGAAAACACCGCTAAACCTCACGGCATTGGATAACGGAGTTCTTTCATCCTATCTGCCCGGATCTGCTTATGAAACCGTGCTCGGGTGGATATCTTCCTACCCGGTGAGGATCGTTATATCAGGCGAGCGGATAACAAAATCCGGAGATTACCGTCCTCCTGAAAATGGTTTTTTATATCACAGGATCAGCATAAACCGCAATTTGAACAACTATGCGTTTTTAATCACTTTGGCACATGAATTTGCCCATCTGCTTACTTGGAATACATACAGAAGAAAAGCCAAGCCGCATGGCCACGAATGGAAAGATAATTACCGGATATTAATTCTTTCTTTGATTGAAAAAAATATTTTTCCCAAAGAAATTGAGCATGCGCTGATCAATGTTTTCGTAAGAAACGGTAAATCTGTTCATGAAGCCGAATATCGTCTTTCGCTTGTTCTGTCCGAATACGATATTGATTATTCCGGACAATTTCTCGCTGAGCTGGTACCCGATTCTGTTTTTTCTATCCGCAACGGAAATATGTTCCGTAAGGGAGATAAAGTCAGAACGCGTTATAAGTGTTTTTGCTTAAACAATAAGCGCTGGTACCTTGTCAGCCCTGCTATGAAAGTCAGGCCTGTAAGCAATGCTCTGAATTTCTCTGAAAACGTTTCTTCTTCCCCGACTATATATAAACAAAAAACTCATTTATAATTAATTATATTTTAATATTTTTGCCAATATTTTCCAGATTAAAATACAAAAGATGAGCAACAATTATTGTGTAATCATGGCAGGAGGAATCGGTTCGCGTTTCTGGCCTATGAGCCGTACCTCGCACCCTAAACAATTCATAGACATATTAGGTACGGGCGAAACTCTCATTCAGCAGACATTTAAGCGTTTTGAAAAAACTGTACCCAAAGAAAATATTTACATTGTTACCAATGAAAAGTATGCCGGGCTTGTAAAGGAGCAAATTCCCGGTTTAGATGCCAGGCAGATTGTCTCGGAACCTTCGCGCCGGAATACTGCGCCCTGTATAGCTTATGCCTGCTATAAAATCAACGAGATAAACCCTGATGCCAGCGTAATTGTTGCCCCTTCTGACCACATCATACTTAACGAAGATGCCTTCACCGGCATAATTTCTTCTGCACTCAGTGCGGCATCAAAAAACAACTGGCTTTTCACTTTAGGCATCCAGCCCAGCAGGCCTGACACCGGTTACGGATACATACAATATAAAGACACTGACACCTATCCTGATGATTTACGGATAAAAAAAGTCAAGACATTTACGGAAAAGCCAGTGCTCGAAATGGCCAAACAATTTCTTGAAAGTGGTGATTTTTTATGGAATTCGGGAATTTTCATCTGGTCGGTATCAAGTATCTTACAGGCATTCGAAAAACACCTGCCGGAGATCAAAGAGTCCTTTGAAAAAGGCAGGGGTATATATAATACGGATAAGGAACCGGAATTTATACAGCAGGTGTATACCACTTGCAGAAGCATCTCCATTGACTATGGCATCATGGAAAAAGCAGATAATGTGTATGTCCTGCGTTCCGATTTCGGATGGTCCGACCTGGGCACCTGGGGCTCCTTATATGAAAACAGGCAAAAAGATGAAAAGGGAAATGCCATAGTCGGAAAAAATGTTATTATGTATGACAGCCACAACTGCATTGTGAACATGCCGGAGAACAAACTCGTTGTCTTACAAGGACTGGATGACCATATTGTGGTTGAGTCGGGAAACGTGTTGTTGATATGCCGTAAAAATGACGAACAACAGATCCGGCAGTTTGTTAATGATGTAAAAATAGAAAAAGGGGACGAGTACATCTGAAAACGCCAAAAATACCGGTTATCCGTTGTTCAGGTAAAATGAAGCTGTCACATTCATAAAAGGCGCAAAGAGATTTTTCTCGCAGAGACGCAACGCAAAGAGATATGTTTATTTTTTCTCGCTAAGACGCAAAGGCGCAAAGAGATATGTTTATTATCTCGCAGAGACGCAGAGGCGTAAAGAGATATTTTTTTATGCCGGCAAGCCAATACGAGTTCTTATTTGTGTACCTTTTTAATGAAGTCCTCGACTTCTCTCACCCCTCCCTGATAAATGAGGTATCCGTTATAGGGTTCACGTTTTGTGATATCATCATTTATTGGTGTCAGCATTATTTCTTTAACTTTTTCCAGGTCGCTGGTCTGCCCTAAGGCCCATCCCAGTTTTATATAAGCCACTTCGGGAAGCATATTTTCTGCCGGGATAATTCCTTTAGCCATCAGGTCGCGACCGGTATCATAGACGAACATGTGGACAAAGCCCCACAACGTCTGTACGGTCATATATATTGCCACTCCTTTTTTGACAGCCCTTTCTATTGCCGGATAAATTGGCTTGTTCACATGTCCGAGTCCGGTACCAATAATAATAATACCTTTATAACCGTTGTCGACCATGGCATCTATCATATCCGGCTGCATGTTGGTATAGTAATACAGCATACCCACTTTTTCTTCAAAAACAGGTGTTATTTTTACATTTGCCGGGTCCCGGCGGCGATGATTATACACTGGTTTTTGCGGGAACACGCCTTTACGGGTAACGGTAGCCACGGGAATATCGCCAAGGGTTCGAAAAGTAGAACGATACGATGAATGCATTTTTCTGACGCGGGTTCCCCGATGCAAAAAACCGTATTCATCGGAGGTGGGCCCAAACATACATACCATCACTTCAGCAATATCGCCATGTGCGGCAGCTGTGGCTGCATGCATAAGATTCAAAGCGGCATCAGAGCTGGGCCGGTCAGATGATCTTTGGGAGCCAACAAGTACGATGGGTATCGGAGGATTCTGAACCATAAATGTCAAAGCAGCAGCTGTATAATGCAAGGTATCCGTTCCATGGCCTATAATAATGCCGTCGGTACCTTTTTCAATTTCCTGACCTATCGCTACGGCAAGTTTTTTATACTGCTCCGGGCCCATATTTTCACTGAAAACCGCAAAAAGTTTTTCGGTTTCCAGGTTGCAAATCTCAGCAAGTTCGGGAACCGCTCCGTATAATTCACCGGGAGAAAAAGCCGGAATAACGGCTCCGGTACGATAATCAAGCCTCGAGGCGATAGTGCCTCCGGTGCCGATCAGTTTTACTTTTGGTAGTCCGGGCGTATAGGGAAATTCTTTTTCAGGAATTTTATAATTTGCTTTTTTATAGCCCAGTTCCTTCATTGAAAGAATGGTTGCTATATCAACACCTATGTTATATCCCGTGACCACCTTCAGGACAATATGCTGGTCGTCATCATTTTCGGCGCGAGGCAACACGGTTCCCTTGAATTGCCCGCGTGTAGTATCCACTTCTGCCTGACCCCAAACCCGTACATTATATTTTTTCAATATTTCAAGAGCCGCGCCTTTATATCCCTGAAAAAAATCTTCACTCATGTTGTTATGATATTTAACTATTAATTACTTGTTTCGACTAATTTTTTTAATTCAGTGAGGTTCATATTTCCTGTCGCCATCTTCCGCAAGCCGCCCATGATCCAGTTTATTTCCACATCCGGCTTTTCGGAAATACGTATCTGGCGGAATTTTTCTTTCATAAACGGAATGTTGGCAAGTATTTCCTCCTTGTTGATCTTTTTAAATTTTATCGTGGCTAAAATAGAATCAAAATCCATTTTGGGGTGCATCATTAATACAGGCAGCATCTGCTTGGCAATGGGAAATTCGAGCTTCTTTTCCTTAATAAAACCGAACATCTCACGGATCATGTCATAATCAAAATAAGGTGATACTTCATGTTGGCCTTCGGTATGTTTCAGCGTATGTCCGATAAAGGTTCCGACACGTTTGGGATCATATCCGTATTTCTCGACTATCTGGTCAATAATGGGGAACAGGTTTTTCTTTAAAATATAAGTATACGTATCTTCCGGAATATCCCATGTTTTCAATTGGAGATAACGTGTGATAACCTCCGTAGGCAAGCCTTTTTTCAAGTGGAGGATATAATCATCATATAAGGGTATAGGCACAGAA
Source organism: Bacteroidales bacterium (assembly GCA_035389045.1). Classification (GTDB taxonomy): domain Bacteria; phylum Bacteroidota; class Bacteroidia; order Bacteroidales; family CAIWKO01; genus CAIWKO01. Next base: position 3,374 of record DAOORA010000111.1, on the reverse strand, counting down.
TCCGTATCAGGATACATACGGTCTGCTCCCGGCAATACACGTTCAAAAATTGTTGTTCCGTCTTCAAATGATTTACGTGTTTCGTTGGGAACTCCCTTAAACGCCCACAGACATCGCTCTTCCACTGTTTCCAGGGCTGTTTTCATGTCTGCTTCAGGTCCCCAGATGATGACCTGGGCATCCGTATCTTTTGCGCTAAGCAGGTTTCTGATGTTCGAGAAATCATCTTCACTGACCAGGGGAACAAACTCTTCCGAATGTGTCATGTTGGGTGTTTCAATACAGGCGATCACTTTCAGTCTTTCGCTGATTTCATCAGCAAACATTTTACCGGGCTGGGTAAAGTGCGAAAGTATCTTTTTAAATCCCGGAAGGTTAATGGCATAGTATTTATATACATTCTTTTTTTCGTCGGTCAGCGGGAGGTTAGAGAAACGAAAATCTCTAAGTTCCAGCTCCCTAAAGTTCATTTTCCAGGATGAGCCGTCGCCCATTTTTTCGTTCAATATTCCTCGGATATGCAACAAGGACCACTGGCGGAACGACTCATTATGAGTGAGTTTGGGTATCCACCGGGTATGAGCGACACCTTTTATTTCCACACGTGTTCCACCTTTGCAACTCACATTTACATCCTGTCGCCCGGCGCCGATGCCGGTTCTGACCTTCCCGGTGCTTCGGTTTAGAAAACGGATAGAATCACAGGCTTCTTTTACTTCGTAAGGATTGATCATATCGGGATAGGTGACTGTTTCTATCAGAGGCACGCCCAGCCGGTCGGTGGAATAAACACGCCGGTGGCCGATATCCGAAATTTCGCGGCATGAATCTTCTTCAATACTTAACTGTATCAATCTTACTTTCTTGTTTTTCAGCGACAATTCACCTTCCACCCCGAGAATCGCGGTTCTCTGGAATCCGGTAGGTATGCTTCCGTCGAGGTATTGCTTCCTGGTAATATGTACTTCGCCAACGATATTAAGTTTGCATAACAGCGCTATTTCCAGTGCATATTCCAGCGCTTCTTTATTCAGTTTAAAGGGCGGCGTATCATCCACATCGTAGGTACATGCGGTTTCGTTCTTGATGCGGTATACAATTTCCTTGCGTGTTTTGAACTCCATGAGCGCGGTGCCGTCATACTCGCCCAATTCGCTCAGTGTCGGACGCATATGCCTCAAAAGTTCGGCATCATATTGATTTTTTTTCTGATATAGACCTGCAGGGCAATGACAAAAGAGTTTTTCTTTGGTTTTGAGCTGCTGGTGAACCTCCAGACCGGACATAAAACCTATACGGGTCCAATCATCCTGTGTGGCCTTCTTCAGTGGCACATATCCAATAGTTTCCTTAGTTTCTTCGTAGTTATACTTAGGATCGAAATTTTCTTTCATAATATATTAATTGTTATTGGGCGGTCAAAAATACTTATTTAAATTGTTTTATCAGAGATTCGGGGTCAAAATATTTCTGAAGCGATGGTGAGTGACGGTATGGGGGTTTAGTGGCAGCACGAACTGCAAACGGAACAAGTCAGCGCTCAGTCATACCGCTACTGGCATAATTTTTTGCCTCGGCCTGAAGGGGAAAATTGATTTTCATTATTATGCAAGATTTGGCAAAACGCTATGGTGATTATCAGGTAATAAAATCTAAATAATTTTCCTTACTAATTACAGAAAATTCCGATTCGGGATAAGCTTCTTTCCAGGCTTCAGGAATTTTGACTTTGTTTTTGATATATTTTATTTCAAATGCAAACAGCTTTCCGGCTCTTTCCTCTACCCAATCAATTTCCTGCTGATCATAAGTCCTCCAAAAAAACACATTGGCCGGTTTCGTCTGATAAGCCAGATATTTCAATCTTTCTGAAATAATATAGTTTTCCCATAATTGCCCAACGTCATTCCTTAAACTCAATGGGTTAAAATTCGAAATGACCGCATTTCTTATACCGTTATCCCAAAAATAGTATTTCGAGTTTTTTGAAACCTCTTTTCTCAAGTTTTTGCTAAAGCCACCTAAGCAGAATATTATAAACGTTTTTTCAAGCAAGTCAATATATCGTTCCACTGTATTTCTGCTTAATGCCACTTTTTGCCCAATCTCAGAAAAAGACACCTCACTGCCTACCTGAAAGGCCAGTAACCGTAATATATTTAGAATTTTTGATGCGTTTTTTATGTTGTCCAATTCTAAAATATCTTTCAGCAAAAAAGAATTTACAAGCCCGATCAGGTATTCCTGCTTTTCTGCATATCCCGACATGGAGAACAATTCAGGGTAGGAACCCAAAATAAGCCGCTGCTCCAGATTTGATTGGGTTTCAATGGGATTCTCTAAATCCTTCAGCTCATATTGTGCTATTGGGAAAACTTTAAAATTAATATTCCTGCCCGTCAAAGGCTCCCCAAGTTTCTGCGAAAGATCAAATACTGATGAGCCTGTTGCCATTATCGTCAAACCATCAATCTCATCAATCATAATTTTTAGTATCCTCCCGATATCTTTAATTTTCTGAGCCTCATCAATGATTAACAGTTTGTTTTTCCCAACAATTTGTTTGTACTCAGAAATACTTTTGTTTTCCAGTTTTGCAGCCACCTGAAAATCTTCTCCATTTAACAACAGCCTGTGTGTATTAAGGCTTTTAATTATCTGCTTTATCAGAAATGTTTTTCCGGTCCGCCTAGCGCCAAGCAATAGTAAGACCTTGCCTGATTTTAGTTTTCCTTCAATTTTTTTCTGAATGGGCCGCTGAATAATCATCTTATGAAATTTTTTACAAAAATAAACAATTTTCCATTAATTTGATCATTTTGATGAATATTTTTACATTAATACGTTCAATCTATTGAATGAATTTACGTAAATTCGTTCAACGATAAAAATTGAATTGATTATACCGATTTGAAAAATAATATAGTCCAAACTTCGCTTCACTCGTTTGTACTATTTATTTTTATCATCGGTATAACCAAATAAGAAATATCAATACGCCCCATTGGACTAATTGATATTTCAATTTGGTATTATTTGGTAGTGTCGGGGTGACTTCTCCATAGGAGCGCCTTCGGCGCGCTGATACCCGGCGATTAGCAGTCACCCTGACACTTTTTTTCAGGGTGGCAGCACGAACCACCAACAACACAAGCTGGCGCTCGCCGTAGGCGCTCATTCGGAGCAGTCGTACCGCCACTGACAAATAGCGATCCTTGCGTTTCCCTTGCTGTCCTTGCGGTAAACAATAACCGCAAAGAACGCTAAGTTTTTTTCTCGCAGAGACGCAGATGCGCAGGGAGAGCGCTGTTTTTTTTCTCGCAGAGACGCAGAGGCGCAGAGAGGATTATGCTTTTCTCGCAAAGACGCAGAGG
>DAOORA010000110.1:0-7956 GCA_035389045.1 Bacteroidales bacterium | reverse complement strand
ATCGGACTTTCATTAAGTTAATATAATACGTAATTTTTTCCAAGTTAGGGTTTAACAGGTTTTCGACTAAATTTATTTTGAATAAATCTGGTTAGTAAACCTGTTAGTTCTATTATAAATCTTCTATCAAGGTTTGCGTCCCCGATTCCTTCTTGAAATGCCACGCTTCAAAATTGTCGATATTACCGAAAAAGCTTAAAACGAAATCTTTGTCAATAAAACTTTTTCTTTCAGTAAAAAAAGTTGAATATGAAGAGTGTGAGTAATTCCTGAAGTCACTGACGAAACCATGTCTTTCAGGGTTAAGGTGAATGTAGGCCACTACATTTTTAAAAAAGCCGTCTTCTGTAATCCGGTTTCGGTGAAAATGCTCCTGAAACAGGCTTCCAGTGCGGTTGTATGCATTATTAATACTTTTTGTATAAGAATTAAAAAAATGCGAAAAAGCAAGAAATGGTTTTTTCTGGTATTTTTCTTCTTTAATAATTGCAATGTCTTTTATTTTCAGCAGTAAGTGAAAATGATTTCTCATTAAACAATAGCAATAAATATCAGCAACTTTGGTAAGATATTTTTCCGTTAAAGAAAGAAAATAGGAATAATTTCTATCTTCAACAAACAGGTTTTCCTTATTATTTCCGCGATTAAAGATATGATACATGGCTCCCGATTCAAGAACATCAATTTTCATATACAGAGTTTTCATCTAAAATAGTAATTTTTTTCATGTATCCCCCCAACACCTAAAAGGTTTGTAAAAAAAAATCAAATATCGAGTTATTAAAAACCTGTTAAGTGTCCAGGTGTCCGTCGAAGGTTTGTAAAAAAAAATTCGAATATCGAGTTATTAAAAACCTGTTAGGTGTCCGTTCGTGTTGAAAAAATTTACTATTTTAGTTGTTTAAAAAAATATTAAAAAATGTTTGCATTTGGAAATAAGCACCCATACCATGAGGTTGTTATGTCGACCCGGATAAAAACCAATTCACCTGTTGCCCTTGCCGTCCATGACCAGCGGGCTTATATTGTAAACGGTTCAAAAAGTGCAGCCTATTGCGGTAGTCTGCGTTCCGGTGTGGGGATACCCTATGATATAACCACAAAATCAGGCAAACCAATTGCCGATGATATACTCGGGGTTATCGGAAGAGCCATCGAAAAAAACGGTGTCACACTGCACAAAGTCGTGACACGCTCCGGGCTTGCTAAAGAATCTGTGACAGAAGAACTCATCAAAACCAGTGCCCCACGATCACTGTATATCGGCATACATGAATGGAAAACAGATACCTATGTAAATGCAGACCTTTACTGTCTGGTTATTCTGCAAGTTCTTGACAATAAAGGCAATATCCTGGCTGAGAACACGGTTAAAGCCAATCGCGAAGGATTCGGCGGTAATTTCTGGAATCCGAAAAAAGCTGCCAAAAAGGGCGCCCTGAAAGCGCTTAAAATGAAAATGGAAGAACTGATCAATGAACCAAATATTTTAAATACATTTGAATAGAATAATTTGAATACTATTATATCGCTTCATCGCAAATCATCACCATTTATTTGTATCATATTCTGCTGTATCATTGGCAAAGCACAGGATACACTGATTCCCCTATATTGCGACAGCACCTATTATGTCGCCATTCTGGATTCATTAAAAAAAACATATTCTAACTGCAAAAATATACCAGAGGATTTTGAACTGGCTTTTTATACGGCAGTTTCACATTATCCTGAACTGACGGGGGTTCATATCGAAATGAAGCTGAAACCTTTCAACTTTTGTATGGCAGCAAGGCCGGCAAAAAAAATGCTGGCCAAGCCGCAAAAACGTGTATACCGCATATATGCCAACAATAAAAAAGATTTTATTGGGGTACTGCCTTCTGCCTTAAAATACAATCAAAAAGTTGGTGTTATAGGGCACGAACTGGCTCATGTGCTTGATTATACCCAAAAAAATCTTTGCCGGCTGACAGGTACCGGCATAAGTTACATGTTTGTGTCGTATCGAAGAAAACTGGAAGCGGTAACAGATCTTGAAACTATCAGGCATGGTCTGGGATGGCAATTATACGATTACAATGATTTTTTACTGAATCATTCCAATGCAAGTGATACATACAAAAAAAAGAAAATAAAAGTCTATCTGAACGAGAAAGAAATTAAAGAACTTATTATAAAAAATTCAAGATGACCATACAGATGAAACATTTGAAAATAGTGGCTTGTATTATATCATTCATTGTAAGTACAAGCATATACGCAAACACATATATAGTCATCAATACCCACAACAACGGAGCAGGCTCGTTGAGCGAAGCTATCACAAATACCAACTTACATGCGGGGGCAGATACCATTTCATTTAATATTCCCTTTACAGATCAGGGGTTTAACACTACCGACAGCACATGGACCATCACCCTGACTTCCGAACTACCATTTATGACCGGAGCGTTTACTTTTGTCGACGGCAATACCCAATCCGTTCACCAGGGAAATACCAACATCGACGGGCCGGAAATAATTATTAATACAGTAAGTTCGCTGAATACCGCTTTTCTTATTGCAAGCCCCGGCAACAGTATCCGGAATATTACCATTACCGGGTTTGTTTATGGTATACTGTTTTATAATAGCACCTCTACCAATAATACCATCAGAGAAATGTACCTGGGTACAAATTATGACGGAACCACCCCTGTCCCCAATCATTATGGCGTTGGGTTTGCCAGCGGAGCAACAGGTAATCATGTTGTAAACTGCCTCATATCGGGTAATGCAATGGGCGGCGTTGGAATTACCGGTGCAGCAGGAAATGATATCAAAGGTAACAAAATCGGCACGGACCGCACCGGTACAAAGAAACTGCCTAATAATTACGGCATCGCTATTGATAATGCCCCCGGAAACATTATCGGAGGAACTGCAATCCAGGAAAGAAATATAATTTCAGGAAACCTGACATCAGGCATTGTCATCAATGGCCCTACCTCCTCAAACACGGTCGTGAAAGGAAACCACATTGGGACGGATATCAGCGGCACCGACAGTCTTCCAAACGGATGCGGTATTATTCTCGCGGGTGCCCAAAATACAGTTATTGGTGGAAATACAGCAGGTTCAGGTAATATCATTTCGGGCAATTATCAGGCAGGCATTGTGATGAATGGCAGCGGAACAAGAAATAATGAAGTAACAGGTAATTTCATCGGGACAAACAAAGACGGAGATGATTTTATTTCCAATCATACAGGGATAATGCTGAAAAGTAACAGTAATCATAACAGGATAGGCGGCCCGACACTTGCTGAACGGAATATTATTTCGGGAAATACTGAGATAGGCGTTTATATTGAAGCTTGTGACAGTAATGCTGTTCTGGGGAATTATATTGGCCCTGATATCACCGGTAACGGGAGTTTTGCCATAGGAGATTCACTGGTACAGGGAAACGGACTCGAGCTTAACACCGTTTCAAAACACAATATCGTAGGAGGCTCCGGCCCCGAAGAACGTAATATTATTTCGGGCAACCGTGTTTATGGATTGGTTTATTACGGAAACAGTTCCTATAATAACACATCCGGTAATTTCATTGGTGTTAATGCTTCCGGTATGCAACGCCTCGGTAATGCCACCGGCATTTGTGTTGACGGAGGCTCAAACCATAATAGAATTAACAATAATGTGCTCTCAGGAAATAAAAGTTACGGAATATTTTTTGTAACAACAGGAACGTATTACAATGAATTCAAAGGGAACAGAGTCGGCGTAAATGCTGCAAATACGGATACGGTGCCAAATTATATTGGTATTATATTGGGTGCAGGAACCCGTTATAACATCCTTGGCGGTACTGCTGCGGGCGAAGCCAATATTATCAGCGGCAATTACTATGATGGTATTGAGATTGCAGACATCGGAACCGACCATAATCAGATTATTGGAAATATTATAGGGGCTTCAGCCCCTGGTGGTTTCGGAAACTTCAACGGGATTGGTATCGCAACGAATCCGCGAAACAACATCATTTCGTATAACACCATCAGCGGAAATAAATACATGGGAATTATTTTGTTCGAACATGCTGACAGCAATGCTGTTTCATACAATAAGATAGGTGTTACAGGTGGAAATAACCCCCCCTGCGGAAACGGAGGTGCAGGAATAGCCATCATTCAGGGCGCTTCAAATAACATGATAGGCCCCGGAAATATTATTGCATACAATGATACTGCAGGAATAATCTTAAACGATAATAACACCTTAAACAATACGATCACTCAAAATTCTGTGATGAATAATGGTATCAGCCAGATCGATATTTTTCCTCCAGGGCCGAATCCTAACGATTCCGGAGATCCCGACAGCGGGCCAAATCTGAAAATGAATTATCCGGATATTACATCTACAGGATACAATCCATCTGTTGGGATTACATATATTACCGGGATAATTGATTACAACTACCAGAATCCGGCCGGAATAATAATTGAGCTTTTCTGTTCCTATTCAGATTCTGCAGGAATAGGAAATTGCATGAATTATCTGGGAAACGCTTCAGTTGATTCCACGGGAAACTGGTGGTTCTTTGCTCAAAGCATAACCGATGGTGATTCCATAGTTGCAACAGCTACAGATATTTATGGAAACACTTCCGAGATCAGCCCTGATCATTTTGTTATGGTTGGGATGGATGAAATATCAAATACTGAGAAGAAAGTTGAAGTATTTCCAAATCCGGCAAACGGCTATTTCTCAATCAGGACAGAAACGCAAAACTCATGCAATCTCGAAGGATACTTATTCAACATCAATGGAAAACTAATCCGATGCCTGTTTTCAGGAAAAAAAGCAGCTGATGTCAATCGTTTATTTTTTAAAACTGAAAACCTGGCTGAAGGATTGTATTTTATTCAAGTTATAACACCAAACACTTCAGTGGTTCAAAAACTCATCATTAACAGATAAAGAAACCTTATGCCTAAACTATTTTTCTTTGTGTTTATTTGCTGTATTTCATCAGTATTTGCCGCAGATTTCACAGTCACCAATACCGGCGACAGCGGCAGCGGCTCTTTGCGAAATGCTATCACGCTTGTTAACGGCACTCCCGGCGCCACGCATCAGATTCTTTTTAACATTCCCGTCAGCGACCCCAATTACAATTCTGTTCAGGGCACATGGACCATCAGACCGAATTCACAGATGCCATATATCAGTAAAAGCAATATCATGATCGACGGGACTTCACAAACGGCAAACCAGGGCAACAACAATCCTTATGGTCCCGAAATTGTGCTCGATGGTACCCATACCATTGATTTTGCTTTCCATATCTTTAATGCATCAGGCATAACCATCAAAGGATTTGTAATCTGTAACTTCATATATGGTATTCAAATTTCACAGATGACGGCAAATGCCTCGCAATATAATGTAATAAAAGGAAACTATATAGGAACAAACTTCAATGCCAGCGACACAGCTGGAAATTATATTGGTATCGAAATAATTGGCAATCCGCAGTATAATACTATTGGCGGATCTTCTGCCGAAGACAGGAATATCGTTTCAGGTAATGATCATATAGGTATTCGTATCGTAAATTCAAATAATAATATAATAATTAATAACTATGTCGGTACAGACAGAACAGGAACTTTTGCCCTACGTAATTACGATGGAATAAGTATCGAAGGTACCTCAGAATTCAATATCGTAGGAGGATATTCCACTGCGGAACGGAACCTTGTTTCGGGCAATGTGGCTTATGGTATACCGGTTTTCGGCGCAGGATGCGATAACAACACCATCATTGGGAATTATATTGGCACAGATATCACAGGGACACAGTCAATTCCCAATACCTATGGGGTGTTGTACGATGATGGTGCAAAGTATAATTTGCTTGGTGGCAGAAAAAACGGAGCTGGTAACCTGATATCAGGTAATAGTGGATATGGTGTTTTTTTATACAATAACTCAACCGACAGCGACACGGTCACCGGAAACCTGATCGGAACAAAAGCCAATGGAACTGAAGCGCTGCCAAACGCTATAGGTATTGTTATAGATGGAATTCCCAGGTATCATATTATCGACAGTAACGTGATATCGGGAAATCTGCAACAGGGTATCACGATACATGCCACCGGAACAGATCATAATGTGATCACAAATAATAAAATCGGCACGGATATCAGTGGGCAAATCCCTGTTCCCAACGGAATTGACGGCATCCGCATTGGTGAAGGACCCAGAAATAATATTATTGGTGGTACAGGAAAAGGTAACATCATTGCATACAATGGCGGAAACGGAGTGACCGTGATGACGGAAGGGGATTATTATAATAAATTTTCAGCAAATTCCATCCATTCTAACGGAGGCCTGGGAATAGATTTATATCCTTTGGGAAGCACTCCCAATGATGCCGGAGATGTTGATACGGGTCCGAATATGCTGATGAATTATCCGGTCTTTACCAGCACCGTATATAATGAATTATCAGGAAGTTACGAAATTACAGGATATATCGATACGCCTTTACCCCAATACACTACAATAGAGATTTTCAAATCCGATAACGACCTGTCGGGTTACGGGGAAGGCGAACGATATCTTATTTCCACTACACCTGATGCTTCAGGGAATTTTAATGCATCCGTTACCTCAGGAATTTGCGGAGGAGATAAAATTTCAGGTACTGCCACTGATTCTTCAGGAAACACTTCTGAATTTTCTAATTCTGCAACAGTCAGCATGATTAACATGAATGAAAATCCAACTCCGTTTATTGTATTTCCTAACCCATCAAAAAAGAATATTAAAATTATATTTAATCAGGTGGATGGTCAGGTAAATCTCAGACTAATAAATATAAACGGAAAGCTTATTTTTAAAGAACAAAAAGTAGTGACTCTTAATAATAATGATGTCGTTATTAACGTTGAGTCTCTATCAAAAGGTGTTTATTTTGTTTTTGCGGATGGTGCTAATTTCCGGTACAGCAAAAAACTATTAATTGAATAAATTATATTAATCATTATCTTTATTATATGTCAAACTGTGCCAGAAAAATATTTTTCATACTGCTTTTCTTTTTTACTTTTCATATCTCAAATGCCCAAAATCCCCAGGATAGCTCCTCATTTGTTTCAATGAAAGAAATAATCAGGCAGCAGGCCGATTCAATGGGTTATTATTTTGTACAAAATGATTTTAATAATTATATGAAATACCAGCATCCGCGCTTGGTAAAAAAATTAGGTGGAGAGCAATCCCTGATAAATATCCTTAATGAGAATGTTACAAAAAATGGTTATCAGGCGATGAGTATATTTAATGATGCCCCCTCAAAAATCATTGTTACAGATACAAATCTTCAATGCACCCTGCCCCAGAAAATGATCATGAAAATTGGCAATACAAAACTCGAGATTTTATCCACCCTCATTTGCATATCCTATGATAATGGAAAAAAATGGTTTTTTATTAATGCATCAGTGCCATCATCAGTATTAAAGGAAATACTTCCCGAAATAAGCAATGAGCTTGTAATACAAGAACAACAAACGCATAAGATCAATTATTGAAATCCGGTATTTTTTCTTCAGACAAACTGAAAACTGAACACACCATCAAAATAATACAAATGCCATCATTTAAGCATTTTGGCAGACAAGTGCACTGGTTAAAACCATAATGCCAATTATTATTGGTGGTACCAAAGCAATTGGAAAAACAAACCTAAATCTGATTTCTTTACATCAGACCAAACAGCTAACAAGATAATAAGAACAATTCGATTCCAGACCTTTAGTGCTGAAGAGGTAGCTTTTGCTTTGAAACTTATATTCCACCGGTACACCCAACCAGTCAAAAAAAATCATTTCACTCCTGGGTTTGACACTTGAACCGCCCATACCCCTCTGAAACCCTTATTCAGCA
>DAOORA010000109.1:0-8044 GCA_035389045.1 Bacteroidales bacterium | reverse complement strand
AATATCCCTATAGAAAAATTACATAGTTATTAACTTTAAAAATCATTTTAGGTTATTAATTATTATTTATAACTTTGTCGTTGATTTTTTACTTTTTGTATCAAAAATGACTTCATTGCTCATAATTCTCCAGGTCGACACCTTATTTAAAGTAATCCAAATCATTGCACTCAGCATTGCAAAACTGATTATTGCCCCTCCCGTTTCGATCGAGATGGGGCTGGGTTATTTTGAAACTGTGGCTATTACAGCTATCGGCGGAATTATAGGCATATTTATATTTTATCATCTGAGTGGAATGCTTATCAGGTTTTATAAAATAAACATACGCCCCTTGTTCAAAAAAATGATCAATGCAAACAGAAAACCTGAAACGTTGGTTGAAAAACCAAAAAGTTCTTCACAAGGCATGAACCTTTCCTCATTCCGAACCAAACATGTGTTAAAAAAAATCAATAAAAAATGGGGGCTTATCGGCATCTGTTCTTTCACACTCATCGCGATACCCCTGGTTTCATTCTTTGCCAACAGATACTACCGCAAAAACAAATACACACTTGTCTATTTGTCTGTTTCCGTTGTGCTTTGGTCTTTTGTGATTACCACCTTGTCATTTTTCGTCCTGTAAGAACTCTATCAGAATTTACAATGTTCTGTAATTAAGTTTCTCCAGTTCGTTGTGTAAGGTTTCCCACCGGTCCATTTCGGTTTTCAGCTGACATTTGATTTTCTGATAATTCTCAAAAATACTGTGATCGTTGATGGCTTCTTTGTATTTTCCAGGATCTGTTAGCACTTTATCAATCTTAGCAATCTCTGATTCCAGCTTTTCAATCAATTGTTCCGATGCTGCAATCTTGTTCAGCAGTCTGCGCTGTTCTCTTTCAAAATCTTTTTTCTTTTCCCTCAGAATTTTTTGATCAGAAACATTAACAACCTTATTTTCAGCAGATTTAATGGCATTGCCTTTTTCAAGTTCCTTAAGGGAGGATATTTTTTTGGCTTCGAGGAAGTAATATATATCCCCGCTATATTCTTTTATCGTTTTGTGTTTAAATTCATAAACTTTCGTGGTAAGGCCCTGCAGAAAATCCCGATCGTGCGAAACAATTATCAGGGTGCCATCATAACGGATCAAGGCATTTTTCAGGATGTCCTTGGAAACCATGTCGAGGTGATTGGTAGGTTCATCAAGCACCAGCAGATTCACCGGGGAAAGCAGCATTTTTGCCAGCGCCAGCCTCGATTTTTCACCTCCAGAGAGCACTTTTACCTTTTTATCGATCGTATCTCCGCTGAAAAGAAAACTACCCAGCAAGGCCCGTATTTTCGGCCTTATGTCGCCCACAGCAACATCATCAATAGTCTGAAATACTGTCTTCTCTCCATCAAGCATTTCGGTTTGATTTTGGGCATAATATCCGGCAATCACATTGTGGCCAAGGGTGACCTTGCCTGAATATCCGATCTGATTCAACAATATTTTCACAAGGGTCGTCTTTCCTTCGCCGTTTCGTCCGACAAAAGCAATTTTTTCCCCTTTGGGAACCAACAGGTCAACATCGGAAAGTATCTGTTTGTTCCCGTAATTCTTTGAAATTTTCTCCGCATGAACCGATACTTTGCCTGAAGGCTGGGCCGGGGGAAACAAAAAACGTATAGCTGAGGCATCGGTTTCATCAATATCCACAACATCCATTTTCTCGAGCATCTTCAGCCGCGACTGCACCTGTCTGGCCTTCGTGGATTTATAGCGGAACCGGGTGATAAAACGTTCAATCTGCGCGATCTGTTTCTGCTGGTTGTTGTATGCCGCTACCTGGCTTTCGAGCCGTTCTTCACGCATTTGAACATAATCGGAATAAGATGCTTTATAATCATATATTTTACCCAGAGAGATTTCGACCGTCCGGGTAGTTACATTATCCAGAAAAGCCCTGTCGTGCGATACTAAAATTACAGCGCCTTTATAGCTAAGTAAAAAATCCTCCAGCCATTGTATAGATTCAATATCAAGATGATTGGTGGGTTCATCAAGCAGCAGTAAAGAAGGTTGTTTCAGCAGCAGTTTGGCTATTTCGACCCGCATCTGCCAGCCACCGCTGAATTCATTCATGCTGCGTTCAAAATCCCGTTGTTCAAAACCCAGACCCAGCAATACCTTTTGAACATCGGCCTGAATGGTGTCGCCACCGAGTATTTTGTATTGTTCGTTGGCACGGTTCAATTTGTCAACAAGTTTTCCGTAGGTCTGCGAATTAAAATCACTGATATGAGCCAGCTCTTCCGATATTTTCTTTATGGTGCTCCAGATATTTCTCACTTCCTGAAAAGCCGTCTGCGTTTCCGCTATCACCGTGCGCTGGCTGTTGGTCACCGGCTCCTGTGGCAAATAACCAATGGTAGTGCCCGAAGGAAAAGCTACGGAACCTTTTTCAGGCTCAAGCAGTCCTGCAAAAATCTTCAGTAAGGTGGTTTTTCCTGCGCCATTTTTTCCCACAAGACCTATACGGTCCCGGTCGTTCACAATAAAGGACACATTATCAAACAGATATTCACCTGTAAAATGAACAGAAATCTGGTTAACGGATATCATCGGCCATAGAAATATTAGGGGCAAAATTAATCTTTTACAGGGAACAAAAAAAGCTGCCCCGAATGAAGCAGCTTTTTCACATATTACTGAATCGTATTATTTGCTTATAACCACTTTCCGGATCACCGAACCTTTATCGGTATCAATTTTCACAAAATATAACCCCTGGCATAATTCAGAAGTATTAACGCTTACCATCCGGTCGTTTATTTTCTGGGAATAGACTACCGCACCCAGCGAGTTGGTAATCGTCATCACCGATTCGTTTTCCGAAGTTATCACCGTAAATTGCTCATTTGCAGGATTCGGCATAATGGTCAGTTCGATGGCAACCGTATTTTCTTCAACTCCTGTAACATCCGTGATGCTGATATCGTCAACGTAAAGATTATACATATCGGCAGCGCTGTAACATTGCCACCCCAGGTAGTACGTTCCGGTAGCCGGCACCGTAAAGACAACATTACTCTGGCTGAAAGTCGTATTAATAATGTTGCTCTTGTTGTCAATCTGTGTTGTCATGGCGGCTACTGTATTATCAGAACCAACAAAAACTTTAAGTTTTTCAGGATATGAGGCCGACTGCGCTTTATAGTAATATTTCAGGTTGTATGATTTTGAGGCTTCAAGATCAATACAAGTAGTAATGAACCAGTCATCGGCTGCTGAACTTGTGTTATAAACATACTTCATGCAGGAAGGACTTGTATTACCTCCCGATGCAGACAAAAACCAGGCGCTGCCATCGTTGTTGTTGTCAATCACCGATAAGCCCTGTAAATCTTCTGCCGGCTCAAATCCCAAAGTATATGGAATGGTTTTGGGAGCCATATTGGTTACCGTAGAAACCACGGTGTCGTTGCTGTGAACGGCATCAGAGGCCAGAGACGAATAAACTTTAACAACATATGTGCCGTCGGCTGAAAGATCCACTGGAACAGTAAAAGTATAGGGTATGGTCTGACCGGAGTTAATTGGAGTTGTAATGGTTGCCTGAACCGGTGTACCTCCATTTACCGTGTAAGCTACAGGTAAACTTGTGATGGTGCTGCTTCCAAAATTCATAACCCTGATTTGCAGGTTAACGGTTCCCGGATCGCATGAGGATTCCAGATTATCAACTGCTATAACGGAAGCATCCCATGAGGGTGCAATACAATTAAAGGGTATGGCAAAGCCGGAGACTTCCATATCGTGCAAAAAGGGACCGATGAGGGTGGTTGATCCGGTGGCCAGGTCAACAATCCTGAGTTCTCCGGCTTCAATATCATTGTTATATGCAGCCATATAACACACGCCTGTGTTTTGGTCTACTTCCATATCCTGGGCATACATGACGTCAAATCCGACATCTCCGACAGGAGTAGCGGCGCCTGTGGTTTTGTCAATAGCATATAAACTATCATTATCCATACTCACCGCATAGAGGTTCCCGGCCTGAGTGCAGGCAAGATTAATAAACAACTGGTTAGCACAAGGGCCGATATAAGTTGCATTTCCACTACCGGCATTAATCCTGAACAAGTTACTTCCTGCACCATCAAATGAAACACCAAAGAGATTAGCCGTAACCGGATCATAGGTCAGCCCCTCTAATGACACACCTATGTTACCGATAACGGTACGTGCACCGGTCAGCGTATCAACAGATACCAGCACATTATCGTCATAAACAGCGCCATACCATTTATTTAACGGGCCCCATGTCCCGGATTGTATGAAATTTTCGGATGTCTGGTCAGCCAGAGAAATTACATTCTGAGGGGTCTGCAGGTAGGTAAGGGCCGGCCCCTGGGGCAGATCACCGGTGGGTGCAGGATCATAAGCCACATAAGCGAAAACTTTAACAAGGTTTTGGACATCAATTGCCTGAGTGAGCGTATCATTGGAATGTACCGAATCGGCCAGCAGACTGGTATAAACTTCAATAGTATAATTCCCCAAAGCAGCTGTCCATCCATCGAAAGTTACCTGTTGTGTAACACCCGGCATCAGGTTGGTCACTGTTTTTGTGGAAGTATAACCGGTAAAATGCATGGTAACATTGAACGTTGTTGCCAGTGTCCCGTTATTGATCACCGTGGCTTTCGGAGTATTTAATCCCACACCGACCACCGCGGGCATATCAATACTGACCGGCGCCACATCCCACTGGTTGGTAAGAGTGGTATGCAGGGTGTCGTTGGCATTATTGCCATCATTCTGAATAGATGTATAAATCATGACATCATATACATGCCCGGGTATGGAAAAATTATACGGTTGCGAAAAAGTGAAATTCATGGTGGCATTAGCCGCAACAGTTGCAAATAAGGTGTCACGGACCACAGCACCTCCGTCAATGACGTAGTTTACAGGGATATTGGTATGTGCCACGGTATCAAAATTACGGACAACGATCTTTAATGAATCTGCATTGGTCAGGGTGTCAGAACTCAGGGGTGCAACCAATGAGGTCACGCCCATATCGTTAGCAAAAACTTGGATATCTTTAAGCTCCAGTCCCCATAGTTTGGCATTTTGCGCCACACCGATCAAAACGGCGGTATTGGGAACCACATCGGAAGAAATACATAATCCCCCGGCAGAATTGCTGCTAGTAAGTCCTGTCACCGCTGTGGTAACATCAAAGGTAACCCCTGTCGAAACCCCTGTGGCAAGATTGATCTGCTCAAGGTCGTTAGCATTGGCAGAAGTCTGACGGTAAACCCATAAATAAGGGCCGCCCAGCGAATAATTATCATAAGCAGAGCCATAAATATCAGCCTGGAGGTGGGTGGTGGCAGGAATGGTGTTGATCACCGCCCCCGACATATTCACCAGTGTAAAATCAGTGTCCCAGTTGCCGCACCAGAACGCATTATTTACCGGGTCATAAGCGATATGCCGCACTGCGACAGAGGAAGGACAGGTTATTGTTCCCACCAGCGTATGTGAGGTGAAGTCCATTTTATAGATGGTATTCGAAGTGCTGCCACCGTAAAAATATGTTCCATCATAAGCAAGATCGCGAATCTGGCCCGCGCCTGTTACTGAAAAACTGTCAACCAGTGTACCGGTCAGATTATATTTATAGAAAAGATTTGTATTCCAGCGGGTTACATAAAAATACTGTCCGTCGGTTTCAACACCGGCTGTACCGGCATCAGAAACCGGAAACTCAAACAGCAGGTCGAACATAGCCTTGGTTCCGCCCAATGAATTGATAAAGCCCATGGTGGCGCTCACATCAGCCTTGGAAACTACAGATCCGGCCAGCCCGCTTCGCGCTTGACTGCCTTTGCCCTTGACCGTTTGTGAAAAGGCGCCTGTACAAGATAGTGCAAGTATCAGGCACACATACATTAACTTTGTAATTACTTTCATGATTTCTGCTTTTTATTAATAATTTTTTAGCAAAACTACTATTTTTTTTTAAACTGGTTTTTTTTAGAGGCGAAAATAGAAACTATACAATAAATTATTGGCCGCATCCTGTTATATTAAGAAATTGTTTTGATTTTATCTTTTCATATCTTTATGGGTCTTTTTTGCTGCAACTTCGTTAGATTTTTCGACATAGGATAAACTATGTCTGCAAAATCTGCCTCGTTTCGCTAAAAAATCCATAATAAATCTTATGTAACATAAAATCAAAACAGTTTCTAAAGAATGTCATTTAATTCCACATATAATTTCTGGGTAGGCAGTCCCATAACATTAAAAAAGGATCCTTCGATGTGTTCAATACCGATAAAACCGATCCACTCCTGAGCGCCGTATGCACCGGCCTTATCATAAGGCTGGCAGGTATCCACGTACCAGTTGATCTCTTCATCGCTCAATTGACGAAAAGTTACCCTTGAACAACTGCTGAAACAATGGGATACGTTATTCGTTTTCAGGCAGACACCGGTAAATACCTCATGGGTGTGGCCCGATAACTGCTTCAAAAGTTTTACAGCATGATCTGGATTTTCCGGTTTCCCAATGATATGACCGTCGAGCCAGACAATGGTGTCGGCTGTTATAATTAATGTTTTAATCCCAAATTCATCAGGATCAAAAGCATCCGCTTTCAGGGATGCAAGGTAAACAGGGATTTCCTCTTTTTGTAATCCGGCGGGGTACGTTTCCTTTGTTTCACGCACAATAACCTCAAAATCAAATCCCAGCCCTTTGAGCAGCGTATTTCGCCGTGGTGATGCAGACGCCAGGATGATCCTGTAGTCTTTCAGTTTTTCGGATAAGATCATATCAAAAATAAATATATAGTAATTGAGTACTAAGGATACCTGCTACCATGATAATTTTTATATAAACGCTCGAAAAATGATAGTCAGATTTGCTCTTTGATCTCAGAATCTTTATTATCAGATTAATGAAGAGTATCTGTAACACGCATAGATACCAGGTAAGCATCGGATAATGCTCGTACAATAATAGCTGAGCGGCAGCTAAGAGCAACATGGTTAAACCGTTGAGCCCTGCTACCATTTTCTTTGTAAAACCCATTCCCTTCTGTATCGGAATGGTATGGCATCCGCAGGCATTATCCCCTTCAATATCCTCCATATCCTTGATAATTTCACGGATAAAAGTTGTCAGAAATGCAAAAACTGCAAAACCTCCGGCAAAAACCGTAATTATTCTGAACGTACGCATCATCCCTATAAAAGCATCCGGATCGGATTTGATGGCAAAAAACTCAAACAGCCATACCGAAAGTACGCAATAGGCCGCCACCAGTGCAAGAACAATATTTCCGGTGACAAACTGCCTCTTATACTTCAATGAATAATAATACAACACTAGTGAAATAACCACTGAAATAAAACCCAATTTGAACGACCCAACTTTAATAGCACAATAAAACCCAATAATACATGCAATTACATTTAATATAATATTAAAAGTGACGGCATGTTTCCGGGGGATTTTTTCAAGAAGCATATTTTTATCGGGTTTGTTAACCGAATCAACATCCACATCAAAATAATCATTTATCGCATATCCTGCAGCTGCAAGCAACAGATTTGAAAATACAAACAGGGCAAAATCAACATGGCTCATCTGTATATCAACACCGGCGACAGACATGAAAGGGCCTATAATACAATATTTTACAAGATACTGGGTAAGCGCCATGATAAGCAGGTTAACGGGACGTATCAATCTAAAATAGGCGATCATATACAGAAATTTTTGCAAAGGTACTTTTATTTAAGATTGATGATTGTGGATTTTTATTACGGAACCCTGTTATGATTTCACAACCCCAGACTACAAAATGCTAAGATACAAATTAATAAATGGCAAACACCGGTATAAATTATTCATGGAGTCTATCAAATTATTCGCAATACATATTATATAACCTGGCGCTTAGTCTGGTTAAAGGAAACTTTGATTTGGATTAAGAAATTGTTTTGATTTTATCTTTTCATATCTTTATGCGTCTTTTTTGCT
>DAOORA010000108.1:0-8065 GCA_035389045.1 Bacteroidales bacterium | reverse complement strand
AAATGATAAAGCTTCAATTACAACTAGCTAATTTGCAATCAGTTTAAAAAGATGTTATTGGTAGCCGCTCCGATAGTTATCGGGGCGTGTCGAAGTGTGACATGCAACGGTCGTCTTCGACAATCATCTCCTTCCACTTTCGTTTCAGGAGAATCTGCTCTGACTGACCGTAGTTTTTTCTTTATTGACTATATATAAAAAAGTTATTTTCCATAGTGTTAATCCTCTTCGCAATCAACAAATGATTGGTATTTATTAATTTTATTTTTTATGCAAAACTTCAGTAATGAGTTATGGAATTCATCAAGAATTTATGTATGTTTCTCATTAACAAGATAAACATTAAAAATATGGAATCTGTTTCCCGGAATTGTGAAAAACTTATTTAATACTTTTTTCAAACATCGAAAATCAGTCATATAAAAACTATATTTTTGAAAAAAAATGTTATGTACACCGTTGATGAACTAAAAAACATTGCGACACAGGTACGCCGTGATCTCTTACGAATGATCCATGCGGTAAGTTCGGGGCATCCGGGTGGATCTCTGGGTTGTGCGGATTTTCTCACCTGCCTGTATTTTGAGATTATGGAACACAGGCCGGTACCTTTCAGTATGGACGGCACGGGCGAAGATATCTTTTTTCTGTCGAACGGGCATCTTTCTTCTGCCTGGTACAGCGTACTGGCACATTCGGGATATTTTGATGTCAGCGAGCTGGCAACATTCCGCCGGCTGGGTTCACGACTTCAGGGACATCCGACCACTGCCGAACATATTCCGGGGGTACGAATGTCATCCGGCTCACTGGGACAGGGTTTATCTGTGGCCATAGGTGCAGCATTGGCAAAAAAATATAATGCTGACAATCACCTTGTGTACAGCCTCCACGGAGACGGTGAACTTCAGGAAGGACAGAACTGGGAAGCGGCAATGTTTGCGGCGGCCAAACATGTGGATAATATTATTTCAGTTGTGGATTATAATGGTAAACAGATTGACGGGCCTGTGGATGATGTCCTGAGTCTGGGTGACCTGAAAGCCAAATTCACTGCTTTTGGCTGGAATGTGTTTGAAATGGACGGAAATGACATTCCTGAAGTGCTTGACATGATGAAAATTGCAAAGGCAAATACCTTTAAAGGGGTTCCTGTCGTTATATTGATGAAAACCGAAATGGGTTACGGCGTGGATTTTATGAAAGGTTCGCATAAATGGCATGGCAGTCCTCCCAGTGATGAGCAGCTAACCACTGCACTTTCACAGTTACCGGTGACGTTAGGTGATTATTAATTAGTGCTGTAAAATGAGGTTATCCGTTTTTAAAAAAATCATCATAATTTATACACTGGCGTTCTCATCAGGCTATGTTGTGGCACAGGTCACCATTACTGAAAAAGAGAAACCCCTGCCCAAGCCTGTTACCCGTATTCTGTTTGTGTACGATGCTTCGCAAAGCATGATCGGCGTCTGGCAGAGCGACCGGAAGATATCTATTGCCAGTAAGCTGATGTCGCAATTGCTTGACAGTCTGAAAAACGTTGAAAACCTGCACTTAGGCCTGCGTATCTATGGACATCAGAAATACTATCCTCCGCAGGACTGCGACGACACCAGGCTTGAAATACCTCTTGGCACAGGCAACACCGATAAGATCAAAAACAAACTGAAGACCGTCAATCCCAGGGGTACCACACCGATAGCGGCATCGCTGGAGGCGGCGGGCAATGACTTCCCACCCTGTGATCATTGCCGGAACATAATAATACTTATCACCGACGGACTGGAAGAATGTGGCGGTGACCCTTGTGCCGTTTCGCAGGCGCTTCAGAAAAAGGGAGTGGTGCTCAAACCCTTTATTATCGGCATCGGCCGCAACTTTAAAGAATCTTTTGATTGTGTCGGAACCTATTATGATGCCTCCACTGAAAAGGAATTCAGCAAGGCATTGAATGTGGTGATCTCACAGGCTCTTAATTCTACCACTGCACAGATCAACCTGTTGGATACTTACGGAAAACCAACCGAAACCAATGTAGGTATGACTTTGTATGATAACTTTTCGGGAACTATTAAATATAACTTTATTCATACATTCAACGACCTTGGATTGCCGGATACACTAATGCTTGATCCCTTGCTGGCCTACGACCTTGTGGTACATACCATACCTCCGGTAAGGCACGACAGCATTACCATCACTCCGGGAAAACATACCACTATTGCTGCGAGCACTCCCCAGGGTACGCTGGAACTGAAAGTGGGCGGGAAACTGCCTTCGGTGAAAAACCTTCAGTGCATTGTGCGGCAGGGTGGAAAAATGGAAACACTCAATGTGCAGACTTTTGATCAGAAGACAAAATACCTGATTGGCAAATATGACCTCGAAGTGTTGTCATTGCCAAGAATGTATATCAACGATGTTGAGATCAAGCAGAGTTATAACACCACGGTGGAAATACCTATGCCCGGGATTGCCATAATTCAGCTTTCCATGCGCGGTTATGGCGACCTGTACGTTGAGGAGAACAATGAACTGAAATGGATCTATAAATTCAATGAGGAAGGGCAGCAGGAGATGTTGTATGTATTACCGGGAAAGTACCGGATCATTTTCCGTTCGAAATATGCAACCCATTCAGTTTATACTTTTGATAAAACATTTAAAATTGAATCAGGAGTGACAACGCGTGTGAATTTTTATTAAATAAGTATTTTCCTATTGCCCGCCTCAGTGTTATGTTGTGATACGTATTGCATAGTTCATCAGCAAATGAGGCCGGCCTTGAAGATGTGTATCAATGACTGGAGTAAAAAAATATAGATATGGAGAAATTTAAAAAAACAGGTGAAAAAGATACCCGTTCGGGCTTTGGTGAAGCACTGAACGAACTGGGGCAGGAAAATCCGGATGTCATTGCCCTTGTGGCCGACCTGACGGGTTCGCTGAAGATGGAAGCTTTTGCAAAGAACTTTCCCGAACGTTTTGTTCAGGTGGGTATTGCCGAAGCTAATATGATCGGCATTGCTGCCGGTCTTACCATAGGCGGTAAAATTCCCTTTGCCGGCACTTTTGCCAATTTTGCTACGGGCAGGGTGTACGACCAGATTCGGCAGAGTGTGGCTTATTCGAATAAAAACGTGAAGATATGTGCCTCACACGCGGGCATTACCCTTGGTGAGGATGGTGCCACCCATCAGATGATGGAAGACATCGGCATGATGAAGATGCTGCCCAATATGGTGGTTATCAACCCCTGTGATTTTAACCAGACCAAAGCAGCCACCAAAGCGGCTGCCAGGCATATCGGACCTGTATATCTTCGTTTTGGCAGACCGAAAGTGCCCGTATTTATCCCTGAAGATGAACCTTTTGTGATCGGGAAAGCTCTTATGATGGCCGAAGGCAGTGATGTAAGCATTTTTGCTACCGGTCACCTGGTTTGGAAAGCCATGCTGGCAGTTGAAAAATTAAAAGAACAGGGCATCAGCGCTGAACTGATAAATATTCATACGATCAAGCCTCTTGATGTGGAAACTGTATTACAATCCGTTGCAAAAACAAGATGTGTGGTGACTGCCGAGGAACACATGATGAACGGCGGTATGGGCGACAGCATTGCTCAGTTGCTTGCCCGCAAATTACCCGCACCTATAGAAATGGTGGCTGTGAACGATATGTTCGGCGAAAGCGGCACTCCCGACGAGTTAATGGTGAAATTCGGCCTTGACACTTCTGATGTCGTAAATGCCGTGATAAACGTGTTGCAGAGAAAATAGTTTATTGTAAATACGTGATAATGGAAAATCAGTTTCTGGGCCCTTATTTCCAAAAAACAATTGATTTCCAATACCCTGGATACTTCAAAAAAAAGTACAGAAGGTAAAATTATTGAAAAAATAATCATATAAATAATTCGATACGGTTTCTTTGTGTTTTGTGATACCTCATACAGACTCAAAAAAATGACGAAATATGGCAAAAGGGAAAAAGCGAAAAAAAATATTTAAAATACTTTTGTGGTTTTTGCTGATATTTTTGGGATTATCACTATTTCCGGTGGTTTTGTATAAGTTTGTTCACCCGCCTGTAACTCCTTTGATGATGTTGAGGGGTTTTGCTACGGATAAAAAAACGGATTATCAGTGGATACCCATAGAAAAGATATCGCCTAATCTTTTTCAGGCTGCTCTGGCAGCTGAGGATGACACTTTTTTGAAACACCACGGTTTTGATTTCCGTGCGATAAAACTTGCTTATAAGTCGAATCAGAAAAGCAAAAGGACAAAGGGAGGAAGTACCATTAGTCAGCAAACTGCCAAAAATGTTTTTTTGTGGCCGCATCGCGATTATTTGCGCAAAGGTCTGGAGGCATGGTTTACCGTCCTGATCGAACTGGTATGGGGAAAAGAAAGGATCATGGAAATATACCTGAATGTGGTTGAATTCGGCCCGGGTGTATATGGTGTGGAAGCCGCATCGCAGAAATACTTCAAAAAACATGCTGCACGTTTATCACGGTATGAGGCAGCTTCGCTGATCTCGGTACTGCCGAATCCACGGAAGTACAACGTACTGAACCCGGGGCCATATACGGCCCGTTACCGGAATGCTATCGTGAAAAGGATGAATTATTTACAGCGTGTAAAGTTTGACTGAAAAAATTTAATCCGAGTTTTTTCTGACTTTGGCTACTCATATTTTCGGCATTCAGGAGGCTTTCGGTGGCCTGATCAATTTTATTATTTTTTTATCACTGTTGTCTGGTAAAAATATTTAAATATGCTGAATAGCTTTATTTTCACAACATTTACAACATATCGCCACCTACGGGGCTTTATTTTTCATTGTAATGTTTTTTCTACCAATATGCCGCCTCTAACGGTGCTAAAAAAGTTCCAAAGGTCTATAATATTATCATAATGAATAATTTACCAATTTTTGGAAGCGTCGCAGGTACGAAATATTACATATTTAAAAAATTAACCGGACAATAATGTTATTTTATCTGTAGTAATTTAGTTTTTAGGGGAGGTTATTTCAGCGTAAGAATAAATCAGTATTTTTGTTGAAAACACCAAAAATGCGAAAAATCAGAGGGTTTTTCAAACCGAAGCAGGTAAAAAAGAGACCGGAGGAAACCATATGTGTATTACCATGGGTGCATTTGAATATCAGACCCAATGGCAAAGTGGTGCAATGTTGTATGACACTTGATGAAAAGAATTATGCCGGTGATCTCACCACACAGTCTGTAGAAGAAGTGTGGAACGGAACTTATATGAAAACCATGCGAATGCAGATGCTTAATGGTATAGAGCCTGAAATGTGCCAGCGTTGTTTCGATGAAGAACGGGCAAGCGGAAAGAGTTCCCGCACCTTCTATAATTCATTTTTTGCAGATAAGTTCAAGGAAATACCAGAAATCACCCGGCCTGATGGTAGTTTGGAGAAAGTGGATTTGAAACACTGGGATTTCCGCTTCAGCAACCTCTGCAATTTTAAATGCCGTGTTTGTGGTTACGATTCCTCCAGCGGATGGCTCCATGACGCTAAAAAACTTGGATGGATTAGCGGGGATGAAATAAATACACCGAATAATGTAGAATATGTAAATCAGATTAATTATCTGGAATTTTTAAAAAAATATCTTTCCTCTGTCGAACAGATATACTTTGCAGGCGGAGAACCGCTGCTCATGGATGAACATTGGCAGATACTCGATTTGCTTGATGAGCATAAGAGATATGATGTGTCATTGGCGTATTCAACCAATCTGAGTGTACTGAAGTATAAAAATAAAAACGTTTTGGATTATTGGGTAAAGTGGGGGAACAAGGTTACTTTGCTGCCCAGTATTGACGCTACAGGACGACGTGCAGAACTGATCCGCAGTGGTACAAAATGGAGTACTATAGAAGCTAACCTGAAGTCTGTTAACCAGATCGGTGTTTCTATTATGACTAATATTACGGTAAGTGCAATGAGTATCTTTTCTCTGACGGATTTGTTTGATTATCTGACAGAAACAGGCATCATTAATCATTCATATAAAGGGTGGATGAATTTCAATTTTAACATTTTGTACACGCCTTCCTTTTTCCATGTCAGTATACTCCCTGACCAGGTCAGGAAAGATATCCGGAAGAAAATGGATACCTATATTGATAATTACGAACAAAAATACGGTGTTGTATTAAGACCGCAGTTCACTTTTTTATTCAGCCATCTTGAAAAACCCTGGAACAAAAAAAACTGTCGTTTATTTAAAGATTTTACGGAATCTTTAGACCGCATAAGAGGGGAAAATACCCTTGAGGTGATCCCTGAACTTGCTTGTGTTTTGGAAGGATAAATACTTAAATTGTTAAGCCCTCAATTATTAATAGCAACAGTTGAAGCATCATATTTCACAAAAAGTGAACAAAATAATTAACTTTTGATGCAATCGGGTTGTTTCGAAATAATGACTTACCTGCTTGTTTAATCTGACAGGAAACAATTAAAAATCAGAGTTTTCCGCCTTCGTTACTTTTCACTTGTTGCATTTCTGAAGCTTTTACCATCCTGATCAATTCCATTAAAATAGTATCCAGGCAAATCCTGTAATATTGTAGTTTCCAAGGCCGGTTTTTTTAGTCTCAGAATAAAACAGTAATTTTGTTTAAAAATATATATATTGAGCAATTTTCATAGGTTTTTTAAACCCGACCAAATAAAAAAGAGGCCGGAAGATACAATCTGTGTATTACCGTGGGTACATTTGAATATCAGGCCCAATGGTAAAGTCCTGCAATGCTGTATGACACTCGATCATAAGAATTATGCAGGAGATCTTAACAAACAAACCATAGAAGAAGTTTGGAACGGACGTTTTTTGAGAACTATGCGAAAGAAGATGCTTAAGGGTATAGAACCTGAAATGTGCCGACGTTGTTTTGATGATGAACGGGTATGTGGTTCGAGTATCCGGACGCTGCAAAACGGTCATTTTGCTGATAAGTTTAAGAAGATTCCTCAAATCACAAGACCTGACGGGAGCTTAGAGAAAGTAGAGCTAAAGTACTGGGATTTTCGTTTCAGCAACCGGTGTAATTTTAAATGCCGTACCTGCAGTTTTGAATCTTCCAGCGGATGGCTGTATGATGCCAAAAAACTGGGATGGATTAGTGAGGATACACTTGAGCAACCAGTAAATATAAAATCTGTAAACCGTATCAATTATTTGGATTTTGTGAGAAAAAATCTCTCCACGGTGGAGCAGATTTACTTTGCAGGCGGAGAACCGC
The DNA here is from genome assembly GCA_035389045.1 of Bacteroidales bacterium. Classification (GTDB taxonomy): domain Bacteria; phylum Bacteroidota; class Bacteroidia; order Bacteroidales; family CAIWKO01; genus CAIWKO01. Next base: position 773 of record DAOORA010000108.1, on the reverse strand, counting down.
TGCTTATGGATGAACATTGGCAGATACTCGACTTGCTTGATGAGCATAAAAGATATGATGTGTTATTGACTTATTCTACCAATCTGAGTGTATTAAAGTACAAAAATAAGAATGCCCTGGATTATTGGACTAAATGGGGTGACAGGGTTACTTTGCTGCCAAGTATAGACGCTACAGGCCGGCGTGCCGAACTGATCCGCAGTGGCACAAAATGGAGTACAATTGAAGCTAACCTGAAGGCCGTTAACCAGGTAGGCGTTTTTATCATGCCCAATATTTCGGTAAGTGCAATGAATATTTTTACCATCACAGATTTAATTGATTACCTGACCGAAACAGGTATCATTAATCATGCTGATAAATGGTGGCAGAATTTCAATTTTAACGTTATAACTATTCCTGAAATTTTTCATGTCAGCATCCTCCCGGATGAGGTCAGAAAAGACATACGAAACAAAATGGATACCTATATTGACCATTATGAACAAAAATACGGAGTTGGATTAAGGCAGCAGTTCACCTCTTTGTTCAGCCATCTTGAAACGCCCTGGAATAAAAAAAACGCTCGTTTATTTAAAGATTTTACGGAATCTTTAGACCGCATAAGAGACGAGAACACCCTTGAGGTGATTCCTGAACTGGTTTGTGTGCTTGAAGGATAAATACTTAATCACAGCTTTTCACGGAATAAAACCATGCGTATAAATCATGAATATGAAGCTCATAAAAAAATTAATTTTTTCTTGTTCAGCCATGATACTATAGTTTTTTAA
>DAOORA010000107.1:0-8315 GCA_035389045.1 Bacteroidales bacterium | reverse complement strand
TGTTAGACTGTTAGGCTGTTAGGCTGTTAGGCTGTTAGACTGTTAGGCTGTTAGGTAATGTAAAACTATCCTTTATTCCCGGGAGTTAAGACGGGCATTTCTTTTTTCATGTTTACCAGCCATTTTCCTTTTTCTTTAACAAGCTCTATCTGCTGTTCTTTTCCTTCTTCGTTTTTATAAGTCACCACGGCAATTTTACCGTCAATGGCTGTTTTCACAACATCGATCTCCATGTCTTTTTTCTCAAGACCGGGGTCTTTACCGTTCTTTTTACTCAGTTCCATCATCAACGAAAACATGTCAAGCATTTTGCCCGTGCTTTCTGTGCCCAGTTTCCGGGCTTCTTCAAATTCAAACGCCCTGAGGTGCTTCAAAAATCTTGTGGCTACCGCAGCCGGTTTGTTTTCTTTTCTTTGGGCTGTTTTGCAGGAAACCAGATACACAGCAAAAGTCAGAATAACTGAAACAAAAAAAATTGAAAAAAGTGCCGGACGGAGTTTCATCTTAGAAAATTTATTTCAAAATTAGGCATTTTAAATTATACTAAGCGTTCCATAACGAATAATACTAGCTATTGATCAGGCCGATATTCAGTTAAGAAAAAACACCTCATTACTTATTTCCTTTATGCAATAGCTTTTCGTAATATCAATATTCCTTTGCCGGGCTCTGAAAGATTTCACAAAAGCGATATTTTAATATTTTGTTTCTCAGAAAAGGAACATATTTTTTTTCTAATTTTGCCCTGCAATTTTAAAATACAAGACCATGTTCACAGGAATCGTAGAAACTACCGGAAAGGTCGTAAATATAGAACGCGACCGTACCAATATTCATATTACCATCGAAACCCCCATCGCAAAAGAACTCAAAACCGACCAAAGTATGTGCCACGACGGTGTTTGCCTCACCGTAGTCGAGGTTGACCCTGACAAATCACAATATGTCGTCACGGCTATACAGGAAACCCTGGATAAAACGAATCTCGGTCACTGGCACAAGGGATATGAGGTAAACCTTGAACGCAGCATGAGAATGGAAGCACGTTTCGACGGGCATATTGTGCAGGGGCATGTTGACCAGACCGCTGTATGTAGCAAAGTGGAAGAGATGGACGGAAGCTGGAAATTCTGGTTTGATTACGACGTTTCGAGACAAAATATTACCGTGGAGAAGGGTTCTATTTCTGTTAACGGTGTAAGCCTTACGGTGGTGGACTCCCTGCCGGGGCAGTTTTCTGTGGCCATTATACCTTACACGTATCAGGTAACCAATTTTCACAATTTTATAAAAGGCACCGTGATCAACATTGAGTTCGACGTGTTTGGCAAATATGTGGCCAAATTGCTTAAACAATACCTTGACCAGAAAGGGCTTTAAGGTCAGTACGCCCGCTTATATCTTTTTCTTATACCGGTCGTTCTGGTTAAAGTACTCTATAGAAGCATAGCCTGCAAAAATTTTTGCCGAGTGCCTGACGCCTTCTCCTATCACAAACCTGTCGCCTTTGACAAAGGCGCTTTTCACGCCACCGATGGTCAGCTCTATCGTGCCTTCCAGCACAACACCCCACTGGCCTGCATGCGAATGTTCAGGCACTTCGGTATTTTCAGAAAACTACATAAAAATGACCTGGTGGTTCGATGCCTGCGACAGGTATGCTTTTACGCCTCTGACAGGCATATCGGCTTCGGGCAGGCCGGCAATGAAAGGGGGAAATAATTGAGACATCTTTTTTGATTTATTATTATAATGATTGAAGTTAAGTTTTACTATGAAAAGCGTGAATGGCCAGACCGGCACGTAAACGTGATCCGGGACATTTATTTTCTAAGCCCCCAAACCGTAGTAGCAACGGCACATACCTTGTTCGTATCCCGGTTAATTATGGTATGTCTGAAGACATTTTGCACAGCCACTTCTTCCGTCAAAAACACGATGTTATCCCCGTATTTTATCTCGGCAATGAACCGGCCCTGTATATCCTGTAAGAAATTGTTGTCCAAAATAGTATCGGGAACGGAATCAATAAGCCAGTGCAGGTACATCACATTGTTCACGTGGTGGTATATGTCGATCTCTGAAGAACGCACCCTGATCTCATTAGAGTAATCTGACTTATCAACCGGTTTCATCTTCGACATCAGGTCATGACCGGACGAAATCTCCGGGTTTATGTACCATTTTTCTTTGATCTCTTCCCAAATAGGTACAGGCCGGCGGCGGTTTATGTCGAAAAAAAGCCATAATCCCCGTCCCCTGCCTATAATGTTATTATCCGAATCAAAGATGATGTTTTCCCTTATTCCTCTTACCGCCGAGAAGCCCGACAGCCATGTCCTGATTTTTATTATTTCTTTGTACAACGGATAGCGTATCATTTGCAAGCCTCCCGAAACCAGTACCCATCCGATGTTCTGCCTTTGCAGTTTGAAAAGGTCATTCTGTATTTCATAGCAATGTTCCGCTGCAGCCTCCTCCAGCATGGCCAGCATGGTTTCGGGCGTAGCTTCGCCGTATTTGCTCATCTCATAATGCCTGAGGCAGAACTGAACATCGAAATTGCTCAATGGTAGCATTTGTTTTTTTGCAGATTTTTATTTCTCATCGGTTTCAACATCAATCATCAAGCCGGAACCTGTGATCACCAATATCTTAACATTACACTTTTTCGAAAAGCAACTCTTTACGGAGGTACACCAGGTATTTCTCACAGGGTTTGCCATTGATCCCGGTCAATAAATCAGCGTAATTGCTGATCTGTGTTTTATGACTGTCTGTCTCTGCACCGGTTTTAAAATCAATGACAATATTTTTTTCTTTTTCAAATATGATGCGGTCGGGACGATAAACCTCATTGGCAGGAGTAAGAATTTCCGCTTCTGTCAATACATGAAGACCCGGTTGAAAAAACTTTTTAAAATCAGGATGGTCCAGCAGTTCGTTAATATACTTATTTATCTTTTCAGCTTCGGTATTACCGATAAGACCTTCGAAAACCATTTTCCTGACTGCATCAGGGGTATCCTCCCGCTGACGTATTTCAGATAAAACCCTATGAATAATTTTACCCCATGAAATACGTTTGGCGGTTTCATCATCCTGCCACAATATTGACGAATTATATTTAATAACCATTTTGCCAGGCCAGTCCGTTGAAATAATCTTGTCCGGGATCATCACATTGCTTTCCTTCTTTTTCTCTTTATGTCCCTCAGGCACAGGAGGAACTCCAAACTCATAAACATCCGTGTCCTCATCCCACTTATCGATGGAAATCAGGTACTTCTTTAACATAGAGCCAAAACTGCTGCCGTCTTTTTCATATTTTTTCGACAGGATATACAACTGATTTTCGGCACGTGTAAGCGCCACATAACAGATATTAAGCATATCGAGTTCCGCACTGTTTTTTTCCTGTTCGTAATAGTCTTCAAAAGATGTTCCTGCCAGTCCTTTTTGGGTAAGGTTCACGGGAAATGCCTTGATTTCAGGACATTTATCCGAGTCGTTTTCCACCCATGCTGTAGCGCCCCTGGTATTTACAGTTTCATCGGCGAACGGGTAAATGACCACCGGAAATTCGAGTCCTTTTGCTTTGTGAATGGTAAGTACCTTCACCGCGTCAAGCATGTCGGGCACCACAATGGATTTTTCAGAACCTTTTTCATCCCACCAGACAATAAAATCCTGCAACCCGGGAGTATTCCCGCATACAAATTCATTTACCGCATCAATAAAGTATATGATGAACGGATCGGCGGTGGCGTTAAAGCCAAAGGTTCTGATAAGAGATTCCGACAGGTCATAAAGAGGCATGAGTGCGATCTTTTCGACATTAAGTCCTGTTTTGAATTCATCAAGGATTCTTTGCAGGGGGTATCTGTTGTGATTTTTCTTTACCTTATTATACTTATTGATCAGACTGTTCAGGGTGACATCTTTATAAAAATTTTTCTGCAGGTAAAATAAAATAAAAGCTGCCGCCAGTTCGTCACCGGGGTCATTCAGATACCTGAACACGGACATTAAAAAATTCACTTTTGGTGAAGATCTCAACAGCAGAGATTCTGCAGAAACCACGTCGATACCGTTCCGCAGGAGATGCGATGCAATGTCTGCTGCCTGTTGGTTGGCACGGCAAACCACAGCGATATCTTTTAAGAAGCAGCCTTTTTGTATCAACCCGGAGATTTTTTCCGTAATATAGTTCAACTGATTTTCGGAGTAATCGGTTCCCTTCTCAAAGAATCTGATCTGTACGAATCCCCCTTCATTACCGGGTTTGGCCTTCTGATCGCTGCACTGGTAAATCCCTTTTTTGTCTCCGGCAAGTATCTCATCAGCAAGGAAACCAAACAGCACATTGTTAAAATTCACAATTTCAGATTTTGAGCGGTAGTTGATATTTTCAACCCCGGCCTCATAGTCGTGGTATTCAATGATGTTACGTCCGATGGTTTTCTCGATTTCATCAAAATGAGGGAAAGCTGGTTTGTGGTATATACCGGGCAACTGCACAAACTGCATGACTTCCCCATTGCGCCAGCGGTAAATAGCCTGTTTGCCGTCTCCGACGATCAGGTTGGCATAACCTGAAGCAAGGGAATTATCGATAAGCGGGAGCATATTCTGGAACTGCAGTACGGAGGTATCCTGAAACTCGTCAATAAAAAAATGTTCATATTTTTCTCCGGCTCTCTGATAGATGAATGGCACGGGTTCATTAAGCAACTGTTCATGAATCTTACGATAGAAATCGCTGATAAATACAATGTTTTCTTCGTCTTTAATGGTTTGTGTTTCTTTTTCAATCCTGCTCAGCAGGGATAAGGGATAAAGACTTTTTATGAGAAGTGTCAGATCAAGATACTCCCTGATCATCGGAATGATTGACAAATAGACTTCTGCGATCCGATCCTTTATACTATCAATTTTATTCTTTTCACTTTCCTCCAGCGTCTTGCTGTACCAGACATCATCATTAATGGCTTTGTCGCAGTATGAATTAGTTGAAGCAGCGCCAAGTCCGCCATTGGCTATCCGCATAAAAAAGCCGGGTATCCCTTTGGTTCCCTGAAAAAAACTTTTAAACCCGATATTATTGCTCTCAATTGTTTTTAAAATCCCCTGAGCAATTGCCACGGCCTTATGATCAGTAACTTTTCGCCGCATTAAAGCACCGCTTATGGCTTTCCCAAAATCTGTCAGGCTCATGCTGCTGAACAAACCGATATATTTTTGCGTATCCTCTTTCAGCAGTTGTTCTGAAAAGACTTTCAGATCTTTTTCGATGTCCCAGTTCTCGCCATCGTCCATTTTTTGTTTTATAAATTCGATGAGCATTTTGGTAACATCATCATCAGAGCCTGCACAGCTGATCATAACATCCACCGCTTCGGACAATATGCGCTTGGAATCGAGTTCGACCTGAAAACTCTGTGATAGTTTCAGGTCATAGGCAAAGGTTCTGATTATTTTCTGAACAAAGCTGTCGATAGTGCTGATGGCAAAATCAGAATAATTGTGAAGTATTCTTTGTAATACAATTTTTGCATTGACTGACAATTCGGATACATCTAATCCGGTAGCGGCGGATAGTTCGCTGATCATTTTGCCATATTTCTCTGTTTCTTTTTTTTTATTTCCGGCAGGTTCATCATTTATCGCTGAAAGCATCGTCAGAAAAGCGACTACCCTGCTTTTCATTTCGTAGGCAGCTTTATTCGTAAAAGTCACCGCAAGAATATTGCGGTATTTTGCCGGATTGGTCAAAACAATTTTCAGGTACTCTTTTACAAGAGTGTATGTTTTACCGGATCCTGCAGAAGCTTTATAAATGATAAATTTTTTATTCGGTTCAGCCATAATAAATCAAAATGTAAAAATAGATTTTTTTTGAAATTAAATCCTACGGATATAAGGCAATTTCTTTTTTTAAGGTGCTGGTATATAAAATCCGAACAGATTCTTGTAACAATATTACTTTTCTGTATTACTTTTTTGCGTGTCCAAAAAAGTAATCAAAAAAGGACATCTTGGCGAATGCTTCAGCCCGCTCTCAGAAAACATTGAAAATCTATGCAAAGCAGTCCCGACCAGCTATGCTGCGTCGGGATACCCCGCCTGTGGCGGGGCCTTTGCAGATTTTCAAATGTTTTCTGATTCACGCCACCACCGGCTCGCACGCCAGGAATTGCCTGCGCACAAAATATCGGCTAACCTATCCCGAAAAAAACCGAATTGTTTCGCAGAAAAAAAGAAACAACATATAATTGATTATTCTGACTTTTATTTCATGTTATATAGATACATTATCTATAATAGGTCCAAAATTGCATTTGCACTTTTAACCCAAATACTTACTCTAACGTCATAAGCATAAATCAAAATTTGTCCTGGCCTGATTTTGATTAAGCAACGGTAACAGTTTGAAAATAATTCAATTCAAAACATTCTAATACTTCTTCCGGTATTAAAAGTTCAAGAATGTGTGTCTTGATACTTGTGCTTGTTGTACTTATTTTTGCCATGTGCCAAAGTTCGTATTTTTTTCCAGCGCATCAAATTATGATTTTGCCGGATATAATCGAAAAGTATGTTAAATACAATAAATTTTTTCATGTTATTATTTTTTATTACCTTTGCCCATAATTTTTATCACCAATTAAATTAATACAATGAAAAAAGGAACAGTAAAATTCTTTAATGAATTAAAAGGATTTGGATTTATAAAAGACGATGAATCCGAAAAAGAATACTTCGTACACGCATCAGGTCTTATAGATAAGATCAAGGAAGGCGATACCGTAAGTTTTGAACTTCAGGAAGGAAAAAAAGGATTAAATGCAGTAAATGTGAAACGCGTATAGTATTACCAATTTTTACAAGCCTTTCAAAATTAACCCTCTGTAATCCGGAGGGTTTTTTATTTTGCTTTCAAAATATAAAAAACTTGTATTGTTGCATATGTAGGTTTTTTGTAAGTTTGCGCCGAAAAATAATCAAACTCAATATATCATGAAAAGAATACTGCTAATTTTATTATTGACCCTGGTTGCTTTTCCTGCCATACAATCATGCAAAAAAGGAGAAAACGACCCGGCGATTTCGCTGATGTCGAGAAAAGCCCGGCTTATAGGCAAATGGGAGCTTCAACAAGGCACTGAAACTGTTTTGTACAGTGACGGGACTTCAAAAATAATAACCTATAATGGCTCCCAAAAAACAACAGGATTTCCAGGATTCCCGTCTGTTACCGTCGTTTATACCAAGCAGTTCACTATTAACAGGGACGGCACTTATACTTCATCCATCACAGATGATACTGATTTCTATTCTGAGGAAGGCGCCTGGTATTTCTGCCCCGGAAACAAGGAACTGGATATTAAAAACAAAGAAACCGTGGCTTTCTCCACAATGCGTTACCTGTATGCCATGGATGGAGGAACCCAGCATGAAATAAACATGCAGGGAACTCATGCAGTTGGGTACCCTTATGTCTATCAGATCGACAGGCTTACCAATAAGGAACTGGTCATACTGATTGATGAATTTTATGGCACAGAGAATGGTTCATACACAACAAAAGGTACATTAACCTATAAAAAAATGTAGTTTTTTATGTTTTACTTATCCGAATAAGTCTTTTTATGTGTTTTTCTGCTGAGGCTAGTTTTATTGCAGGCGGGGTATTAGGCGCTGCCGGAATTATATCTCTGAAAAAATCGGGGACATTTCAGCAAAAGGTCTTTGCGGTTATTCCTTTATTCTTTGCCGCTCAGCAGATTCTGGAAGGCTTTTTATGGCTGGTACTTGCCAACCCGGATTACATAGAATGGAAGCATGCGCTGATCACAGGATTTTTGATATTTGTCTGGCTGATCTGGCCTGTTTATGTGCCCTTTTCCATGGCGTTGCTGGAGAAAAAATCAATCCGGCGTAAAATCCTGCTGAGCTTTCTTGTACTCGGTTTTGTATTATCCATAATATGCCTTTATATCCTGATGTTTTTCCATATTGATGCTTCGGCAGCCAACCTGCATATCAAATATATTGTATGTGACGAACCTCCTTATGCCTGGGTTTACGGCATACTATACCTTTTGCCAACGGTTGTTTCCATGTTTATTTCCAGTGTGAAAAAGATGTGGATACTTGGACTGGTGAATCTAAGTTCTTATGTGTTTTCTGTATTGTTTTACTCAGAAAATGTACTCTCGGTATGGTGTTTTTTCGGTGCTGCTGCCAGTACCCTGGTTTTATGGATCAATCGGAAAAGTTGAGGAGTTATTTTTTTAAGCATAAATATTTGA
>DAOORA010000106.1:0-8559 GCA_035389045.1 Bacteroidales bacterium | reverse complement strand
CTTATGTAACCATGGGGACGACACAGTTGCTGAGCGTGCCTTATGCCTTACATTCAAAAACAGCCGAAACTGTTACGGGTGGAATTACCGAGACCGACCCTGTGTTTACTGCATGGGACAAATCCACAGGTATTTCAATAACCGAGAGCCAAATCAGCGACTTAGGCACTTACATTGAAACCGAAACCGACCCAATATTTACAGGCAGTCAGGCAGCTAATATTACAGCAAGTGACATTACCAATTTGGGGAACTTATCAGGAACAAACACCGGCGACCAGGACGGCTCCGAAACCAAAGTAACAGCCGGAACGAATGTAACTGTTACAGGTAGCGGAACTACCGTAAGCCCTTATGTGATAAGCACTACAGATACACTTGCCATTGGCGATAGCTATGTAGGAGGTATCATTTTCTGGTTAGATGCAAGCGGAAAGCACGGATTAATAGCAGCCACAGCAGACCAAAGTACAGGAATACAATGGTATAATGGAACTAATACTGTAACAAATGCAGTTAGAAATGGTATCGGCGCTGGCATGTATAATACAGAGCGCATAATAGCAAATCAAGGTGCAGGAAGTTATGCTGCCCAATTATGTGCTAATTACCAAGGTGGTGGATATGGCGATTGGTACTTGCCTTCAAAATATGAGTTAAATTTATTATACTTACAAAAAGACGCGGTTGGCGGTTTTGCTAGTGCCTACTATTGGAGTTCTACCGAGGGCAGTAATTACTACGCATGGGGGCAGTACTTCAACAGTGGCGGCCCGAGCACCAACGTTAAGTACGACACGGGCAGGGTGCGTGCTGTCCGGGCTTTTTAATTTAGCTATTCAACAATTCTATGTAACCGCTCTATCGCAACACTTGCATTTATACACATTTCAAATTTCTTCCCTGACCTGCATCACAATCTTGCCGGTATTCTATCATTGCTGTATTCCGAATCAGGCCTTGTGCCAGAATCACTTAATATTGTTAAAAGAAAGAACAGGAAAAACCTTGTGCCATAGGCACAAAATAACAGGTAAAAAAATAAATAAGAGTTATGGTGTGCCGTAGGTACACCATAAGAAACGTTTTTAAATTTTATTCATATGAAAGCTTTGATTTTCAAGATTTGTACCACCCTAAAAGGATGCCAGACCAAACAAGCCAATCAACCGGTTTTTTAAAATTTTTCATTAACACACATGATTTATAAATGAACAATAGAACTGTTTCTAATCAGTTCAACACATTTTCTCCGGCAATAAAACTTCTGACTTTAGTTTCATTATAGTATTTTTGCCGAAAGTTTGCCGAAAGCCTGAACATGAAAACCTATCCCGGACAAATCCTGTCCAGTTTTTTTAAACAAATACTTTTCTGGTTTATCGCCTTTGATGTCACAAGGATTGTTTTCATGCTTTATAATATGGAATACCTTAAAGAGATTGGTTTTTGGGAGCTGGCCGGCGTATTTTATCATTCTGCGCCGCTCGATTTTTCTGCCATTTGCTATATCATGATCATACCGTTTTTTATACTGGCCGTTCAGAATTTTTATCAGGCAACTCGTCTAAATATTATTAATAAAATATATGTTTTTATCATTTTGTTTGTTATACTGATCATTACATCGGCAGAGGCGGGAATCTACGGCGAATGGAAAACAAAACTGCATTACAAGGCATTAATATATCTTGCTCATCCTCAGGAAATTATTGGTACTGCACAAACCTGGCAGCTTATCCTCATTTCCGCCTTAATAATATTTCAGTTGGCCTTGTTATATTTTATTTATTTGAAAATCATCATTAAACCTTTTATTATCACCCGCAAGAATTATCTCTTTTCAGCACTGTTCATACTTTTAACTCCTGTTTTGTTGTTCCTTGGGATGAGGGGCGGCCTGAGCCAGGTGCCGATCAACCAGAGCCAGTCGTATTATTCAAGACATGAGGCGCTGAACTGGATTTCTGTAAATTCTGCCTGGAATTTCGGGAGGAGCATAGCCGACAATTATACCCTGCTGAATGAAAACCCCTTTCATTATTATGCAGATGAGGATGCCTGCCGAACGGTGCGCCAACTTTACGAAAGCTGTAACGATACTACGGAGATGTTTCTAAAGACAAACAAACCCAATATTGTTATGTTTATTCTTGAAGGATGGTCGGCAGACCTCATCGAAAGCCTTGGCGGAGAAAAAGGCATAACGCCGGCCTTTCATGAACTGGAAAAAAATGGTATTCTTTTTACACATATATATTCCAGTGGAACCCGGTCGCAGGAGGGTATGACAGCCCTTTTCAGCGGCTTTCCCTCACTGTCGGTCACCACGATGTCGCAACAGCCAGAGAAATATAAAAAACTGCCGGGCCTGATACAGAAATTCAAAGAATCAGGCTATTACTCCTCATTTTATTTCGGAGGGCAACTGATTTACGGAGGCATCAAAAGTTATCTTATTTATAATGGTTTTGACCAACTTGTGGAGGACAGCGACTTTCCTTCATCCTTCCCCCGCGGTAAATTAGGCATCCACGATGAATATACATTTCCCTATTTTCTGAATGAACTTGAGAAACAACCTCAGCCTTTCTTTTCAGCCATCTTCACCATCAGTTCACATTCGCCATACGACTGCAATATGAAGGAGGTATTTACATGGCCGCAATATGAAAAAAAATACGTCAACTCAGCTTATTATGTGGATAATTGCCTGAAGGACTTTTTCACGGAAGCGCAGAAAAAGAAGTGGTATGATAATACCTTGTTTGTATTGGTTTCCGATCACTCGCACGGGACCTACCGCAACCATCATTTCTGTTCGCCTGATTATCATAAAATTGTAATGTTGTTGTGCGGTAACGTCATAAAAGATGAATACAAGGGCACACAAGTGAACAAAACCGGCTCCCAGACCGATTTGCCCGCTGTATTGGCTGCACAACTCGGGCTGGATTATTCCGGATTTACATGGAGCAAGAACCTTTTACAGCCCGGAGCCCCTGAATTTGCATTTTTTGCTTATGAAGGCGGGTTTGCATGGGTGAGACCGGAGGGCTATTTTACTTTTGATGCACGCAATAATGTCCCCTGTATGATGCATATAGATTCCGTCAATAAGATAAGCGAAGAAGAGCTGGTCAGACAGGCAAAATCCTATATGCAATGCAGCTTTAAACAATATATGGATTTCTAGATTTGCTATTCCCGGGTCATTAAAAAGCACTTTATTGAACTGTTATTCAGACACATAACTGGTTAAAACTTATTGGGTGACCGGAAAATAAAATGATGGCCATTCTGGATTAGGGAATATTTTCAACAAATTTCAACAGGATAAATTTCTGTTCTTTTACAATATATTTTGGTGAAATTAGTTTTAGTTAACTAAAAATGTCTAATTTTGCGCCATGTTTAAAACTTCCCGGATAACGATCTTCTTTGTTGCTTTACTGACGGGCTTTATATTGTCATCATGCGGCCAATACCGCAAGGTTTTAAAGAGTTCGGATATAGGCCTCAAATATTCCACAGCGGTAACTCTTTATGAGAAAGGCGATTATCACCGCGCCATGCAGCTTTTTGATGAGCTGCTGATTTATTACCGTGGAACAGATACCTCAGAAAAAATCAATTATTATTATGCCTATTGTTATTACGGAGAAAATGATTACCTGCAGGCCGGTTACTATTTTACAAAATTTACTTCCACCTTTCCGACCAGCAAATATGCCGAAGAATGTGAGTATATGTCGGCCTATTGCCAGTACATGTATTCTCCCGAATATGGCCTCGACCAGACGATTTCTGTAGATGCCATAAAGCAGTTCCAACTTTTTATTAATCAATATCCTAACAGCACAAGGATAGCCAAATGCAACGAAATTATTGATGAACTTCGTTATAAACTCGAAAAAAAAGAATTTGAAATTGCACGGCTTTATTATAAAATTGAAGATTATCAGGCAGCCTACATAGCTTTTAAAAATGTTCTTAGAGACTATCCGGAAACAAAACATAAAGAAGATGCTTATTATTACATGCTTTCTTCAAGTTATCTCTACGCGATCAACAGTATTGAAACCAAAAAGAAAGAACGGCTTGAGCTTGCAAGGGATGCCTATAATTCACTGAATACTGCCTTTCCTGAATCTGGATTCGGCAAAGAAGCCCGTTCCATCATGAAAAACATTGAAAAGGAATTGTCAAAGTTCAATGAGAAAGAGAAAGAAAATAAACAAATTTAGATAAATAAAAAGAATAAATTAAACGATATATGGATTTAAAAAAATCGAAAATTGGAACGCTTGCAGTTACAAGAAACATTGTTGATTTCACGAGAGAAACCGGCAATATTTATGAAACTGTTGTAATTCTTTCCAACCGTGCCAACAAAATTGCTTCCGACCTGAAAGAAGAACTTAACGGAAAAATTGAAGAATTCTCTACTACAACAGATAATCTGGAAGAGATCTTTGAAAACCGGGAACAGATCGAAATTGCGAAGTACTATGAACGCATTCCCAAACCGTCACTGATTGCTATAACCGAGTATCTGAACAACAAATTGTATTTTCGTAACCCCCTGAAAGAAAATCCCTCCGATTTTTAAGATGCACGGATGCTGAAAGGAAAAAAAATAATTATCGGGATCACCGGAAGCATTGCCGCTTACAAGATACCTCTGCTTATTCGTCTTTTGGTTAAAGAAGGGGCTGAGGTACAGGTTATTGTAACCCCATCAGCCAAAGATTTTGTGACTCCTCTTACCTTATCCACACTGTCGGGGCGTCCTGTCCTGTGCGAAGGCTTTGAAAAATCCGATGGCGCCTGGCACAGCCATATCGAACTGGGCAGCTGGGCCGATATTTATCTTATTGCTCCTGTTACCGCTAACACCCTGGCCAAAATGGCCTGCGGACAGGCCGACAACCTGTTGATGACCACCTACCTGGCCGCCAAATGCCCGGTCTTTTTTGCCCCGGCTATGGACCTTGATATGTACAGGCATTCTTCGACACAAAACAATGTAAAAACAATATGTTCGTACGGACATTACCTGATTGAACCGCGCGAAGGCGAGCTTGCCAGCGGTTTATGCGGCGCCGGCAGGATGGAAGAACCAGAGCATATTGTCGCAGCACTGGCCGGCTTTCTAAAAAAAAAACATCTTTTAAAAAATAAAAACGTTCTGGTAACGGCCGGACCTACCTTCGAAAGTATTGACCCGGTGCGTTACATCGGCAACCATTCATCGGGGCTCATGGGTTTTGAAATTGCCAGGGCCTGCGCTGAACGGGGAGCAAAAGTTACCTTAATAACCGGCCCCGTCGCCCTCAGTGTCCATCACCCGGACATCTGCCGCATTGATGTGGTTTCAGCTAACGAAATGAAGCAGCAATGCATGAAATTCTTCCCGGATGCCGATATCACCGTGATGGCTGCGGCTGTGGCTGATTTTATGCCGGCAGAAGTTCATAAAACCAAGATCAAAAAAACAGGATCTTCACTGTCCCTTGAATTGACCAGGACACCCGATATTTTGTCATCACTGGGAAAAAAGAAGAAAAAAAATCAGGTACTCGTCGGCTTTGCCCTCGAAACAGATAATGAAACTGATAACGCCATCCAAAAACTCAAAAATAAGAACCTTGATTTCATTGTTTTAAACTCATTAAAAGATAAAGGCGCAGGGTTCCGGCATCAGACCAATAAAATTACCATCATTGATAAAGACCTTGAAAAGAAAACGTTTGAGCTTAAACAAAAGCATGAAGTAGCTGTTGATATCATCAATGAAATCATTAAATTAAATATTCTGTAAAATATGAAAAAACTCATTGTTCTGGCTTTGATTATTTTTTCTGTGGCTAGCAGCAAAGCTCAGGAGTTATATAGTTCCGTCTCGGTCAATTCTTCACAGATCAGCGGGAGCGACAAAACGGTTTTTGAGGAGATGCAGAAAGCCATCATGGAGTTTCTGAACGACAGAAAGTGGACAAATTATACCTATAGACAGGAAGAAAAAATTGAGTGTACCTTTTTCTTTAATGTTACCGAACGGGTATCTGATGTTGATTTCAAAGGTACGTTGCAGGTTCAGTCGCGCCGTCCCATATTCAACACATCCTATAATTCACCGATGCTGAATATCGTCGACAAGGAAATCTCTTTTAAATACATTCAGAACCAGGCGCTTGATTATGATGATAATAATTTCTATTCTAACCTCACGTCCATATTAGCGTATTATGCCTATATCATCATCGGCATTGATTTCGATTCCTATTCGATGAAATCCGGCGGGCAGTTTTATACCAAAGCACAGAATATTGTTCAGCTTGCCCAGAATACCGCCGACCGGGGATGGAAATCGTTTGAGAGCCGCAAAAACCGGTACTGGCTGGTCGAAAACCTTCTGAATGACTCATACAGCGGGTTCAGAGAATGTTTGTATTTATATCACCTCAAGGGACTGGATGATATGAAAGAAAACATGGCCAACGGCAGAACTTCTGTGATTACGGCCATGGACAAAATGAGAACCGTGGTCAAGGGGACTCCCAACCTTTATTTCGCCACCGTGTTCATGGATACCAAGCGTGATGAGATCATCAATATTTTTTCTCAGGCGCCGGCCACCGACAAAAATCAGGTAGTGCCCTATCTCAAAGAAATTGACCCTGCCCATTCCAACGATTTCAATACCAAGATATTGAATGCCAAATAAATATCAATAGCCATGCTTGCACACCTGTCAATCTGTAATTATGCGTTGATTGATGTTATTGAAATTGATTTTTTTCAGGGATATACCGCAATTACAGGAGAAACAGGAGCAGGAAAATCCATCATCCTTGATGCCTTGTCCCTCATACTCGGCCAGCGGGCTGATGTACAGTCGCTGCACGACCGTAAAAAAAAATGTATCATCGAAGGTACTTTCAGCATCGAAAAGGATGATTTCAACTATTTTTTTGAATCCAACAACCTGGATTATGAGGATACACTGATCTTAAGACGCGAAATAAATCCCGAAGGCAAATCACGGGCTTTTATTAACGACACGCCGGTTTCACTGGCACAAATGAAGGAACTTGGTGAAAAACTCGTCGACCTCCATTCACAACACCAGACACGCCTGATCAATGACGAGGATTTCCAGTTACTTGCCATCGACAGCTATGCCGATAGTTCAGAACCGGTCAGAGCACACGGAAAACTCTTTGCCGCTTACCGTGAAACGAAAAAAGAACTCCAGCGACTGACCGAACTCGAAAAACAATCCAAAGCGGATGCTGATTACTACAATTATTTGTTCACAGAACTTGAAGCTGCCGGACTGAAAGAAAACGAACAACAGGAATTAGAACAAGAACTGGAACTGCTCAACCATGTGGAGATGATAAAATCCGCATTGAACCGCGCCTTATTTGTATTGAACAGCAGCGATAACAGCATCAATCAGCAGTTGAACGCCGTGTATGCACAGTTGTCGCAGATAACAAAGTTCGATGCCGGTCTGGAAGAAAATGTGAAACGGCTCCAGAGTGTTCTTATTGAGATGAAAGATATCAGCTCGGAATTAGAGCAGGTAGAGGAAAAAATATATTACGATCCCGAAAGGTTTGAACATATTTCACAACGCCTTAACGAAATCTACCGTCTGCAGCAAAAACACCATGTAAACACTGTTAGCGAGCTGATCGGGATGAAGAATGAATTTGACCGTAAGCTGCAGAATATCTCTTCACTCGAAGCCAGCATCAAAAAAATTGAATTCCTCATCACCCAACAAGAAGCCGAATTGCTGGCTTCGGCCGAAAAGATATCGGCACGAAGAAAACGCGTTTTCAAAGAAATTGAGAATAAGGTGGTTCAAATTCTTCAGCAGATCGGCATGCCCAATGCCCGCATAAAAATAGAACATCAGCGTTCGGCTGCTATGCTCGAAAACGGTTTTGATGAAATAAAATTTACCTTCAGCGCCAACAAAGGTTCCGATTTAAAAGAAATCGACCGTATCGCCTCCGGAGGAGAATTGTCAAGACTTATGCTGGCTATAAAATCCATCATCTCAAGGAAAAAGCTGCTGCCAACCATCATTTTTGATGAGATCGACAGCGGCGTTTCGGGCGAAGTGGCCTCAAAGACCGGCGCCATCATGAAAGACCTTTCCAAAGACATGCAGGTAATCTCTATCACGCACCTGCCGCAGATAGCCGGCAAAAGCGATTACCATTACCTTGTTTATAAAAAAGAAGAAAAAAATGCAACCTTCACCCGGATCAAAATACTGAACTCCAAAGAAAGGGTAGGGGTGCTTGCTGAAATGCTCAGTGGAAACAACATCACAGATGCCTCCATAAAAACGGCCAGTCAGCTTTTAGAGTAGTCGTAACCGGCAAAACACTGAAACAGCATGAAGCGATACATCCAAAATACCTGGCGTTTTATCAGAGAAAAGAAAAAAAACATAACAGATATTTTATTAATATTTTTTGGGGTCACATTAATTTTCTGGGGACTAAGCAAAAAGTTTATGAAGTCTAAAGAGAA
>DAOORA010000105.1:0-8600 GCA_035389045.1 Bacteroidales bacterium | reverse complement strand
CTAAAAAATCCATCATAAATCTTATGTAACATAAAATCAAAACAGTTTCTAAGGTTTGAAATAATTTTTTAAAGCTGAATAATGGCTGCTGATACATGGCGGCAAATTTATATTTATCTTTGGCATCAGTATTACAAAAAAATGAAATGATATTCACCAAATTGAATATTCCCCGTTGGCTTATACTACTGATTGATATATGTATCTGTGCATTTTCAGTGGTACTGGCTTATATGCTTCGTTTCAATTTTAAAGTACCGGAACCCGATGCTCACGATCTTCCTTATGTGCTTGCTTTTATCGTCGGCATCCGGATCATCACGTTCATCATCGCGAAAACCTACAGAGGCATCATACAATACACCAGTACCGGGGATGCCATACGGATTGTTGTGGTAACCACAGCCGGTTCCCTGTTATTTGTCATCACTAACCTGATCACCTATTTTCTCATTAATCGCGTCAATTTCATACCGTACTCTATCATCATCATTGACTTCATCACCACCACGTTTGTGCTCGCTGCCTTCCGCATTCTTGTTAAGATTACCTATATGGAGATAAACAATCCTTCGCGCGACAAGACCAATGTTCTGATATACGGTGCAGGCGAAAGCGGGCTTATCTCCAAACGTTCGCTCGACCGCGATGCAGGCACCAAATACAAAGTGCTCGGGTTTATTGACGATGATCCCAAAAAGATCGGGATGAAAATTGAGGATATCCAGATTTACGGCCCCGACAAATTAGAAAAACTCCTTGAAGACAACGCTATTGAGCACCTGATCATTTCGATACAGAATATTAAAGCATCGAAGAAACAGGAGATCATTGAAAAGTGCATGGCATACAACACCAAGGTGCTGAGTGTGCCTCCCGTAAGCCGCTGGATCAATGGTGAACTCAGTTTCAAGCAGATAAAAAAGATCAACATTGAAGACCTGCTTGAGCGTGACGAGATCAAACTCGATGAGCAAAAAGTGAGGCGTGAGCTGCTCGACAAATGTATACTGGTTACCGGAGCTGCCGGTTCGATAGGCAGTGAGATTGTCAGGCAGGTGGCACGTTTTTCCCCAAAAAAGATCATCCTTATTGACCAGGCCGAATCGCCCATGTATTTTCTGGAACTGGAACTGAACGAAAGATTTCCCAAGGGTAATTTTGAAATCATCATTTGCGACATCAACCACAAGGTGCGCATGCGTAGGATCATGGAGACTTTTTCGCCGCAGATCATTTACCATGCCGCAGCCTATAAGCACGTCCCCATGATGGAGAACAATCCCGTGGAAGCTGTTATGACCAATGTACTCGGAACAAAAGCTATCGCCGACCTGGCGGTGGAATTCAAAGCCGAAAAATTCGTGATGGTTTCCACCGATAAGGCTGTCAATCCTACCAGCATCATGGGCGCCACCAAACGTATTGCCGAGATTTACACGCAGTCGCTGAACAGTAAGAACGTCACCCGTTTTATCACTACCCGCTTCGGAAACGTACTGGGATCAAATGGCTCTGTGATACCCCTGTTCCGTGAACAAATAGAAAAAGGCGGACCGTTAACCATCACCGACCCGGAGGTAACCCGGTTCTTTATGACCATACCCGAGGCATGCCAGTTAGTGCTCGAAGCAGGCACCATGGGCCACGGCGGAGAGATATTTATTTTTGACATGGGCAAGTCCGTGAAGATCCTCGACCTTGCCAAGAAGATGATCAAACTGTCGCGACTGACATTAGGCAAAGACATACAGATAAAATATACCGGTCTGCGGCCCGGAGAAAAGTTGTACGAAGAATTGCTCAATAACAAGGAAAATACCCTGCCGACTTACCATCCTCAGATTATGATCGCCAAAGTGGCCGAAAGTGATCTTGACCTGATCTCGAACCAGGTACAGGAATTGGATAGCCTGCTGGAAGGCCACGACAACATTCGTATCGTTAAAAAAATGAAAGAGATTGTTGCGGAATTTAAGAGCCAGAATTCGGTTTACGCGAAATTGGATGAGTGATGTTGTTCTACGCAGTTCGACATAGGCTCCACTAAGTCGTAATTATTTTCACAGGCTCCAGCCTGTTTTATTTATACGTTTTCAATAAAAAAGCATGCTGTTTGCGCTTTCTTTTTTCTGAGAAAAGATTTATTGCTTTTTTACAGGCAAAGCATGTTTGTCATAGTGTCGGCGAAGGTAGAACCTTCGCCGAACAGGGAATTTGGTGTATGCGAGACTTGATTGAGATATCAAATTTTCTTATCCAGAAAGTAATTAATTGGAATATTTTTATTATTTTTGTTTAGAAGCAATATTTCGATAAATTATTAATTAATATTAAAATCTCTATGCAACTATCCTATAAGCTATTATTACACAAAGAAGCAGATGGTAAATATACTGTGATTGTACCTGCTTTACCCGGATGTGTTACTTACGGAAAAGACATTGACGATGCTATCAGCATGGCAAAAGAGGCTATTGAGCTTTACATTGAAGAATTGCAATCAAGAAACGAAATAGTTCCCGATGATAGTAATACTATTGAATATTCACTTAACATTGCAACCGCTTGAACTATTCTGCAAAAAAACTTATTAGTATACTGATGCTGAATGGTTTTGTTTTTAAACGCGCCAAAGGTAGTCACCAATTGTATTTTAATAAAAGTTCGAACAAAACTGTAATTGTTCCCATGCATGGAAAAGATATGCCCAAGGGAACATTTCTCGCTATACTTAAACAGGCAGGAATTGATAAAAGTGAAGTGTAATCACACCATATAGATTAATGAGTTTCACCCGAAAACCACGCCAGATGTTGTCCTACGTGGTTCGACTTAGGCTGATGCCGGTTATAGGCAGGTTAATTTTAGTTTTAGTATTTTGCAAATAGTATTGTAATGCCATAAACTAACAAACACAAAAACACCAGATCTAATATTCCGATCACGAGGCCTGCAATAGCATAACTCCTACTTTTTTTATCAGCTTTGTCGACTTTACTGATCGCAACTGAACTAAATATAACTCCTAAAATACCGAATATTAATATTCCTAAAACACCGTAAAATATTCCCCCTGCCAGTCCCAATAACATCAATATTCCAAGTAAAAGGCTGATAAAAAGTCCGGCTATACTGCAAATAAAACCATACTTTGCCCAACCTGTAATTTCAGACTTATTAAATGTTTGTGGAATTATTTTGGTGTTTTGTTCCTTGTCGGACTTGTAATGATAATTATTCTGTTTTTCTTCTTTTGAAATTTTTGGAATATGTGTAAAAATAAAATTAGTACTTTTCTTATGAATACTAATAATAAATTCTCTGTCTGTGGAAGCAATAATACTCTTGTCTGCCAAAAAAGAATTGCTGTCAGTAGGATTTGTCGAACCTAACACCTGATTTCCGGAAAAGTTGTGATTTTTTTCTTTTTGTATTCTATTACTGTTATTTCTCGATTCCTGTTGGTCTGTGCTTGATATTTTATTTTTCCATTCAATTTGATAACCTGTTCTGTAAACTCGTTTTTCGAGTGTGCAAGAATTCAAAAAGATTGTCAACGCCATTACAATAAATAGAAAAGATCTTAATAAATTCAAGTTTTTTCTGGAGTTTTTCATGTTGAATGTGACGATCTGAACGTATTTTAAACTTGCCAATAACTGTAAAATCGCCACACAGCAACCATAACTCTTTACCCTTACTAATCCTTCAGCACCTTATTCACCAAATCGGCAGCTTCCTGCAGTTTGATGGCAGAAAATACTTTCAATCCGGATTTGTCAATAATTTCTTTGGCTTCTTCGGCGTTGGTACCCTGCAGGCGCACGATTACCGGAACTTTTATCTCTCCTATGCTTTTGTAGGCATCCACTATGCCGTTGGCCACCCTGTCGCAGCGCACGATGCCTCCAAAGATATTCACTAATATGGCCTTCACGTTGGGGTCGTCGAGAATGATGCAAAATGCCTCCTCCACCCGTTTGGCATTAGCTGATCCGCCGACATCCAGAAAATTTGCCGGCGAGCCGCCACTAAGCTTGATAATATCCATGGTGGCCATGGCTAAACCTGCGCCATTAACCATACAGCCGACGTTTCCATCAAGTTTTATGAAATTCAGTCCATATTCTCCTGCTTTCACCTCGGTAGGATTTTCCTCGGACAGGTCGCGCATATTGGCTATGACACAATGACGGAACAAAGCGCTGTTGTCCGCCACCATTTTGGCGTCGGCTGCATAAATCTTATCATCGGAGGCTTTGATCACCGGGTTTATCTCAAGCAACGACAAATCGCACTTGATATAGGCCTTATACAAGCACATTAAAAATGGCAGCATATTTTTGTATGCATCCCCATCAAGTCCCAGATTAAAAGCAATGCGGCGGCATTGAAAAGACTGCAGCCCGACACCAGGATGTATTTCTTCCCTGAAAATCTGATCGGGAGTCTCTTCGGCTACTTTCTCGATATCCATGCCGCCACGGGGCGAATACATCAAGACATTCCTGCCCGTCTGCCTGTTCACAATCATACTGATATAAAACTCTTTTATGGGGTTCGGGCCTTCATAATAGATATTCTGTTCAATAAGCACTTTATGCACCGTCTTGCCTTCGGCTTTGGTCTGCGGCGTCACCAGCTGCATACCGATGATCTGCCCGGCATAATCAAACACCTCCTGAAAACTGTTGGCTATTTTTACACCTCCGCCTTTGCCACGTCCGCCGGCATGTATCTGCGCCTTGACGGCAAATTTCTCCGAGCCGGTATTGGCGTGTATCATCTGGGCGGCATTTTTTGCCTCTTCGGGTGTGCCGGCTACAATGCCTTCAGGTACATTGACCTTAAATGTTCTGAGCAGGTCTTTTGCCTGATATTCATGTAAATTCATATTAGTCTTTGTTAAATGATTACCAAAAATAATGAAAAAATCATATAAAAAACCGTATTCAAAAAAATAT
The DNA here is from genome assembly GCA_035389045.1 of Bacteroidales bacterium. GTDB lineage: Bacteria > Bacteroidota > Bacteroidia > Bacteroidales > CAIWKO01 > CAIWKO01. Next base: position 3,633 of record DAOORA010000105.1, on the reverse strand, counting down.
TGCACGTACAGGAAATATGAAAGGGCATGATCAAATTCACACACCTGCCACGCTGTCAGTCTTCACTGTCTGCCATAACAGCAACTCAGGCAGGGACACGTATAATAATTGTTTTAATATAGAGGACTATACCATACCAGCTCTGACTGAACGCATATTTCCCGTCGAACTGTACCGGTTTCCGGCAGGTGTTCTAAAAAACAATTTTTACAGAGTTTCAATATTTATTGCATCAGATATAAAAAAACGACTGAAAAAATGCAATATTCGCTGAAACATTGTCACCAAATAATTACTTTCGTAATAATGAATGTGTCAGTTAAAATATTATACTTATTCCTTTTTTCATTCCTGTTTTTTTCGCCGGAGAGCCATGCCCAGAAAAAAACAGCGCACGCTGCCCGTTTGCCCCGGCAGCCAAAGGTTGATGGCATATTGAATGACGACTGCTGGAAATTATGCGATTCTATAGATGATTTTACACAGTACATTCCGGTTTACAATGCTAAAGCTTCGCAGCGTACCGTTGTCCGTATAGGCTATGACGATGAAGCTATTTATGTGGCAGCAATGATGTATGACACAGCGCCGGACAGTATTTACAGGGAGATCGGAGTGCGTGATGATGATCTTAACGCAGACAAAATCACAGTGCAGTTTGATACCTACCACATGCAGACCGATGCCTATACCTTTATGGTCTGGGCTTCCGGCACACAGGCCGACTGGCGCGAGAATGACGGGACCTATAATGCCATCTGGCAAAGTGCAGTAAAATTGAATGATAAAGGCTGGGCCTGTGAAATGAAAATAAATTATTCCGCACTGAGGTTCCCAAAAATCAAAGACCAGATCTGGGGGTTACAGCTCTTCAGAGGCATCAGGCGTTACCGCGAGACCGACCAGTGGTCGCTGGAAAAAAAAAGTAATGCCAACTACCTGACCGACTGGGGGATACTGAAAGGAATCAAAGACGTTGATCCGCCTTTGCGATTATCGCTCACTCCTTTCATTTCGCTCTATGGAGATCATTATCCTTTCAACGAAAAAGGCAAAAGCAATTATTCTTATTCGTTCAGCGGCGGTGCAGATCTAAAGTACGGCATCAACGAAAGCTATACCCTCGATGTGACACTGCTGCCCGACTTCAGCCAAATAAAATCGGATTATCTGGTAAAAAATATTTCCGCACTGGAAACAGTGTATGAAGAACACAGGCCTTTTTTTAAAGAAGCCACTGACCTGTTTATGCAGGAAGATTTGTTTTATACAAGAAGAATCGGTAAACTTCCGTCCGGTTTTTACGCCGTAAATGATTCATTGAAACCAGGCGAAATCATTTTAAAAAACCCCGGACAATCCAGGATGATCAACGCCGTCAAACTTTCAGGACGCAACAAAAAAGGGACTGCCTTTGGAGTGTTCAATGCCATCACCAATAATATGTATGCTGTTCTGAAAGACTCATCGGGAAGCACCCGGAAACTCCTCACCGAACCGCTTACCAATTGCAATATTTTTGTTTTCGACCAGGTGTTAAAAAACAATTCAAAGATATACTTTATCAACACCAATGTGATCAGGGATAAAAAATATAACAACGCTAATGTCTCAATGCTGGGCCTGACGCTTAACGATAAACACAACATGTACCGGCTTTATGCATCGGGGGCGCTGAGCAAACAATTTTACAAACAGGAATCAAGAGTCAATCTGCCTTCGGAGAAATTGGGATTTAAATATGCACTGTCACTAAGCAAAGTCAGCGGAAATATACTGTTTGACTTTTACTGGAGCCAGATGAATGATGCCTGGAATGTCAATGACTTAGGTATTTCGTTACGAAACAACCTGACCACGGCTGGATTTACCCTGAACTATAACATTTATGAGCCATTCTGGAAGATCAGAAATGCGTATACCCGGCTGAATGTAAATTATACTGAGAATTATCTTGCCGAAAAAATCGAAGAGTTTCAGATTAATCTCTCCAATAATTTCACAACAAACAAATATCTGACTGTGTGGGAGGGTTTTACCATCAGCCCGGTATTTGTAAACAATTTTGTTGACACAAGGGTTCCCGGCCGCTTTTTTGTTATGGAAAGGTGGTTTTATGCCAATGTCGGATTTTCATCGGATTACAGAAAAAAACTCGCTCTTGACATGAATTTTGAATACTGGCAGGATATACAGGGCGACGGGCAATATTTCGGAGTAACCACAACTCCTATTTTCAGGCTTACAGACCACTTCACGTTCCAGATTTCCAATACTTATGAGGAAAGTATCAATGATGTCGGATTTGCCGACTTTGACGACCTTAGCAATATCATCCTCGGCAAACGCGACCTTACCACAGTCGAAAATGAGATTTCTGCACGGTACATGTTCAAAAACAATCTTTCATTAAGCTTACTGGCACGGCATTACTGGTCGAAAGGGCGTTATTCGCAGTTTTACAAACTTGATTACGACGGACAACTCATAACTGATCCTTTGTATGATCCCGGAAATTCATATAATTTTAATTTTAATGCTTTTAATATTGACCTGATGTTTTTTTGGGAATTTGCCCCGGGCAGCAGCCTTAATATTACCTATAAAAATAACCTGCTCAGTGAAGGGACGCTGGTCACTCCATCCTACTTCAGAAATTTCAGGAATATCTTTGAAGAAAAACAATTAAATTCGCTTTCTGTTAAAGTCATTTATTACCTCGACTACCAGCAGGTCAATAGACTGGCAAACAAGAAAAAGTATAAAAAAACTTAAGATGATAAAAGCACAGGACATTCATAAATCATACGGGGCACTGAAGGTTTTAAAGGGCATCAGCATCGAAATAAAGAAAGGGGAAATAGTAACTATTTCAGGCGCTTCGGGAGCCGGAAAAACAACACTGCTGCAGATTATCGGCACTCTGGACAAGGCGGATTCTGGTTCTGTTGAAATAAACGGCATTAATACGGGCACTTTGAACGAAAAAAAACTTGCGGCATTCCGCAACCGCCACATCGGTTTTGTTTTTCAGTTTCATCATCTGCTTCCCGAATTTACTGCCCTTGAAAATGTCTGTATACCGGCTTATATTGCCCGCTGTTCAAAAAAAGAAGCCGAAAAAAAAGCCATGGAAATTCTTGATTTCCTCAGGTTGAAAGATCGCATTGCGCATAAGCCTTCAGAATTATCCGGAGGTGAACAGCAAAGGGTTGCTGTAGCCCGCGCCCTGATCAATAACCCGGATGTGGTCCTCGCCGATGAGCCATCTGGCAACCTGGACTCAGAAAATGCAAAGGAACTTCATAAGTTGTTTTTCGACCTCAGGGATACGTTCAGCCAAACCTTTGTGATCGTCACCCACAACCTGGATTTTGCAGGCATGACCGACCGCTTGCTGCATATGAAGGACGGACTGATACAGGTATAGATAGCATCGTTTCTTTTTCTACCTGCTTATTTCACCAACCAACATTCGTCAGTGTACCTCTGTTCCCTCTGGAAACGTGGTTCAATAAAAAGTAATACAGAGAGCCACCGCGTGTTTCACAGACAGACACTTCAAGGTTTTTCCTCTGTGCAACTGTGTCCACTCCGTGTAACTCTGTGTAATACTAAAAAAAGTCACATTAA
>DAOORA010000104.1:0-9093 GCA_035389045.1 Bacteroidales bacterium | reverse complement strand
ACTTTGCCTTAAAAGAAGTTATACCCAATATCAATTTGCTGCTTGCTGAGTATTCATTACCTATGGATGAGGTTGATTACTTTGTTTTTCATCAGGCAAATCTCCTGATCAATGAAAGTATACGCAAAAAAATGAAACTTCCTGCAGAGAAAACTCCAAATTCCATGGATAGATTCGGGAACACAAGTTCTGCTTCCATACCGCTGACAATAGTTTCTGAATTAAGAAACTGTCTTCAAAGCAATAACAAAAAAATTATACTTTCGGGTTTTGGTGTCGGACTTTCATGGGGAAGCGTGTATTTTGAAACGCAAGGACTGTTTTGCAGTGAATTAATTGAAATTTAAACTTTGATGTAACCTTATGGACAATCCATTCAGTCTGACGGGAAAAATGATACTGGTGACGGGCGCTTCGTCCGGCATTGGACAACAGACTGCTGTCAGCATCAGCAAAATGGGTGGCACTTTACTCCTTACCGGCAGAAATGAGAAACGATTGGCCGATACCTTTGCCATGCTTGAGGGAGATGGGCATCAGATGATTGTTGCAGATCTGTTGGATGAAAAAAAACGTAATGAATTAGTGGAACAAATGCCACAACTCAATGGAATGGCTTATTGTGCGGGTATCTTGCAGCCTTTTCCTGTGAAATTCATTACCCAAAAGCAGATTGATGAAATGCTTTCCGTTAATTTTGATGCTCCGGTTCTTCTGACCGGCAGCTTGTTAAAACAGAAAAAATTTCCGGATAAGGCATCCCTGGTTTTTATTTCTTCTATTTCCAGCAGTTTGAGGCCTTACTTCGGAGGGGCGCTCTACACAGCATCCAAAGCTGCCCTTGAAGCGTTCAGCAGGGCTGTCGCTATTGAACATGCCCGGCAGGGGATACGTTCCAACTGTATATTGCCGGCCATTATAAAAACTCCGATATTCAATGAATATATGGGCAGTGTCGCCAGCCATGAAAATGTGGAGAACTATGAAAAAAAATATCCGCTGGGGTTCGGCGAACCCGTTGATGTAGCCAATGCTGCAGTTTATTTGCTTTCGGATGCAGCAAAATGGGTAACAGGAACGAACATGATACTCGATGGCGGCTTAATGGTCGTATAAATCTGAAAATTATGAACACCCCGAAATATTCGGTGATAGTCCCGGTATACAATAGCGCTAAAATGCTGGAAGAACTGACCACGAGGATACATCATACGCTGAAGGGGCTGAATTCAGGGTATGAGATCATTTTAGTGGATGACGGCAGTGCTGATGATAGCTGGAATGTAATGTGCAGGATTAAATCGGCAGACCCCGAATTCTTAAAAATCATCAGGCTGACGAAAAATTTCGGGCAGCACAATGCTACATTTTGCGGACTGGAACATGCTTCGGGTGAGCTACTTATCACCATTGATGATGATCTGCAAACGCCTCCCGAAGAAATAACAAAACTTATAGCGTCTTATCATAACACTGATGCCGACCTGGTATACGGCTTTTATCAAAAAAAACATCATTCTTTTTTTAGAAATATTGGAAGCACATTATTGAAAAAGTCGGGAAAGTTCTTTAATGATAACCCCGGAAAGGGCTCATCATTCAGGCTTTTCACCATGGACCTTTCAAAAAAGATTCTTTCACATGTTAAGAATTTTGTATTCATAGATGAGCTTTTACTATGGTACACCGACCAGATTGATTTCGTACAAGTGGAACATCATAAGCGCCAAGAAGGGACGTCGGGCTATAACGCATTCAAACTCTTTAAACTCACGGCCAATCTCATCCTTTACTATTCGGCTTTACCTTTACGTATTATGACATATGGCGGATTAATCTCCTCTGCACTGACTTTTATTTTAGGCATTTATTACCTGATCAGGAAATTCTTTTACAATGTGCCTGCCGGCTATTCCTCAATAATTGTAACTATACTTTTTTCCACAAGTATCATAGTATTCAGCATCGGGATCATTGGTGAGTATATCAACCGGATACATATGTTGCAGAACAGGAAGCCTCCGTATTCCATAAGGAAAATCCTTTAATTTTTCTTCATGAAATTTATTAAGTATGGCATCACCCTGAAAAGGATCACCAAAGACGACATGGAAACCATACGTCAATGGAGAAACTCGAAGGAGATCAGAAACCAGATGCAGTTTCGCGGGTACATCACAAAGAATATGCAAAATAAATGGTTTCATTCCATAGATAATATTAATAATTTCTATTATATAATTATTTATAAAGATGAACAGATCGGTTTGTTCAATGAGAAGAATATTGACTGGGAGCATAAAACATCAGAAACGGGACTGTTTATCGCTGAAAAAAAATACATAAATACCCAAATACCTGTGCTAACATCACTTTTTTTAAGTGAGATTGGTTTCTATTTACTGCAGGGAGAAAGAACTTACATAAGGATCTTAAAAGATAATCATCAGGCCATAAAGTACAGCCGGAGTTTTGGTTATGAGCTTTGTGAAAACCAGGACGATCAGGAGTTGCAGCAATATGTGCTTACACGGCAGCATTTCGAAAACAAAGGAAAAAAACTGCTGGATGCAGCAAACAAAATTTATAAAGAGAATGCTGTGCTGTGGCTGTATCTCGAAGAACATGATTATCAATCTGGTGTTGCTCAGTTCATAGAAAATATAATTGACCGTTCGGAATTAAAAATTCAATTCGATGTTATTGATGGCGTAAAACGTTATCACTTTCCCTGATTTTGACGAATTTTGCAATAATGAAAAAAGACCTGCTGCGAAATAACCTGTTGCTGCACCTGGTGGTGATCATATTAGGGTTTACGGCAATACTGGGCAAATTGATACAGTTGCCTGCCGTGGAACTGGTTTGGTATCGAATGCTGATTGCTTTCCTGGCATTGATATTTTTCATTTTTATAGCACGGCTGCCGGTGCGCCTGCCCATACGAAGTGTACTAAAATTGTTTCTTATTGGCATTATTATAGCGGCGCACTGGATATGTTTTTTTCAGGCCATAAAAGTGTCGAATGTCTCTGTCACGCTCGGATGTTTATCTGTAACCACGCTATTCACCAGTTTTCTGGAACCCCTGGTAAACCGCAAAAAAATCTCTCTGCTGGAAGTTATCATCGGATTGATCATCATACTGGGCATTTATATAATTTTCCGGTTTGAGACCAGGTACGTTACTGGAATCATTTTGACTATTATATGCGCATTTCTGGCCAGTCTTTTCAGTGTGCTGAACAAAAAAATTGCCCTACATTATGAACCTGAGATCACAACTTTTTATGAAATGCTGGCGGGATTTGTCGTTATTACCGGTTACCTGTTGCTCACCAACGACTCATGGGCCTTGGTGACCATGCCAACAGTGAACGACTTTATTTTTCTTTTGATTTTGGGTATTGTCTGCACTGCTTTTGCTTTTTCGGCAACTGTCAAGATCATGCAGAAACTTTCGGCATACCAGGTAGTGCTGGCCATTAACCTTGAGCCGGTCTATGGTATCATTGCCGCCTATTTTATTTTTGGTGAATCGGAACATATGACTACCGAGTTTTACATTGGCGCCGCTATTATTCTTTTATCGGTAGTATTGTACACTTTTATAAAAAACCGCAGCAAGCCGCAAACGGAATAATCCCCCAACTCCTTGTATTGATGAAATGACGGCCGTTTCAGGAAGTAGTCATCATGTTGGTAAGTGACTCTCCGATATCTTTTTTCAGACGGGACAAAGTCATGGCATCGTGTTGTTCCATTATCTGATATATTGTCCCTGACGTGACAAGTCCGGGTTGGGTTATTACTTTTACCGCTATCTTGGTCCCATACAGGACAAAGGTTTGAGCTGATGTTAAACACCCGGATAAGGGCAATGCTAAAATATCCCGGTAGGGATATAATATCGGTAGAAATGAATACCAGTCTGAAAAAAAAGTGCCGTAGGCACGATATATAATTTGATATTATTTGACAGACAGACATACCTATGGATCAGTGTGATGTATGACCTTGTTGTTTCAGATTCAGGGTTTCTAAAAGGACAAGTGTGTTAGTTCTGATGAAAGGTATATGATCGAAGTGAGTTCGAATGCTAATAGAGTTCAATAAATTCATAAGCGTTCCCGGCCCATTCCATAAATCTTAAAAAATCCGGGAAACTGATTATCAGCGAAGCTGTGTTGTCATTGGGGTGAAAACTTATTTTTTTTGCTTCCTGCAAATTCGTATCAATAAAAACATAAACATGCTTATCTGCATCATGTATCAGTCCGAAAGCTGATACAGAGCCGGGGTTCAGCCCAAGATACCGCTGCATCCTCTGTTCTGAGGCAAAAGTAAGTTTGCCTTGTTTCAGCATTTTTTCTATGTCGTGGATAGCCAGATTTTTATCACAATCGAAAATCACCAGGTAGTGCCTGTTGCCTTTATGGTTGCGGAAAAACAGATTTTTACAGTGCTGTGCATCATGCCCGTTCCAGTATTGTTTTGCTATCTCAATGGTTGGTGCAGGGGGATGCTCAAGGTACTCAAACGGAATATTCAGCTTCTGCAGGGTTTTGTATACTTCCGGATCGCCGTTCATGGCCTGTTTTTTTGGTAAAAATAATAAGAAATTGTTTTGATCCGCCGCGGCGGATCAAAACAGTTTCTAAATATTGCTTATGCATTGTTTTTGACTACTCAATTTGCCACCAAGAAAATCCGTTTGTTTAGTCCGGTCAATAATAATTTATAATTTTGTTAAGTATTCTTACCCTAATTCATTTCAAAATGAAACATCCGTTGTTATTTATTATCCTGCTACAACTCCCGGTTCTTGTTAATGCCCAGGCTTTTACTATTGACACTATAGCCATTGAAAGGCGGTTGCTGACTGCCGACCTCAGTTATCAGGGCAAGGATCTTTCAGCTATGAAACTCGAAGACCTGTGCCAGCCTTACGCCGATGCCACTGATGAATTCAGGATGGCCAAACGCAATACTACGCCTGCCTTATTGCTGACCCTGGCGGGGGCTGTCATGATCGGATATTCCGGGATCAAATGGCTCACCGGTGATGATTTTCAATGGTATTATGCCGCGGGTGGAGTGGTGATGATTGGAGCTACCATACCCTTGTATTTGGGCGCCAGGAACCATTCCATAAATGCCGCACGAATCTATAATTATGAAATGAAACATAAATCGTCAGCTCCGCGCTGAGTCTATATTTAGTGTCTGTCCACAAAGTCAGAGTTTGAACCAGAATGTTCGAATTCGAGGCCTGCCCGCCTGTGTCATTCATGCGGGCTTTCGAAGTTTTGAAAATCAAGGAGTCCGCCAACTGGCGGATGACTGTTTTCAAAACAAGAATAACCCTGCCCATCTGTCCGCCAACTGGCGGATCAGACGGGGATGAAGCCGGACATTATGGACAAACTCTATTTGTTCTTCGATAATTTTTGATAGTACGAAGCTTTTTCAGGGTTCCCGGCATGTTCGAAATATTTTGCCAGGTTCAGGCATAAATCCGGGTTGTAAGGGTATTTCTTTATTGCTGTCTCCCACAGGGCTATGGCGTTTATCGTGTCTCCGGCCAGCAGGCTGTAATTACCGATGTTGATATAGGGTACATCAGAAGCAGGATCTGTTTCCATGATCTTTTTGTTTGTAATAATTGCTTTAGGAACGTCACCCTGCCGGTAATAAAACTCAGCGAGCTTTTGGTATGCCGCCGTATAGTTCTGCCTGACTTCCACACATTTCAGGTAGTATTTTTCGGCAGAATCGGGAAGATTCATTTCATCATAGGCCGTGGCAATGTTTAGCCAGGGTTCGGCATAAGCAGTATCACAGGCCGCAGCTTTTTTCCAGCACCCGGATGCATTTCCAAGATCATGCTGATACCTGAAGTACAGTATGCCCAGGTTATTCCAGGCGATGGCATAACCGGGATAGATGTTAACTGCCTGTCCATAATACCGTTGGGCTTCAAGGGCCAAAGCTCTTTGCTTCTGGGGATCTTTGTTGCGATAGATTTCACTGTATAAAAACGAAGCATAAAGCGCATTGGCCTTTGCTGACCGGTCAAGATATTCAATATCATGGCTGTACAACGTCCTGAAATCTCTCCAGTCTGCATTACGTGCAATGGTCTGTACTGTGTAAAGAAAGAGTATCAATAAAAAAATCACCGCAGGATATTTAATTTTTTTAAGCATGAATGCGCCCTTATGATTTATATCCAGCCTGAAAACAAGAAAGATCATCACACTGACGGCCATTACAAATCCGAGTGAGGCCATAAATGCAAAGCGCTCGGCGACAATGCCGGGCATGGGTATGAAAATATTTGAAAAGATAAAAATGCTGATATAAAAGGCCAATATGCCGAAACTCATAATATGCCGGCGGCGGAAGAGCCGCAAAGCGACAACAAGCAGACCCGTGCAAAGTATCAGGGAGATAATAGCGCCTGTATTAGCAGGCGTAGTAACCGGGATCATGTCATATCCATAATAAAATAATAAAGGATGGGGAAAGAACAGCAACTTCATATAAAATAATACAACCACCAGGGCTGTCCCCAGGCGCAACCAGAGTCCTTGTTCATAAAAAAGGGGATTCTCAAAATACAGTACCTCTCTGTTGGGCGGCGAAAGAAACATAGCAGGTATGACGTTTAAAATCACTGCAAACAACAACATTATTGCTGCCAATATCAGAAGTTTGGATAACTTCATTTCTTTGAAAAAATAAAGACTGAGCGGTATAATAACAGCATAAACAATAGCATTTGGTTTCGAATAAAAGGCCAGTACAAAAAAGAGTACAGCAGCAGTAAGTGTATGCCATTTCCGTTTATCGGTGTATTTGATTATGAAGTACCAGCTTAGCACACACCCCAGCATGCTCAGCAGTTCATCGCGGTTTTTAAGGCTTGCAACAACCTCTGTATGCACCGGGTGTGCTGCGAATAACAGGCAAATCATTAACGCAAGCCAGGGGTGATAATTATGAAGTAATTTTTTCAGCACCAGAAACAGGGTTGCACACAGCACAAAATAAAGCAGCACATTGAACAGATGACTGATATGCGGATTGTTCCTGAAAAGGGCGTATTCAAGGGCAAAACTCAATTTGACAACAGGACGGTAGTCATAATGCTGCCGGGCGTTATTCACATAATGGGTAGTAAATATCTCGGGAACGGCGCTGATACCTTTTTTGATCAGCGGGTTATTAAAGGTGACAAACTCGTCATCCATTGAATAATGATTGGGTATCGTGTTGCCGTATAGAATAAAAACAAGTATCAGCAGAAAAAAAATGGTTCTGATCTCCGCCGGCCATTTTTTTCTAAGGGACATATCCCCTGCTCTGGTCTTATGTTTATATGTTTCACTTATGTTATTCTTTCTCTCTTTCATGAACACGCATCCTTTTTTATTCGGCTTTTACAAATTTTTTTGTGATAGACAGATGGTCAGAAACTATCCTGCAGGTGTAAATTCCGGATGAGAGATGTGAGGCGTCAGCCTGAAAAATCCGTTGACCGGAATTTCCTTTTTTGTTGAATACCATCCCGGTTTCACTGCCATTGATATCGTATATTTTTATGCTAAAGTCACTTTCGGAAATATTTTTTATTTTTATATATAAATTACTTATTACAGGATTGGGGTAAAGGTCGAAATCCTTGTTATCCGCATGACCCGGGGTAACGGAGGTGTTTTGAGTAAAAAGGTCATTCATATTCAGCGTAACGGGGACATTGCGATAGGCCGGTTTGCCGTGTTTGTGCACGGAAATGTTCAGTGTGCCGTCATCCGGAATATACTGCATCATCTGTATGTTGGACGAGCTGCTGTTGGATGAATCGCGCAGTATCTCCCAGTTACGCTGGGAACCAATAGCTATTCCGGTGTTAACAGCATGGGTGGTACGCAGGTATCTTGGGCAAAAATGATAGTGGTTGTTTCGTTTTATCTCATAGTTTGCCGCATAAAGGTTGTCGGCGCTGATGCTGTCAGGAAACTCATTTCCGCGTAGAACCAGATAAGGTGCTGCCGGTGCTGTTTCTGCTATCATGGCGATATCTCCTGAGGAAGTGTTGTTTGCTGATGCCAGCATGGTGATGATGTAGCCGTCGGAACAACCGTTGCTTTGTGCACTCAGGATGTCGCACATATCTCTGGTATTGTTTACCCCGTCGTTATTATAATCCTTTAATTCCAGCGCTTTGCGGAGTGAGAACCAGATGGGTTCATATCCTTTGTACAACATCCCGTTACCCGAAAAATCGGACATCATGTGCTGGAACACGCCTGTGTGCCTGTTAATACCCGAAAGCGCTGATATCTGCCCTGCAAAGCCTATCAGTGCCCAGGGCTGTTCGGAGGCCTCTGAAGGGATATGAATAACCATCACCTGATTGTTTATCAGCGTTGGATCAGGCGTCCAGTCAAGATGGCGCGATATCACCGATTTGCCGTCCAGATCGGTTCCGGCAGTGGCCGATCCCCAGCTTAACAGGCTGGAACAGCCCATCCCGCTTTCTCCGGATTTCATCCCGGCTATCGACATAAAATCAAGAAGGCAGTTGCTGATGATAACATCCCAGAAAGTAAGTGAGCTGACATCCTGCCCGGCAGAGTCAAGCCCGGCCAACAGCCCCCGCGCTTCATCGTAAAATGCAGAATCAACAACACAGGAGGTGCCTTGCTGCAGTATCATCCTGGCCAGCGACAGGTTCGTGCCGAATTGAGGCAAAATATAATCATTCAGCATCGACATGATACCCGCTGAACATAAAAACCCATAAGCAAAACCTCGCTCATAATGGGTGCCCCAAACCTTCACTATGGTGAGGTTGCCGGTATCAGAAACAATGTAACCATTAACAGTCTGAGACCTTGTTACCAGACTGTATGAAACCAAAATGAGAATCAATAGGATTTTTTTCATTGATAGGCTGAATTAAGAGGTGTTTGTTACACCAAATTTAGGAAAATCTTTTAAAAGTCATCAATTGTAAGAAACTGTTTTGTTTTTATGTTACATAAGATTTATGATGGATTTTTTAGCGAAACGAGGCAGATTTTG
>DAOORA010000103.1:0-9131 GCA_035389045.1 Bacteroidales bacterium | reverse complement strand
TGAAACTATTGGTTGTCAGAAGAATACGTTCGGATAGCTGCAATGTGGGTTAAAGCTACCAAGCGGGGTATGCACATAGACATCCACCAAATTTCATAAATCTAGCTTCGGAGCAATTCTCTGTGACAGGATTAAATCACTATGCCGTATGCTGCCAATTTCTGACTTTTTGCAAATGTCATAATCATTTTGTATTTTTTCAAGTTTTAGAAATGAAAACTCTGTGTGACAAAAAAAAACATGCGAAACTTTAGACTATAAAATATGATACATGACCAAAACTGTACGAAACATATTTTTTTAAAAAAAATATATTATGGTTTGTGAATTTCTTTGAATATAGAAGTTTTACTTGTTATAATCACTTAAATCTAAAATTATGGAAGCATCAATCAACCCGGTCTCACTGTCAAAAGACCTTTCATTATTAATTGAGCAGTTTTCTGTCAAAAACGGCAAAAGCGGGCAGTCACTCACAGCAGAAGATCCCGCCATGGCCTTTCTTCTTCCGGACGGGAGACCTGTTCTGAATATGTCGTTTGATAATTTGCTCGATTGTCTGTCAAATGGTATGAGCCATTACTACATCGCTCATGATGATCTGATACGACTCTCTGTGTGACAAAAAAAAACATGCGAAACTTTAGACTATAAAATATGATACATGACCAAAACTGTACGAAACATATTTTTTTAAAAAAAATATATTATGGTTTGTGAATTTCTTTGAATATAGAAGTTTTACTTGTTATAATCACTTAAATCTAAAATTATGGAAGCATCAATCAACCCGGTCTCACTGTCAAAAGACCTTTCATTATTAATTGAGCAGTTTTCTGTCAAAAACGGCAAAAGCGGGCAGTCACTCACAGCAGAAGATCCCGCCATGGCCTTTCTTCTTCCGGACGGGAGACCTGTTCTGAATATGTCGTTTGATAATTTGCTCGATTGTCTGTCAAATGGTATGAGCCATTACTACATCGCTCATGATGATCTGATACGACTCTGTATAGTGGCAGAAACTTCCTATTATCAGATGGTTTGCCTGCTACTGAAATCTTCTTTTGAGCAATTCATACACCGAAAAAACCCAGGTGCAGAATTACAATTTTTATTGAAGAATTCAAAATTCCTGAAAAACGAGGATGTATCATATGTTCCTGACAAGAAAGCACTTTTTGATCTGCTTGCAAAATACCGGTTACCAGAAATTGCAGGGGAGGATTTCGAAACTTTATCGTTGACAGTTGATGAAATGATCCGGGAAAAACTGTTTTATTATTCTTACAAAGATGTTGATTTGAAATTCAGTAACAAAAAAATAGAAGAGATATTAAAAATAAAAAAATGTGATAATAAAAAAACGGCCGAAAATTATATTTTGGAGAAAAGTAAGTTCATTCAATTACAGACGCATATTGATAAATTATTATTCAAACTGCTCCAGAAAAAAAATTACAATTCCAATATTCTTGACATCTATCATCGAAATTTTGGAACTGATCTGTTAAAATTAAGGGAAATAGAGTTTAACATAGAAGTTGTTTGTATTCAAATAAGTCTGAAACAATCCCATACCGATATGAGTGATTCTGAAATTAAGGAAAAAATCAAGTCAATTCTTGAAAGAAAACAGGCGGAGTTTGAACAGCAAGTCAATAATATAGAGGCCTGCAACAGGTTTGTTCCTGAAACCTATATCGATCATGATTCAACATCAAATGCCCGTGATGTTGAAATTGAATACCAGAAGGCCATACTCACCGCCATCCATGAACTCTCATTCATTCTTCATCCCGATATGTTTGCTAATGATGCTTCTAAACTTTCAGAAAACCAGAAAGAAGAAATTCATAGTTTGTGGATCGAATTTCTGGAAGCCAAAAAAACAACAAGATACCGGCCCGGCTGCATTGGTTTCGCCTATTGTGATCTTGGCTCTTTGTTGAACATCAAGGCCAGAGCTTTAAAAATTTTTGAATCAGCCGGGGTTGAGATAAAGAATGATATTTTTCAGGGGAAAGACATAGCCGAACAGTTACAGTATCTTATTACTGCCAATAAATCCCTTGTATACCGTGCTGATGAGTTATCTAAAGAAATCGAAGCGGCGGAATCAGATGAAATGGTAAAGGTAGTATTAAGGATACTTGATTCTAAAAACAGCAGAGAAATGCATCATAGGGAATTATCTGCAAAAATAGAAAAAGCCACAATTGTTTATAACGAGAAACACAAATTATATGAGTCTTTATTTTCATGTTAAACTAATCATAAAAATATATCAATATGAACAATATCGAAAAATTCAGCAAGTTCACTTACCTGGACAAAAAATTCAATGAAACATTGTCAAAAATAATTCTTGGTAATGATAATTATCAATATTACCACGAAATTAATCTTGAACCTGAGGACCTTGAAGGATTGAGAAATGTAAACGTAAGCGACAAGTACAATATTTTTATCACGACCTCGGCAAAAACATCCATGTTAAAAGCTTATAATTTGAATACTGGAGATGCTTGCGGCGATTTGCATTATCTTTATGAAGGCAATCTGCAGAGTGTAAGAAATACGCAGATAATAGACCAACATTTGTTTTGTTGTTCCTGGGATAGATCATGCCACCTTCTTGATTTGAGAACGGGACATCTTATCCGCATTTACTCAGACCATTTAAATCGAATCGGAAGGTGTCCGTTTGTAAAAGTCATTCCGGAATTGAATAGGCTGTTTCTTGCAAATTATCAGTCAGATTGTGATCCTGGCCTTGGTAACGCCGTGGCTGAATTTGATCTTTCTACTGGTGAATTCCTGCAAATGTTCTGTGAACACAACACAACTCAGTATGCTCAATCGATATGCCTGGAATATGACTCTGGGAGCAAGTGCCTTTTCACGGGCAGTGACGATGGCAGGATATACCGCCGCGACCTTTCCGGAGCGATACAGATGTCTTATGAAGGTCATCGCGGTACAATACGTATGTTGGCGTTGTCCCCAGACAAATCAAAATTATTATCCGGGTGCGGCGATGGTAAGATTCGCGTTTATAATGCGGTAACCGGATTACTGCTAAAAATAATTGATGGGTTTGGCAGTGAAATAGCAGATGTGGCGTTTGCGGGAAAATATATAATCGGAGCAAGTTGGGACCTTAGCCTCAAAGCCTTTAACGGCGAGACTTTTGAACTCCAAAAGTCCTATGAGTCTCACACAGATGATCTTTGGAAGTTCGCAGTGTTTGGTTCCAGCCAGGAAAAACTAGTCAGCGCTTGCCTTGATGGACGAGCCAGGTTTTTTGAGGTAAACACTGGCGAAGAAATTTGCACCTGCTATAATTTAAAAAATGCAGATGTACTCTGGACTTGCCCGGATACAGAATATTCAAAGGCAAAATTCTTCACCAATGCCCCAGAAAAGTATATTAAAGTGTATAAAAAACAAAGAAATAAAGAAGCCGTTGAAGTCTTTGGGCATGAACGTGATGAATACATCCGCAATCACAATAACCGCTCTGTCATAAGCCGAATCAATGATTATAACTTTTTTAAGAACTTATCAAAAAAAAACCAACTGAATCCTATATTCTCATTAAACAGATTGCTGAATAAAAAAAACAAGTAAGAAACAAACCAATTGTACCTATTACATTTTTAAAATTTAAATTATTAACCCAAAAAACAGGAGGCATTATTATGAAAACACAAAATTTCCTTTTAGCATTGATTCTTTGTATTCAATGTGCCAATGCGCAGACAAATTTACTTTGCGACTCATTCTTTGATTCACCCCAAAACCAAGGGGGGCAGCAAATTCCGGCATCTGGCTGCTGGATTCCCAATTATCTGGGACAAGCCGGTATGGTTATCGACGGAGCACATTGCATGAGTTTTCCGTACTCGTTACATATTTATACAGGCGCAGCCGTTGCAGATTCGTTCTCATATCCGCTTCAGACCGATATTTCTGTTTCTCCGGGAGATTCTGCCGAGGCAGGAGCATATTTATGGACTCCGGCAGGTTTTACCTGGCAAAACAATTCTCAAGCAAGTGTTTTGTTATATTTTAAAAATAATTCAGGAGCTTATCTTGCAACGTATTATCAGTCAGATTTATATTCGAATTTCAATGCATCCCCTACATTGTTTAGGGTACGATGCAAAGTGCCTTATAATGCAGTCAAAGCTGAATTCAGAATTTTACTCAGAAAAATAAATACTTATGGTATCAGCGTAATTAATGCAGATAACGCTTATTTAAATGCTTTTCCGGATTTGAATGTTGATATTAGCGAAATGTCTCTGTTTGGTTTTGATCTTTATCCGAATCCTGCATCCGGGTTTATCAATATTTGCAAAGGCGCTTCTGCAAACGCAAAAGTTGAGATTTACAATTGTAACAGCGAATTAAATTGTACTCGCGGAGCTAACAACAACAATAACGAAAAGATTGATATTTCTTTTTTAAAACCAGGATTGTATTTTTTTAAAGTACTGACTAATAACCAAAGCGTTGTGAGAAAGGTCGTCATTTATTAGCAAATCAATCAAATAATTACGGATATGAAAAAAATAATAGTTATAACCTCGCTTTTAACAAGCATATTGTGCGGAACAATATTGGCTCAACCCGGAATTCAATTCGACAGTGTTCCCCCTTATCAAAGTGGTAATCCGGGGTTCCTCTTTGGCCATGTTTCCGGTGTAAATCCCAATAATTACAAAGTAGCTGTGATCATTTTTATAGAAGGCATTGGATGGTGGTATAAGTCATATTCGTCCTTGCCATATGTGCAAATCAATGCCGACTCGACATTCAGTTGCTATGCTGCAAACGGCGGTCTTGACGATTGTGCTACGATATACCGGGCTTTCCTGGTTCACGACACCAACACCGGGCTAATTCCATACCACCAGGGTTCAGCCTGTATAGATAGTGTGCTATATTATATATCAACAGCGTTTGCAAGCATATCAAGACCGCCAAAAACAATACCTTTTTGCGGCTATACATGGTGGGTTAAATCCTCAAATAATTTTCCGGTGGGACCGGATAATAATTATTTTTCAGATGATGCTTCAAACGTCTGGCTTGATCAGGACGGAAGAGTACATTTAAAAATTCATTATTCCAACAACCACTGGTATTGTTCTGAGATCTATTTATCCGATACAAGCTACCCCGATTCTGCCAGATTCGTATTTTACATTGAGCAAATAAATTCCCTCGATTCTAATTCTGTTTTGGGTTTATTTACATGGCAAAACGATATTTGTCCATATCATTCAGAATTTGATATCGAATTTTCTCAGAACCTTGTTGGTACTCATAACACTCAATACGTTATTCAACCATGGACAAACCCGAATAATATTCTGAAGTGGCAAATGCCATCGTGTGATTCCAGCACTCATATAATTCATTGGAATCAGGATAGTGTTGAATTCGCCTCCTATAACGGATTCCATGATTATCCTTTCCCGGGATTAACCCCATTGAATTCCTGGAAATATAACGGTCCTGCATTACCGGTATCTCCTCCCAAAACGCGGGATATCAGAATTAATTTATGGCTCGTAAACGGGCTGCCACCTGCAAACGGGCAGGATGTTGAAATCATAGTTTCAAAGTGTGAGTCTTTTGATTTGTCGGTCAATAGCAGTGAAAATGCCAGGAATATCAAGTATGTATGTTACCCCAACCCCTTTGACAACATGATTACTTTTGAGTATTCCCTGACAGAATCCAGCCAGATATCTTTGGAAATATATAATATTTTTGGTCAAAAAGTCGAAACTATTATTGATTGTTTTCAAACTGCGGGTAATTATAAAATCATTCACGACACCCATGAATTAATGGATGGTTATTATATATCAATCCTGCAATTGGGCAGGAATAAATTGGCTGAAAAGATTGTAAAAATTAATCATTAACATTTTAAATTTGTTTTTTAACTGATATAAATATAAAAACCATTTTTTCTGATATAAAAGAAATACTTTTGTTAAAATAAAATCAGAGTCCTTTCAATAAATAATTTAATGAAATGAAGACAACATACATTTTCCTAATTTCTTTTTTTATTGTTGTATTATATTATACGACTGGTCTCGCTCAACACACCTTGACAACTATAGAAGGGAATGCTATTCCTGTAATAAGTTACAAACTTGTTGGAAATAAATATATATGCATTATGCGCGATTCAACTGAAGGAACTTATGAAAAGGATCAAATTAGATGTGTTGATTGCGGAACAAAACCAAAAGTTCAGACAGTTAAGACAGGTAAGAAAGAGAGTGTTATAAATACAAACGATACGCTGATTAAACTTTTGAGGGAACAAATAAAAATGGATTCTCTTTATTTTGAGAATTATAAGAAAGAACAGGAAGAACAGGCGGAAGTTAACCGTCAAAATCGACAGTTAATAGACAATATGACAAAATTAATTGATAACTTTTTCAATAAGGATACGGCAAATCATGATTTGAAGGAAAAAAAATACGACGAAATTCAGGAAAACATTCAGGATGGAGTTGAGGATATTTCAGAAAATGTCGAAGTAATAAAGAAAACATTACTACAGCCATCTGCTAATAGCAACGGGGCCATACAGAAAGTTAAATGGAAGCCCAAACCCCTTGCATTTGGAATTGATGTTGCGGGCCAGTTGCTATACAATACTACCCAGGATAATTACAGGTTTTATTCACCCTGTGTAATTTTTCTATCTATCATTCCTCAACGGAATTTTAAAATGGAATTTGAGATTGCAGGAACTTATAGCTCTGTTGGCGATAATGATTTTTTTGCTTCCGTCGGCCTTTATGGTATGTGGCAGGGGTTAAGCACGAATTTTTATGCTGGAATAAAAGGCATGCGTTTTTTTAATTCAAAAACCAATTTTATTATTCCGGCAATTGGAGGCGAATATGTCTTTGGCGAAAGATTTAGTGTCGGTACTGAAATTGGATTCCCTATGTGCTTTGATGATGGTGACTTTGCTCTCGGAGTTGGCTTTAACAGAGTGATTCTTCGTTTTTATCTTGGAGGTAAAGAAAAAGGGTTGCCAGAAAAAAACAAAAAATAAGTGAAAATCATTATCTTATACTTGGTTTTTTCTCTGTGTTTGATCTAAGAAATGATTTTCGGACTTGGCATCCATAATAATTCTATAATGGTTTACACCGATGATTAAAACATACGCCACCGTCGGAAGAGCAAAAGAGAGTAGCGAAGTTTGCTCTATATTGTTTTTTCAATCGGCCCTATTTTAGAAGATTTAGTACTGTATGCTAATAATACATAATAAGCATTATAAAACACGCAGGCGAGAGCAGCAGGTCGTAAGGTTGAATTTTAGCGCTAAAAATTTTATACCAATGCGTAAATTTTGAAATGCCGATAGAGTAACTGTTGCAAGTCAATGAAAAATTGACCTGTTACAGATACCGCATCGGAATAAACGATAGCTTCGCCGCAGGGTAGGCTGGACAGAGTTGCTGCCTGTCAGTTATACGCTAATTTTGACATTCTTTATTTTTATTCTGTTTTATATTATATATAACATAGACCACAGAAATCAGAGAAACGGCTATTATGGCCACTAATAAATTGTTACGCTGTTTTTCAATACGGCTCAGTTTTGAAATGATTCTTAAATCGTTAAATTCCATTTTTTTAAATTTTAATGATTAAATAATTTTGTTTAGTAAGGTCATATTTTAGTTCAAATTTTTCAAGGAGGATAGGTTTATTCAGGTCAATTCCTATATATGATGGTACTACTGCATGAATTTTGTTTCTTGGGATTTGCGTTTTCCCCTCCTTAATGAATTGATCAATCAACTTTTCAATATCTGAAGTGACTTTTATTATTTTCTCAAGAAAAGTTTTTTCATCATTTGTGAAAGCATCCTTTGTGCTTTTATTAGAAGGCACAGATTCATCAGTATTAATTTTTTCTTTTGGTGCTTTATCCTTTTCCTTTATTTGTGGCTGGCATGATACATTCGTATCTTGGGTTAAGGGTGGTTTTTCAGAACCTGAAACAGGAGCACCAAGAAAGCCTTCCAAACGATCTGTTTGGTTATTTTCAATATTTGGAGTTGATGTATGTAAATCGGGTAAAATTGGTGAGATGGTTTCTTGCTGTATTATTTCATTCTGATTCATTTCATTCTGATTCTTTAATTTTTTTCGGGCTCGATATGCCATAACCCTATGACTTGTGCTACAGAAAGCTGATTTGGCGGGATAACCTTCAAGAGATTTTCCGCACCAGACGCATGTTTTTATTTCCTCTTGTGAAATTGTTGTGTTTACCACGATGATTTTTTTAACATTATTATTTTCCATATATTTATTGTTTTATTTTTGATTGATTTGTTTTAGTAATAGGTTTTCTAATTCATCAGCTACACCGGCCAATGAATCGAGGTCTTGATAAAATAATTGTGAGTTCGACTTGTGTTGCGTACGCTCCACATACTGAAAAGGATGAAGGCAGCATTAGCTGCCTTTTTTTGTGTGCGCTACGCATACCATAGTTCGGACTTTACCGTATACTCAATTATATGGTGAGAGAGAAGACAACGTTATCTGCTTTTTTGAAGGAAGTAAACAAAATAATCTTTGGAGGAGAGTTCAACCGATGAGTTGTTGTTTTTGTTTATTCTGGAAAATAGGGATACTACATGTGCATTATCAATTTTTTCAAAATCAGATAACTTTTTTTGTTACGATGAATTTCTTCTACCATTTTATAGCTTAATACGGTTAAACATAACTGAGACTATTCAAAATTATTACGTAGTCCACCAAATAACTTGTGAGAACAATTTATATCAAACCACCGTGTACGAAACTATGCACGGTGGGTCTATAGGTCTGGCGAGCAATCCTCTTTCCTGCTCGATTTGCTGTCAGGACAATTTTAGTAATTCTTCACAATTTTGCTGGTATTTGAATATTCTCCCGCAACGAATTCTGCAGAATAAATACCTGAAGGCAAAGATTGCAGATCCATAATTATTTTCTGATTGCTCAAAGGGCTTTCAGAAAAAGTGTTTTTATATACTATTCTTCCCATAACATCGTAAATCTTAATTACGGCATTC
>DAOORA010000102.1:0-9272 GCA_035389045.1 Bacteroidales bacterium | reverse complement strand
GTTGCAGCAAAAAAGATGCATAAAGATATGAAAAGATAAAATCAAAACAATTTCTTAATCTTTTTTAATGCGTTCAGGTGGAAAAAGCTGATCAATGATCGACCGGTCTTCAGGCGGTTTACCCATTAATACATTGAAGTTGTTTCGGGCAGTAAAATTATCTTTCCATAATTTAATGGCCTGGATATAGCTTTTCAGGGCTTCCTCCTGTCTAAGCTGATGCCGTTGCACAATACCAAGATTGGTATAGCACACCGATAAACGGCGGGGCGTTTCAATCTGGGCGTTCATTATATCAGCCACTCTTTTATT
The DNA here is from genome assembly GCA_035389045.1 of Bacteroidales bacterium. Classification (GTDB taxonomy): domain Bacteria; phylum Bacteroidota; class Bacteroidia; order Bacteroidales; family CAIWKO01; genus CAIWKO01. Next base: position 8,960 of record DAOORA010000102.1, on the reverse strand, counting down.
AAAAATGCGATGAATGTTCTTCCCCTTTAATGATGCAACAGATTCATTAAAATAAGGTTCAATATTTTTTCTGATCTGCTGCTCAGGCAAAGCACCGGCTGAATCAATCCAATTCATATAGATTTCAATTCCCGACTTTAAATTGGTATCAGCCAATGCTAAAAGATGCTGTCTTTCTTCCTGACTGATAAGACTATCATATAATGCCATAGAAAGATATATTGATCCGCGGTTATTAAAAACAATACCCGGTTCAAACGAAGTAGCATACCCATCTGCTTTTCTATAAATACTATCAATAGTATCGAGCAAAAACAGGGCTTGTTCGTACATCCTCGCTTTCATCAGATCATCAAATTTCTTAAGTTTATACCTTGCAGCCACTATTCTCGGATCTTCTGCTTTGTTTCGATAATCATAATAAAAGTAAGCGATCAAAAAACCGGTAATTGAAATGCAAGCCAGAACAACAATAAGTAACTTTGTCTTTCTGGTAATGGTAAAAATCTCTTTTAATCCCATGAGCGAGTATAAAAATGAACAATTCGTTCTCCGGAAAGAGGATTGTTTATCGGATTTAGTTATAACATTTTAACTGTGAACCTTTTCTGCCAGGAATTTCTTAATTTCATAAGGTGTTTCTTTTGTTAATTTCGAGACCACAATGTTAGTAATAATTGCCAGTGGCGACCCGATCCATGCGAAATACCAAACATTAAGCCAATACGTAACAAATTCCTGCCCCGGTAAGCTTCCACCGCTTTTATCTACAATAAAATAGGTAAGTGAAAAGAGGCTAATGGCAACTCCGACAAACATTCCGGCAGTGCCTCCTGCTTTGTTTGCCCCGCTCCACCAGATGCCTAGCAGGAATAAAGGGAAAATGGTGCATGCTGCCATCGAAAAGGCGACTGCCACGAGCTGAGCGATCATTCCCAGGTTAAGCATCGCAACAATTGCAACGACAACCCCCATGAGTATGGTTCCGAATCGTGCCATATTCATTTGAGCTTTGGGAGTAGCTTTTGGGTTAATGATCTTCACATAAAGATCGTGCGAAAATGCAGAGGCTCCTGCAACAAGCAATCCCGAAATGGTTGAAAAAGCAGCAGAAATTGCTCCTGCAGCCAAAAGCCCGACAATAAGAGGATTCAGATCTCCTAATTGAGCAGTATACACCACAATAGCATCTGATGCCAGATTTCCTACTTCGGGGTTTGAAGATAAAATCTTTCCAAAAACAGAATAAATTGGTGCACTCCAATAAACCAGGCAAATGAAAAACAATCCCCATACACAGGATAAGCGTGCATCGCGAATGGTAGGTGTTATATAAAATCTTTGTAAAACATGTGGAAGACCTGCAGTTCCAAGCATCAGGGAAAAACAAATAGCCATCCATTGAAAAGCAGTGCTTCCGGTAGAAGCATCCCATGGCATGGCAAATTCAGGACTGGCAACCATTGATACATTATGGCCGTATGCATTCACCAAGGCAACTCCATCAGCAATATTCGGTGCCGGTATGCCCTGAATAATATCCGATACAATGGTGCCGTAACCAAACTGGGGCAATATCCAGAAATAGTCAAATTTATAAGTCAATAAAAAAGTAGGAACAAGAAAAGTAACTACAATAATAATGTATTGAATCACCATGTTTTTAGTGGCGCCAATCATACCTGAAAGCATAGTGTAAAAAACAACAACTGAAGCACCGATAATCACTGACCACATATAATTGATTCCAAGTATCCATTTAAACATCAGACCGACTCCGCCAAATTGACCAATACAATAAGCGAAGGATATCAGGATAGTAAACACAGCACTGGTTCCCCGTAATGTTTGCGAATAATACCTGTCGCCAATGAAGTCCGGAGCCGTAAATTTTCCATACTTCCTGATTTGCCCCGCCATTAATACCAGCAGCAAGACATAACCTCCGGTCCAGCCGACCACATAAGCCAATCCGTTATATCCGGTGGCATACATCATGCCCGCCATTCCTAATACCGATGCAGCACTCATCCAGTTTGAACCTATTGCCATTCCGGAACTGATGTTTGAAATTTTTCTTCCTGCGGCATAATAGTCTGTTGTGTCCTTTGCACGGGAGAAAAAACCAACTAAAACAAAGGTGACCAGCATGGCAATTAAGATAATTGCCGGCCCTACTTTAAAACTTCCTTCTAATTGTGTTAAATTGCCTGCATATGCAATTGCAGGTAAAACAAATATACTAACAGCGATAAATATTTTTTTCATAATTGTCGGATATATTATAATTTATAAGTTTATTCTTCAATAATTGAATATTTCTTCTGTATCTGTTGAATTCTAAAACTATATATCAGGCACAGAATCACAAAAAGAATCAGCAGAAATACGGCAGTATAAAAATAATGAAACGGGAAACCGAGAAATTTAGTGTCGGTCAAGAAAGACCGGTTATGCGTCAAATACAAAGACATTATTTGGGGTAAGGTCGCTATGTCTTCTTCCGACATATCCCTGTATTCTGTGTTTATGCAATAAGGAAGTATCCCTGCTTCAACATCGGTTGATTCAATTCCGATTTTATTATCCAGTAAGGTATTGATATTAGATTTAGCCATGGTAAGATTCGCCTGTAAATTCAGAAAATCCTGGTCGTTTGCTTTGGTCAGCTTCTCTTTTGTGTCTTTCAGGTCTGCTACATAGGATGATAATACAACTTTTTCCGAATCACTAATCATAGTATAAACCATCCAGGAAATTGCATTATCCAGAACTGGTTTTTTATCTTTCTTCAGGGAGGATTTGCCCTCAACGGAAATAATAGATTTGACAAAGTCTTGTTTTTCGATTTCAGAAGCCGTCCCGTTTTTCACATTATTCCAAACGGATTCAAACTTTAAGAGCGATTTTTCTGGTGTGGGTTTTTGTAAAGAAAGCAAAAGTATCTGGAATCCAAAAATCGCAATAAACCAAATTGCAACCAAAGAAATAATCAGGTTCCTGTTCTGCTTTCCATATGGACTTATGGGTTTAAACAAACTAAAATTGTAATTTTTTTTGTTAGTTTCCATTTTGGTTCTCCGTATTAATGTTTATAAAAAAATTTAGGGGTATAAAAATAATTATTTTTTTGAAATACAAGTATTTAATTTTAATATCATTACATTTAAAAACATTTTTTTAATTTTTATATTCTTTTATATATCTTCGGGAATACCCCGAAGAAAGAATCAAAGTTCCCCATTACTATTTCAGGTTTTATCAGGAAATATTTCTTTTGGGATTTATGTCCGTATGCGAAGGTCACTTTTTGCTGTAACTTATGACCGTTGACTGCGGTGTCAACCGAGAAAACATAAATCGAAATTGAATATTAACTTTCTCCGATATAATTGTGTTTTACTGCAAGATTGCCGGTCCAGTGTTTACTAAACCAGGATATCGGATGTTTCAAAAACCCTTTTCTTTGGCAACGAAATTGCCTGCCTTATTGATGCTGCCAAAGGATTCTGCATGCGTCATGGAGGTCACTGAAAACAATAGCTGTACTGCGTGACTTTCCTAAATTAAGAACCCCCAGGCTTTCGCGGGGGGTTAATTTAAATTGGTGACGACATATGATGTGCATCCCTTTGAGTACTTTGTTGTAAAGTAGAAGCATAGCTCCGCCGCGGATTAACGTTGATCATCCTTAGTTACGTGCATGTAACAAAATATTTCCGGTTATAGTATGCCATCATTTTTACTAATGTTAAAAAATAAATGTTAAAAAAGTTGACAAATGTTATTTGCCGGTTTATATTTGTTTAAATAATATCATTACTAAAATAATATATAAACTCATAAATTATAAAGATATGATAATGAGCAGATTAAGAATTTTCATCAAAAGGTTCGTCTTTCGTTTTTCCGGCATAATGAAAAAGGGGATTGCTATGTTGTGTTTTATTGCATCCTTACCTCTTCTGGCCCAGCAACCCAGCCTTCCCGCAAATTATCTGGTCAAATCTCTGAATGATGCAGCCTTTACTTATGGGATAAGCCAGTTTTTTGATAACGGTGATTTTATCGGGCTGGGCACCAGTACACCTAAGTCAAAATTACATATCCATTCTGATGAGATGAGAATGTCGGATAATATTGTTGTCAATGAACACGGCAGTACTAAAAGTTTACCATCAATCCCGCTTTCACAATATTATGCCATTACCACCTTTCAGATCACCAATCACGCAACGGATTCGCTGGCCACAGATGGATTACTTATGGGAGTGAAGGATAAAAATGCTATTTTTACATTACAGGAAGATGGCGATATGTATTTTATCCTCGATGACCATACTATTATGTCCCTACTAAATGCAGGCAAAGTTGGAATTAACGGCAGTGTCGGCATAGGGACAAATAATCCTTTGTCGGATCTGCATGTAACCGGCAACGGTATTTTTTCCGAAACAGCTAATGCCATTATTTCTTCAGCATTTATCAGGGGAAACAATACTTTTTCCTCATCGGCAAATCCTGATTATACATGGTTTAACAATGACATGACCGGAATGTTTCACCCGGCTGCAGATGTCATTGCATTTACCAACGGTGGAACAGAATCTATGCGGATTGATAAAACCAACGTAGGCATAGGCACCGTTACGCCTCATCCCGACTTCCGCTTATCAGTGAACGGGAAGATCAGGGCGAAAGAAATAGTGGTTGAAACCAACTGGTCTGATTTTGTTTTTGAAAAAGATTATAAATTGATGCCGCTACCGGAGGTGGAACAATATATAAATGAACACCGTCATCTTCCGGGTGTGCCATCAGCTGCAGAGGTAGAGAAAAACGGTGTGGCACTGGGCAATTCACAGGCCGTGCTGTTGCAGAAAATTGAGGAGTTGACGCTTTATACTATAGAAATAAACAAACAACTGGAATTTCTAAAGGCGCAAAATATGAAGTTAAAAAATGAAGTTAATGAACTTAAAAACATTAAACAGAAATGAAAAAAACATTGTTGATTTTTATTGTAATTGCAGCATTGGTAAGTGGTTGTGAAAAATATACGCTTAATACGATTTATGGATTTTATACAATTACTTCATACAGAGTAAATGATGCTGACTCACTTGATTTATACAGAGATAGCCTGGGTGTGGATTTTCATTTTTTTTACAATGATGCTTATTATAAAAATATATGTGAAGTCACAGGCAAAAGAACAGATAATAATAATTTTCCAGTAATCTTTAGATGGGAATTAAGAGAAAATGCAAAAAAAATGCTAATCACCGCATCTTCTGGAGCCATAGGGACTGGTCCAATTGGGCGCGATAAAACTCCTGAGTGGTCAATTATTAAATTAAGGAAGAGTTTTTTTGAATTAAAGACCAACTTCCTTGGTAAAGAATATTTAATTAAATTAGAAAGGAAGTAATTTTTTATTTGAAAAATTATGAAATCTATAAAATTTAGCCTACTTTTTTTCATTATTGAGTTTTTATTGATTCTATATGGCCAAAATGCAAACAGCCAAATTTCTGCGGATTTAATGAAATATTGGTATTATCGAAAAAGGTTAGAATATTTTGTTGTTCCTGGATATAAATGGGGTGAAAGCCAAATAATTTGTGTCCGGAATAGAATTCTTTCAGATAATGACCCAACTGATGACTATAATAATTATGCTGCAAAAAATGTCGATTATGGTCAACATGGGAAATACACTGCATTATACTTGGGAACTCTTGCTACAGAATATTATCTTCTTAAAATAAATGGACAGTATGACGATGCTGCAAAAACTGCATATGAGCTATATTTGGCATTGTACGCCATTCAGGAATATTGGGACAGAAAAGCTGAAGAATATTGGCCTGGTTGGCAACCGTATAATCCAAATTTTACCGATCCGTTAAATGGATTTTTTACAAGAGGAAATGTACCGTGTGATTTTTTTTCTAAAGATAATTCAAATGTTTATAATCACGGATATACAACTTCGGGGGAGCGCCATTTAGATTTGTTAAACCAGGGGCTGGACTCAAACTGTGTTTTTGATCTAAGTGAATATCGTTTTAAAAATAGCAATAATGGGTATTTGCCACGTGGGCACCCCGGATATATTGACCACCGCACTTCAGATCTGTGTTTTGGAGTCGCTGAAGATCCTGATGTGCCAAATTTTGACGATGAACAAAATCCGGAGAGAATGAGTCAGGATGAAGCGATAGGTTTAATGTTGGGTATGGCGTTAACAATAAAATTAGCAGATGATAATGTCGCATATAATAATAATGGAACGGTTGTTTTCTCCAATAGTCGCCAATTAGCAATTTCTCTTTACGACAAAATTGTTCGTTATTGTATTAATCGTGATAAGATTAATGGAGAAAATTCGTTCAGAATATTTGATCCTAATCATGATTATGACTTTGACGGTAGTTCAACTTATTATTATGGAAAGGGTTTTATCACCGCTGGTAATGCAATGACGGGTTATGATTATGGTCATGTAAATGAAGTTTATCAAAATATTTGTTGGAGTGTAGCTTCCGTTTTTGGTAATGCTGGTGGAGCGAAAAATTCCAGCATGACTAGTACTTTAGCGGCAATAGGCAATTCCTGGACAAACACTTCGCTGGGCATTGAAATTATTTCTGAATATAATAATTCTGATACATTCTACCTGTTATTATGGGAAGTGCTTAATAATTTAAGAAGAGGTAATGAAAAGCAAAAACATCTGCTGGATAAAACTCTCGATCAGCTTAATAATGCCCCTTGCGAAGGGCCATATTGTTATAAACCTGAAACAGAATCTGATGATAGCTGGCTTGGGGATGGATTTTATTCATCAGGTATGGGATGGGCATCATCCTATAAATGGAATAAGGAGCAGGAAAAACAAGATCATGGAGATGATTACATTGGTAATTATAATGGGCTTGATTACATGCTCCTTTACAATCTTTACCACATAATTAATAGTCAATACTGCCCGTATTACGTAAATTATGTTGATAGAAATCTTGTTGGTTATATGCCGGGATGCATTCAATGGTTACCATCTGGTTCTGATTCTATCGAATTTGGCACTATTACTCATCCAACAAAATTCGTTGCATTTAACACACTAACATCAACACAGACCATCGGGATACAAACCCAACCAATCGTAACAGACAATCCTGGAAATGTTACTTATGTTGCGAGCACATCTATCCATCTTAAACCCGGTTTTCATGCAACAGAAGGTTGTTATTTTCATGCATACATTGATGATTTACATTGTAATGAATACTTGGGAGGGTCCAAAGATACTACCGCGCCTCTTTATCCAAATAACATGTACACTCCTTATTATGATTCACTTATTTCACTGCCCAAAACGCCCTACGACCTCGAGGTTGAAGATACCGGTGACAACGATTTTCTGGCGCTGGAATGTCCCGTCGACACACTGAAATTCAAAGGCATTAACGGAGATACCATTGATGAAGTGTATACTTATTACTGGGATTTTGGTAACGGAATAACATCAACTGAGGTTGACCCTGTGGTTTACTACCAGCCCGGAACCTATAATTTCACTCTCATACTCACCGATACCAACGGAGTGGCAGATACCATGAAAATTGTTCTCGAAGTACCAGATTGCGGCACACAGACCGGGACACAGGAGCAGACAACCTCGTCGTCAGCTTCTGACGCTGCCATCAGCATCGTACCAAATCCTAATAACGGCGAGATGTGGCTTTTATCAAAGGGTACTCACGAAGAGGGCTGCCGCCTGGTTATATACGATATCACCGGTAGAGCGGTTTATAGAAAACCAATTCCGCTGTTAACGGGTAAAATACAGATAAGCGCCTCCGGCCTGCTTAACGGGGTTTATTTATACACGGTAATTTCAGAACATGGAAATCTTATTGCCAAAGACAAACTGGTGATAATAAACAAATAGGTCTTTTCATACGGTCGAATCCCCAAAAAACCTTCAGGAAAATAAGATTACCCTCACAGGTATTTCTGCCACATGCCACATTACCAGAAATTACCCCCCCAGGCTTTCGCAAGGGGGGGATTTCAAATTTGACGACGATATATGATGATAGTGTTAACGATCCGCTATGAGGATCGTGTTACACTATCACATCCCGCCAACATGATTCTTTGAGCACAATTCTCAACACATGAATAATTACTGGAAATACTGCTCTAATTCAGCGGGACTTTCCCAAATTAAAAAACCCCCAGGCTTTCGCGAGGGGGTTAATTAAAATTTGGCGACGACATATGATGAGAGTGTTAACGATCCGCTATGAGGATCGTGTTACACTATCACATCCCGCCAACATGATTCTTTGAGCACAATTCTCAACACATGAATAATTACTGGAAATACTGCTCTAATTCAGCGGGACTTTCCCAAATTAAAAAACCCCCAGGCTTTCGCGAGGGGGTTAATTAAAATTTGGCGACGACATACTTTCCCGGAACTAAATCGAGTATCATCTGCGCAGGTGGGCTTAACTTCTCTGTTCGGAATGGGAAGAGGTGAACACCACCGCAAAAGTCACCATAATATCTTAGGTATGGTATGATCATATGGGAAAGAAAATACAATAAAGGGTTAATCAAGAAAAGCCAGCATACAGAAAGTTACGGATAATTAGTACTGCTTGGCTTTGACGTTACCGCCTTTACACCTGCAGCCTATCAACGTGGTAATCTTCCACGATCCTTAAAGGAAATCTCATCTTGAGCTGAGTTTCGCACTTAGATGCTTTCAGCGCTTATCTCATCCAAGCATAGCTACTCTGCAATGCAGCTGGCGCCACAACAGATACACTAGCGGCTTGTCCGACTCGGTCCTCTCGTACTAGAGTCAGGTGCTCTCAAATTTCCAACGCCCACAACAGATAGGGACCGAACTGTCTCGCGACGTTCTGAACCCAGCTCGC
>DAOORA010000101.1:0-9298 GCA_035389045.1 Bacteroidales bacterium | reverse complement strand
TGCTGAATAAGGGTTTCAGAGGGGTATGGGCGGTTCAAGTGTCAAACCCAGGAGGACCTGTCGTATTTTTTATACCACATCTCGTTCAGTGCATACAGGGAAGAACCCGCCAGCGCTCCTTCTGAACAAAGCAGGGGAATCAGCCGTTTGTTATTCACCTCTTTAGGAAAAACAGCCAAACGACATTCCATATTATCCCTTTCTATCTGTTTATAGAAGGCTTCCATCCTATCCACGACCTGTTCTTTATTTTTCAGGACAGGAAAAGCACTTTTAAATTTCTCTGAAAGGCTGTCATTCTGAGAAAACACATGCCAGGGCAGCCCCATGCAAGCTATGAAAATAAAAAAAACAAAAAGATTTTTTCTGATCAAAAATCAGGAGTTTATGAAAGGTTTGAGTATCGTATTGGTTTCCTCAATGATACGTTTCAGGAGGCCGGGGTTATCGGCTTCTGCCAGAAACCTGAGGTATGGCTCGGTATTCGACGGGCGGACATTGAACCACCAATGCTCAAAATCAGCACGATAGCCGTCGAAATCGTAAAAGGCCGCCGGCTTTTCCGTTTGGGTAAAATGAGCCAGCAGGGCATCCATGGCCTCTTTCTTTTGTTGTATTTTATAGTTTATCTCGCCCGAGCCATAATAGCATGAAATTTTCTGTATCAGCTGCGAAAACGTTATTTCTTTTGCTTTCATCCCGGCGACGACATCGAGTACCAGCAGGCAGGCTAACATGCCTGAATCGGAATAATTAAAATCGCGGAAATAATAATGGCCGGCAAATTCACCGCCGAACAAGCCATTGATCTCTTTAAGTTTTGGCGCCGCATAGGCACGGCCTACCCGCCACATGCTAAGGCTATAGCCAAATTGCGCAATATACTCTCCCACGGCTTTGGAGCTGCGGATATCCTGAAGCACCACGCCTTTTTCCTTATCGGCAAAATAATGTGCAAGAACAGCAATGATAAGGTCGGGAGAAATAAACTTACCTTTCTCGTCCACAAACATCACGCGGTCGGCATCGCCATCGAAGATGATACCCAGGTCGCTGGAGTTTTGTAATACATGCTCCTGCAGAAAAACGACATTCTCAGGGACCAGCGGGTTGGCTTCATGATTGGGGAATGTACCATCAGGCTCGAAAAACAGATACATGGGATGTTCGCCTAACAGTCTTTTTATAAACAGCGACGCCATGCCGTTGGAACAATCGATGCTGACTTTAAGTTTCGAGATATCAGGAACATAAGGTTTAAAAAAAGCCAAATACTCCTCATGCCGGGCAAAAGGCAGCAATTTCCCTTTTTGCTCTTTCGGCACGGGTGTTTCGTTCAGCACCTGCTGTTCCAGGATGTTCAGCCCGCTGTCGTATCCCACCGGGAAAGCGTTGGTACGTGAAATTTTCATCCCGTTGTATTCCTTTGAATTATGCGAAGCGGTGATCTGCACCGACGCCCCGAAGTTGAATGCTGCGGTAGCCCAGTACACATAAGGCGTTGTGGCCAGGCCCAGGTCGTATACGTCGGCTCCGGCATCCATGATGCCTTTGGTGAGGTATTCAAAGATTTCCGGTGAGGAAGTTCTGACATCGCGCCCGACGAGTATTTTGTCCGTTTGCAGCAGCCCGGGCAGAAAAAAACCTATCTTATAGACATCCTCCTTTGAGAAATCAACATTATAGATACCCCGGATGTCGTATGCTTTGAAAGCTTTCATAACGTAAGATATTAAAAAGGTTCTTTGAGAAATCCGCGGATATTCTCGAAATATTTATTCTTGTCTTTGGTAAATGTCTCGGAAGATGTGGCGCCCTTGACAATGTTAACCGTAGTGCGGTCTTTACGGATTTTACCCAGTGATTTGATATCGGCTTCGGAATAAATAGTTTCATTTTCGCCGGCAATCAGCATCACTCCATACAGTGATGTGCCTTTTGATTCGAGGGCATAATAGGGTTCGATCATGTATTTGTTGAAACCAAGCGGCAGCAGCACCTCCTTGCCTGCCACATCTTTGAATTTTTTCTTTATATCTTCGAGCGTTGAATAAGGCGAATCCGCAATCACCTGAAAGATTTCCTTGCGGTTGCATCCCACAGCAATTGAGAGCCCTGCGCCTACCTCCTTACCCCAGAGGTCGAGGATCTTCATTTTCGAGTGATATTTCCGGGCATAATCAATGGCTGCGTTCAGATCTTTCTCGAACTGGGCATAGATATAGAAATTGTTATTGATATTAAAATTTTCGCTTTCGCCATAGCCTCGGTAATCGTATGTAAGCACGTTATAACCCAGCGTTACGAAGTTGCTGGCAATTTCGATCAGGTCGCCCATATTACCGTCGCCGCTGCCGCTCAGGATGATCATTTTGAATGATGGCGTCTGTGGCTTATACAGCCATCCTTTCAGGTTGAGGTTATCGGATGTCAGTATGGTCACTTCTTCATACTCCAGCCCGAAATCGCCGGGACGGGCAATATATTCGCGTTTTGGGTTCAGTGCAAATACCGAAGAAACAAACAGAGTGATCAGGATCGAAAAAAAGAGTTTTTTCATAATGATTTAATTATTGAAGGTTGTAAAATTATAGTTTTTCACTTAAAATTCTTATTTTTTTATCTTTCGCCGGTTGAGTGCGTTGTGGTATTTTTGAGCATTCTGTGCATGTTGCGCAGGGGTTATAGCAAAGTTGTGATAACCGGAAAGGTCTTCTTTGGCACAAAAATACAGGTAATCATGTTTTTCATAGTCGAGCACTTTATCTACCACATAGCTGTCGGGCAGGCAGATGGGACCTGGCGGCAGACCGGCATACCTATAAGTGTTGTAGGGCGAATTGTATTGCGTTTGAACGGTCAGCACCCTTTTTATTGAAAAATCGCCAAGGGCAAAAATCACGGTAGGATCGGCCTGCAGCGGCATGCCAATCCTGATTCTGTTGAGATATACCCCGGCCACCTTAGGCATTTCGTCTTTTTTCTTGGTTTCCTGGTAAACAATGGAGGCCAGAATCACCGCATCATTCGGGCTAAGTCCCACCGCAGCAGCTTTGTCAAGGCGTTCCTTATTCCAGAACTTCTTGTATTCCGCATGCATTTTCACAAAGAACTTTTCTGCCGGCGTATCCCAAAACAATTCATAGGTATTCGGAATAAAGATACACATGACATTGTCGGGATCAAGTCCATACTTGCTCAGAAAAGCGGTGTCGTTGAGCAGGTTTATCAGCGACAGGGAGTCGGCCTCAATAAAACGGGTAACCCTTGAAATAAATTGTTCTTTGGTCCTTATGTTATTGAAAGTCAATTTAACCGGGTCCTGTTTTCCTGAGCGCAGCAGGTTGATAAACTCGTTATTGCTCATCCCGTCCTTCAGGAGGTAACGCCCTGATTTCACATTCAAGGAGTATTTCTTATGTTCACAAAGCCATTCAAAGGAGTTGGTGTCTTTGATTATGTGCTGCGGGTACAATATTTTTTTGACATCGTCGAAACCAGCTTTGGAAGGAATATAAACATACAATTCTTTTTTGCCGTCCAGCTCAACATTTTCTACATATATTAATTTATAATACCTATATCCGATAAAAAAACCTGCGATGAGGCAGATGATGACGAAAACCATGAATCCCCTCAGGACATTCCTCCAGAATTTACTTTTCTTTCCGGATCTTTTTGTTTTTTTTCCAAAGACTTCCTGCCCGGTTTCTTTCTTAGTCATCTTTCCTGTTTATCAGTTGCAGCACATATTCATTTTTCCAGACACCATTATAGTTTCGCCATTCCTTTTTCAGTCCGGCAATATTAAAGCCATGATTTTCAAAGAGTTTCATGCTTGCTTTGTTATCTTCACTTATGTTACAGTATAGCTGGTGTAAACCTAATTTCGCGAAGCAGTATTCAATCATCGTGCCAAGAGCTGCTGAGGCATACCCTTTTTTCTGATCGGCAGCGATGATATATATGCCGATACCTGCCCTGCGATGTACGGGGTCGGCTTCAAACAGTTCGATACAGCCCACAGGTTTTTTTAAGATAGTGTCGTCATATTCGATAATAAGCCGCATTTGTCCTGATGCAAAAAGGTCGTGCCCTATGCTAAGCACATATTGTTCGATGGCATAGCGTGATACCCATTCATAATTTTCTGCCGTATCCATGTTTTCGGTATCATTTTCCAGGCGGTAGATAAAATCTATGTCGGCAGGCTCTACGGCCCTGAGTCTTATATGTTTGATCTCCATAAGTTATATATCAATTTTGCCCTCATACATTTCCGCAGCAGGGCCTTCAAGCCAGATGTCGCTGAAATGTTCGTCCTGTCTGGTAAAGCTCACTTTTAATTTTCCACCGCGTGTGGTGATATCAAAACTGTTTCGGGGCATAATAAATGATGCTGCGATGGCAGCAGCGGTAACACCGGTACCGCAGGACAGTGTTTCATCTTCCACCCCACGCTCATAAGTGCGTACATAAAGGCAGTAGTTGTTGATCTCGACGAAGTCTACATTAGTGCCCTGGGGAAACATGGGGCTGTAGCGTATAGCCCTGCCCGACGCCACCACATCCAAGACATCGGCATCATCAACAAAAGTAACATAGTGCGGGGAGCCGGTATCCAGAAAAAAATATCCTTCGTCATGCTGAACCCCTAACACGTCAGTCATTTTCAGACGTACCTGTGAAACGCCATTTTCGCTGTTAAGGATTTCAGCCTGATGCTCTCCATCCACAGCCATGAAACATATTTTTTCGTTCAGTTTCAGCAGACGGTATGCAAAAGCAGCGACACACCTTCCGCCGTTTCCGCACATGGAACCTTCTCTGCCGTCGGAGTTAAAATAGCGCATTGCAAAATCATGGGTTTGGGAATCTTCAAGCAAAAGCATCCCATCGGCGCCAATGCCCATACGACGGTGGCACAGCCGGTTGATCAGCCCTTCACCGGCAGTGAACGTATGCCCGCGGTTGTCAATGACGATGAAATCATTCCCTGTACCCTGATACTTAAAAAAATTACAGATCATATCGAATTAAGTTCTTTTAAAAGCACTTCATTTTTCAAGGGTACAAAAGACCGGAAATCATCCGTGTACTCGATCAGGTAATAATCCTTGTTGTATTTGATAAAGAGTTCGTTGTTATAACCTATAATGGACACATTATCAAACTCATACAAACCAAAAATAACCAGTTTGTTATCATCCCTCTTATACCCTTTGTAATTAAGCGGCGAACGCCAGAACTCAGTTTTTACGGTACCTTTTTGCCTGCGCGGGGTATTACGCTGGTCGGTGAGGATGGAATCGAGTTCATAGCTGTCGCTCACTTCGGGTATCTCGCCGGTAATTTTAATCAGGCGGGTAATGATCAGTTCATCTTTTGAAATCACGATATCATCGTACGAAGAACCAGAGGATCGTCCGGATGAATCTTTTTGTTCTGCGTTATATAATGCAATAAGCTCTTCCAGAGTCATTTGTGTAGAATCCATCTTCAGGCTGTCCAGAAAAGTTTCCGGAATGCTTACCTTCCCGGTATGAAGTTTTTTGCCTGATCTCCGTTCTGTTCTCAATGATTGATCATATTGGCTGGTGTCGATACTGGTTTTATTTTTATTCTTATTTAAGAAACCTAAGAAATCATGGTCGTTCAACTGCCACCAGATGATACCGCCTCCGACGAAGAACCCCATGACGAGTCCCAGCAGCAGGTAAATGACTTTATTGATTTTATAACTCATAGCATGGTTCTGAAACAATATGCTCAAATACTGTACAAAATTAATACTATTTCACCGATTAAAGTTTAATATCATTGAGATTCATTTTGATCAAGTACGGTATTATTGTGTACCTAACGGCACACCGTTGTCTTCGTTTGATTGTTTTACCGATATTTAGTGCCTACGGCACTATCGATATTTGGCGCCTGCGGCGCAAGGTATTGTGATTATTGTATTTAAAGCATTGATTTTCAAAAACATGACAAATTTAAATTAACTAATATCATATCAAAACAGTTTCTCAGTGTTGTGATCTTTTCTGATGCCTGATTATGCGTACGCCCCAGAAAAGTATTCCCAGTGAGATGAACCACACAATGATGCCGGAGAAATCGAAATTTCGTATCATGTCAATAAATCCTGCCACGAGGCCAAAACTTAAGATGGCGACTATCGAAAACAGCATGAAACGGTTGAGTCTCCGGATGTTGCGGGCATAGTGTTTCGGATACACGGGTGCATGATGTTCGGTGCGTGCATAATACCTTGCGTCGGCCGGATGCCGGTACCGGGCTTCCTTTTTCGTAGTGAAACTATCCGGGAATTTCAGTTCGAGGTTGTAACGTCGGCGGCGGGCAGGATCGATCAGTGTATGATAGGCCGTGTTTAAAATCTGAAAGATCTCACCGGCATGTTCACCTTTGTATACATCGGGATGAAACTGAAGGGCTTTTTCTTTAAATGCTTTTTTTATTTCTTCGGAAGCGGCATCGTAGGGAACACCTAATATTTTATAGTAATCCGGCACTGTCATGATCTCGTCGTCAGGGTTCTGTAATTATTTTACCATTACCTTTTGTGATAATCTTTCCTTTAAGATACGTTATTTCAGCGCCCTTCCTAATGATGAGGCGGGCATTATTTTTCAGTATAATCTGTGATTTTATATTTAACGTCAGTTTGCTTGATGGCTCGAGTATCAATGAGCTTCCATTATCGATGATCAATTTTGATTTAGGTTCTAAAATAATTGCCGCCGTCGGTTGTACGGTAAGGGTGGTGACCGGAGAAAAATATCCCGAGATGCTGTCGCGCCTGAGCTGGTCAGGGGTATAGTTCTGATCGAGCAGTATGGTTTTTCTTTTTTGCAGCACCATCTTCTCTTTGACTATGACGTTACCCGTCCACCGGGTATTGTTTTTTACGGTGTAATCGTCCCATCCTATACTCACTTTAAATGTGCCGTCTTTCAGGTCATGCATTGTGATGCTGAGGCCGGTGAGGTAAATGTGGCGCGTATTTGTTTTTTTGTAAGTTTTATATTTTTTTCCGCCCTGCGACACATAGCAGGTGACGGCATTTACCGGTGCCGGGTTGGTGCCGATATCCATCACGGCGCCATCGGTGAACGCATCGAAGTTGTCGCCGAGATAAGGCAGGTTGTCGTAACGGATGCCTTTTCGGTAAATGATGGATGGAAATTCCGAAAAACTTTTGTCATCAATGATATCGGCTGTGCTTTCGTTGACAAAAAAATGGCTTTGTTCATCCACGTAACCCAGGAAAGGATTGGGTTTGAAGCAGGATTCTGAAAAATTGACAGAACGCCATGCCACACAGTTCACCGTATCGGTAAGCGAGATGAGTTGCCTGTCCCAGTTTCCCTTAGCAGTGATGACCTTCAGGTTGTCGGTTTCATCGGAGGGAAATACGTCATTAAATTTCTCACCTTCCAGTTTATCACGCCCTATCTGCAGGTATGCATAGATGCCCGGCAAGCCTTTGTCGCGACATTCCGAGGTAGGGGAAAAACAGAGGTAGTCATATTTGTTGTTCAGTCCGATCTGGTGGTTTTCTAACCATATATACTGATTCGACGCTCCCTCGTCGAGATAGGGAAGTTTGATGCGTACCGCATCGCCTGTGGTTACAAAGTCGCGGAGGATGAAGGTTTGCTGCCCCATATCTTTTGTGATGTCAGCATTTACGCCGCTTGCCTGAACCGGTATCATCATCGGGTTATACTCGTTGCTGGTCCAGCCCAGACGCCATCGTTCGTAAGCGTTGCAACTCGCCAGGCTTGCCCCGTAGCCACCCATCAGTCCCCAGCCACCCTGTAAACCAATAAACGGGCAGGCCGAATACGTTCCGTAATGGTTTCCGCCCGAGGTGTGAAAATCGTTGCCACCCAACAGCGAATGTGCAAATTCGTGTATGACGATGGTTTTCGTTGTCATGTACAGGAGTTCCGTCATCCCGAGGTTCTGGTATGACATCATCTCATTTTCATAAGGTTTATTGTTGAACATCAGCATGTTACCCTTGTTCAACCCGCCCGGCATATAATTACCCTCCCCGGGGTTGTTCTGCCCGTAATTGTATAGTTGTTTTCCGTTGCTGAAAACCCTGCCGGTATTCCTGAAAACAATCTGGACAAAGTCAATCTTACCGTTTGGCGTGATTTTTTTTGGTAAACCGCCGCGGCCACGTTCAAAAAAATCATAATCGCTGAGCGAGTCGTGGCCATAAACGGTTTTTACCCCGCCATTTTTATTGATGAGTGAAACGGCAGCATTGATCAGTTCAAAGGAGGAAAAATCCCTGCCGGGCTTGTCGGGTGTGATGGCCGACTGGTTGACATCCACCAAGATGAAATCGCCCAGGCAGATAAAGTTCCCGAGGCTTGATTCGTAATAATAGCGGGTAAGCATACCCTGAGGGTTGCTGCCGGTAAGGTCGGGGTCCATATATTGGTTCAGGAAGGATGGCACATTGGTGTTGATGGAATTTGGCTTGCCCGGCTGCCAGGGGTGGTCAGTTTTGTTCAGCAGCGGGTCGCGATCTGGCGTTTGGTCGTAAATGATATTGATGAAAATATTCAGCATCCTCATTGTGACTTTCGGAGGAATATCAATACCGTTTTTGCTTGAATAAATGTTTTGCGTATGGCCGGTGGCAGGTGCCAGGAGTGTCAGTAATACGATGATCCGGAAATATAATCTGAAGAATTTTTTTACCATGTATAAAGGTAAGAAGAAATTCATATATTGAAGGGAAAAATTGAGAAAGTGATTTGATTAAGTGCAGAGTTGATTGAGTTAAATGAGTCAAATGAGTTAAATTAGTGCAGAGGGGATTTTGTTGAATAAGGGATTGGAGATTAGGACGATAGGACGATAGGATGATGGGACGATGTGACGATAGGACGATAGGACGATGGGGTGATAGGACGATAGGACGATAGGACGATAGGACGATGGGGTGATGGGACGATGGGATGATGGGGCGATAGGACGACAGGACGAGAGGATGATGGGACGAGAGGATGATGGGATGATGGGGCGACGGGGCGATTGAGTGATTAAGTCAAGTAAGTCAAATGAGTCAAATGAGTTAAATTAGTGCAGAGGGGATTTAGTTGAATAAGGGATTGGAGATTAGGACGATAGGACGATAGGGCGATAGGACGACAGGACGAGAGGATGATGGGACGAGAGGATGATGGGATGATGGGGCGACGGGGCGATTGAGTGATTAAGTCAAGTAAGTCAAATGAGTCAAATGAGTTAA
>DAOORA010000100.1:0-10183 GCA_035389045.1 Bacteroidales bacterium | reverse complement strand
GCTGAATAAGGGTTTCAGAGGGGTATGGGCGGTTCAAGTGTCAAACCCAGGAGGCTTGCGCTGTCATTGAAACATTTTGATGCGACCAGACGCCCCTTAGTTGCTTGAGATTGTGTTATTTTTTTTTCGTTTTGCACATAATTTTTCAAAATCTATTTTTAATGGGAAGCAATAACGCTGGAAACAAGAATCTGCAAAACCGGAATATACACTAAGAAACCGCTGAGCTGCGTCAGGATTTAATAAATGCAATAACATTATCACCTCGTCAGGTAGACTTTTTGGGTAAAATTTTCCTTGTCTGTCCTGACCACCACAAGGTATATCCCAAAGGCAAGGTAACTGACGTCCAGTTCAGCACGATTCAGGTTTTTGCCGGATTCAGCAATGATCTGCTGGCCTATCACATTCTGCATGCTGACAGTAAACGGCGATGCATCCTCTCCCTCATGCTGAACCACAATTTTTCCGGCGTGTTGGCTGAAGAAAACATTGTATTCCGGCGTGTAGGTATTGCAGGCAAGGACGGCAACAATGCCGGAATAAGAGAAACTACCGTCATAATCCGTCTGTTTCAGACGATAATATACGGTGTTGTTAAATGTATTGTTGTCAGTGTAATGATAATAAAGCACACCGTTACTATTACCCGCTCCGGGCAGGTAGCCAATATCTATAAAGTTCTGTGCGTCAAGGCTTCGCTGGATTGTAAAATAATCGTTGTTGATCTCGCTGGCGGTACTCCAGGTTAAATCTATATGGGTTTCATCACATTCAGCAAAAAAGTCAAGCAACACAATGGGTAAAGGATTATCCGTCCGGTTTAACACCCAGGCCTTAGAGTAGGCGAACGAGGAAATACTGCCCGACGGAACACTACCGGTGTTTACTGTAACTCCCGCGACTCCGGGGCCTACCGGTTGCATCCACTGCTGTGCAGCATCATTCCATTGCTGAGCATAAGTAAGGCCGGCAGGAAATGAAGTGGTGATATTTTCGATGGAACGGTATGAGAAATTTACTGTGGCTGTTGCCAAACCGGTGACATCCACCAGATAGAACCTGTCAATTATAGTACCTGAAGGAGTGCCGCCATATGGATCATACATATTTGTCACGATGGAAGGGAATAATGAATTTTCCACGTCGGTGCCATACGTGGCAAACAATACATCTGTCGGGTCGCTGGATGTTTTCCCGAAAGTAAGAGGAATATATTCCTCTGCCTCAGATCCTGCAGCAGCTCCGAAAGGTACCGGGTAATTGCCTGTGTTTGCCTGCAAGTTCCATCGTACGATATGAAACTCATTCTCGGAAATGATCCATCCAGCCTCTGTTCCGGTGCGGCTTACAGCATTTTCATCTGGATTATCCACCACTAAGTAAATGGGTGTGGCCTGAGTTCCGTTGCTCATTACCATATATGTTTTTGTACTTCCATCACCGTTGAAAACAAGGCGGGCCTGGGCGGATAAGATACTATGGTTAAATCCGCAATCAAGGATGTAAAAGATACTTATTAAAAATCCTATCTTATTACGAACTAACATTATTTGTTAATTTTATTATTATTAGGGGGCAATTTTTATTGCATTTAACATAGTGGCGTTATTTCCTGCACCATTTGTAACTAGTGCTGCTTTAATTCGTTGATTTGCGACATTAGATGCACCTTGCAAGTATACCGTAGTTGCACTTGTAAGTGTTATAATTGCAGAGATAGTAACAGTTGTCGCATAACCACTAGTATTTGCTACTGTTCCTTGACCCGAAGCATAATTTGTTGTACCGTTTGTCATTTTAGCATAAAAAATTAAAGCAGAACTAGCTCTTGCAACTGTTATATGCCCTATTACCAACCAAGTTCCAGAAGATAAATTTACAGAAGTTCCAGTATAATAGGTATTAGCATTTGTCATAGTAACGTCAGCAGTACAAGCCTCAGAAACAGAACTTAATGAAGGGCTTACCGCAGTCCATTGTAAAATCCCTGTTCCATCAGTTGTCAATGCCTGCCCTGCAGCACCATCTGCTGAAGGCAATGTGTATTCTGTTGCCGTTGCGCCCGTGGGTGCCTTAAGCGTAATGGCATTAGAGCCTCCGGTATTATAAAAACTTAATTTTCCTTCCTGGACATTTGCTGTACCCACTTGTGCTTCTCCTGCAACATGAAGCAACGAATTAGGGATAGTAGTTCCTATACCGACATTACCGCCGGATCCAATCCGCATCCGTTCATTGTTATTGGTCTTTATCACCAAATCGGCTGGGTCAGAAGTTCCGAAAAAATTTGCGGTGGGATTTGTACCTGAATTTCCGGTCAGCGCCCAGCCCGTTGTTGGCGCTGCCCAGCTTAAGGTGGCAGAATCTGCAGTAATTGGGGTAACCTGAAGAAAATCTCCTGCATTACCAATTGTGGTTGGCAATAATAAATTGATTTCACCGCCCAGATAATTATTACCTGCATTCAAAGATACATAACCCCCATTCGCCATTATTTCTATCCTTCCCCGGGTGAGGAAACCGCCCACACGTACCGTTCCATTAACATGCAGTAGCCGTTCCGGCTTAATGGTGCCTATGCCTACCCATCCGCCCCATTGTGAGGAGTCGCTTTTCTGAGGAATGATAAGCGCGAAATTACGTCCCTCAGGAGCGCCATAGGCTGAAAAGAACCCCCCGATATTCGTCCCTGAAAACTCCCCTGTACTGGTTGCCCTGACAGCATATTTCCAGGAATCTGAGGTGGCTGTGGTTGAGGTAATACCATTGGTAAACAAACCGGCTGCGTGTTCTCCCGAATTTTTCGGGGCATAACCACTGATACCACAGGAAACCCCATGACTGGGTGTGCCACAACCAAGGGTGTCATTATGTACAGAAGTTTGGATGCCCTCCATTACCCTGGAGCCGTCAACAGTCATGTTTAATCCGTGAGCCGCTCCTACGCTGTTTCCGATACAAGTCACATATAATCCGGTGGTCCATGATGCGGGATTCATATTATTATTTCCGTCAATAAGAATATTATTTCCTGTAAGCCTTTGCTGGTTAGAGTCCTGAACCCCTAACACATAGGAATCCACACCAACGCTGAAATGAGCCCCGCTCAATAAAAATGAGCCTCCGTAATTACTGGTATACCCATTGCTAAAGGGATTAGAGTCCTCCCCTGCATTTGAAATCATTGCCAAAATTCCGCAAGAAATATGATCTGGATTAACATTCGTCCCGTTTTTTGTGATTTGCAACATGTTGGTGAATTCACCCGTTAATCCTGCAGTTGAATTGGAAAAAATTTTCAATCCATTGCCATTTGTAAGAGCATTGGCACTAATTTTCAATCCATTGCCACTGGTAACCGAGTCGGTATTAATATTTACCCCGTCGAATGTTTTGGCACGGCTGGTAATAGATAGAGTATGATTTGTTGTACCGCCGTTTTTATCAAACTTCATTCGCTCGCTTCCGAATGTTTTTATTATGAAATCTTTTTCGTCAATCGTACCCAGAAAATTTGGACCCGGGGTGGTCCCGGTGTTTCCTATGGTATGCCAGGCATCATATTTTTGAAAAAAAGGAACCCAGTGAGGATTGATAGAATCTTTTTCGTTGTAATAAAAAGTTTTACCAAAAGGCAACAATTCGTTCGTGTTATATATAAACATCGAATGGGCCGGGCTTGCTATTGTTACAGCATCAGTATCCGAAATAAGAGATATCCTTGGAACAAGAAATCCCTTATTATTGCTTTTTAAATCCAGTAAGGCCGACTTGTGTGGAGCGGTTCCGTCGTTATTGATACCTATATTCTGAGACTGACATTCATTAAAGCTGATAAAAGCAACAAAAAATAAGATGACTGCTAATTTTAGTTTGGTTATGACAATGTCCCTGTTGTGGTTCATAATGAATTATAGTGATATTTTATCTTATTGTTACATGCTTTCTTTTTACAAATTAACCACATAGTTGTTCAATCATAATATTTTCATATTAATATGTGTACAAAAAGATAAGGTTCTTGTTATAAATACTTTATCTGTGTAATGCATTGACCCTTTACATGTCAAAAAAAAGAAAATAAGGGTGTCTCAAAAGTCTTTTGTGCTTCCATCGTGTCAACCTTTGGCCTCATCGAACTTGATTAATCGCATTGAAAAACAAATGATTAACAAAACGCACACAAAGTCCGCCGCGATGGGCGCCATGGAAAAATCCAACAAAAATTTCTTTTGAAACACCCTCATATATTCCTTCTTATAATTTGATCATTGTCATTCTTCCTGTAAGGGTTTTGCTGGTGGTCGTCATTTTGTAGATATAAATACCTGCCGGGAATACCGACCCGTCAAAATCAATTTTATATTCCTGGTTCTTCATAGCATTGGCATCAAACAACGTGATCACTTTTTTGCCGGCATTGTCATAAACATCAATCAATACATGCTCATCCGCAGGAAGTGTGAAGTAAATTGAGGTGCTGTTTACAAACGGGTTAGGATAATTATTTACGGTAATTTCACTGGTTTCATTATATGCATTACCTGCCGGGGTTTGTTCCATTGATCTCAATACGGAGCATCCTGAGCATAAGTTATTCAGTGTCCATTTTGTTCTTTTACCTGATTTGATGTTTTTTGCAATGACCATTCCCTCAAATTCACTTTGTCTGGTATTTGTATAGTCTCTAACTTCAAACGTGTAATCTACCCTGCCTGGCTGACCGAGATAAAATACCCCTTTTGCATGGGTACCTTCATTGAAAACAACATTATTTCCCACATAAAAAATAAAAGATTTCATCTCAGTATTCAGGTTAATGGATTTTCCTCCCGATAACTGTGATTTAATACGAACCTTGCCGCAAGGAGCTGAAAAATGGACGGATGCGTCCTGGCCAATGATAAGTTTATTCAAATTAATATCTTCTTGTGTAAAGGTCACTGACGCATTGGGGCCAACCGTGATATCGTTGTATAACACTCCGGTTAATTCCATTGTTGTATTTTCAGGAACCACTACATTAACAGTTGATGTGAGTGTATTTGCTTCAAATACAGGTAAAATAACATTGGCGGGAGAAAGGATTACGTTGGGCACAACGGATGATAGATCCACATTTACTATGGGTGCTTTTGCGAAATTTCCCGAATAATTTACCAAAGGCGACTCCTCAAGTATATCAGCAACACCGTCTATTTTGCTTACTCCTAATGCGCCATAATCAACAGTAGTCTGCATTAAACTTACATTATCCTTACCAAACAATACATAGGGCTGTATAAAATTGGTGGGATCTATGGATACAAGCGCTGTGGTTGAAGTATCGCATCCCAGGGCATTGGTGACCGTTACAGAATATTCTCCGCCGTTTGGATTGGCAATTATATTTGGTGTGGTTTCACCGGTTGACCAAAGATAACTTGCTGCAGGTGTACCTGTTACAATAGTTGTCAGGTTAAATGAATTGTCGCAGAATAAGCCGTTTTTATTAATGGCAACCGTGATAGGCGCGCTGCGGGTTACTTTCTGGGTACACTGCTCTACATCTCCATTGTTATGATAAACCGTCCAGGTAACCAATGTAACACCTAACGGGAAAACAGCCGGCTGATTGTTGGTTACACTTGCAATACCAGGTATCACAAGGGGATATTGGTTTCTCAGGTTAAAGTCTTCTTCACCGTCGCACAGGACAATATCTTCCGGACATGTCCAGACATAAGGAGCATCAACCGGACAGTTGCCACAGAAATCGCCTTTGTACCAATGGGTATATTCTCCTGAATGAACACATTCGGCAACAAACACACCTTTAAAAACGGCGGGCTGTGTGGACTTTGAGTTTTTTATATGCAGGTGATTATACGTTGTATCCTGATTATGCTTGTTTTTAACATCGCCTAAAACAAAGAATCCTGATACATGAGCGCCCTGATTAAAACTCACATCATCCCCGCAATAAAATATGATGGATTTTTCGTCCGGATTGATGGTCACATTCTGACCTGCATGAATAGAATTATTCATTCGTACTTTTCCGCACTGGGTAAATCTCAATGTAGCGCCATCGGCAAGTTTAATGTGTTTTTCAATATTTATAACAGGCTTTGTAAATACGGCTGTTGCATTTTTACCAACGTTGACTTCTTTATATAAGGTGTCATTTAAAAATACCGTAGTTTCTTTAGGAACTTTTACAACAGTCGTTCCGATATATGGCATGGCTTCAAAAACCGGTAACTTCACATCTGCAGCTGAGTTGATTATGGTCGAAACCTGGCTCGTGTTATCCAGGGTAATGTTGCTGCCTTCAATAAAGGTTCCGGCAGAAGTGATCACAGAACTATTTTTGACTTCAATCTTTCCTTCCCTGATGTTGCCATCATAATCAATATCGTTGGTGACACCTACTCCGCCTGAATAAATAGTAGAATTGTTGATTTGCGCATGAGTGCGGGTCAGGATCACATAATTTGATAAAGCCGACTGTGGACTTGAACTTACAGCAAAAGAGGCGGTACTCTGACATCCGTCACTGCTGGTTGCCGTTACAGCATAAGTTCCCGGGCTGGCAATATTGATATTTGAGGTTGTTGCTCCAGTCGACCAGATATAGGAGGTTGTTGC
Source organism: Bacteroidales bacterium (assembly GCA_035389045.1). Taxonomy (GTDB): domain Bacteria; phylum Bacteroidota; class Bacteroidia; order Bacteroidales; family CAIWKO01; genus CAIWKO01. The sequence goes on along the minus strand of DAOORA010000100.1, from coordinate 3,550 downwards.
CGGGCTTGGGTTGACATTAGCATTACTGCAATCAACAGGAACCACATCCTCACTGTTGTTGCCTGTTTTGCTGGGGCTTGCATGAATATAGGTGATGTCGGGCTTGCCGAAACCGGCTGTTCCGAAAGCGCTTTCCTTAACCGTAACTTCGTACCAGACATCATAATCCCAATTTGGATAGCTGGGATTCGGGGTGTAGTTGGCGTCAGTGGCAGGTGAGCTCAATGGCAGAACATAACCATATTCATTGAAATTTTTATCCAGGGATGTCGTGACACTGATTATATCACTGACATTACCCATAACCATGCTGCCTTCACCGCCTGTTACCCCCAGGCATTTGTATCCTGACGGAGCTGCTGTTGAAACCGTTAAGTAATCCATGTAAAACTGCATTTTCAACGAATTGGATTTATCATATAAAGCCAATGCCAATCTGTCGGAACCCAGAAGATTGCTGAAGGTATGTCCTCTGGAACCCCATCCGATTGCATTTTCGCCATATGTGTTATCAACAAACTCCTTTGAAAAGGTGGTGCGTATGGTTATGGTCTTATCATCGTTAAAAGTCCAGCGCGTCCATTTTATTGCTGCGTTTACAGAGCCAGGATTCGTTGGGCTTACAAAGCATAACTGATTGGTGTCCGTGGCCGTCGGGCAGGAATATGTTGAAGCATTGGCCATTAAAGTTACATTAGCATCAGGACAAAACTGAGAGGCTCTGTTTTCATAAATGTCCACATTATATCCGTCGCAGCATGAAGCCGGAACCGTAACACTAAAGCTTTTAGTTACCGTTTTTCCGTTAGCATCTGTAGCTACAAATGTATTTACAGTGGTCGTTCCTGAAGGAAATACAGAGCCGGAGGGCAGCCCTGCTGTCTGTGTCCAGGTGACACCCGGGCAGTTATCAGTGGCAGTAATGTCATATAAGAATGGGGTGTCGGGCGCTATGGTCGTATCGGAGGGTACAATGAGCACCGGATCATCATCGTCTATTGCAATAACGGTGATGGTGCAGGTTTTGACATTATTGCCGTTATCCCTGGCTTCCCATATAACCTGGTAGGTGGAGCCAACAGGTACGATATCGCCCGGCAGAGGGCCGGAGCCTATTTTCTTGAAATTCAGAAACGCCGGACAGTCATCATTGGCTATCACAATATAATCAACGGGAACCCCGCAATCGGACGGGGCATTTTTATTAATTACGGTATCAGGGCAGGTCAGGGTTGGCGCTACAGTATCGTAAACCGATACTAACAAAGTATCATAAGAATAATTACCGTATATGTCGGTGGCTTTGTAGATACAAAATGTTGAATCAGGATCAAACAGTTCTCCGCTTGGTTTCCCGTCTATCAGTTCGATGGTTACCGGCATATTTGAATTGTCTGTAGCTGTAATGTCATAATTAATATGTCTTCCGTTTGTTACATTGGCACTTTTATTAATGAAAGAAGGAAGGTTAATCTTAGGAGCCTGATTATCAATAACCGTTACCGTAAAACTTCCGTAACCCTCATTATTATCCACGTCCTTGGCAGCATACCTCACCAGTGTCGTTCCTACAGGAAAAAAGGAACCGCTCGGCAATCCCGCATCCAGATAAAGGGTGTCCAGGATGCAATTGTCTGTTGCTGTAACCTGCACATAACTGACAATGGCCCCATTGGTATCAGCATCGGTATAAACCGTGATGTTTGGGCCGCAAACAACCACAGGGGCTTCTTTGTCTTCTACAAGCACATAAAATTTGGGGAAATTCAACACATAACCTGAACTATGCACACCTGTCCATAGAACTCCGGTATTACCTTTATTCAGCGTTTTATTCACCAATGTCCCTGTTCCGGTGCCGTTTGTAACACCATCCAAAACATAGGTAAAGGTCCACTCGTTCTTTTCCAGCTTACAGAGTGTAGTCGATTGCGACGCCACATCCATGAGGTTGGCGGGCTGTACAATGTAATTACAACTGCCCGGGTCCGTATTAAAGTTGCGGTTATTTGACTGCAGATTGAAACAACCCGGTGTTTGTGCAGATACACTTTGATCCCATGATATAAGAATCAAGCTACACAATAAGATAAAAAAAATACTGTTAAGCATTTTTCTTAATGAAGAAAGAATAAATTTTTCCATTTTTCAAAAATTTAATTAATAATAAAAGTTATTTGCAAATTTACTATCATAAAATAAAAAAGCAAGAAAAATGTCATTTATTTTCTATACATATTTTGATATAAAAATACCAAAATACAATAAAAGACCTACGAAATACAACTTATTGACGTTTTGAAATATATATAAAGTTGACTAAAAAGGCTTTTTGTAATGGTTAATTTTTTATTATTTCCAATTAGTATTAAATTTTTATTAATCATGTATTATCACAATATGTTTATATCTAATTATATGTTTTAATGAATTAGTGGTCATGTGTATATGGTTTGAATAAAACACTTTACTACAGCATTTATCTGCCTTTAAAAAAACATTAAGAAATTAAACATGTAAATAAAATGGTCAAAACTAAAAATCAATTCATAGCTAACAAGAAGTGTCGGAATCACAGACAATGTTCAAAAAACAGCACAGGAGGTTTTCAGCAAATATGGCTACAATAAGGCCTCGATGGGTGTTATCACACAAAAAATAAGCAAAGGCAATATTGATCTCTCCTTTTATTGTTAAAAAAAGTGAGCATCATAACGGGAAACTGGAATTTTTTGATGCGGGACCTTACCCTGATATTGAACAATTGGAAACACATAGTTGTCAGCCTTGGGATACGAAAAAAATCCGCAACAAAAAGTACAGCAGTATCTAATCAAACGCAAGGAATTGTATCGGCCTGCCTGCTTTCAGAAGTATTAGCCTAATAGTGAGGGCTGGATTATTGATGCGGAGAACTATCGGGATGGCTGCTGTGAAAAGATCTAAACACGGAACTTTTTCTCATTATTATGTACCATATGGATCTTTTCCGGTTATATTTGCGGGAGAAAACAAAGCGACAATAAATTTTAACCCCTTGCCTGTGAACCGGAACCCAATACCCTCAACACTGTTCATGATCTTTTTTGCTTTCTGCTTGTTTTTCAGCCATGCTGTACTGTTTGCCCAAACCGATTCGGTGGTGGTGATTTTTGGCGATACGCGAACTAAAATTTCCGGAAATACTCATACCAACAATACCATAAATAAAAGCGTCATAAACAAACTGATGCAATTCAAACCACTGGCAGTTTTTCATACAGGCGACATTGTATTCAACGGGTTGAAAAAATCTGCCTGGATAAGATTCGAAGAATTCTGTTCTCCGATTATAAATGGCAGTAAATTTTATCCGGCTTATGGCAATCATGAACTTCACTCAAAAACGGTGTCCCGTGACTTTAAACTCCCCAACAACGGCAAATGGTATTCGGTGGATGTAATGAATATTCATTTTGTCATTATCGACAACTTTTCGGATTATAAAACCGGCTCGGAACAATACCGCTGGATAGAAAACGACCTGAAAAACTGCAATAAAGATAAATTC
>DAOORA010000099.1:0-10393 GCA_035389045.1 Bacteroidales bacterium | reverse complement strand
ACTCCCGACTCCCGACTCCCAACTCCCGACTCCCAACTCCCGACTCCCGACTCCCGACTCCCAGACTCCCGACTCCCAACTCCCAACTCCCGACTCCCGACTCCCGACTCCCAGACTCCCAACTCCTGACTCCCAACTCCAACTCCTGACTCCCAACTCCCTTACTTCTCCTTATGTATCAATACTTCCGTAGCCCCAATACCATATTTTGCTATAGAGGCATCAAAATACTCCAGGAAAGGATATTGCTCCAGTATCTTTGACAGTTCGAGTTTTAAAATGCCTGCGCCCACGCCGTGGATGAATATCACACGTTCGTAGTTTTCGGAAATGGCATTTTCGAGGCATCGCGTAAAATAATCGAGCTGGATCTGCAGCCTTTCATGTTTACCCAGGCTTAAATATTCTTCGCATAAAGCTTCGATGTGAAGGTCAACTTCGGCAGTGCCGTCATCAATTTTATGTTTCTGTATCAGGGAATCCCTTTTCAATTGGGCTTCAGGGATTTTGGGTTGTGTTTCTTCCCGGCTGTCTTTTTCTGTAATTACAGGCGGTTCGCAGATTTTATGCAGGAAAGCCCTTTTATCAAAAACCATGTTTTCGGTGTAGTTGTCTTCTTTCAGCAATTTAACCGTTTTAAATTTGTATTCATGGCTTACCGGGTTGATGATTTTATCAACAAAATCACTGAAATACAGCACTTGTAACACACCATTACAATAATATTCTGACTGTTCGCGGTCAGTGAATTGGATATTGGCTTTGCTATAAGGAGGAATGCTGCCATAGTCGTTGCCGAGGAAACCTTCTTTGTCTTTGAGGAACAGGGCGTAAATGATGTCAAATTCAGTGTTGTTGACCAGAAACAGTTCCACGTCGCCGGCGATCAGGAGGCGCTGGTCAAGAGGGACAAATCCGATATAGATGCCGATGGGTATGTTGTAGGGCCGGTTTTGCTTTGGTTCAGCCGGTGTTTTATCCTCTGAGGCTGCGTGGTACACCAGTGGGCTGCCCTCTTTCTGTTCATCGAAAAACCTTTCGGCAGCGCTTCTGTTGGTCACCAGCAGAAGTTCATTCACCATCACTGGTAATTCAAAGCCGTCGCTGGCAACATTGACCATACTATTGCTGATAATTTTACTCACAATACCGCCGCCCTTTTCGTTTAAAAACTTAACTTTATCGCCTACTTTGAATTTCATAGTATTTTTATTTCAAAATTAACGATAAAAGTGTTGCAATGAAAAAAAAACTGCTTATGCTGTGTTTAGCTCTGGTGACTGTTTTTCAGCTTCAGGCACAGGAGCCTCTCCGCAAAGATAAGGCTGTATTTAAAGAATACAAACCCGGATATTACGAAAACGTAATTCTTAAAGAGATCAACAGCCAACCAGCCCAAACGGCAGGTCGAAAATACTTAAAAGTTGATTATCAGGATATTAAATTTCCGAACGATACGGCTTTATATACCCGCTGCTGGCATACGCCGGCGGTATCGCAGGGCAACACCGGCACCTGCTGGGCCTTTGGATCGGTGGCCATGCTGGAATCGGAAATGTACCGCCTGCATAAGAAAAAAACAGACCTGTCGGAGATGTTTGTGGTTTATCACGATTACCTGGAACGTGCTAAAGAATATGTGAAAACCAGAGGAGAAACCTATTTTGAAGAAGGTTCTGAGTCGAACGCCCTGGTACGGATGTTGAAAATGTACGGCATGGTGCCGTCAACGGATTATTCGGGCTTACTTCCCGGACAGAACGTGTATAACCACAGCGAAATGATAGGGGAGATGAAGGCATACCTGGCCGAAGTCAAAAAAAACAACGCCTGGAATGAGGATGAAGTGGTGAAAAACATAAAAACAATAATGAATGCTTACATGGGGGAGCCTCCGACGGGTTTTGTATACGAAGGAAAAAAATATACGCCTCAGACTTTTGTGACGGATTATTTACAGGTCGTTCCGGGCGATTATTATAGTTTTATGTCCACTTTAAATGCGAATTTCAATCAGAAGTCGGAGCTTGTTGAACCCGACAACTGGTGGCACAGTAAAGATTATTACAACGTCTGCCTCGACGATTTTTTTCTGATCGTTACCGAAGCTGTAAAAAATGCTTATCCGGTGTGTATTTGCGGAGATGTCAGTGAGCCGGGCATTGATAATAGTTTGCAGACTCTGACGATCCCTACATTTGACATCCCGTCAGGCTACATTGATGATGCTGCACGGCAGATGAGGCTGAGCAACGCATCTACCACAGATGATCACTGCATGGAAATAGTGGGTTATTGTATCTATGAGAACAAATACTGGTTTTTGCTGAAAGATTCCGGGGCAGGGGCTTTCGGAGTAAAATATACGGGCTATCGATTCATGAACGAAGACTATGTAAAACTGAAGATGATGAACATACTGTTGTATAAGTACGCTGCAAAAAAGGTTCTGGATAAGATCATCAAATAGATGCAGGTAAACTGCCAAGATTGCTGAAAAAAGCATGAATCACAAAGAAAATATTCCTGTATCTGTCTTTTTTTGAAATCAGCACGTAACATCTTTACGCATGCTACACAACAAGGTAAAAAACCTATTCTTTTATGAACTTTGCGCTGTATCTGCATGCAGCATCAGTAAAGCTGATAAAGTACATACCTTTTTGGAGCTGTTCAACAGAGATCGCCGATATGGGTGAACCTGTGCGGTATTCTTCCCTTAGCATTTCCCTGCCGGAGATGTCCGTAATTGTTAATATTGAATTTTTCTCAATATTTTCTGATTTAATGAATATCAGATCTGAAGCAGGGTTGGGATAAATTTCAAAATGGCCTGCAACCTCGTCTGGTTGTACCGAAAGATCATCCGGTTCATGATAATGAAATTTTGCTGTTGCGCCGGGGCCCTGTTTGGTGATCTGAAGTACCGGCTCATGAAATCCGTCGGTCAGCCATTTGTATTCCGTAATATTACGGTTGATTCCGATTCCATAACCGACCGAATCTGAATAAATAGTATCAAAATAGGTCACTTTCGATTTCACCCTGATAACATCAAAGGTGTCGGAGGGTAAGTACAGCGTGCCCCATCCGTCCACGTAATTAATACGGTGTCGTGTCTGGCCGTAGTAACCGATATTGGGTATGCTGACATGAAATTCCGAGTCGGAAGTGTCGCTGCTGCCATAAGTTACGGGGAACGTATACCAGACGTCAGGGTTGTTATATTTTAAGGGCGTCGGGATCCCGTTAATCTTAGCGCCCAGTCCCAGCAATGAAAAACAGGAGTTAGAATTCTTATAAAAATTATAAGACTCGGAAATAGTGACCGGCACAAACGGGATGGTCATCATTTCCTGTGCCTGTGCCACTGTTGCCTTGTATTCCGGATACAAAATATTGTTAAACACGATCATGTAGGCAAGATTTGTTGAACTGACCGTAACAAAGGTGTCGGTGGTATTAACAGAGGGCGACAGCGCCGAAAAGTCCCATGTAAAAGCGGTGTCTGTCTGCTGGTAATTAATTCCGTTCAGGATCGTGGTCTGCCTGAAGTTTATCGTATCTCCGGGAACAGGCATGTCGGTATGATCAACAATTACCTGTGAATTAACCACAAATACAGCAAGTAATAAAAAAAATGTTATGGGTATTCTTCTCATGTGTTACTTCAAAAATAGATGGTTTTATAGTTATTAATGAAAAAAACTGGTTATGCTTTATCGGTACCGGACAAATATATTGATTTTTTACGGTTTAAAAATATTTTATTGTATTGGTTGTATTTTCATTGGCAGGTGAGGCAGGTTTAACTGGGCAATTTCTTTTTTTGAGGCGCTGGTATATAAAATCCGAACAGATTCTTGTAACAATATTACATTTCTGTATTACTTTTTTGCGTGTCCCCACGCCTTTGGCGGGGCAGGCAAAAAAGTAATCAAACCTGCCTGCGTGACGAACACTTCGGCAGGCAGGAAAGGACCTCCTGGCGTATGCTTCATCCCGCTCTCAGAAAACATTGAAAATCTATGCAAAGTAGTCCTGACGCAGCATAGCTGGTCAGGAAACCCCGCCTGTGGCGGGGCCTTTGCAGATTTTCAAATGTTTTCTGATTCACGCCACCGCCGGCTCGCCCGCCAGGAATTGCCCGCGCACCAAATATCGGCTAACCTATCCCGAAAAAAAACGAATTGTTTCGCAGAATAAAAGAAACAACTTATAATTGAATATTCTGGCTTTTATTTCATGTTATATAGATACATTATCTATAATAGGTCCAAAATTGCATTTGCACTTTTAACCCAAATACTTACTCTAACGTCATAAGCATAAATCAAAATTTGTCCTGGCCTGATTTTGATTAAGCAACGGTAACAGTTTGAAAATAATTCAATTCAAAACATCCTAATACTTCTTCCGATATTAAAAGTTCAAGAATGTGTGTCTCGATACTTTTATTAGTTGTACTTATTTTTGACATGTGCCAAAGTTCGTATTTTTTTTCCAGCGCATCAAATTATGATTTTACCGTTAACTGCTGTTGTGAATGCCTGAAGTATTCGTTTTCGTCAGAAAGGTATTGGAAATGTCCCGGAAAACCATAATTTCGCAGGTGGTGTTTTACGTTATGTCTATGCTTTCAGTTGATGTTTGTGAAGAACCCCGTCAACTGCCTGCAGAGCATTGTTAAACCTTGACATCCCATTTCCTTCAACGATGGCAAAAAACACATTTCTGCCTTGCAGTTCTTTGAGGTACCAATTGAAAAAATAGGAACGCAGGTGCGGATGCTCTCTCTGGGGATCGTTTTCCCAGGGCAGATCCACATTACAAAGGAGGTAGAGGTCGTAGGGATATTTTTCAAGGTTTTCGGATATCCACAACGGGCATTTATTATATCTGTGTTCTGCCCATATTTTTATGACGGTAAGCTCGGTATCGCAAAACAGCAGCCCGTTGGCGTTTTTTTCGGCTTTTATCTGCCCGGCTATCTGTCCTTTTGCTATGATTTCAAGGTCTTCATAATTGTATTCCCTGTCAAGGTGGCTGATATATTCCCGTGCATATTCAGGTACATAAGCGGTATGATAATGTGCAGCCAGCTCCTGCGAAAGTAGCGATTTTCCTGTTGATTCAGGCCCCGTTATTGCAATCCGTATCAGATCGCTGCCTGTTTTTTTAAATCTTTTTTCCATGTAAAATATCCGTAAACGGCCAACAGTGTAAAAATAAAATATAATGGCGCAAAAGCATACAGTTCTTTAATAAAGTATAAAACGGTACAATTAATATCAATGACGATCCACATGGTCCAGTGGTCGATGATCTTTTTCCCCATGGCGTAAGTGGCAATGATGCCCCAAACGGTGAGCATCGAATCCCAGTAAGGATATGCCGCATCGGTATAAGTAGCAAAAAGATAAGCTGTGACAAATGCTAAACAGAATCCTGCTACAAACATGATTACAAATTCTTTCGGCCTGATCTTCCTGACCTGAAGTTCAAATTTCTTTTGTCCTCCGAAAATCCAGTTGTACCATCCATACAAGGTCATGGCTACATAGAAGATCTGCAGCACAACATCGGCATAGAGTTTTTCTGTAAAAAAAACATACATCGACAATATCACATTGACCAGCCCGACCGGCCAGCATAAAATGTTCTGCCGGGTGGTAAGGTAAACGCCTGCTATGCCCAGTATGGCGGCTGTTAATTCGATATAATTCTCTGTGATCCAGTTCATTAATGCGAAAGGAGAACGTTGGTTAAATGAGTCGGGGTTTTAACTGATGTTATGTTTTTAAATCGGCATTGATTACTTTCATGACAAACACCGAGTGCGGAAGTTCAAAAGATTTCTCTATTTCATTAGTCAGCGCATTCATCACGTACCTGTACTCGCCAAAAACCTGTGTGCTCATGCCGTTGGTCTGTGCAGAGAGTTCTTTATACGTATTCAATCGTATAAGAAAATCAAGTATCGACGGTTTGAATTCTTCTTTTAATGGATAATAGCTGATTTCCACCGAAACTTTCATAAAATATTTTTTAATGCAAATGTACATGTAAAAATTTTATTAATTTTGAAAAGAATTTCCTGTATGGTAAAATCCCGGAAGTTAATTATTAATAAGAGGAAAGATGCTGCAATACAGGACCGGGGTTGCATCTGACTTTTTTAAATCAAACCTATGAAAAGAATATTTTTATTTTTAGCGATCGGCGTTTTTGCCATGTTTCTGGTCAGTTGCCTGACGGTTGAAAAGAAACAATACACTTTTGAATTTACGGGTAAGAATTCAGGCAAACTTACTGTAAAGTACATAAATATTATGTCTAATGTTGATTCAGCCGGATACACTGAGATACAGGATTTTGACGAACTTCTTTCCAGCTATATCAATGGATCCAAAATCGAAGAATCGTATCCTGAGGCTGCCAACATTTCTAAACGCCTGTTCGAAGAAAATGGCGTGCTTTGCGGGGAAGTGACTATGGATTTTCCCAATCTCGAAGCGGCCCGTTTATACCAGTTCGACAAAAAAAGCCCGTTTATGTTCTATACCAGTTCTGTTGACGGCGAAAGTTATGTGGAGTCGAACGGGACTTATGGCGGCGACAACATGCCCATAGTAATGTTCCCCGGTAAATTGAAAAAACTGACTGTGACCACCAGCGTGAGCAAACCAACTGATGAGAGTTATGTCAGTCTTTTGGGTGAATACAATAAATGGAAGAGGAAATAAACATTTTGAATAAAGAAAAGAGGCTGCATGGTATAAAAACTGCAGCCTTTTTTTTAGTCATCCATCCCGGGTTTGGGCCGGTCGCCTTTGAGCTTTTCAAGAAGCAGACGGTTAAACTCTTTTTCAGCCCGGTAAATGCCAACCACTTTTTTACTGCTAATGACTTTTTTGAATTTTGGATAATATTCCTTCTTCAGATCCAGTTGATTTTGCTCCTTTTGAAGTTCATGGTTGATGATTTCATCAGCTTGTTCTTCGGTCAGATTTTCAAATTCGATGTCTTTCAGCTGCTTCATCTTATCACGGTTCTCCTTTTGTAAAGCATCCCTTTTATTCTGAAATTCATTGTACAACGGCCAGAAATTCTGAGCTTCGGCAGTATTCAGGTCTATAGCCTCGCTGATAAATGCCACTTTCATCGCATTGATCCGGTCTTTTTTATCCTGTGCCCCTTTTTGGTAGTCTTTGGTATTTTGTGCATTCAGTACACCAACTGAGATGAACAGAAATGTTAAGGATAACATCACTATTACTTTTGATCTTTTTGTTTTCATGACATTTATTATTTGTGTATTTATAATATTTCGGGGTCAATATTTTCACTTAGAAAATATTCAATGATATCTTCATTATTCACTGATGTATCAAATTGAATATCAGTAATTTCTGTATTATTTGCCGGACTGTGGTCATCTGCCGGTGCTATGTCCGGAATCTTTTCACGGTCAACAAGTGAGAGGTTGTCACTGCTCATTTCAATAAGTGTGTTTTCATCAATCTTGTCTGAGAGATACTCCACGATAATGTTATCATAAGTGTTTCCTGTATTAGCTTTTACCTCTTTTTCTGTTCTTGCCGGGATCAGAACTGCGAACACAAACAATATTACAAGCGCTGCAGCCACTGTGCCATAAATAATGTATTTTCCATATCCATGGTGTTTGTTTTTTACCTCATTATTGGTACTTATTTTTTTTTGTATACGGTAAGGCAGGTCGGTAAAATAATGTTCAGGAATGATAAATGGATCGTCAGAACCGCATATTTTTTTCAGATCTTCTGAAAAATCTTCAGGTCTGTCCTGATCACTTTTTATGTAGTGTTGTTTTTTCATAGTCGTGATTATATGATGAAAAAAATGGCTCAAGGTTTAATCCTCTGATAATTTTTTTTTGATTTTTTGTACTGCAAAATGATAGGATGTTTTCAGTGCGCTTTTGCTGGTGTTTAGTATAGACGATATTTCTTCAAAAGATAATCCGTCGTAATACCTCATATTGAAAACCATTCTTTGCCGGGTGGGCAGCGATAGTATGGATTGCTGCAACTTTAAGCTGATCTCATCGGCCCTGAAATAATTATCGTCAGTCAGGGACTCGGAAAGTTTTTTCTCAACACTGAAAAACGGTATGAAATTTAGTAACTTTCTGGATTTCAGGAGGGCAAGTGATTCATTGACAGCAATCCTGTATATCCATGTGGACAATTTTGAATCTTCACGAAAATCTTCGATGTGGTGCCATATTTTAATGAAAACATTCTGGACTACATCGTCGGTGTCTTCGTGTGAGATTACTATTCTTCTTGTCATCCGGTAGACTTTCTCCTGATACTTGACCACAAGCATATTAAAGCCCTGACTACGTGAATTTTCATTACGTAGCAGTGTCAACAAGTCTTTGTCCTGTACCGGCTGCATGTAAGTTTTTTTGTTTAGATGATCCTGAAGCGTGAAAGTTTAAATTTGAATATTTTTTTATGATGCAAAAATGATGTTATTTTGTTGGTCTTTAATTTAACGTTTACTATGAAGCAAATATTTTTATTGTGCGGCCTTTGCCTGATATTGTCTGCCTGTACCTCAAAACATGAAAAAGCTGTTGAATTGTATAAAAGCGGCTTGCGTAAAATGTACAACTACCAGAAAGATGAAGCGCTGATGGATTTCAATAAGGCCATTGAGTTGGATCCGCTTTACGAGCAGCCGTATTTCTGCAGGGGTAATATCAAATACGGCAATACGGATTACCAGGGCGCTCTTGCCGATTATTCAAAAGCGATAGAGGTCAATCCGGGTTTTGCCGATGCCTATGCTAACCGTGGTAATCTTTATGAATCTATCAATCAGCGTGATAAGGCCTGTGCTGATTGGATAAAAGCTGATGAACTGGGTAAGGAGAATTTAAGTGACAAGATAAGAAATTGCCGTTAACACCTTTTATACGTTGAACCTGATATTAAGAATATCACCTTCCTGAACGATATAGGTTTTACCTTCAACGAAAAATTTTCCGGCTTCTTTGCAGGCATTTTCCGAGCCGAGTTTCACAAAATCATCATATTTCATGACTTCTGCCCTTATGAAACCCCGCTCCAGGTCGGAATGGATCACGCCGGCGGCCTGCGGGGCATTCATCCCGTTTTTGATGGTCCAGGCACGGGCTTCTTTAGGCCCTGCGGTATAAAATGTTTTCAGGTTCAATAAATGAAAAGCGGAATGAATGAGGTTATTAACGCTGGGTTCTTTTAATCCCACGTCGTTCAGAAAAGCCATACGGTCTTCAGCGGTTTCCAGTTCTGATATCTCTGCCTCTAATTTACCGGCAACAACAAGCACCTCGGTCTTTTCATCTTTTACCGCTTCTTTAAGGGCTTCCGAATAGTTATTTCCTGAGACAGCTGAAGCATCATCCACATTGCAGACGTACAAAACCGGTTTTTCAGTGAGCAGACACAGATCTCTCACCAGTTTGCGGTCTTCGTCCGGTATATCTAATGTCCGGGCAGACTGAAAAGATTCGAGGTGGTTTTTATAGAGCGACAGCACCTGAAACAGGTGTTTTGCATCTTTATCCCCTATACGGGCAGCTTTATCAACACGCTGCATTTTGCGTTCCACCTGCTCCAGGTCGTTGATCTGCAGCTCGAGGTCAATAATTTCCTTATCCCTGACAGGATTCACAGAGCCTTCGATATGCGGAAGGTTTTCATCATCGAAACAACGGATCACATGTATAATGGCATCGGTCTGACGGATATCGGCCAGAAAGGAATTTCCCATACCTTCGCCTTTGCTGGAGCCTTTGGTAAGGCCGGGGATATCGACAATCTCCACCGTGGCATGTATCACTTTGGTCGTCTTTACAAGTTTGGCCAGAACGTACAAACGTTCGTCCGGAACATTTACTATAGCAATATTGGATTTGTTTGAGCTAAAAGCAAAGTTGGTGGTTTGTGCTTTGGTGCTCGACATACAATTAAAAATCGTTGTCTTACCGCAATTTGCAAGTCCTACTATTCCGCAATTCAGTCCCATATTTTTTTTGACAAAGATACTGAAAAAGAAAAAATGTTCCCGGTAAAATATTGCCAAAAATCTTTTTATAATGACTTAAGTTTCGCATGATTTTTTTATGTCACACAGAGTTTTCATTTCTAAAACTTGAAAAAATACAAAATGATTATGACATTTGCAAAAAGTCAGAAATTGGCAGCATACGGCATAGTGATTTAATCCTGTCACAGAGAATTGCTCCGAAGCTAGATTTATGAAATTTGGTGGATGTCTATGTGCATACCCCGCTTGGTAGCTTTAAATGCTTAAAACTATTAATCCTTCGGCTGACTTTTTAAAATTTAAAAAATAA
>DAOORA010000098.1:0-10878 GCA_035389045.1 Bacteroidales bacterium | reverse complement strand
CAACATCGACGGGTATAAAACCTATACCGGAGGGGTGACATTAATTCAGTGAGCGTGGAGGCAGACCGATGAAACTCTTGTCAGGGCAGCCCTGAAATCATTATTTTTTCATTATTTTATCAGCATACTCATGGGTTTTGCTATCTATATCCATGCCCGTGATCCTGAAGTAATATATTCCCGGCCCGACATCATTGGTATCCCAATTCACGGAATGTGTGCCGGTTGATGATGGACAATCACCGATGTGAGCTACTTTTTTCCCTTCGGAGGTGAAAATATCGAAATAAATTTCTGCCATATCCCTTCCCAGTTCATAATAAAAACCAATCTCTTTGCCAAACGGGTTGGGGCTTGCATATACATTGTTGATCCAGGGGACTTCCCGTATGATCAGCCGGGTGTTCCTGTCGTTGTTATTGATGCATACTTCGCAGGAGTCGAGGGAAACAATTTTTGAATAGATGATGACCGAATAAGCATTTTCCGGGATGGTATAAGGCAGGGTATAAGTAATAACCTCATGTGCAAGTATCTGGTCATAGTGATTTTCCCCGATCTTGCCGGTGTCTGTTCCAAGTATCGCATATACCCTTAGCCATACATTGTTCACTGCTTTACCACTGTTTTCGGCATGAACCGTAATACTGACCACTTCGCCTTTCGAGACCGTTGTTTTATCGGTTGACAGATCAAACATATTGATATCTGATGCAGGGAATAGCAGCAATGAGGAATCGGGGTAATTATAATATTCCGAAGTGAACTGGCCACTGTAGGAAATATCAATCTGAGCTATCAGTTTGAGCACGTCAATTACGGAATCACAGATACGTTCGTCGAGTATATAATGAATATAAAGTTCTTTTTTCTGCCCCGGAACATAAGACCCCATCAGTGCCGTGGTTACCGGTTGTGAATAGGAGCAGTTTGCAGGCAGGCTGTCGGTCAGCACATAATAGGCCTTGCCGTTCATGATATCAAGCTTGGTATTCATGGCAATATCGCTGCCGATATTATAAGAAGTGATCAAAGCTACAATGCTAAGTGAAGTATCGGGACTGAAGGCAATCGAATCATTGTCGCCGACAGGCACGCCGTTGACACTATATATTTTTTTACTGATATAAATCTTGGGTCCGATAGGCACAACACTGACTTTGCCATCAGTGGTATAATAGTTGGCATTTGAATACTGAAAGTTCAGTTTTTCTTCCGTGCTGATGTCAAGGTCTTCACCAACGGGTGCGTATGTGGAATTGACCTGTCCCTGTTCAAGAATATATATTTTGGTTGTATCGGCCGAAGGAAAATCCGTAAATGTGCTCATGTCGATCACTTCGGTGCTGCTTCCCTGGCTGTAGGTTGCCGGCAGCGTTTGCGTCAGGGATGAAAAATCAGTATGATTGACATCGTTGACCGACCATTTCACATGTTCCAGGCCTTTGAATTCAGGTGTTGTATTTACTGTAATATCCGTGAGATCGCCTTCTCCGATGACCAGTTTCTGAAAATTCACTATGTTGCCCGTACTGGTTTTCGGAGTGATGCTGAATTGCAATTGCGGAACAGGATAGCTGACATTTCCGTTATTAGCTCCTGTATAATGAACTTTGGTGCCGGTGATCGTAAAGGGTATGCTGTATATTCCCGGGGGAAGGGTTTCATCCACATCGATCAGGAACATGAAATAAGCTCTGCGCGTGGGCTGCAAAAGGTTCAGTGTGTCGCCCATTTTGACAAGTACTTCTCCGTCGGGCTGGTTGAAACGCCATCCGGCAGTAAATGATCCCACCTGGTCGCCGGAATGCAGCACAGCGCCTGTTGCGGGATCGGCAACAGCAGGCACCAGCGGCCTGGGATAAGCCACATACTTCATAACGACATGGGTGCTGCCTAATTCAGCAGGTATCACCGGGGTGAGCCGTGTATCGATCCAGTTGTCTCCGGTGCCGTTGACCACGGTTATCATCGCTTCGACAAAAGTTCCGCTGACCGTCTGGGGGAAACCAGCGAGATCAGGATTCAACGGGTCAGCGAGTGGAACCAAAGTCAGGGTTTTATGATCGAATGACGGATCAATAATGGCCGGCAAATTAACAGAAGGGCTAATCAGGCTGCACGGGTCTTTGCCTCCGGCATAGGTCGAAATGGAAACATCGCCGTAGCCGTAACTGACGTGATAAGGATCGAAATTACCATCAAACTCATGGGGTTCGTTGAGGTCTTCTATTTTGTGTTTTATATAACAGGTGTCAATGCCGACTTTCACCACTGCCGGACTGGGTGTTGATGTAATGGACATATCCACCCCCTGGGCAAAGGCGGATAAGGTATGAGAGAAAATAACCCAGGGAGAGCCTCCGAAGATCTCTTCCACCACCAGCCAGCCGCCCTTGCTGATATCTACCGGGCCTTCCTTGCCTTTGCCTTCATAAATGGCATTGATGGAAAAATGTACTTTGCCGAGGTCATCAAACCAGTCGCTTCCATAGGTGTTGTCGTTTCCGCTGGACCATCCTTCATCAACCTGGCCGGCCATGCCTTCGTCATTATGCGGAAAAACATGCGGAGTGCCGGCAGGGAAACTTTCTCCGTTGCCAGTCATGAACGCATCATGTAAATATCCGGTTTGCGAATGAAAGCGATCTCCGTGGTCGTCGATCCAGTCGTCAATGCCGTCGCCGTTTTTGTCGCACAGCGCAGGTGGAATGAGCAACTGGGGAATATGGATGTGATAACGGAAATCATCTTCCCAGATGCTGATGGAATCCGGGGTGTTGGGATTGGATATCCATTGGGTATAAGCTTGTCCGTCAACCTGAACAATAGAGTTGATATCATAACTGCCGTCGTTCAGCGTAGGTAGCGTTATTTTATAATCGGAAAAGCCTTTGGGGATATCATATACAAGGTATCCGAACACGCCATCGCCAAGCTCCTCAATGCCTTCAGCGGCCAGCGACAAGTCGTTAAAATCCACATCATGGCCGGCATTTCTTATCCAGTAATACGAATACTCGGTAGAGGCATCCACGTCATAGGTAATATACGCCTTACCCTTGGAAGGAAGGGTCTGCAAGGTGTTATTCAATGAATCTTTAATGATAAAATTATTGGTGAGGTACTCGAATTGAAGGGGATTAGGAAGCGGGGCATAATAGGTATAAGTGGTCCTGATGGGTGTTTTCTTAGCCTCATTAAATATTGTTTTATAATCAATATTTGAGTAATTCGACCGGAAGGGGGTGGGATTCTGCATGTCGATTTCTTCACCGCCCATTGACAGCACCGCAATAAATTCGTTGTGCGGCTGAGGAACCGTGCCGGCGCAGCTGTCTGTCGGAAGAAGGTGGTAATGAATGGCAGCGGTATCAATAAATGTATACCCCTCATAGTTGTTTATACTTTGATATATCAGCTGTGTCCATTTTATCTGGCCATTTGAGTCTCTGTCCATCCAGTAGGTCCAGGAGGTGTCGGTAAGATTCGGATTGTTCAGCACAGGAGAGTAAGGATAGAACATTCCGGGCACAGAGTCAGTAAGTGATCCGTAAACATGCCCGACGCCGGCAGCCATTTTAACAAGATCCGGGGGATCGACCCATATTTCGTAAGAACAATAAGGGTCAAAAACCTGATGGCCAGCCACCTGGTTAATATTCCAAGTTACTTTCCATACCCTGATCTTGTCGCCCGGTTCATCAATTTCGGGAATACCGTCATTATTGAGGTCCTGTGCCCGGACACCATCATGGTCTATATCTTCAAAATAGGGCACGGAGTCGCCGGTAGCAAGCCGGTGCCAGGGATTTTGCCAGTACACAGAATCTTCGGTAAGGATATATCCTTTGGGGTAGATAGAGGCGGTATCCAGCCAGGCATCCGGATGTCCGTTGTCGCTCATATCATAGTCGGGGATACCCTGATTATTACTGCCTTTTAAAACATCAACAAACTTTCCCCCGGGAGTCTTAAGTACCGGAATGTTCAGGCTATGGTCCACCCAGTAAAAAGGAACATCTTTTGGGATATATTGCACATATTGAGTTTGCTGGGCCGGGGTGCGTTCTTTATTTTCCATGATCATAAAAACCTTGAACGGCTGATAAAAAATCCCGAGAAAATTCTTCCAGTTGAGGTCGGCATCAGCGGCAATATCGGCGCTGAACATAACATCGGCATAAGCCCTGTATTTGTTATAAAAATGTTTGCCGCCGGTATCGTCATATCGTGTTGAATTCACCGACGTATTGATATAAGTACTCCAGGCAATATAATTATCTATGTCGGCATGAACCTGTGAGTTGAGGGGCGGTGTTTTTAGACGGTAGACAATGACCGATTCCGACCAGGCCGGCATGTTTATCCCGGAAAACTCAAGATTGTTGCCGGTAAGTGTAAATGTGGAACCGGGAGTAGTAACATCAACAAAAGAAAAGTATGTCCCGATATTTTCGTTAATCTTAATGCCGGAAACAGCAGCAGAAGAAAGATTACGGATTTTTATGCGTACCTCAAAAGTATCCACTTTGTCATAAGGTATGGCATTTTTACCGGCAATTACTCCGTTGGGCAGGTCGTTGAACACGGAACGGGTAACGTCTATATTGTTGGAGAGTGCATACAACAGGGTGTTAAATGTCCATTGTAATTGTCTGCTGCCGTTCAGTATCTCACTGTTGCCGCCCACAGTCGGCAGGCCAAGGTTGCAGATGATCCTGCCGCCTCCTGCCTGGGCGCCTTTCAGGACAAAAATGGCCGGCGCCGCATTCACAGACAGCCGGGCTACGACTTCTGCACTTCCCGGATTTACTTCAGGGATAGAACTTGCATAGAGAAAATTTCCTGTAGCATTGGTCGTATATCCTATGGGGTTGGAAGAACTTGTAACATTGATCTCAACCAGGTTGGTACTTAGATCTGCATTAACAAAACTGGAAAAATTAACTGCTCCGGGGGACAGAAACCCAAGTTTTTCAATGAGATAGACTGCGTTGCCTTCTGCATAAACAGTACCGCCTTTGCTCAGGAAGGTGTCGATCTTTGCTTTCATATTGGGTGAGGCTGAAATTACACTGTCCATAAAATGGGCGGTATTGGTTCCGTCAATCATGAACGAAGGCAGGATCAATAGTTTTGTATTGGCTGAGAGGTAGCTGTTGTCGAAGGTGTGTTCATCAACGTAATAGTACATATTGTCATACAGGTAGGTGTCGAAAGAATTTTTGAAATACATGCTTTCCCATGAAATACTGAGGTTGTTCTGAAGAATGGAACTCCGGAACAATGCGATAGGTTTCTGGCCTCTTTTGAACTGCAGGGCATAATGATCGCCCGCCTGCCAGTTATAGGCTGTGTAACTATTTGCAGTAACAGAGGCATATCCTGCAGGAAGGGCCTGGGGCAGGACAAAACTCCCTTTGTCGGCTCCTGCATCCGCCCAGTACACGGAAAATTCCCCGAACTTTGGAAAAAGGAGGCTGTCCATATTGCCCGCCATACGGAAATCCTGGTCGCACTTTTCAAAGACAAGTTTGTAGGCTTTCAGAAAATCAGCCTGGGTATTGCCTGTGGGAATGATCACACCCTGCGGAAATGCAGCATTGGTCATGAGCGTGAAGCAGATGGCTATTAGTGTATATTTTAGTTTTATCATAGGGCCTACGTATTAGTTATGTTTTAATATAATGTTTTTTCTTATAGAGCGGTTTTGTATTGATCTTTTTTGTGTTGTAACCACCTGATCTTGATGCGAATGGCAGGGTGTAAGCAAGGCCGGCATAAGTGAAAAGGTATTTATCAGTTCCGCTGTTTCCCTTACGGTTTCCGATGCTTTTTGAGGTGATATTGTCAAGATGATCTGTTAATGTATAATGATACACAGCCCCCACCCGTATGCCGAAATTACCGAATTTCATTTCCGCCGACAGCCCGAGCGGCAGTCCCAGTCCGGAACGGGGTACATTGCCGAAATTATCAAAATCGAGGTTGTGGTAATTGGTTTCGTAAATATAATCTCTTTTAATTTCGGCTGCATCATTTTGGTGGGCAGCGGTTTCCGGCATGTTGCGGATACTGCCGTCGGACCAGTAATGATATGTTTCATTGGATGAATTCTTCAGATCGCCGGCAACCCTGAAAAACACAGCTTCCACACCGGCAAACAGGTACATGGAAAAATGTTCGCGCAGATTGCCGCCCCCTGCCCAATATAGAAAGTTAAATGATAATCCGAGCTGTGGCGCAAGCACATTGGACCTGAAATTCAGCGTACGTGCCTCTGATTTTTCATCACCCAGGATATTCCCGCCAAAAAAATTTACGCAAAGGCGTGTGGCCTGAAAAATATCCCTTTCTGCATTGACCTGAATGCCGTAACGCTGATAAAAAGGAGCGTTGAGATTGGTATTGGCCAGATCTCCGTAATATGAGGTGAAACCCAGGTTCAGGCTGATATGAAAAATGTTTTTCTTTGCGCCCCGTGCAGCGAAAAATTTCACGTCAGGTGTATTTATCAATGCGAAGGATGCTTGTATAAGACAAAAAACAAGGAAAAGAAATAGTATTGATATTCTGATCTGACTTTTCATTAGTCTTTTTTTCTGCGCAAATGACAATCACTGATACTGCACCCTTTAAACAAAACGAAAACTTCTATATAAAACTTGCTGCCATGATTTAATGGAAAAGGAATCCGCGTTATTTATTGTGTTTTTATTATAATAACTTTTAATTATAGTGATTACAGAAACTTTTTTCTTTCACTTTTCCAGTTTGTGTTTAATGCTTTATGAAGTTTAATTGTTCAAAATAACTGTATCTGTTTTGTGAATCACAACAGTTTACTGAATTATGAACGATCTTAATCATTTATTTTTCTTTCTCAGTTTCACTACTCCATAAACAATTCCAAGGACCGCTAATATTCCAAGTCCGTGAACCGGAACGGCATTAGGATCCGGAGGCGGAGGTTGTGCTATTACATTACTGATAAAAAATGGTATTGTTAAAAAACATAACACCAAAAGAAATTTTTTATTTATTTCTCTCATCGTATAATTGTTTTAAAATACATATTATGAAAAATCATATAAAAGTATGTCAATAATCAAATACATCATAAAATTATAACTTTTTTCTGAAAGTTTACAGAGCCATTAACAACATTAACAATAAAACATCCCGGTTTTTCCATTCTGAAATGAGTAATAATGTTAGCCGTCATTTTGGTTTTTATGATTTCCTGTCCAAGGATATCATAAATGATGATATCAGCATTTTGGTTTACAGAGTTACTATAATTAACATAAATATCCCTGCCCGAAGCCCATGCATCAGCAACATTTGCGCTATTATCAGATATGCCTGTTATGACCGAAGGCGAGAACCTGATGAAAAAACGGTATAAGGGATCATTGGCATTGATGTTAAAGGTATATTCAGGATTGGCCGTCAGGTCCTGGCTTGTGATATTCTGGTTGTCCTGCAGATATATATGTACCTGAGAGTCAAAGTTAAGTATTTCTGTTGCCGTGATAGTGAAACTCCCGTTTGTTTTGGTCATAAAGCCGAGAGGTATCACCACATCCATGTTGGAGAGCGGCGGCAATGAATTTATTGATAAGGAATATACAGAGCTGTCTCTGGTGAAAATATTCGGGTGTATCTGGTCGCTGTTCATCATCTTAAAAGCATCCAGATCACTGTCAAACAGGTAGCTCGCCTGAGGGTCAAAATAAATCACCGTTTCATCCCCCGAAGGCTCGTTTGCTGTGGGGTACCCTTTAAGCCTTAATAAGGTTGTATTTGCCGTTGATTTATGAAATACAGGATTTAACTCCGATATTCTCACGTCATTCGTGACACTGAAAGGTCCGCTGCCGGTTGCTTTTACAAAGAATCCCTGCATTGCAGGAATTATTCCATTGATATCTCCGGGGACACCAATACCTCCGGCATACGAACTGTACGTCCCGGTATACTGGGTGGTTGGATTAAAAAAGTAAACGCTGTTAACAATATTTGATTTATTCCAGCCACTTAAGGCATTCCAGTCGATCGGCGACGGATACGGGTTGCCCACCAGGTTCCACCCGTCGGCATACGTATTGCCTGTTGCCGTTTTTGTGAGATTGTAACTATATGGCCCGTTATTTACCGTTCCGCTGATATCAGCTGTTAATGGTGCAGATGAGGCACCTAAATTCACACAATAACCTCTCATGGTCTCAAGTGTGGAGCCGGCTCCGGTCCATCCGATAGACATAGTAGGTCCCATAGTTTCATTATACATAAAGAAGTTCGGGAAAGGGGTCACAGTCTGTGTCGTATCATTTCCAATGTATGGATTTCCGGTTATCAGGGTTCCCCCCAGTTCTGTATCCATTTCATGTATGGATGCCCCGTTGAAGGGTGAAGAAAAATAATGATAGCCTAACCTGATGGGTATATAACGCTGCATGGTGACGTTACCCGTCACAGTTCCTGATCCAGAGCTTGCTATCAGGGCGGTTCCGCTGGCATCGGATGTGAGTGTCAGATTGCCGTTACCGGCCAGGGTGCCCTGAGAAAGTGTCAAAACCCCGGAAACCTGTGTGGGGTCATTCAGGTTTACACCATTAGCATTGTTTATGGTAAGATCCCTGAAAGATGTTGTGCCGGTCACTGTTTGTGGCGAGCTGCCCATAAGGGTAATTTTTCCGGCTCCTACGGTGGTTTGTCCGGCATTGATCCAGTTGCCGTAAACTGCCAGGTCGCTGCCGCTGTTTACTGTTAAAGAAGCATCTTCTTCAATGGTGACACTGCGGCATACGGAAGTATTTACAGAACTCACAACCGGTTGATTAGCCACATCCGGAATGACAACATCGGTGGAATTTACCGGCACGGTACCGCACGACCAGTTTCCTGCCACATCCCAGTTGGCACCGGAAGCGCCTGTCCACAGGTTGGTTACGCCGTTGCAGGGGCCGATAGTCCCGTCGATCCAGGATACCAGGAGGTATTCATTGCTGTTGTCATCTCCCACCATAAGCGATGCCTGGGACCCGGTAAACATAAGGTTTTCAAGTGCTGCTGAACTATAAGTAAAATTCAGCTGGCATAATTTTCCTTCAACAGTTACCGACGGGAAAAAAGAACCAACAAAAGCCAGGCTGCCGGGAATGTCTTCGGTAATATCAACATCGACAGGATTTACACCGGCTGCCCAATCACTTGCATTGAGGAAAAAGAGGTCTCCGTAATCATATTCGATTGTCCACCCGAACCCGCTTATCAGGTTTGAAAAGTCGTTCATGTATAAATTCACCGATACGGTTCCGGTTCCGGCAACAACATTCTGAAGTGATACCGAGGGTATGACGCCAACGGTCAATTCGCCTGAGACATTGGCGGATCCGTCCCAGAAACCGCCGCCTCCGGCATTGTAACCGCCATAAACATATGTCCCGGTGCCCAGCTGAAAACGGCTGGCATAGTAATAATGTCCTGCGGGAAGGGCAGTGCCGATGTTGGTCTGGTATTCATCATTGTTTCCGCTGTTCACTTCACCAAAGTATTGTGAAGCGATCCAGTTTGTCCATGTGGAGGGATTGGTGTTGCTGGTGCTGTAACCGATCCATGCCTGGATCCCCGGCGCCTGTCCTGATATCACATCAGTAAGACCTTGAGCATAAATACGGGAGTATACCATGTAAGTGCCTCCTGGATTGCATCCTCCGGTTTCGGGGCCCTGCAGATTGCACCAGTTGATACTGATGTCATTCACGGTCAGCACGCCGGATACACTGGTTCCCCCGTCCCAGTAACCGGAATTATAGCCCCCGTAGCGATAAGTGCCGTTGCCCAGCTGAAAACGGCTGGCATAGTAATAGGTACCTGCAGGCAGCGAAGTTCCAATATTTACCTTATATTCATCGTTGTTTCCGGCATCCGAATAATACGACGCCACAACCCAGTTTGTCCAGGTGGAAGGATCGGTATCGTTGGTGCTGTAACCGATCCATGCCTGAATGCCGGATCCCTGTCCTGCTGCATCGGTCACCCCTGCAGCGTACACCCGGGCATACACATCGAAAGTTCCTCCGGTGATTATGGTGCCACCCGATGGTGACTGAAGGTTACACCATGTTATTTCCCTTACGGTAAGTACACCGGAAACATTGGCTGATCCGTCCCAGAAGCCTCCCGTTCCGGAATGATATCCGCCGTAATAATACGGTCCGCTGCCTTCCTGAAAACGGCTGGCGTAATAATATTGACCTGCAGACAGCGAACTTCCTATATTTGCAAAATATTCATCATTATTTCCGGCATCTCCATAGTATGATGCCGGGATCCAGTTTGTCCAGGTGGCGGGATCGGTATCTGATGTGTTATAACCTATCCATGCTGTAATACCCGCTCCTTGTCCTGCAGCCTCTGTGACTCCCTGCGCATAGATCTGCGCATACACATCAAAAGTGCTGCCGGGATTAATAGCTCCGTTTTCCGGCCATTGCAGGTTACACCATAACGCGCTTACGGTGTATGAATAATTATTGTTGCTGTTATTGTTCAGGTTCAGCGTCAGGTAGTCAATGTCCGACGCATCGGGCGTCGCATCAATGGTGGTGAGGGCATAATAGGAAACCGAAGTGCCGGATGTCTGTCCGGGAATGGTCGCCGTACCCTGATGGCTCCCGTTGAAAGAGGTGATTTCGACAAAAGAGGAATTAGTCCAGTTATTTGTGGTATATCTTACGAAGACTTTCTCATTGGCATTTTTAGCGCCGCTGAGCGTAACGGTGATATTCGCGGATTGGTTTGTCCATACGGTAGCAGCAGGAGATTGTGTTACACCGGTGATCGTTACCGGGTTGTATGAAGTTTCTA
>DAOORA010000097.1:0-12084 GCA_035389045.1 Bacteroidales bacterium | reverse complement strand
AAGGAGCCACTTATTCGTAATATACGGTCGGTTGTTTACCGTGAAAATCTATGTTTAATAAAAAATTTGTTTCACAAATAATAATTTTAGGAAATCGGAGTTTTTTATATGCCTTTTTTAAAGGTGGTATTAACATTTTTTAACAAAATTTTACTTGAAAAAAAACTGTACACTGTTTTAAATTTGTGCCCCAAAAATTTTATGTCTATGCAGGAATTAATTGATATCAGAGAGTTAAATGATCGTATTCAGCGAGAGAGCGCTTTTGTGGATATGATCACCATGGAAATGTCGAAAGTGATCATTGGTCAGAAACACATGATCGAAAGGCTGCTTATCGGTTTGCTGTCAAACGGGCATATTCTGCTTGAAGGAGTTCCCGGGCTGGCGAAGACGCTTGCGATTAAATCTCTGGCCGGAGCCATCGACGCAAAATTCAACCGTATACAGTTCACACCCGACCTGCTGCCTGCCGACCTTGTAGGAACCATGGTTTACAGTCAGAAAAAAGAAGAGTTCAATGTTCGAAAGGGACCTGTTTTTTCAAATTTTATTCTGGCAGATGAAATCAACCGTTCGCCGGCAAAGGTTCAGAGCGCCCTGCTCGAAGCCATGCAGGAACGCCAGGTTACCATAGGCGACAGCACCTTTATGTTACCTGAACCTTTTCTTGTTCTTGCCACACAAAACCCTATTGAACAGGAAGGAACCTATCCCCTGCCCGAAGCACAGGTTGACCGCTTCATGCTGAAAGTGGTGATCGGTTACCCAAACAAGGAAGAAGAAAAACTCATCATGCGGCAGAATGTCGGAAACAAAAGCGTTGCGACCAGTGCAATCATCAAACCCGACGATATCATCAGAGCCAGAGCCATAGTAAGGGAAGTATACATTGATGAAAAAATTGAAAACTATATCACAGACATTGTTTTTGCCACAAGGTATCCCGCCAAATACAACCTGAAAAAGTTTGATGGCCTGATCAGTTACGGCGCATCGCCGCGTGCAAGTATTTACCTGGCCCTTGCTGCCAAATCTTATGCGTTCATAAAACGTAAAGGATATGTGTATCCCGAGGATATCAGAGCGGTTTGCCACGATGTTCTGCGTCACCGCATCGGTCTGACTTACGAGGCAGAAGCCGAAAATATCACTACGGAAGAGATCATTAATGAGATACTGAACAGCGTGGAAGTGCCATAGGAGATTGGCGATAAGTCGATTGGGCGATAAGTCGATAAGTCGATTGGGCGATTGGGCGATAGGGCGATAGGGCGATTGAGCGATTGGAGGCAAATTGAAATAGGGACATTTCATGAAATGTCCGTACATAAAAATAAAAAATAGTATTCTAAAGATAAAGTGGAAACGTCGGAATTACTAAAACGGGTAAGAAAAATTGAGATCAAGTCGCGGGGGCTGACGAACCAGATATTTTCCGGCCAATACCATAGCGCCTTCAAGGGACGCGGTATGGCTTTCAGCGAAGTTCGGGAATATAATTATGGTGATGATATCCGTTCTATCGACTGGAATGTCACCGCCCGCTTTGACCATCCCTATGTCAAGATTTTTGAAGAAGAACGAGAACTTACGGTGATGATGCTTATCGATGTCAGCGGATCCAATAATTTCGGGACACAGCAGCAGCTTAAAACGGAAAAAATTACTGAAATAGCCGCTGTGCTTGCATTTTCAGCTATTCAAAACAATGATAAGGTGGGTGTAATTTTTTTCAGTGACAAGGTAGAAAAATTTATTCCACCCAAAAAGGGGACATCACACATTTTACGCATCATCCGCGAGCTGGTTGATTTCAAGCCTGAAAGCAGGCTTACCAAACTATCAGAGCCCTTGCGTTTCCTCACCAATGCCATAAAAAAACGCTGTACCGCATTCCTGCTGAGCGATTTTATGGATACGGGTTTCAGCGATGCCATTAAAATAGCCTCCAGGAAGCACGACCTGGTCGGCATACGTATTGTGGATAAACGTGAAGCTGAAATTCCACCTGTTGGTTTGCTGAAGATCAGAGATTTCGAAAGCAATAAAACGTTCTGGGTCGACACTTCGGGGAAAAAATTTCAGGAAACACACAAATCCCGCTGGCAACTGCACGAAAAACTGCTGCACGATATCTTTGTAAAAAGCCGTATGGACGTTGCTACGGTAAATACTGATGAAGACTTTATCAAGCCCCTGATAAAACTGTTTAAAAAACGTGAATCAAGATTTTAGTGGTATGAAAACAGGATTGAAAAGAATAATAAGGCAGGCTATCACCATCATTCTCATTGGTATTCCCGTTTTTGTTGACGCACAAAAGACTGAAGCTGTGGCTTCCATTGATTCAAACAATGTACTGATCGGAGACCAGGTAAAGTATACTTATAAATTTACTTTCCCTTCAAAAGCCATTCCTGCCCTTCCAATTGTTACCGACACACTCACCAAAAGTGTTGAAGTGGTATCGCGCACCAAAATAGATACTTTATTTTCGGCGGATAAAAAATTCACGACCTTCTCACAGACATTAAATATTTCTTCCTTTGATTCAGGGACTTTTGTCATTCCGCCCATGGTTTTCTCTTACAAGATGCCCGGCGATACAACCCGGTATCTGGCAGGCACCATGCCCATCATGCTGTATGTAAATACGGTTTCTGTGGATACCACCAAAGAATTCAAGGATATAAAGATGCCGTTAGGCGAGCCGCTTACCTGGAGAGAGATATTACCCTGGACATTGCTGGGGCTGGGAGTTTTGCTGGCCGTCGGTATCGGTATCTATATCCTCAGAAAGCTCAGAAAGAAAGAGCCCATCATTAATTTGCCACATAAACCGAAGATCCCGCCTTACGAAAAAGCGCTCAGCGACCTGGAAGCGCTCCGTATCGAAAAACTCTGGCAGACAGGAAAAATTAAAGAATTTCATTCAGAACTGACAGATATTCTCCGTGTTTACCTCGAAGGGCAGTTTAATGTGGATGCTATGGAAATGATCACTTCTGACGTTATTGAGACTCTCCGGACAGCTAATTTTCCCGAAGAAGAAATAAAAAGAATTGAAAAAATACTGTCACTGGCTGATATGGTAAAGTTCGCAAAGTTTCAGCCCCTGCCCGATGAACATGATAACAGCCTGAAAAACGGGGTATTTTTTGTCCAAAATACAAAGCCACAACCGGTAAGCGTTCCTGAAGAAAAAAATGAAAAAGGACAAAACACGGACCATCAAAAAGTTAATGACTTAAAAACTGAATAAAAAATGATGCTGAGCATTCTTTATATATATCTTGCACAACCATGGTACCTGTTGCTTTTGCTCATCATTCCGATTTTGGTCATTCATTATTTCTATAAACACAAAAGCAGCACGCCCGACATGGGTTACTCATCTTCTTCCGGTATTGAAGACATCCCTGCAACGTGGCGCCAGCGTCTGGTACACCTGCCTTTTATTTTACGGATGTTGCTCATTGCCCTGCTGATATTTATCATTGCCCGCCCGCAAAGCAGCCTGGACAAAAGCGATGTAAGGGTCGAAGGTATTGATATCCTTATCTCACTTGATATTTCGGGCAGTATGCTTGCCGAAGACTTTAAACCTAACCGCCTTGAAGCATCTAAAGATGTTGCCATGCAGTTCATTGACGGCAGGCCGGACGACCGGATCGGCCTGGTGATATTCAGTGCGGAAGCTTTTATGCAATGTCCGCTCACCGTAGATCATACTGTGCTTAAATCATTTTTTGGCCAGGTAAAAAGCGGTATGATCACTGATGGTACTGCCCTGGGAGATGGCCTCGGATTATCGGTATTCCATATCAAAAAAAGTAAGGCAGTCAGCAAAGTCATCATTTTACTCACCGACGGAATTAACAATACCGGCTCACTCGATCCTCTGACGGCAGCTGAAATTGCAAAAAAATTCGGCATCCGTGTTTATACGATTGGCGTGGGCACCATGGGTAAGGCGCCTTATCCGTTCCAGACATCTTTTGGGATACAATACCAGAGTATTGACGTACAGATTGATGAAAAACTGCTGAAAGAAGTTGCCACTATGACCGGTGGAAAATATTTCAGAGCCACGAACAAAAAGAAACTTGAAGAAATTTATGACGAGATCAATAAACTTGAAAAATCAAAAATCGACGTAACACGCTTTCAAAATAAAAAAGACGAATATTTTGTTTTTATTCTTGCAGCAATCGGTATACTGATCATTGAAATTATATTACGTCTGACCATGTTTAAAAAAATACCCTGATAAGGATTATGGTAGCATTTGATCATCTGATATTATTAATTGGCCTGGTACTGGTACCCGTATTTATTTTATTGTTCTGGCTCATGCTGCGCTGGAAAAAAAATGCCATGCAGAAGTTCGGCGACGCTCCTGTGGTATTCAGGCTCATCACTGATTATTCGGCGACACGGCCTTTGCTGAAATTTGTACTTCTGATGCTGGCTTTTACCCTGCTGGTATTCGCAGCGGTCAACATGAAAATCGGGTCAAAACTTGGTACCGCCAAGCGCAAGGGTGTGGATCTCATCATTGCCCTCGACATATCCAACAGTATGCTGGCACAGGATATCAAACCCAGCCGTATCGTACGTTCCCAGATGGCCATCTCGAAGCTGGTTGATAAATTTGAAGACGACCAGATCGGGATCGTGGTATTTGCGGGCAAAGCCCAGGTATTGCTGCCCATTACCACCGACTATGCCGCCGCCAAACTTCTTGCATCATCTGCCGACCCTGACATCATGCAGGCACAAGGCACCGCCATCGGGGAAGCTATTAATCTTGCCGCTGTTTCGTTCGACAAAAACAGTAAGAACAAAAAAGCCATCATTGTCATTTCTGACGGAGAAAACCATGAGGATGACGCGATAGAAGCTGCACGCACAGCGTCAAATGATGGAATACTGATCTATACCATTGGTATCGGCTCTGTTGCCGGAGCACCAATACCCGTTGGAATATCGGGATTCAATATAGAATATAAAAAAGATAATTCGGGTAATACTGTGGTAACCAAACTGAATGAAACCATGCTCCAACAGGTAGCCGCGGCCGGTAAGGGAACCTACGTAAGGGCTAGCACCAACGATGCCGGATTAAATAAGATTTTTGATGAAATCAACCAACTGGAAAAAAAGGAATACGAGGCCAAAGTTTTTTCGGAATACCGCAATACATATATGTATTTTGTTGCTGCAGCATTGTTATTATTAATTCTGGACCTGATTATTCTGGAACGAAAAACCCGCCTCACGCGAAACGTACACCTTTTTGCAAAAAAACATATAATTTCGTAATCTGATTTGATTATGAAGATAAGGATAAAGCATAATAGACCAGTGATGAAAAGAATGTTTTTCGTATTGACCATAACAGGTACACTGTTTTCTGGCATGGCTTCCGCTTTCGGACAAAAACCGGTAAAGGCCGTAAAAGAACTGAGAGCCGGAAACAAACTGTATGAAAAAACTGATTACAAATCGGCAGAAATCAGTTACCGCAAGGCTCTTGAACAGCAGAACAATTACCAGAAGGCCATGTTCAACCTGGGCGATGCGCTTTACAAACAAGGCAAATATGAAGAGTCTGAAAAGATATTTCAAAACCTGACCGGAACAGAAATTCCTAAAGACATGGCTGCAAAAGCCTATCATAACCTCGGCAACAGCCTGCTACAGCAGAAGAAGTACCAGGAAAGCATTGATGCTTTCAAAAATTCTTTACGACAGAGGCCTAACGACACCGACACCAAGTATAACCTGGAATATGCTAAAAGAATGATACAGAAACAGCAGCAAAACCAGGATCAGCAGCAACAGCAGCAGCAACAACAACAACAACAACAACAACAACAACAACAGCAACAGCAACAGCAAAAACAGCAGATTTCAAAAC
Organism: Bacteroidales bacterium; assembly: GCA_035389045.1. Taxonomy (GTDB): domain Bacteria; phylum Bacteroidota; class Bacteroidia; order Bacteroidales; family CAIWKO01; genus CAIWKO01. The sequence continues at coordinate 6,158 of DAOORA010000097.1, read as the reverse complement.
AAGATGCTGAACGTATGCTGAATGCCCTTCAAAATAAAGAAAAAAACCTGCGTGAAAAATTGGATAAGTTGCCTGAGAACCAGAATTATAAAACAGAAAAGGATTGGTAGTGGGGAAGGTTTGAGTGAGTGAGTTAAATGAGTTAAATGAGTTAAATGAGTTAAATGGGTCAAATAAGGTGAATAAGTTGAATAAGTGGTTGGGAGTTCGATAGCTAAATTGCGATAGGGACTAAATTGCGATAGGGACATTTCATGAAATGTCTGTACTTAAATAAGTTAAATAAGGGATTGGGAGTCCCGATAGGTATCGGGAGGGAGATTGGGAGTGAGTTATAAAGTTAATGCAACCAAAGAAAATGAAAGGAATCATCAGTACATACAGATATCTTGCGTTAATCCTTGTAACCATATTTTTTTGTGGCGCCCCGAAAATTGCCTTAGCACAGACATTCACAGCAAAATCCAATTCAGCCAGTGCGGGGATCAACAACAGCATCAGGGTAACCTATACCTTGTCGGATGCCGAAGCCCAGAGTTTTCAGCCACCTTCGTTCAGCGGGTTTAATGCAAGCGGGCCCTATCAGTCGCAAAGCAGTAACATCTCTTTTGTTAACGGAAAATCTGTTGTACAAAGCAGCCAAAGCTGGATATATACCTTAACCCCTACCAAAGCAGGAAAATTTACGATTGATCCGGCAAAAGTCAAAGTCAACGGGCAATGGATGTCTTCCAATTCGCTGTCTATTGAAATTGTAAATACCGGCTCAGCCTCAGGCAACCAGCCCCAGAACCAGCAGTCGCAGCAGAGCCAGCAGGCACAAACCGCCGACGCCCCGGCTACAGACCTTTTCGTAAAAGTTTTTGCCGACAAAACTAATGTATTACAGGGCGAACAGCTCACCGTGACCTATAAGATCTATACACGGGTGCCCGTTTCACAATATGCGATACAGAAACTACCTTCGTTCTCAGGGTTCTGGTCATATGACCTGCTGAAAGAAAAAGATAAAACTGTTCAGTATAATGAAACGGTGAACGGACAAAAATATACGGTTGCAGAGATCCGCAAGGTGGCACTGTTTCCCCAAAAAACAGGAAAACTTACCATAGATCCTCTCGAAGTGGAAGCCATTGCACAAATACTCGTTAAGAGAAAAGCCAATAATCCGTTCGGCAGTTTTTTCAATGATCCGTTTTTTAACGATCCGTTCTTTCAGAATTCTTTTACCAGCGGTTACCAGGAGGTGAAGAAAAAACTGAAATCCAATGCGCTGAGTGTTAATGTTTCTGATCTGCCGGCCGGCAAACCCGATGATTTCTGCGGCCTGGTTGGCAATCTGACTCTGGAAGCCCAATCAGACAAATCCGAAGTCAAAGCCAATGATGCCGTTAACCTGACGGTGACACTCCGTGGCAAAGGCAATCTCAGCCTGATCGACAACCTGAATATTGAGTTTCCGCCGGATTTTGAAGTATATGACCCACAAATTTCGGAAAACATTTCGTCAGCAAATGAAATAACAGGATCCAAAACTTTTACGTACCTTATCATTCCGCGTACTCCGGGTAATTTTAAACTCAAACCTGTAACCCTGAGTTATTACGATAAAAACAAGAAAAACTATGTCAGTCTAACTTCGGGAGAAATAGACCTAAAAGTGGGCAAAGGCGTTGGAGGTGGAAGCTCATATAGCAGTAACAAAGAAGATATTAAGTATATCGGAAGCGATATCAAATTCATTGAAAACAAAGATTTTGAAGTTTATCCCAAGGGATATTTCTTTTTCGGAACACCCCTGTACATCTTGTTGCTTTTGCTGCCCATAGCGCTGTTTATTGCATTTGTAGTACTGATGCGGCGTCATATCAAGTTGCAGAGCAACACTTCATTGCTGAAACATAAACAGGCTACCAAAGTGGCATTGAAACGGCTGAAACAGGCCAATGTGTTTATGAAAGCCAATCAGCGGGAGAATTTTTATCAGGAATTATCAAGGGCTTTATGGGGTTATGTATGTGATAAATTCTCTATACCCCTGTCCGAACTGTCATTAGATCTGGCCCGAAAAACACTGTCCGAAAAAAATATTGAAGAAAACATTCGCAATAAATATATTAAAATACTTGATAATTGCGAATTTGCACGTTTTGCTCCCGCCGAAGCAACTCAGGGCATGGAGGCTTTATACAACGAAGCCGTGGAGATCATCAGTAAAACCGAAAGGGATTTAAAATGAAGAAAATTGCCATAAATTTAATTTTAAAAACGCCACTGATTCACAGATTTATTTATGAGAATAAATTGCCACAGATTTATTATTAAAAACGCCACTAATTCACAGATTACATGAAGTATCCAGATAAGGAATATCCATTACAAAATGAAAGTTATCAAATAATAGGGATTTGTATGGATGTTCATCGGATTTTGGGAAGGGGTTTGTTGGAAATAGTTTATAAAGATGCTATTGAATATGAATTTAAAATGAATAAAATCCCGTATCAACGTGAAAAAAAATATGAAATTGAATACAAAGGAATAATTCTGCCTCATCACTTTTTTGCAGACTTTGTTGTGTTTGATAAAATTATTTTGGAAGTAAAAGCACAAAAAGGAATTGTCGATGAACATTACAGTTGGGTTATTAATTATTTAGGGATTTCTGGTTGTCCTTTAGGTTTAATCGTAAATTTTGGTGAGAGCTCATTAATAACAAAAAGAGTAATTTTAACTTAAAATATCTGCGATAATTTTCTTTAAATAAAAATCTGTGAATCTGTGGCAAACTCTTTACTCTGTGGCAAAAAATAATCCTGTCATGAAAAAACTAATCATACTCTTCGTTATTATTTTTCAGGGACTGCTGACATCCGCATCTGACAATCAGGATATCATTGCCAGGGCGAACAATGCCTACACCGGAAATAAATTTAAAGAGGCCATTGAATTATACCAGCAGGTTATCAAAAACAATTTCCAATCGTCCGAACTTTATTACAACCTTGGTAATGCATATTTTAAAACCAATGATTATCCTTCAGCGCTGCTTTATTACGAAAAAGCAAAAAAACTCGATCCTTCTGACGAAAAAATAAATTTTAACATCAATGTTGCCAACACCAAAATCATTGATAAAATTGAAGAGCTGCCCCTGCCCTTTTACAAACGATGGTGGGAAAGCTTTCAGCAGTGGTTTTCGGTGGATAACTGGGGCATCCTTAGTCTGATTTTTTTGTTTGCCTTTTTTGTTTCGGCCGCAATTTACCTGATCGGTAATACCGTGGCCATACGCAAGCTGTTTTTCTGGATGGGGCTGCTGTTCTTTGTATCCGCCGTCATCTCAGGAATTAACGCCTACAGCCAGTACCGCAATTTTCAAACAGCCCGGGAAGGAATCGTTTTTGAACCAACCGTCAATGCAAAAAGCTCACCTGATGACAACAGTCAGGATATTTTTGTGATTCACGAAGGCACCAAGGTAAAGATTACCGACAAGGTGGGCGCCTGGATAGAAATTAAGATTGCAAATGGCAGCGACGGTTGGATACCGGAGAACACCGTGGAAATCATTTAGATAAGTAACTGCTGATTGTAATACGAAACTGCCATAGTGAATTTACGGGTAGTCCAATCCTGCACATATCAAGGGATGCACATCTGTCTGGTTGCTGATTGAAATAACAGGGGAAAAATCAAAAACCTTTAGTACCAGGGTTAATGCGGCCTATACCCCAAAAGGGTCTTCAGCGCCACCATCCCCGCTGCATTTCGTATCACGGCCAAAAAGCACCCGGAACCGGGCAAATTCAGATCAATAACGGCATTTCCCTGATAAGGCCCCATAGTGCTGACTATCCTGCCATCCGGCAATAGAACATCAAGGTAATATTCATCCGGGGTTCCCGTTTTCACATTGATAATACCGGTAGTGGGATTCGGAAAAATCATGAATTCATTTTTCTCCGAATTCATTACACCCGTCAAGGTATCAATACTGATAATTATGGTATCGCTTCCGGTACATCCGTTACTTACTTCCACCCAAATGGTGTCGGGGCCTGCAACCATAATTTGCTGTGCAGTGTCACCGGTGGACCATAAAAACGCTGCTCCCGGATTTCCGGAATTTAGTAATAAAACACAAGTAGAGCAGATAGCGGTATCATGCCCTAAATTCACTATCGGGAGGTCATTGACACTGATAATCTGCTGAAGTGAATCCGAACAATTGTCAAATTTGGTGATAAGCAAAACGGTATCTCTTCCGGCATTATGAAAAACAGCCAGATTGTTTGTGTCGGTTCCGTTTGGTACACCATTAATATACCATTCATAGCTCAGCGCCCCGGTGGAGGTATTGGTAAAAAAAACGGTATCACTCATGCAGGAAGGATTGGGAGAACAAGAAAAAGACGGAACCGGATTCTGACAATTGATTTTAATCACCCAGCAATCGTTGGCTCCATGATTTCCGGTGACATCACCATTTACCGAACCCGATAATCCGCAGATGACATTTCCGCCACCTGGGGCGGATGTAATACCTCCTAAATTCATCTCATTTCCACTGCCTCCGTATGAGTTACCCCAAACAATATTTCCCAGGCTATCCGTTTTAAATATCCAATAATCAATACCTCCGTGATTTCCTGTTACATTTCCGTTGGTCGAGTTTGAATAGCCGCTGTAAGTAATACTTCCATCAGTGTTTCCTAACAAAAAATAAGCATAATCGTTACCGCCCCCCCCATAAACCCTCGATGACAATAGGCTGCCGTCAGCCGTATCAACTTTGACCGACCAGGCATCCATCAGTCCATGATTACCTGATATATCACCATCCACGGATGATGTAAAACCTGTTAAAACAAGGACTCCCGAATTATTCAGGCACATCCGGCTGAGCACCTCATAATCGTTGCCACCAAAACATTTCTGCCATTTTATGTTCAGAGAAGAATCCACACGGAGCACCCATCCGTCGTGAATTCCGCTGACAGGATTATGTAGCCCTGTAACATCAATATCGTTTGAAGCGGTATGCCCTGCCAGAATGAACCCGCCGTCAGGCATAGGAAGAATGGCATGACCATCCTCATCACCAGTCCCGCCAAAGTTTTTCTCCCAGATCATATTTCCCAGTGAATCGGTCTTAAACAGCCAGAAATCAGAACTTCCATAGAGTGTATCGACATCGCCGTCGCCTGAACCAGTGCCGGTAATACATACATATCCAAAATCAGATGTTTCAATGATCTCCGAAAAATGATCCCCTTCATTACCGTCGCCGCCATAAAAACGCCTCCACTCCTGATTACCTGCCGAATCTAATTTTAATAATAAAACATCAAAACCCCCGTGAGTTCCCGGAGTCACCGAATCATTGGTAAAGCCAGCCACCAGTATACCATTATCATGAGTGGAAATGATGCACTGCACATAATCATTTGCCGGGCTTCCGAATACTTTTGTCCATAGTAAATTTCCATTCAGATCCATTTTACTGACAAAGATGTCCATACCACCGTAATTCATACTCATATCGCCGTTGGCAGAAGCGGTATAACCAGAAACAAAGTACGCTGAAGAATCAGCAGACAGGCAAACACCTTTCCCGAAGTCTATGCCGGTACCCCCTATACATTTTTGCCACTGTATGGCCATTTGGCCCAGTACTGCGTGAGAATTTATCATCATCACGCCAATTACAATAAAGAATATTTTTTTCATTTTTTTGTATTATTTCAAGTATTTCATATGCCATACCCTTTGAATTTCAAAATCTCTCTAAGCGTATTACTGTTTTCATATACTAAAGATATTGAATTTTCGTAAATAAAAAAATTTTTTTCGTTTTTTTTCACACCGGACAAAAATACTCTAATTTCTGATGTATATCGGCCGACCCTTTTAACAACATATATCATGCGTTTATATTCAACCTGATTTAGGATCCAAAAGACAAGACTTATGCTACAAATCAAGCACTACTCATTATGCGCACCTCATTAAAGTTCCTGCATTATGCGGGGTAACAATAAATTCACAACCATTTTCGTTATCCGGCCATGTGTTTCTTTTATGAATTTGTTTGCAAAACATTAAGAAATTGTTTTGATTTTATCTTTTCATATCTTTATGCGTCTTTTTTGCTG
>DAOORA010000096.1:0-12466 GCA_035389045.1 Bacteroidales bacterium | reverse complement strand
ATGTGCATGAATGAATGTAAATCTGCGGTGCTGAAATTAATTCATTAAAATATAATAAATGATACAAAAATTTAAACCTATGAAAAAAATAATTTTGTTGTTCATTCTGATCGTTACAGTGCTGACTTCCAATTCACAGACAGCCACTATTCAGACGCAGACAAATATTTTGCCGGGCAGCAATACCACGGTTGATATTTCGATTTCTGGTTTCAACCCCGATGATATTTCGGGCTTTCAGTTTACCATACGGTATGATACGACGCATCTGAAATACATCAGCACAACAGACTGGTTTGCCGGTGTTACCGGGGTTACGGTGGCACAAGCCAGTTACGGGAACATCCGTGCTATTTCCTTTGCCTGGGCCGAATCCTTCGGCCTGGTCATTGACGGGGTTCTTTGTAAATTGAATTTCCTCAATAAAACCACGGCGACGGGTTGTCAGTCCATATACTGGTCCGACAGTCCCACCTCAAGGGTATTCATTGATGGCGATTATAATGAATATACGGTCACATACGTTGACGGAGCGGTATGTTCCGTATGTTCGCCGGTGTCCATTACAGGACAGCCTTCAGATCAATCGGTTGATGCCGGCGGCAGTGCCGTTTTTTCGGTTAGTGCAGGCGGTAGTTCACCGGTCACCTATCAGTGGCGTTATTATGATGGAAGCGTCTGGAATGATGTGGTGAATGGTATTCCTGCCGGTGCCGTTTATACAGGCAGTGCAACAACTACGTTGAATGTAAGCGGAATCAGCAGTGCAGGAAGTTATCTGTATCGTTGTTATTTGACTAATTGTAACGGAGAAAATGACACTGCCACAAGTACCGCAACGCTTACCGTGAATGCGGTATGTGCTCCGACGGCTGCCATACAGACCATACAGGATGCAATTCCGGGGAGTAATGTTGCAGTGGATGTTTCGTTATCATGTTTTGCTCCTGATGATCTATCCGGTTTCCAGTTCACCTTACGTTATGATACGACGCATCTGAAATATATCAGCACAACAAACTGGTTTTCAGGTGTTACCGGGGTTACTGTGGCACAAGCCGGTTACGGAAACATCCGTGCTATTACCTTTGCCTGGGCGGAATCTTTCGGGTTGGTCATTGACGGGGTTCTGTGTAAATTGAATTTCCTCAATAAAACTACGGCGACGGGTTGTCAGTCTATATACTGGTCGGATAATCCCACCACAAGGGTATTCATTGATGGCGATTATAATGAATATACGGTCACATACATTAACGGGGCGGTATGTTCTGTATGCACCCCGGTGTCTATTACCGGACAACCTTCAGATCAATCGGTTGATGCCGGCGAAAGTGCAGTTTTTTCAGTCAGTGCAGGCGGTAGTTCGCCGGTCACCTATCAGTGGCGTTATTATGACGGAAGCGCCTGGAATGATGTGGTGAATGGAATTCCTGCCGGTGCAGTATATACAGGTAATACAACAGCTACGTTGAATGTCAGCGGAATTACCGGAGCCGGAAATTATCAGTATCATTGTTATTTGACTAATTGTAATGGAGAAAATCATACCACCACGAGCGCTGCAACACTTACCGTGAATGCGGTATGCAGTGCAACTGCCACAATTCAGACTATACAGGGCGCAATTCCGGGGAGTAATGTTTCGGTGGATGTATCGTTATCGTGTTTTGCTCCAGATGATCTTTCCGGTTTCCAGTTTTCCATTCAATATGATACCACTGATCTTAAGTATATCAATACTTCAGACTGGTTTGCAGGCGTAACAGGGGTGACCATAATTTCTTCTACTTATTATGGCTCACTACAATCAATAACGTTTGCCTGGGCGGAATCCTTCGGTCTGGTCATTGACGGGGTTCTTTGTAAATTGAATTTTCTCAATAAAACTACGGCGACGGGTTGTCAATCGATATACTGGTCGGATAATCCCACTGCAAGGGTATTCATTGATGGCGATTATAATGAATATACGGTCTCATACGTTGACGGAGCGGTTTGTTCCGTATGTACACCGGTGTCTATTACAGGACAGCCTTCGGATCAGAGTATAAATACCGGTGATACGGCCTATTTCACTGTTAATGCAGCTGGTACTCCGTCTTACCTGTATCAATGGCAATATTATAATGGCAACACATGGATAGATGTCGTAAATGATACACCTGACGGAGCGATCTACAGCAATTCAAACACCAATACGCTGATGGTTGGCGGAATTACTGCTGCAGGCAGCTATCAGTACCGCTGTGTTATAACAAATTGCGGCGGCATTAATACTGTTTCGTCAAATGCAGCGGCATTGACCGTAAATGCTTCATGTTTTGCAACTGCCACCTTACAAACGGTATCAGGTGCAATACCCGGCAGTAATGTTGCTGTTGATATTACCACATCTTGTTTTGCACCTGATGATATCCGTGGATTTCAGTTTACAATACAGTATGATACCACAACGCTGAAATATGTCAGCACTACAAATTGGCATTCCGGAATATCCGGAGTTACTGTCATTGCTTCCAATTATTATGGTCCTTTTCATGCCATTACCTATTCGTGGGCAGAATCGTTCGGAGTTGTTGTTGACGGTGCGCTTTGCAGACTGAATTTTATGAATAAACAAAATGCAACAGGTTGTCAGTCGGTGTATTGGTCTGACACTCCGACACCACGGATGTTTATTAATGGTGATTTTGAAGAATACAGTGTAACCTATGAAGATGGTGCAGTCTGCTCTGTTTGTACCCCGGTGTCTATTTCAGTTCAACCGTCAGATCAGAGTATTTCAGCAGGTGGAAGTGCATTTTTTTCTGTTTCAGTTAATGGTACTGTCCCATTTACTTTTCAATGGCAATATTTAAATGGTACATCGTGGAATGACGTAAGCGATGGAATACCTGCCGGTTCGGTTTATTCAAATGAGGCAGGCAGTGCAATGACGGTAAGCGGCATTACAGCAACCGGCAGCTATCAGTATCGATGTCTGTTGACCAATTGCAGCGGTGCAAATAATATTTCTTCTAATCCGGCGACACTCATGGTCAATGCCCTATGTCCGTCTGTGGCTTCTATTCAAACGGTTTCCGGTGCAATACCCGGCAGCCAGATTGCAGTTAATATTTCACTTTCCTGTTTTGCTCCGGATAATATCTCAGGATTCCAGTTTACAGTGAAATATGATACAACAAAACTCAAATATATAAATTCTTCCGATTGGTATGCAGGAATATCTGGTGTGACAGAGGTTTCATCCACTTATTATGGTACTGTTCATGCTTTAACATTTGCCTGGGCAGAATCATTTGCAATGGTCATTGATGGTGTGCTATGTAAATTAAACTTTATAAATAAGACAAATTCAACATCTTGTGAATCCATATACTGGTCAGACATGCCTACACCGCGTACCATTATTAACGGTGACTATAATGAATATACGGTGACATATGTAGATGGCGGAATATGTACCGTTTGTACCGGAGTGAACATAACGGTTCAGCCAGCCGGCCAACATATAGGCCCGGGCGAAAGTGCAGGTTTTTCTGTTTCAGCAGATGGCTCTTCACCAATTAGTTACCAATGGCAACTATACAATGGGAACTTATGGACGAATGTTAATGATGGAGTGCCCACCGGAGCGGTGTATTCAAATAGTACATCGGATTCAATGACGGTTAGCGGAGTTACAGCTATCGGTAACTATCTGTATCGTTGTTATGTTACAAACTGCAGCGGAGGGAATGTTGATACTTCAAATTCTGCGACACTGAAAGTAGATACCATTAGCGGTCCTATTGCAACAATACAGACAGTACCTGGCGTTATACCGGGCAGTACTGTAGCTGTTAATATTGTACTATCCAATTTTGCACCGGATGATTTGGCAGGATTTCAATTCACCATACGTTATGATACAACAAACCTCAAATATATCAATACGACCGGCTGGTATCCGGGTATATCGGATGTTACGCAAGCATCTCCCTCGTATGATGGAAATATCCGTCTGTTGAGTTTTTTATGGGGAGATATGCCGGTTATTATTCCAAACAACGGGGTATTATGTAAATTAAATTTTCTTTATAAAACGTCTGCAACAGATTGTGAATCAGTATATTGGTCTGATAACCCAACACCCCGCTTATTTGCCGATGGCGATTATAATGAATATCTGGCAACATATGAGGATGGTGGGATATGTCCGTGCATACCGTTATCCATAAATACAGCAGGGCAACCCATAGATCAAAATATCTGTTTCGGAGGGAATATGACTTTTGAGGTTGGTAATGAAGTTCCTGATGAACTATCAGGGACATTACCATTTACCTATCAATGGCAGTATTTTGAGGACAGTACCTGGAATATTGTTACAGACGGATCTCCAACAGGAGCTATCTATGCTTATGCAGATTCTAATATTTTGAGTGTCAGCGGTAATATCCCAATAGGAAATTACCTTTACAGGTGTTATCTTACCAATTGTGAAGCTAACAACATTGCAGTTTCAAATAGCGTGACCTTGACAGTGAATGGGCCTCCTCCACAGATTATCTCCGGATCAACTCCGTTATGTATGGGCTCAAATACTGTTTGGACAAGCACTACCAGCGGCGGTAACTGGTCAAGTTCCATGCCGGGTATTGCAGTAGTCAGTTCATCAACCGGAGCAGTGACCGGTATTTCCGCTGGTACATCAGAAATAACCTATTCAGTTACCTCTGGAAATTGCACGAAAACAGCATCTGAAACAGTAGTTGTTACTGCACCGGTACCTCAGACTATTACCGGAACAAGCCCGTTATGTGAGGGATCAACGGAAATATGGTCATCAACAACAACGGGTGGTACATGGTCGAGTTCCGAACCGGGTGTGGCCGAAATAGATCCTACTACAGGCGAAGTAACCTGTATCAATGCGGGAACGACGGTGATCACATATTCGGTCACTATTGGCGGTTGTATAAACACCGTAACAAAATCCCTTACCATAACAGCGCCTATTCTTCAATCCATCATAGGATCAACTCCTTTATGTATCAACGCTTCAGCTGTCTGGTCTGGCACTATTGCAGGAGGAACATGGACAAGTTCTGTCCCGGGTGTAGCTACAGTCGGCTTATCCACAGGCCAGGTAACTGGTGTTGAAGCCGGAACCTCATTGATTACTTATTCGGTTACGGTTGGCGGCTGTGTGAATACGGCAACCAGGACGGTTACGGTAACAGCGCCTGTTCCTCAGACCATCGAAGGTCAGACGCCTCTTTGTATCGGTTCAACAACAATATGGACTAGTACCACTCCGGAGGGAGCATGGACGAGTGCTGCACCGTCCGTTGCGACAGCTGATGCTGTTACAGGCCTGATCACAGGTGTAACTGCCGGAACATCAATTATTACCTATTCGATAACATTAGGTGGTTGTGTAAATACTGCAACCAGGGCGGTTGTGATAACTGCCCCTGTTGCTCAGTCGATCGTTGGAACAACGCCTTTATGCACTGGATCGGCTGCCAACTGGACGAGCACTACAACTGGGGGAACCTGGACAAGTCTGTCTCCGGGTATTGCCAGTATTGGCCAGTCAGATGGTTTCCTGACGGGCATTGAAGCAGGAACCTCATTAATAACATATTCTGTCGAACTTGGTGGTTGTGTAAATACCGCATCCAGAGCAGTGACAATAACAGCGCCCATCGCTCAGACGATTACAGGAACAACGCCTTTATGCACCGGTTCTTCATCGGTATGGTCAGGTACTACTTCGGGAGGTACATGGTCAACTTCTGTTCCCGGGGTGGCCACCATCGGCTCATTGTCAGGCAATATTACCGGCATTACTGCAGGAACATCCCTGATTACATACAGTGTTGCAGTTGGGGGCTGTATTAATTTAGCAACCAATCTGATCACAGTAACCGCTCCGATACCACAGTTAATCAGCGGGACAACCCCGTTATGTATAGGTTCTGTTGCAACATGGTCGTCAACAACCACAGGTGGCACATGGACAAGTTCTTTACCTGGTATCGCTGCTGCTGATGCTTCGTCAGGAATTATTTCCGGAATATCTGCAGGCGTATCTGTGATATCCTATTCGGTTGAAATTGGAGGCTGTGTAAATACTGCCACAAAAACAATAACTATAACTGCTCCAACACCACAAACGATTACAGGAATTACTCCTGTATGTATTGGCTCTTCTGCTGTCTGGACATCTACTACAGCAGGAGGAACCTGGACAAGCTCAAATTCCGGTATTGCAACTGCGGAATCATTGACTGGTTCCATTACCGGTGTTTCAGCAGGAACATCTTTAGTAACCTATACTGTGACCACCGGAGTGTGCATAAATACGGCTACTAAGACAGTTACCGTTACTGCTCCCATAACTCAGATACTCACTGGTACAACGCCTTTATGTGTTGGGTCCCACGACTTATGGTCGGCGACAACGGAAGGAGGAATATGGGTAAGCGCCGCACCTGCAGTTGCAACAGTGGATATTGCGACAGGTCAGGTAACGGGAATGGCAGCGGGTACCACACATATCACGTATTCGGTAACAACAGGCGGTTGTGTGAATACAGCTACCCGATCTTTAACAATTACAGCCCCGATACCCCAGACGATTACAGGAAACACACCGATATGCACAGGTTCAACAGCGGTTTGGACGAGCACTACTACCGGAGGAAACTGGGCAAGCTCCTTACCCAATGTGGCCACCGTAGATTCATTATCAGGTATCGTCACAGGGATTGGGTCTGGAACATCAGAGATATCCTATTCTGTTACAGTAGGTGGTTGCGTAAATACAGCTATAAAAACAGTTACAATTACTGCACCGGTTGTCCAGATCATTACAGGTATAACACCAATATGTTCAGGTTCATCCGTATTATGGACGTCAACTTCAAACGGTGGTACCTGGACAAGCTCAAATCCCGGTGTTGCATCAGTTGGCTCATTAACAGGACAAGTAACAGGTATTTCAGTGGGTAGTTCGGATATCACCTATACAGTTTTGATTGGCGGTTGCATAAACATTGCCGTAAAAACAATAACTGTAATTGCAATGCCTGCTGCTGAAGCAGGAGCAGATAACATATTTACAGGCACTGCCTTACCACTTGGTGACTCAAATAACGGCCCTGGAATGTGCTCCTGGTATCCTGCAACAGGTTTGGACAATCCGGATATTTGTCAACCACTGGCATCGCCTTTAACGGCAACTACATATATATTGACTGTTAATAATAATGGCTGTATTACTATTGATTCCGTTAAAATTTCTATCGGGCATACGATCAGCGGAAAAACAAGTTATACCGGTAGAGCCAATGCCGGAAGTCCGGCGCCCAATTATCCAACATATAATGCGCCGAAGTATATTATAGATAATGTGATTGTGATATTAAAGAGCCATCCGGCGGGTACTGAAATAGCCAGAGATACCAGTGATGCAGCCGGCAATTATCAGTTTAATAATATATTAAATGGCAATTACATTTTGTCTTATGATAAATTTACACCTGATACCATGCAGTGGGGGAACGATGTCAACGCTATTGATGTTTCCCTGTTGAAATATTTTGTGGGAAGTGATACTAATCAGGATCCGTCCAGATGTTTCTCGGCAATTTATAAAAGAGCAGCAGATGTAAATAATAGTAAAACGATAAATACCATCGATATTGCCAGGATAAAGACAAAGATTGTGTCTCCATATACTACAACTTACAATTTGCCAAAAGGTAACTGGCCCGTAATTGATACTATGATTAACATGTCCGGTGAAGATATGAATGTGAAACTAAGAACCGTTTGTTATGGCGATTACAATGCATCGAGCAGCCGGTACCGTGATTCACTTATTACCTGGGTAGGGCTGAAATCACTGAAGGATGATTTCATCGTTACGTCCGGAGAGCTTATCACAACCAATGATCCATATTATTTTGAAATTCCGTTGAAAATAAGTTCAAAGATGAACGATTTCTCGGCTTTAGGATTGGAAATAACTTATCCCTATGATCAGTACCGGCTTGAAACGGTGTATGTACCCAAAGCTGTTAATAAAACCGGCATTATTAAGATAAACCCATCCTATGAGGAAATCATTGCCGAAGACAATGACCTGCTGGTAACAGACGAAAAAGGAGTAATCAGGGTGCTTTACGCTACTACCAATCATTTCGATTTGGCTGCTGCTGATGATCTGATCATCATGGGCTTCCATAAGCTTTTTGGTCAGAAAAGCGGAAACATTGATTTCCTTTTAAGCGGAACAGGTGTGATCGGGAATCAGTACGGAGATGAAAACGAGGGTATCTATTTGTTAATGCCTAAGGTGTTTGTTCAGGGTGATTACGTAGAAACCGGTTTGTCGTTTACAGCTTTTCCCAACCCATTTAATGAGAAAGCAGACATAAATTATACATTACCTGAAAACGGAATGGTGAAATTATGTGTTTACAATGTCTTAGGTGAGCTGGTATCAATACTTGTTGATGAAAATCAGCAGATTGGAAAACACTCGGTTGTATTCGCTGCAAAAAACTATCCAGCGGGGATGTATACTTTTAAACTTGAATTTACTGGATTGAAAGAGTCAAAATGCCAAATACTCAAACTCGTGCATTGATATCTCAATAAACCCGGTTTTTAATGATGAGGGGCTGAAAAACATTTGTTTTTCAGCCACTCTTTTGGTACAGACCTGACACGGATCATTGCTCCCTATAATACACCCCGTCCCTGGCGGTGTCAATAACACCTCCTTCTTAGCCGCATACACCCATACGCGGAGAGTTTACCACCGGCATACAGGCATAGTTGGCAAAATCTTCACATTTTTTTTCGTGTTTTTTTGAGCAGGATTTGCAGAAAAACGCATAATCTTCCTGATTACATGCTGTGCAAAGGTTTACGGCCGGTTTCTTTCCGCAAATGGAACACATGATTTTTAAGGGTTCGTTTCGCGAGAGCAGTATTGTTTTTTCTTTCAGGTTCAACTGGTAACTTTTCAATCCGTGTAACATCACTCTCGTAGTATCTCCAAAATCATAATCGTGAACTATTTTAGCACGGGACATAAAAACATTTCCTACCTTTTGGCTCTTACTGATTTCAAAATTTGTATTTCTGAAACAGCTCATATGCCCGCAACATTCAAGCCAGATGTCTTTCAGAAAACCATCAATGACCACCATTTCTGCATCGCCCCTTACCAGGAGGTGTAAAACATTTCCCAGGCCTCCACTACTATGTGAACGTAGGCCTGAGTGGGCTTGTCCTTGTCTGCTTTTTCCATTTCAGTCAGGTGTCCGGTCAGATGTTTACCTATTCCTTTTTGCATGAACATCTGATCACAGTAAAGGCATCTGCCCTGTGATTTCAATTCTTTTTCCATAGGTGTTTCGTTTTGTTTTGATTACTAATGGTTTATTTGTTTTTTATACCCTGCTTTTGTGCAAGTATCAATCGCGTCTGGCTAATAGTCTGATTGCCTGTTGATACAATTCCTGTTCACCCGATTCTTTATCAATATAGTTTACCAGCAGGTGATCATAAAAATTTCTGTCCTTAGCGGCAGCTTTTTAAACGGATTTTTCCAGGTCTTTCCTCGGAAGGTTTTTTACACGGTTTTTAATTTGCCATCAATATTATTCATACCGTCAAATCAACATTCAAACTAAAAAAATTGTTTTTTGAAAAAATATTCTTTTGCAAGGTTTTTTCTATTTCTTTCCAAAAGTATCTTGTACCATCAACGAATAAATATATTTATCTGAAACCAGCTCTTCGAGTTGTTTCCGGGCTTGTTTACCCTCATCAGTGTTCTGGCCGGCGAGTTTGGCGATGGTGGTTAATACTTTCAGGTATTCGAGCCTCTGATCTGCCAGTTCTGTCCTGTTAAGTCCGGTTCTCTTGATGGTTTCTTCACCGGTTTTTGTTTTGCCGTGTGCAATTTCCTGTCTGAATTCAATGTGTTCTGAAGGGTCCATAGTTCCCGGATCAATGATCATGGGGTTTTCGTCGCTTATTTTTTGCGTATGCACCAGTGCCCTTTTATTCGGATTGCTCAACGGAAAATAATTTTTTTTGTAAATCTCATTACATAGCTGGCAGGACAAAAAAAGATTTGAAAAATCATAAGCCAGCCAGTAGTATCCCGGTTGTGTCAGTTTGTCGCCATCATTTTGGATCCAGCCGCCCTTAGGCCTGTAATGTTCTACATCGCCATGACTGACCGCAGAAACTTTGGATTCACAAAAACAACATTTGTCGTTTTGTATGGTTTTAAGTTTATTCTTCACCGCTTTGCAGCCGTATATGCCAGGTGAAAACCTGTAAGCAAGACGTTCTTTATCGGTCATCTTTTTTAGTTTTTCGATTTCTTCCTGACCTTTGGTTTTCAGTACGGATGGGGTGTCTCCGGTTTTTTTGATAATCCTGATCATACGGTTATTTGTTAAGTTTCCCTGCTGCTTTTTCAATCAGTTGCATGGCCTTAATATATTCGTGTGTTTCTGCTACGGGTAGGAAACCTATTTCATCTTCAAGGGCCTCCAGCATTTTTTTGTCGGCGGCAGACAGGTTTTTTTTCAGCAGCAGGTCTCTTCTTTTTTGTAAAAGGATCTCTGTTTGCACTGACCGTACTCCCGAAATGCCAAACAGGTCGCTGGTAAGTATCTGGTCGATACGCCAGTTTTTTATTATTTCAGGGTTACCGGCCACTTCCACCTGGTCGTTGTTCCGTTTTAGCAGGATCAGATTGGCGTCTAAGGCTGCCTGCACGATAAGAGGACTGTGAGCCGTTGCAATGAACTGCGTATTGGGAAATTGTTCGCTGAGGCAGGATATAATATTTCTTTGCCATATCGGGTGGAGGTGCAGATCAATCTCGTCGATGAGCACGACGGCTGGCTGAGCAAGAGGATCGGCTTTTGTATGATGATAATAAAACATGCGACTTGAAAAATCGACCACCCATGCTATCAGGCTTTTGTATCCCAGACTCATGTTGTTGATGCGCACCCATCCGAATTTTGTGAGCAAAACAACATTTCTGTTGATGTCTATTCCTTTTTTTATCCTTATGTCTTCGACTTCTGGTAAAATACCAATAAGTATTTTTTTGATGCGGTCGCGCTGAGCAATGGATTGTTTTGATTTTGCTGTTTTTGCTTCATAGTCGGCCTTTAAAAAAAACTCTTCTACATTGATCAGCGGCGCTTCATCGTCAAAAAGGCTTAAACTGGCCATAGAATAGTATTTATTATCCGATAGACTCACATGACCCATTTTTCGGGTTGCCCCGTAGGCAAAACACAAAAAATCCCCTAACTTGCCGTATTCTTCATTGTTGGCTGTTATATCATCGGCGTATTTTTTATGATCCTGAATGATTTCGAGTGTTTGCCTGGTATCAGGCAATAAATTATCAAAACCGTAGCCACCGGTTATTTCGGCGGAGATATGCGTTGGCTTTTCGCCATCGTGACGTTGCGGATTCCATTGTTCTTTCCAGTCAAACAGGCCGGGGTATAGGCGGATATCCTGATATTGACCTGTGATTTTTTTGGGCGAAGGGGCTACAGAAACAATGCTTTTCAGCAAACAGGTTTTGCCGGATCCGTTATCACCCAGGATGATAGTCCAGTGGTAAGGTTTGCCATTAGTGTCACTGAATTTCATGGTTTGTTTATCGCCATAACATCTCAGATTTTCGATACTCAGTTCAAGAAGATAGTGCCCAAAGATGTTTTTTTTCTCATATTCTGCATCGCTGACCCTTTTCATAGATTACGGTATTATTTGTCATTCAAAATTAATCATTTTAACTGATAAATAATAATTTTTATTTTAACGATTATTTAAGGATATTTGTGGCAGCTTTAAATTGAACTGAGATGTCATTTGTAAGTAGATTGAGAAACTGTCTGGCCTTTGGAAATATTTTGGTTTATCGTAGATTTTCAATCTTTTGGACTTATTGTTCTGCGAAGTGAAATCCAAATCAGTTAAGCCAATTCCGTTTCGTTCAAATATTTCTTTGTCACGAGAACATCTTTTTCTTCGATATTTTATCTTGTCATTAATTTTTCATTAGTGATCTTTATCTTGCTCACGGCTGCACGAAAATCCTTCACGGACAGAGGGTTTTGGAAGAAACATCATATGGGCTGTACTCATCAAATTAAGACAGTAACATATATATCGAATATATGAGGGTTTCAATTAAATATTTTTAAAAATGTACAAAAATCCAAAATGTTTCTGTAACGATTCTGAAACAAACAAAAAGACTTCCGCCAAGGGGCGGATAAACTTCTCGTCCTGTTCCAATAAAAAAAAGCAGACTTTCGTCTGCTCTGATTTCGTGCCCGGAACAGGACTCGAACCTGCACATCCTTACGAATACTAGTCCCTGAAACTAGCGCGTCTACCAATTCCGCCA
>DAOORA010000095.1:0-12805 GCA_035389045.1 Bacteroidales bacterium | reverse complement strand
AAGATCCTATAGTGCATTAGCACTTTGAACTCCAACAGCGACTCTGTCGTCATAACCATGACTAAATCCAAATTTCGTCCCGGACTGATTTCTATTAAGTATTGGCATTATTTAACCAATTATAAAATATTTATTAATTTTGATGAGTTTGTGGCAAATGTGTAGGGTTTGCATATTTTTTAAATCATGGCAAAATAAATTTACTATGGGAAAAGTTGAAGACATTCAAAAGTTGATTGACACTTTTAAATTAGAGCGCATTATATACGTTGTTCTTACGGGTATTTCAGCGATTTCCTTAATTGGAATCGGTCTTTTTTTAGCGCTTGCCAAAAGTGAATATTATAGTTTTTTAGCGCTTCTTGTGCCCACGGGCACACTAACACTTTGTATTTTCAGGGTTTTAAAAATGTGGGATGACGCATTAAAGTTTATTGGCAATCAAAATCAAAAAGAAGAGGAAAATGAAAAGTAATACTAATTTAACTTACAGGATGTTACCGGTCCTGGGTATTTTATTTGTCCTGGCAGGTCTTTTTTATCTTACATTTAAAATAATAAATGCCAGGGAGGAACTGACAAATCTGGAAAAAAGCCTTAATAAACTTGAGATAAAAAAAGCTCAAAAAATACAGGAAATAAATGTTTTGGAACAAGAGATAAAAGCCCTGAATAATATCGTTGAACAAACAGGTGATAAGAATGCCATTGATAAACAAGTTGAATTAAAAGAAAAATCAAAAAATGAAATACAGCAGATCAACCAACGTGTGATCAACGATCATAAAATCCTGAACCTGGACACTCAAAACAGGCCAAAAATATCTGCTGACAATTACCAGCTCGCACTTAACTGGGAAGCAAAAGCATATGACTATTTGTTTTTAAAAGACATACAAAAGGCGATAGATGCTTTTCATAATTCTGAAAATGCGTACAAGGCATTTCATAATGTTCATGAAATTGCAGTTTATTTAGAAAAGAATAAAACGGCTCTACAAGATCATGATTCTAAGTTCTGGAAGCAGGCATATTATCAAATAGCCAATGAATATAACTGGAAAATGACTCCGGAAATAAAAGCAAGACTCTTAAGGGAGGCAAAAAGGTAATAAAGCAAATGCCCGCTATTCCGGTTTTTTTCTCAAATCAACCAGCCACCTGCCTTTCTGGTATAGCAAATATACTTTCTGAATATCGCCGGTAAAGGTTTTATAATTGCAAATGGCTTCCTTACCGTTAATTTCACAATTTAATAATTCCGATTTACTGTCTTTTAAAACTATTTTTCCGCCCCCGCCCATTTTTGACAATGTTTCGACAAAACTCACAATTTTTATGGTCTGCTCCGTTCCCAGTTCTTTGGCTTTGGCGTAGTCATAATTATTCAGGTAGCTGAAAAACAAATCACATGTTTTTTCAGGTGGCAATTTTTTTTTCTGAATAGATTTACATCCGGCCAAAAAAACAAAAGTGATAAAAACTAAAAAACTAATTCTTATTATTTTTCTCATTATGTTTTTCATGTTGTTTTAAAAAATTATTTTTACCCGACTTGTCCGGTGTTTCTTTTTTCATGTCGACCAGCCACTTGCCATCGGTTTTGATTAGTACCAGTTCATTTTTTATATCATTGGCAAAATAGTTACAGATGGATGTATCCCCTTTGTTATTGCAATCAAGCATTACCAGTTTTGTTTCTGAGGGGAGGGCATTTTGTCCGCTGATTGCTATGAGCTGTTCCATCAGATCGATTATCTGCCGGGTATTGGAAGTACCCAATTTTTTGGCTTTTTCATATTCGCCTTTATAGAAATGTCTTAAAAATTTTTCAGCAATTTTTTCGGGTTTCTTAGAATAAGAAACATCAAAAACACTGCAGGAATACATCAGAACTCCTGATAAAAAAATTACAAATACAAAAGCTGCAGAATTACGCATGTCCTGTTTTTTATGGTTAAAGTTTTCGTTATCCGGGGATTATAATCATTAGTGTTGATATGATCAAGTGTGTTTGTTTCTGCCGACCTGAGTCTTCATCAGGATAATAGAAAATGCTAATTTACAATAAAATTTCTGTTATTAGCCACACAAACCGCTATTGATTCCGTCTGAATTATCCTTGTCATATGCTATCCCGGGCAAATAATAAATTCATTTTTATATTCCAATTATTTAAACAAATTATTATTGGTAAATGTATCCCAATTTAAAATCCATGATACACATTGACCAACAATTCAAAACAATGCTGGCAAATTAAAAAAAATATTATCATCCGTCAACAAAACCAAAAAGATTTAATACAATAAAGCAACCGAACTTATACGAATTCATTATCCGCATGGCAGATACCCTGACCACACTTTTGAACGGCATGAATGACTTTGTACAATGATATGTTTATGACCCGAGGTCCTTATAAATTCTAAAAGTGTATTTAATGTCATCACCATGACTAAGCAGACAAATTATCTTTTACCGAAGGGATGTATTAACCACAAGCCATGTTTTTTTTGTATATTAGCCATGTTTTTCGACAAGCCATGATACGTAAAGAAACGATACAGAATGTTATAGACGCCTCAAGGATAGAGGAGGTTGTCGGGGATTTTGTATCATTAAAAAAACGCGGTGTAAATTATATAGGGTTATGTCCTTTTCATAATGAAAAAACACCTTCGTTCACGGTATCTCCGGCCAAGGGGTTCTATCATTGTTTTGGTTGCGGTAAGGGCGGCGGCGCTGTGGATTTTATCATGGAACATGAGCACATGAGTTATCCCGATGCCATAAAGTATCTTGCTGAAAAATATCATATTGAAATTTCTGATGAAGTTCAGACTGAAGAAGAAAAGATCATGCAGTCGGAACTGGAATCGTTGTACAATCTGGTATCTTTTGCTCAAAAACATTTCACCACGAATCTTTTTGATACAGATGCAGGCCAGGCTATTGGGCTGACCTATTTCAACGAACGGGGTTTCAGCAAAAACACTATTAAGAAATTTCAGCTTGGTTTTTCACCCGCCACCTGGGATGATTTTACAAAAACAGCGCTGGAGCATGGCTACAAATCCGAATATCTTGTAAAGACAGGACTTTCCATAAAAAAAGATGACGGCACGCTTTACGACCGTTTCCGCGACAGGGTGATCTTCCCTTTTCACAACCTCAGCGGCAGGGTTATCGGGTTCACGAGCAGAATTCTTACTTCGGACAAGAACAAACCCAAATATGTAAATTCGCCTGAATCGGAAATATATAATAAAAGTAAAAGCCTTTATGGCATTTACTTTGCCAAATCTGCGATCATAACAAGTGAAAATTGTTATCTTGTTGAAGGTAATACGGATGTGATCTCGCTGTTTCAGGCCGGCATTGAAAATGTGGTAGCGTCGTCGGGAACAGCTTTGACCACCGAGCAGATCCGTCTTATTAAAAAATTCACAAAGAACATCACCATTTTATATGATGGTGATGCTGCGGGTTTGAAAGCCTCGTTAAGAGGTGTTGACATGATACTCGAAGAAGGTATGAATGTTAAGGTCGTGATCTTTCCTGAAAATGAAGACCCTGACTCATATGCACGCAAGCATGATTCCCTGGAGATAAAAAGGTTTATCAATGAGAGCGCGTCAAACTTCATCATTTTCAAGGCCAGGTTGTTGCTCGAAGAAACCAGGAACGACCCTATAAAACGGGCAGAACTTATCAAAGAGATCGTCAGAACCATTTCGCTTATTCCCGAGCCGATCCACCGCAACATTTATATAAAAGAATGCAGCGAGTTGATGAAGATACAGGAACAGTCACTGTTCAATGAACTCAACAAGCAGATACGGAAAAGAATCAAAAAAGATGTTGCGCATACAGGAAATAAGGACGAAGAAGACTCCCCAATCCCTGAGACAACGGATTACGTTTCAGAAAAACAGATAATTGAAGAACCTTATGATATTTCATCCTATGAAAAATATCTGCTATGGATTATTTTAAATTACGGGGATATTGAATTACTGATTGAAACAGAAATACCCGACAGTCCGGGGCGAACTGAAACAATCCCCGTACGTGCAGCAAATTATATAGCTCAGATTTTATCGGTTGATGATTTTAGATTTACCACGGCTCTTTATCAGCAGATCTTTGATGAATACATGAAAACGCTTTCAGAAGCAGAAAAAGCAGGTACGCTTAATTTTATTAATCATCCCGATGAGAATATTTCAAAGATTGTAATAGAAATTTTGAGCCAGAAGTATGAACTCAGCAAGTACTGGCAGGAAAAATACAAAATTTCGACTCCACGGCATGAAGATGAAGACCGGACGATACTGATCGATGATATTTCAAAAACCATAAATACGATCAACTTAAAAATTGTTGGTAAAGAAATGGCGGAAATACACGAAGAGATAAAAAAAATGCAGAAAGAAGACGCCGATAATCCTGAGATCATGGTTCTTCTGGCAAAATATAATAAGAAACAGGCCATCATGTCAAAGATAAGTTCACTCCTGGGAATCGTTATAAACAAATTATTCTGAATATAAATACAGGTGTATTCTTAAAAAACTTTTTATGTGCGGCATCTCAGGTTTTTATTCAACTGCAAACATTTTTTCAAAGGACGACCTGATCCGGATGACTGATGCCATGGTGCATCGCGGGCCTGATGCTTCAGGATATTATTATGATGGAATGACAGGTCTCGGACACAGGCGGCTCAGCATCATCGACCTTTCAGCTGCTGCTAACCTTCCGATGTTTTCTCATGATAAAAACTATGTAATTGTATTCAATGGGGAGATTTACAATTATCTGGAGCTTAAAAGGGAGCTTCTTTCAGAGAAATCCATTCCTTTTAAAACCAATTCGGATACCGAGGTTGTGCTTGAAGCTTTTGCCCACTGGGGTTTAGATTTTGTCGAAAAACTCAACGGGATGTTTGCCATTTCCATACTTGACAGAACCCATAAAACAATGTACCTTTTTCGCGACAGGATAGGGATAAAACCCATTTATTATTACCTGAGCGGACACAACGTTGCCTTTTCTTCCGAACTTAAATCTCTGGTAATAAACGAAACGATCCGAAAGAATTTACAGTTAAACCTTACCGCTGTCAATGAATTTCTGCACCTTGGCTATATCCCCGAGCCACATTCGATCTACGAAAACATTTACAAATTTCCGGCCGGCCATTATGCAACTATTAATGACTCTGGAATTACTTTTCATAAGTACTGGAATCCGGAATCAAAAATCAGTCAACAAAAAATCACCGATGAACAAGAGGCAAAATCCACCTTAAAAGACCTGTTGGTGAGTTCTGTCAGATACCGCATGATCTGTGATGTCCCTTTCGGTACCTTTCTCAGCGGAGGTATCGATTCCAGTCTTGTCACGGCCATAGCCCAAAGCCTGAGTTCTGAGCCTGTAAAAACATTTTCTATCGGATTTGAAGATTCAAAGTATAATGAAAGTAAATATGCGAAAGCTGTAGCCGAACATCTCGGCACCCAACATCATGAATTTACCGTAACAGAAAAAGATGCCATAGCCCTGATCCCCCAGCTGAATGAGCTATATGATGAACCCTTTGCCGATTCATCGGCTATACCGACCATGCTTGTTTCAAAGATGGCCCGTCAACATGTTACCATGACACTTTCGGGTGACGGCGGTGATGAATTGTTCATGGGTTACGGCGCTTATAAATGGGCCAGGCGGCTAAGCCATCCGTTATTAAAAACATTTCATCAGCAGGCCTATCCTTTGTTATCATTGTTTAGCAACAAATATAAACGGGCAGCGAACTTGTTTAATTACCCGGATTATAAAAAAATCAAAAGCCATATTTTTTCACAGGAACAGTACCTGTTCCGGTCAAATGAAATCACAAAACTGCTGAAACCCGAATTCAGGAGAGCAATTATTTTGGATGAAAATTTCGATTTTTTGAATTTGTCACCTGCCGAAGCACAATCATTGTTTGATCTGAAATATTATTTAAAAGATGACCTTCTTGTAAAGGTTGACCGGGCTACTATGAACTATTCCCTTGAAACCCGCGTACCCATCCTTGATTATCGAATTGTGGAATTTGCCTGCCATCTTTCCGAAAGATTAAAAATAAACGGAACTATTCAAAAATATTTGCTCAAAGAAGTATTATACGACTATGTTCCGTCTCATTTGTTTGACCGGCCTAAATGGGGTTTCTCCATTCCAATGAATAAATGGTTAAAGAAAGATTTAAAATACCTTATTGATAATAATCTTTCTGAAGAAAAAATCCGTCAGTATAATTTAATGGATTACAAGCCCATTGCTGAATTAAAAGATCGTTACTTAAATAAAGGCCAGGATTTTTTAAATACCAGGCTCTGGCTTCTTATTGTTCTCAATGATTTTCTAGACAAAAAAAATGTATAGGTTTTTATCTGTTTTTGTTTTTTATAAATCCCATAATTCCAATGACAAATACGGGAATAAGGCCAATAAACAGCGGCATCAGTCCAAAAGCTTTAAATCCCCGGCCTGACATAAAAAACAGCATCGCCGAATTGGCCAATACAAAGAAAAGTACCAGCAATATCCAGAAAAAAACGTTGTTGAATGCGGATGCGGGTCTCACCGGTTTATCTGCATCCGGTTTATAACTTTTTATATAATCTAAAAGCAACATTTTAAAACGAGAAAAACAGAGCATCGCTTTCACATCATCGGGGTCGTTCCGGATGGTGAGGTTTACCCTGCTGTTTTTAAACCGGATAATAATAATTTCCCTTTCAGATTTTTCAGTCCCCGTGGTATTAAATTTCACACTGTCGATATCTTCATATCTGAATTTTATTTTTTTGCCTGTTTTGATATCTGTCCGGCTAATTTCTTCACGGGTGAGCTCATATATACTTGATGTAAGCGTTTTTTTCCGTACAATCCTGATCACAATAAAAAAAAACAAAGAATATACTGTAACGGCAATCAAGTAAACATAAGCGGAAAGTAAAGTCAATTTATTCGCAGCAAAAACCACCGTTCCGGTGATGATCAAAAAAAAGAGAACAACCAAAACAATAAAACCCATAAGATTTTTATCCGCAGATTCTTTGTAAACAAAACTATCCATATTATTGAAGTAAAAAGTTATCCCAGTCCAGGGCTACATTGAATTTTTTGCGATACTGAATAAGCTGGTCTGTATCCAGCAATACGGTTGTTATGGCTTCGTTGTTTTCCTCAAAGGAGCCCATCATTTTCCCTTTGGGACTAATGATCATAGAATTGCCAGAATGAGAGGTTCCCCGCCCATCACGTCCTACCCTGTTTACGCCAACAACATAGCAAAGATTTTCCACTGCGCGGGCTTTCAGCAATATTTCCCAATGATGTTTCCTGGCCTCTGGCCAGTTGGCAATATAAATCAAGACATCATACAGAAAGCGGTCATTAGCGTAAGTGTTTTTTGCCCAAGCAGGAAACCGAAGATCGTAGCATATCATCGGGCAAATATTCCAGCCTTTCAGTTCAATAATTATTTTATCCGTTCCGGCGGTAAAAAAATTATGCTCGTTCCCGAAGCGGAATAAATGTTTTTTGTCATAGGTTTCATACGAACCATCCGGCCTCATCCAAACCAGCCGGTTATAAAAGACATCATCATTCCTGTAAATAAAACTTCCTGTAATTACGCAATTCAGGGTAGCGGCTATTTTTCTCATCCATTCCGGCACCGTACCATTCATATCTTCAGCAAACTTCTTCACATTCATGGTAAACCCGGTAGCGAACATTTCAGGAAGTACGACAATATCCTGAGCCTTGTTCATCGGTTCGAGTTTTCTGCCAAAATTGTCCAGGTTCTTCAGGGTTTGCTCCCAGGCTATATCGCTCTGAACCATTGTAATTCTTAAATCTTGCATAATATTTCAGCAGCTTTTTCCAGGGTTTCTTCTTTTTTGGCAAAACAAAACCGGAGTACTTTATTGTTTACAGGCCGATGATAGAATACGGAAACCGGTATAGAGGCCAATTTGTATTCCTTTGTCAGGCGTATTGCAAAATCCAATTCTTTCTCATCTGAAAAATCGCTGTAATCGAGTAACTGAAAATATGTTCCGGATGAAGGAAGGATTTTAAAACGTGATTTTGAAATCAGTTGAACGAAGTAGTCTCTTTTTCTTTGATAAAATTCATTCAGATGAACATAGTTTTCCTTATCGGACAAGAACTCAGCTATGGCATATTGTACAGGCGTATTACACGCAAAAACCACAAACTGGTGCGCTTTCCTGAACTCTGTCATCAGGTTCTCCGGCGCCAGACAATAGCCCATTTTCCATCCTGTTGCATGAAAAGTTTTTCCGAACGATCCGACCACTAAGCTGCGTTCAAGCAATTCCGGGATACAGCAAACACTTTCGTGCTGAATATTGTCATAAATGAGATGCTCGTAAACCTCATCGCTCAAAATGATAATATCGGTGTTGTTTGTAATTTTTGCCAGCGCTTCAAGGTCTTCTTTTTTTAGAACACTTCCCGTAGGGTTGTGCGGAGAGTTGATGATGATCATCCTTGTTTTATGAGAGATCAGTTTTTTTACATCATCCCAATTAACAGTATAATCAGGATGTTTCAATGCGGCGTATTTTAAAATGCCTCCGTTAAGTTTAACAGCCGGGTCATATATATCATAGGCGGGTTCAAAAATGACGACCTCATCGCCTTCCCTGACAAAGGCGGTGATAGCAGTAAACAAAGCCTGTGTGGCGCCGGCTGTGATATTAATTTCAGTCACCGGGCTATATCTGACATTGTGAGCCTCAAAAAACTTATCAGCAATCGCCTGCCTTAGTTCAGGCACGCCCTGCATAGGTGCATATTGATTTTTTCCTTCATTCATATATTTGTGCACCAGTCCGATCAGCTCCGGAGAAATATCGAAATCTGGAAAACCCTGTGACAGATTTATGGCTTCATATTCGTCAGCCATCTGCGACATAACAGCAAAAATGCTATCTCCCATGCGCGGGAGCTTCGAAATAACATTATTTTGGAAAATCGGCATGGATAAAATTAAAAGATTAATACAAATATAAAGTTTTTTCATAATCCATCAATTTGATAACTGTCAATATCTAAAACGCCGGCACTGATATTATTCTCTTTTCTTAAATGTATTTATAAATTATTACAAGTTTTTACATATAAGATTGTAGTTTCAATAATATCCATTGGAAATCAAATAATCACAAAAACTCAAGGACGTTTAAATAAAATATCATAAAATTCTTTGGTTTTTACGCTGTGATTGTTATTTTTACTGAAATTTTAAAAAACAATGTTATGGTAAAACAACTTGATAAACTAAAAACCATCGATAATGTTAATTTCAAAAATAAAAAAGTGCTGATCCGTGTTGATTTCAATGTACCATTAGATCAGAACCGCCAGATAACCGATGACACACGAATCAGAGAATCCATACCCACCATTCAGAAAGTACTGAATGATGGTGGCACCGTAATACTCATGTCTCACCTGGGGCGTCCCAAGGGGGGATATGAACAGGATTATTCACTGACTCCTATAGTGCCGCGTTTATCAAAATTATTAAACAGGAATATCATTTTTACGCGCGATCTTTTCGGGCCCAAGACTTTTGAGGTATGCGGGGCTCTTAAACCCGGCGATGTCGTTCTCCTTGAAAACCTCAGGTTTTATCCCGAAGAAGAAAAAGGTGATAAGAAATTCGCCAAAGAGCTGGCCTCCTTAGGTGATATCTATATCAACGATGCTTTTGCCACAGCCCATCGCAAACATGCCTCTACAGCTACGATTGCAGAATTTTTTCCCAAGAATAAGTATTTCGGGTTGTTGCTGGCCAGCGAACTGAAAAATCTTAACTTTATTCTCCACGAAGCAAAAGCACCGTTTACAGCCATTATCGGGGGTGCCAAGGTTTCCTCAAAAATATCCATAATAAAAAATCTTATGAATAAAGTGGACAACTTAATCATAGGCGGGGGCATGGCTTTTACTTTTATTAAAGCATTTGGTGGCAACGTTGGCGGGTCGCTTGTAGAAGATGATAAGATTCCCGAGGTTAAAAGCATGGTGCAGGAAATGATGCTGAAAGGCGTTAATCTTTATATTCCCACCGATGCTATCATAGCAGATGGTTTTTACGACGAGGCAAACTATATGGAAAGCCAGGCAGATGCCATACCCAAAAACTGGATGGGGCTTGATATAGGAAAAAAAACCTGCCGTCGTTTTGCCGAAATCATTAATGATTCAGAAACCATCATGTGGAACGGCCCCATGGGTGTTTTTGAACTTCCGCATTTTAAGCAGGGCACCAAGTCTATCGCTATTGCCGTTGCCAGCGCTACCATCAAAGGTTCATTTTCACTTATCGGCGGCGGTGATTCTGTTGCAGCCATCAACCAATACAATCTTGCCGACCAGATCAGTTATGTCTCCACAGGCGGCGGTGCTATGCTGGAATATATTGAAGGACGGGAATTACCTGGAGTAAAAGCGATATTAGAAGATTAATTCCGCTAATACAATTGATAAACAACACAAATCTTTTAGGGCGTCTCGTACAATAATGATCATGATCAACAGCTGCCGGCATTAATCAGTATTACCTGTAGTTATTTTTCCTGTTGATTGTGATTCAGGTTAACGTCATCCTTAGCCTGCCATTTTTTTATTTCGGATTTTATTCTGGGAATACACAATGGTGCAATGGCGCTTACAGGCTTATAAAGTAACGATTTTTCCTGAGCTTGCCGGGTAATCACCTTCACGTTCGGATCAAACCTGTTAAAGATGAAGAAAACAATACTCAACAAGAACGCTATTTTCAAAGCAGAAAACAAAGCTCCAAGCATTTTATTAACAAAAGTCAATGCAGCCAGGTCAACTACTTTTTCCAATGCTTTAGCCAAAAGTCTGACCACAATCATAATACCAATAAAGATAAGGGCAAATGCAACGGCTTTGGTGTACACTTCATTTATACCGAAATTCTGCACCAGCATTTCTGCGACAAAATCAGAGCAATAAATTCCAGCAAGGGCTCCAAGAAAGAGAGCAACCAGCAGGGCTAATTCGATGATCAATCCCTTTCGCAGTCCTCTGAAAACAGCAATCCCCAGTGGGATAATGATTATTAAGTCGAGATAATTCATATTATTTTTTCAGCCTGCGTGTCAGTTCGGTGGCATAGACAAAATTATTCAGTTCGACATTATTGGTATCCAGGATTTCGTGTTTGTCGCCTACCCACCAGAGTTTGCCGTTGTATATAAAAGCAATTTTATCCCCTATCTCTATCACAGAATTCATGTCATGAGTATTTATGACCGTGGTCATCTGGTATTCCTGTGTGATCTCGCTGATTAGGTTATCGATCAGAATGGAGGTTTTGGGGTCGAGGCCTGAATTTGGCTCATCGCAAAACAGGTAACTCGGATTCATGGCGATGGCGCGGGCAATTGCAACGCGTTTTTTCATACCACCACTTAACTCGGCCGGAAACAATTTGTTGACATTTTCGAGATTGACACGTTTCAAACAGAAATTGACCCGGTCGAGTTTTTCTTCGAGAACTTTATTGGTGAACAATGTCAGGGGAAACATGACATTTTCTTCTACACTCATTGAATCAAATAAAGCGCCACCCTGAAACATCATCCCGATCTCCTGCCTGATATTTTTTTTCTCATTGAAAGACATTCCTGTGAACAGACGATTATCAAATAATATCTGTCCATCGTCAATATCCAGCAATCCGACGATACATTTCATCAGTACTGTTTTTCCCGAGCCGCTGGGGCCTATTATCAAATTTGTTTTTCCACGATCAAAAGTCACATTAATGTCATTAATGATCATATGTTCGTTAAAACCTTTCGATACGTGACGTGTTTCGATCATTGCAGCATCAATTGTGTTAAAATAAGATTAAAGAGTATAATGAGGATGCTGCTTATTACAACAGCTTTGGTGCTTGCCTGCCCGACTTCCAGCGCCCCGCCATGGGTAAAATACCCATAATAACCCGACACGGATGTAATAATAAATGAAAATACCACTGTTTTAACTAAAGAATAAAATATTTCAAACGGGATAAAATCGAGGGTGATCCCCTCATAATAATTGGTCACCGTCACCACATTGAGCCATGCCGCAGCAAACCACCCCCCCAGTATCCCGAGAAACATGCTGATACATACAAGTATGGGAAATATCAGCGCTGCTGCTACAATTTTGGGTAAGATAAGATAATTTGCCGAGTTGACGCCCATTATTTCGAGCGCATCAATTTGCTCAGTAACACGCATGGTGCCGATCTCAGACGCGATCCTTGAGCCTACTTTTCCGGCTAATATAAGACATATGATCGTATTGGAAAATTCCAGAATTATGGATTCCCTGGTGGTAAATCCCACCGTATAACCCGGCACCCAGGCACTTGTGATGTTGTGTGCCGTCTGAATGGCCACAACAGCGCCCATAAATACCGAAATAATTGCCACAATACCCAGGGAGTCAATGCCGAGATTATTGATTTCATCCAATACCTGCTTACGAAAAACACTCCCCTTTTCGTGTCGTGTAAACACTTTTTTCATCAACAGTATGTACTGACCGATTACAAAAAAACTCTTTTTCAAGCCAATGGATATTGATTTTGCGAATTTACGCAATATTTTGAAAGATGACGGCAGAATTCATTTTTGAAATTATGTAATGTTTCAGCCGGGTATTTCTTATTTTCGTT
>DAOORA010000094.1:0-13458 GCA_035389045.1 Bacteroidales bacterium | reverse complement strand
CAGCAAAAAAGACGCATAAAGATATGAAAAGATAAAATCAAAACAATTTCTTATTATATTTCAACGGTCGAAGGAAAAACCAGCAGCAAGTATTAATTTTTCCATAACGTGTCTGATACATGAAAAATCTAAGTTTAACTGTTGTTTACAAATCTTCGCCAGAAAAATCATAAAACCCGATTAAACAATGTAGCTCACTGACCGGCAGACAATGACAGAGAAATGAAAAGAATATTTACAATGGTTCATAATGCCGGACAAAAAAATACCACTCCTGATTATTGCTTCTGGTTCCCTGTTTTATTGAGATGAATCCTGAACTGGGTACCTTTTCCAATTGTTGATGATTTTACAAATATCTTTCCTGAATGGTAATTCTCAATAATTCTTTCAGATAAGGATAATCCCAATCCCCACCCCGATTTTTTGCTGGTATATCCCGGATTGAAAATGGTTTTAAACTTCGATTTGTGTATTCCTTTTCCGGTGTCAACAATATCAACATAAACATGCCTGTCATCTTCAAAAATGGTAATTTCAATACTACCGGCACCAGACATTGCGTCTATGGCATTTTTGCAGAGATTCTCGATCACCCATTCAAAAAGATGCTTATTGAGGGGAACACTAATGTTCGGAGAAGATGAGGCGAAAATATAGTTTATTTTTCTGGATGTGCGCTTTTTCAGATAATCAATGGAATTACTGACAATCTCCACAATATCCTGTTTTTCCAGTTTGGGTTCAGAGCCTATTTTTGAAAACCGTTCCGTGATAGTTTCCAGGCGCATGATGTCTTTGGAAACTTCCGACAGGGTGTCTTCGTCAATGCCTTTCAGACGGAGAAGTTCAACCCATGCAATAAGTGAGGACAGCGGTGTTCCCAGCTGGTGTGCTGTTTCTTTTGCCAACCCCAGCCATACCTTGTTTTGTTCAGATCTTCGGGAAGTACTGAAAAGCAGATAAGCAATAAAAATAAAAATGCCAATGATGATAAACTGAACATACGGAAAATATTTAAGTTGAATAAGAAGAGGTGAATCCCGGTAGAATACAATACAATCGTCTTTTCCCGGCAGGTTAACATTAATAGTATTATTTTCCGCTTCCATCGACTGTATGGTTTGCGTGATATATTCCTGATTTTTCAACTTTAATGTGTCAATATTTCCGTACGCAATAACCTGTTGCCGGCTGGCATCGGTAACAATAACAGGCACAGAAGGCGCATTGGTGACAATTTCGGAAAGAAATGCCTTTACCTGTTTATCGAGCACCTCTCTCAAACCCGTAAAAATCCTGGAATCTTTGTAGTGCAGAAGAATTTTTTTATTACCGATATAATTAATTTCGATAGGTGGATAAACAGAGAAATCCTCTTTTATTTTACCGGACAAAATTTTTACGGTATTTATATCGAAATCAACATTTTTTGCGAGTGTAATATTATGATTCTCGTCGGTCAGAATAACCGGTATGGTGTTGTTTCCCTTGATAATGTCCAGATAAAAAGTAAGGTCCTCATAATAGGCAGCATTGATTAAGCGCACATTGGCATTGGCCCATAATTCAACCTTTTTGCGTTCTTCATCCTGCAGCAGTGTAAAAAAAGTGTCGGTGGCATTGACCAGACTGGCTTTTTTTGTGATGGCGTCCACCCATAACTTTATTTTATTGCGCTGGTCGGTTTCGATCTGATTGGCAACCCGCTCAATATACCATAATGATAAAAAGAAAATGACCATCAGGGTGATAAAAAGCAGGATCTTCCATCTTCGTTTTTTTATATATATATTCATTATGTATTATTTCTTCCTTCGTTGAATTACAGGGTAGTTATCTGAGGTTCTTCAAACAATAGTAACGATTTTTTAGCCTCTTTAATATATCCCTGAAATAACGAGACGCCGATTTCAGAAAATGTCTGAAAATCCATTACGAGTTTTTTTAAAACAAATATAGTCCATCGAAAGCAAAACCAATGAACAAAACAAGAAAATTTATTTCCGGTCAAATAGTTTTATACCGCAGGTTGATATTATTCCCTGAAACAGGAAAATAAAATAGTAAATGAAGGACATTTTTAATAACCCTGATCGTGCGCTTCTAAAAACAAATAAGTTCGAGGCAGGCGAAGTTCTGAAAGCCCGCAGTGTTTTGAGCGTACACGCCTGCGCTAAGTCTGCCGGACGCAAGGATTTGAAGAACGAAGACGAACGAAGAAATTTGAAGTTTTTGGAGGAGCCCTTAAATTTTAGCCATTAATCTCTTAACATGATTAATAATGACAAAAAATGTATTTTTGAAAAAAATTCTGATGAAAAAGTTTATGATTCTTGCCATCTTGGCGGTGGCGCTTAGCGGATGTGGCTCAGACCGTTCAAAGAAAACTAATGAAGTTGCACAAAATGATGTTTCTGGGCAAAGCGGAAGTTTTATCATTGGCTGTCCCGAAACTATATTACCCCTATTGAATAAATGGAAACAGGAGTTTGTAAAAAATCATGCAAAAATAAAAATTGGTATCACCCCTGTCAACTCCGGCAAGATACTGAACATGCTTGAAAATAACCAGATACAAATAGCAGTGTTATCCGGAAACGATGGCAGGGAAAGCTTTTGGACTGCACCGGTAGCAAAAGATGCTGTATTGCCCGTAGTCAGTTTTGATAACAATAATCTGCAACAAATAGTGCTGTCGGGCATTACGAAGGAAAAACTTGCGGCAGCTTTCACCGGAAAGCTAAAAACCTGGAGGCAGCTATTGCAGGCCGGTTCAAACGATCCTATTGAGGTATTTAAATTATCGGATAGTTCAGGCAGTTCAGCAATGTGGGCAGAATTTCTTAAGGTAAAACCTTCTGATTTTAAAGGCACCCTTGTTTTTAATGAAAATGATATTCCCATGATGGTGGCCGGCAATAAAAACGCAATCGGCTATTGCAGTTTCACCGACATCTATGATATAAATACCGGTTTAAAAAAACGCAACCTTTATGTGTTACCTGTCGACCTTAACTCAAACAACCAGACCGACGATAATGAGCTTGTTTTTGACAAAATCGGCGATTTGAAAAGTGCGGTTGCCTCCGGAAAATATCCTTCACCACCAGGACGAAAATTCTACATGGCCTGCAAAAAGGCACCTGATGATCGGGCCATTACCTCATTTATCAAATGGATACTTACTATCGGGCAAAGCTACTGTGATCAATATGGTTTTGTAACCATTGAAAAAAATGAGGCTTCCGTGTCCCTGAAACAAATGGAATAATAAATACACATAAAGTTATACATTTGTAAGCGGACAAAAGATAGATTTTTTCCCGTATCTACTCATTTTTAGCAATATCTGTCTGATCATTGGGATGAATTTGCTGAAATAAACATGGAATGAGTATTAAATACTGTTAATTATGATGATTAAGAAGAAAAAAATTTTTTTGTTAATGACAGATTTTTATAATTTCGTAATAAAATTGGATAATATATTGTTTTATAAATCAAAAGTAAGTATATTTACCAAAACAAACTCATGAGAAATGAAAGGAAAAGAAGATGTTGCACTGCATAAAGTTTTAAAGGAATTTTTTGGTTTCGATACTTTCAAGGGGAACCAGGAGGCGATCATCAAAAGTGTGCTTTCCGGAAAAGATACTTTTGTGATTATGCCTACCGGTGGCGGAAAATCGCTCACATATCAGCTTCCCGCCTTGATCAGTGAGGGTACGGCAATCATTATTTCGCCCCTTATTTCACTCATGAAGAACCAGGTGGATAATATCCGGAATTTTGGTGTGGATAAAGGAATTGCAAATTTTTTAAACTCATCGCTTTCCAAGCAGGAAATGGCTGAAGTAAAAGCTGATCTGCTGGCCGGAAAAACAAAACTGCTTTATGTTGCACCTGAAACACTTACAAAAAAGGACAATATTGAATTTTTCAAACAATTTAAAATTTCTTTTTATGCCATCGACGAAGCACATTGTATCTCTGAATGGGGACATGATTTTCGTCCGGAATACCGAAATATAAGGCCAACCGTAAAGGCTATCGGCAAAAAAGTCGCCGTAATGGCGCTTACGGCGACCGCCACACCTAAGGTACAGCACGACATACAAAAAAATCTCGGCATGATGAATGCCGACTTGTACAAATCCTCATTCAATCGCCCGAACCTTTATTACGAAGTACGTGCAAAAACCAAAGACGTTCAACGGGATATAATAAAGTTTATCAAAAGCAACAGCGGAAAATCCGGAATAATTTATTGTCTCAGCAGAAAAAAAGTGGAAGAACTGGCTGAAACCCTTGTGGTTAATGGCATTAAAGCCCTGCCGTATCATGCCGGGCTGGAGTCGGAAGTTCGCAAAGCCAACCAGGATAAATTCCTGATGGAAGAAGTGGATGTTATTGTGGCAACCATAGCCTTCGGCATGGGTATTGACAAACCGGATGTGCGGTTTGTTATCCATAATGATATGCCCAAAAGCCTTGAAGGTTATTACCAGGAAACCGGGCGTTCCGGTCGTGATGACGGCGAAGGAAACTGCATAGCCTTCTACGCCTATGAGGATATTCAGAAACTGGAAAAATTCACCTCAAAAAAATCGGTTAACGAACAGGAAATCGCCAAACAGCTCCTGCTTGAAACCATTGCATACGCCGAGTCTTCGGTGTGCCGGCGAAAATTACTGCTCCATTATTTCGGAGAGATCTTTAATGAAGAAAACTGCCAGTGCTGCGACAACTGCCTTCATCCCAAAACAAAATTTGACGGCACCGAATATGTCGAAATCGTACTCGACGCTGTTCAGGAAACCAAAGAACAATGTAAGGCCGCGCACCTGATCAATGTGATCATCGGAAAAACTTCAACAACGATCAAATCGTTCAAACACAACAAACTTAACGTATTTGGCAAAGGAGCCGATCATGATGAGAAGTTCTGGAATGCGGTCATACGTCAGACGTTGGTCAACCGTTTGCTTACAAAAGATATAGAAAATTATGGCATTCTGAAACTGACCAAAGAAGGAAAGAAATTTCTTGATGAACCGACAACCATCATGCTTACTCAGGATCATGATTACGACAATCAGGAAGATGTTGAGTTCTTTGCCGGCGGAGGAAAAACCAGCACGGCTGACCAGACCTTGTTCTCCTTGCTGAAAGATCTGAGAAAACAGCTCTCACGAAAGGAAGACCTACCTCCGTTTGTTATTTTTCAGGACCCCTCGCTCGAAGACATGGCGATACAGTATCCTGTAAAAATGGAGGAACTCCTTCAAATAACTGGTGTGGGCTCCGGAAAAGCACAAAAATACGGCAAGCCATTTTTGGATCTGATCGCAAAATATGTAGAAGAAAATGAAATCGTCCGCCCCATGGACATGGTGGTCAAATCCGTGGTAAACAAATCCGGACTGAAAGTTTACATCATTCAGAATATCGACCGGAAGATACCCCTTGAAGATATCGCCAACGCCAAAAATCTGACCATTGATGAACTCCTGATGGAACTGGAAAGTATTGTTGCCTCGGGCACCAAACTGGATATTAATTACTACATCGAAGAATATGTAGAACCTTATCACCAGGAAGAAATTTTCAATTATTTTTATGAGGCAGAAACGGATTCTATCGAAGATGCTTTAGAAGAACTTGGCGAAGAAGAATTCTCAGAAGAAGAGATACGGCTTGTCCGCCTGAAGTTCTTATCAGAAGTAGGAAATTAACAATTTAAACCATATCGTAATGAATGAAGAACCATTAAAGGAAGTTAAGGATGAAAACCCTTTTATAACCACTGAAACTGCTGAAACTAAAGAAACGCCGGAAAAATGCAGGGATAAAAAACATTGTTTTTCAACCATCATAAGTATATTGGCTTTGATCGGCACCATAGTTTTGTTTGTCTTGTATTTTCTACCACAGAAAAACACAACAGATAATACAACTCCCAGAACTACCGATAAAATAACCTTTGCTTACGTTAATACCGACACTATTATGGAACATTACGATTTTGTCCTTGATGTTCAGGTGGACCTGGCAAATTATGAAAAAGAACTACAGAATCAATATGTATCAAGTGCAAAGGCATTTGAAAAAGAATACAATGACTATATCAAAAGAGCAACAGCAAATCTTTTAACCTTAGAACAACAAAAGAAAACGGAAGAAAAACTGGCGCTGAAACAACAATCCATACAGGAACTTGAAGCAAAACTGTCAGTGCAGTTGCAGGAAGAAAAACTGAAACGGAACATGGAGGTACACGACACCATTGTCAATAATATTGCCCGGTATAATAAAAACAAGAATTACACTTTCATTTTTGAAAAATCCTATGGTGGCGGATTGTTATTTGTAAATGAGGCATTCGATATTACCAATGATATTCTTACAAGCCTGAACAAAGAATATGAAGTGATACTGGAAGCAAAAGAAAAGGAAAAAGAAACAACAAAATAAAATACCGGTAGCATGAAAATCAGGATTTTATGGTTGTTTTTATTCGTTTTTTTATTCAGTTGCAGTACCCGTATTGTAGAAGAAACCGTCGAAACTTATCCTGACGGAACACCCAAGGTCATTCGCTTTTATAAAGATGATGGTAATAAGCGTGTATTATTCAAAGAAACACTCTATTATCCTAATCATCAGAAATATATGGAGGGAGAATACCGCAATGGGAAAAGAAACGGGAAATGGACAAGCTGGTATCAGAATGGTAATGAAATGAGTATTCATCACTTTAACGATGGTGTGGATGATGGTGAAATGACCGTGTTTTACGAAAACGGCAAAAAACGTTATCAGGGCGATTACTCAAAGGGAGAGCAAAAAGGCATCTGGAAATTCTGGGATGAACAGGGCAACCTGATCAACAAAGAGGATTACAGCAAATAATCAGAACCGATACCCTATACCCATTTCCAGCACTTCAGCCCTGGCAAGATGTGTTTTTAGCCCTATCTGAAATAGATAATGATCTTTAACAGTATATTGCAGGGCTACCCTGTCAAAGATATAACCATCACTTTTCTCTTTGTTATATATGTAGGCGCCGAGTTGGGTTATAAATGAAAGCCTTGAAAAATTCATCATATAAACAAAACTCAGTCCCGGCCTTATGGCTTCCAGCTTGCTATTCATTGGTATGTTGCGTCGGTGCATCATTTCAACGACAGATTCGCTGTAATAAATGTCTATACCCGCACCAATCTGCCTTTTCATGCTTAATGGTTTCATAAAATAGCCGGTCAGACAATAATACGGATACTTTCTTCCTCCAGCGCCATAAAGCTCGTTAACACCGAACCTGCCCAAAACAGAGTATTGCCATTTTTTATCAGCTAAGGGGGCAACATTACTGATTGACTCCGGAGTGTCTTTGAATAATTTATAGGATAATCCCATATTCAAAGTCGGGACATTAATGCCCAGATTGGGAACCTTGATTGCGCCATTGGAAAAATGCGACAAGGAAATCCCTGCTGAAAGTCCGAACCGGTCAGTTATATTCCATCTTAGCTCATACTTAAGCTGGATAAAGGCATTCAGGTGTGTCCCGATGGCAATGTTTTTATAATTGGTTTCCGAATCAAATTTTTTTGTCAGATATCCCAGCCCCATGGCAACCCGAAAATACAGGTTTATTTTTTTTCCTTTTGTCAGACAAAAATTCAGATATGGATAAACAGCCACGGCTTGTCCTAAAGTCCGGGTATTTCCAAGCGGGGTATAAAAAAGCCCTATTCCTTTTAACGGGTATTTGAACAATTGCTCCCAGAGCTGTCTGCCATGGGTTTGTTCCGACAGGTTGACTTCATAACATAAAAAATGGCTTTGCGCCAGATGCTGCATAGTTTTATGGTGCGGAATAATAAATCCGTAATGCGTCAGGGCATCTAAACGCAGATTCATGCTGTGACCTTTATGTTGCTGGGCAGAAGCAGCAAAGAAAAAGAACACACAACAGAATGATATAAGTATTATTCTTTTCAAAATAGTATTCCTGTCGAAACATTACAAAGATAAAAATTAGAATTGATTACTTTTGCAAAAACTATCCCGAGATGAGAGACGAATTAAAAGCTTTTGAACGACTGCTGGACATTATGGATGAACTGCGGGCCAGATGCCCCTGGGACAAATCGCAGACCATCGAATCGCTGAGATACCTGACCATAGAAGAAACTTATGAATTGTCAGACGCCATTATGCACAGGGAAATGGATAATGTGTGTAAGGAGCTTGGCGACCTGATGTTGCATATTGTTTTTTATTCAAAAATTGCTTCCGAAAATAAAGCCTTTTCCATTACAGATGTGCTGAATGGCATATGTGAAAAACTTATTGTACGCCATCCTCATATATACGCTGATGTGAAGGTCTCCGGCGCCGGAGATGTAAAAAGCAACTGGGAAAAAATAAAATTAAAAACCGGCGAACGGTCGGTTCTGGCCGGTGTCCCGGGATCGCTTCCCGCCATGGTCAAAGCCTACCGGATGCAGGAAAAAGTCAGCGGTGTAGGGTTCGATTGGGAAAAACGAAGCCAGGTTTTTGAAAAAGTGCTGGAAGAACTTAATGAATTAAAAGACGAAGTGGAAAAAAAGACAGAAAACGCAAAAATTGAGGAGGAATTCGGTGATCTGTTTTTTGCACTGATCAACTATGCCCGTTTTATAAATGTGAATCCTGAAGATGCTTTGGAAAAAACCAATATTAAGTTCCAGAAACGGTTTGCATTTATCGAAAAAAAAGCAAAAGAACGGAACCGGAAAATACAGGATTTGTCACTTGAAGAAATGGATGTTTTCTGGAATGAGGCAAAACTTACAGAATAGCCCTTTTGCTGGCTGCCACCTGCACCTTATCAATGAATAGCCAAAGAAAGTACGATCGTGGTCCCAAAGCCCAGAAGTATGACAGCCAGTTTGCGGAAATTGAAAGAATGATGTTCATCATTTTCAAAAAGAATTGTCGTTGAAATATGAAGAAAAATACCCACCACAACAGCAAGGATGTAATTAAAGAAATTTGAATATCTGGTGATCAGCATTGCCCCGGTATAATTACTGATAAGGGTTCCCAAAGGCGCAGAAAAGGCAAAAATAAGCAACAATACCACCGGCATCCATTTTATTTTCTTACAGTTATAACAGAGCAGGCTCATCAAAACAACCGATATCGGAATATTATGTATTGCGATTCCGGTCAGCATGGTTGTTTTCAGCTCCTGTAAAGCATTGTTTTCTGCCAGGGGCATACCCTCCAGAAATGAATGGATGCACAGACCTATCATAATAGGCCATGTATTCAGGTATCCCTTACGGTGCACAATAGTTTTTTCTTCCAGATGTTCGTGCCCGTGTTCTACTCCCCTGGTGATAAAGTCCAGCATAAGCTGGATAAAAAAGCCAATAAGGACAAATAATCCAATGGTCAGTGATTCACCGGCACTGTATATTTCAGGGATTATTTCCAGAAAACTGATACCAAGCAGGTAGGCTCCGCTAAAAGCCGTAAAAAGCTGCAGATAAGCCTGCCGCGGCTTCATCAGGTATACAGTAAGCCCGCTGAGCATCACAGGAAAGAACAGAATTGAAAAAACCAGTAGCGACATCGTTTACATTTATTGTTTTACAAAGATATAAATTTTTACCAGATATAAAAGTCAGGTTTTTTTAATCCGATAACCCCACACAGCATAAAACAGTATTATCAGGTAACAGGGCACCGCGATCCAATAGGCCTGTTGCGTACTTTGCAACAGCTGTGTCAGCCATCCGTATACAAGCGGAAGTGTTGCTCCACCGGCAATAGCCATAATAAGTAAGGCAGAACCGGTTTTTGTGTATTTTCCCGCCCCTGCCAGCGCAAGCGGCCAGATGGCCGGCCATACCAGCGAATTCGCTAATCCCAGCATAGCAACAAACAGCACCGTCCAGGGAATTGTCAGTGTTACTGGTTTAAAACTTACCAAATCCAGAAAAGGCAAATTTATTATTGAAGTCTGTGGCACTGAAACAGCGGCAATCGCAAGTATAATTCCAAGCGATGCACACGCAGCCAGTGCATTTTTTTGCGAGATAACCCTGGGGATCAAAGCTACGCCGAAAAAATATCCGATCACCATAAAAACCAGCATGAGCGAGGTGAAATACTTGGCAGAACTCATGGCAATGTTAAGCGATTCTCCATAGCGGATAATGGTATCTCCGGAAATTACCTCCACCCCTACATAAAAAAACAGAGCAACCACACCTAATATCAGATTACGGTGTCTGAAGATATGCTGACGGCCTGCCTTTCCCTCTTCGCTATTGTCCGCTTCAGGTTTTATCTCCGGAAGTCGGGCATAACGAACAAGGATTACCATCACTGCTAAAAAAAATGTCATGAACAAATAAGGCATAATCATGCGCCGGGCAAGTTCATCAAGCAATGTGGCCCTCTGAGCAATATCTGTAATCTCTGACAGCCGGAGCTTTATTTGTTCCGCATCTTTCAGAAGAAAAGTAGCCAGCATTACAGGGGCAAGCACGCCTGCCGCTTTATTGCAGATACCCATTATACTGATCCTTTTGGCAGCGCTTTCCATAGGCCCGATGATCGTCACGTATGGATTTACAGCCGTTTGTAACAATGCCAGTCCTGTACCCAGAATAAAGAGCCCCGCCAGAAATAATGAATACGAACGTGTTAAAGCGGCAGGAATAAATATCAGTGCGCCCGCTGCCATTACAGATAAACCAATGGTCATACCGTTCCTGAATCCGAAACGTTCAATGATCTTTGACGAAGGAATGGCCATAACAAAATACGAGATATAAAAGGCGAAAGTAACCAGATAAGCCATCAACTCGGTTAGTTCACAGGCTGTTCTCAAAAAGGGTATCAGCGCCCCGTTAAGCCAGGTTACAAAACCAAAAATGAAAAATAATATACCGATAACGGTAATTGACAAAAGATAGTTTTTCCTGCTCAGTGCTGACGCTGCTTTTTCCATCACTTTTTATGATTCTTTATTATACTGTTGTCCTTTTTACACCAGACAAAAATACAACAAAGGCGATGCCCTGAAAACAATTTCTGATGATGTTGTCAACAGGGAGCTGTGTGAAAACAGGAAGGTATGATTCTGAAAACGGGTTTATTCCCGGGGTGTTTCCGGGACATCCTCATCCACTTCGAGTTTAAATCCCGTGCCATGTACGTTGGCGATACAAATCTTCTCGTCCTCTTTCAGGTATTTCCTCAAACGTGTTATAAAGACATCCATGCTCCGCCCGGAAAAATAGTCGCTGTCTCCCCAGATAGATTTCAGGGCTATTTCCCGGTGAACAAGCCTGTTTTTGTTTACACACAAAAGTTTCAGCAGATCGGCTTCCTTTCGGGTAAGATATTGCTCTCCGGAAGGTGACTTCAGGATCATGTTGGTGTAATCAAAAGTGAAGGTGTTCAGGGTGTATATCTCCATATTGTCGATCAGCGGGAATTGTGATTTTTTCACGGCCCGCCTTATTATCGCTTCAATCCTCAGGCTCAGTTCTTCGGTACTGAAAGGCTTGGTGATATAATCATCACATCCGAGCTGGAATCCTTTGATACGGTCCTCCTTAAGGTTCTTGGCCGTGAGGAAAATAAAAGGAATTTCCTTGTTTGTTTTTCTTATTTCTTTGGCCACAGTGAAACCATCCTTTTTGGGGAGCATCACGTCCAAAATGATAAGATCGAAACGATCAGAATGGAACAATTCCAGCGCATCTTCACCATTATCGGTAAAAACCGTTTCGTACATTAGTATTTCAAGATAATCCTTTAAAACCAGGCTGAGGTTGGGATCGTCTTCAACAACCAGAATCTTTGTTTTGCTGTTGTCATTCACTGTTGTGTTCATTGGTGTGTATTTTATTAAAATTATATGGAAAAAATAATTCAAATACCGAGCCTTTGTTGAGCTCGCTTCTTAATAT
Organism: Bacteroidales bacterium; assembly: GCA_035389045.1. Taxonomy (GTDB): domain Bacteria; phylum Bacteroidota; class Bacteroidia; order Bacteroidales; family CAIWKO01; genus CAIWKO01. The sequence continues at coordinate 1,471 of DAOORA010000094.1, read as the reverse complement.
GCTGATTTTTCCCTGGTGAGCTTCCACCACGGATTTAATATAATATAAGCCAAGTCCAAAACCTTTAACATTATGAATATTACCCGTATGCACACGGTAAAACTTCTTAAATATCAGTTTCTGGTCGTTGGCACTGATGCCCACCCCATGGTCTTCGATCAAAATAACAATTCCCTGATCGTTATTATAGGTGGTGATTTTTATTTCGGGTGCATCCAAAGAATATTTAATTGCATTGTCGATCAGATTGGTAAAGACATTGATAAAATGCAATTCGTCGGCTTTGATAACAGTTTGCGAGGCATTCAGTTCCGTAGTGATAACGCCACCTTTTTCTTTGATGATCAGATTATAGATGTCAACAGAGTTTTCGATAACCTTATGTACATTAACCGGTACAAGATTCAGATGAAACTGATTGCTGTCCAGAACAGACATTTGCAAAACCTGTTCAACCTGATTACGCAGACGCATATTTTCGTCAAAAATAATGTTGGCGTATTTCCGTGTTTTCTCACAATTTTCCGATACCATGGGCTTCATAAGCATTTCGGAAGCCACTGATATGGTAGAAATAGGCGTTTTTAGTTCATGCGTCATATTATTGATAAAATCATTTTTCATTTCCGAAATTTTTCTCTGACGCACCAGCGAGAAAATGATATATAGAAAACAGGAAATAACGATCAGAAGAAAAGTTCCGGAAAGTATCAGCAGCCATACAAACATTTTTCGGAGGATGATATGCCTTTCATTTTCAAAATATACTGCAATAGTATAAGAATTTTTATCATTCAGGCGCGATAACGATATAGCATGAGGAGATTCAAGGACATCCTTTGAATTATTTATGGTATAATTTCCGCATAACAATTCCTGGCTGCCTGTGTCTATAACTGCATAGGCAAATTCTATCGGAGGCTGGAATTTACCGAATTCATTGTTCATCATGGTATCAATCACCGGACAAAGTCCGTAATTATACCATCTGACCAACGCCGAATCATTTTCGGTAACGGAATCACCGAGCTTTTTTTGAATATTTTCTTTATACGCACAAATTTCAGACTCAATTTTCGACAAACTACTCTGAACCATATAGTTAAATTGCCTGGTACGAAGTTCTATGGCACGATTAACCCATAATATTTGTGTTAATACAATTCCTATGAGCGAAAGTGTTGTAATGATAATTATGAACTGTATCAGGTATTTTTTCATCATACAAATATAACTCATTTAATGCGAAAAACAGTACTATTATGGTGTTTAACCAAAAATTAACAGCCCTAAAAAATGTAAAATTAAGGATTATTAAACAATATTTTAAAATTTGATTTTCGGCTTTTTATATTAAATATTAAGGCATTAACAATTTGTGGTTTGAAAATAATATCAATTTCAAAAATTTTCCGTTATTAAGAAACTGTTTTGATTTTATGTTACATAAGATTTATGATGGATTTTTTAG
>DAOORA010000093.1:0-13585 GCA_035389045.1 Bacteroidales bacterium | reverse complement strand
ATTGCTATTGAATATTATGCCAAAAAATACATCAATATTAAAAATAAGGTACTAAAGCAAAAGTTAAAAGAAATAAACCCTCCCGTCATTTTGGTTTTGACACAACGTTTTCACCATACAATTATGGATGAGCTTAAAATACGGGAAATCAATCCTGTTGTATCATTTTCAAATGACACCGCAGCACATCATGATTTTTTACATCACGCAGGTGAATACCATTACCCCTGCACCATTTGTATTCTTTACAACCTGCACATTGCCCTTCTTTAGTCCAGCTGCGGTCGCGCATTTGCTGAAACCTGTTATTCCACACATCAATGAAGTCGTCTTTGTAAATATTTCCCTGTGCAAAGGTATACCGGTCGATGTTGGGACAGGCACAGATGGTGCCGTCGGCCAGGACAGAGGCAATATTTACACCAGCACGGCAGAAGAAAAATCCATCGCGCACCTCGGCTTCATAATCACCTAAAAAACCTTCGCACCCAAAGCTGGTTTTTATGGCTCCTTCCCTACGGTTTTCCTTAATGAAATCAAGTAACGTGCGAAACTGTGCATTGCTGAGGGTAAGCAGGGGATTTTCTTTAGCCCGTCCGATAGGGCAAATACTGAAAAGCCTCCAGCGCTTCACACCCATCCCTGTCAAGAATTTTTTGAGTGCAGATAACTCCTCAAAGTTTCTTTTGTTGACACAGGTAACCACATCATATACAATATGATCTCCTGCTTTTACAGCCAGGTCAATAGCATTTACTGCCTTTTCAAAACTATGTACGTTACCACGCAGCCAGTTATGATTGGCTTCAAAGCCGTCGAGGCTGACCGTCATTGAACGCAATCCACTGTTTAAAAGCCGTTCAAAGCGGTCAGCGGTCAGGGCATATCCATTGGTAACAAACCCCCAGGGAAAACCCTGCCTGTACAGTTCCATACCACATTCTTCAAGATCCTTGCGCATCAACGGTTCGCCACCGGTTATCACGATCATCACTTTTTGCGGATCATAAACCTCTTTAACACGGGATGTCACTTTAAGGAAATCCCGGTAAGGCATATCCTGTATACCCGTGTCGCTGCGGCAGTCGCTGCCGCAATGGATACAGGAAATATTGCAGCGCAGTGTACATTCCCAGAAAAAATAGCTCAGCTCATGCAGCTGAGACTGCACTTCGACATATTTGCTGAATACATTCAGTGCAATTCGTTTTCTCAGTCCGGGATAATGATTTTTCAAATTATTACAATTTTTTGTTGGACTATACCGGTAAAACTATGGTGCGTTTGAAAAAAATCCAATTGAATGGCAAAATGGGCATCATAAAAGTTATTAACAAAGTATATTTCATTTTTCCAAATGAATGAAAATACCCGTAAGAGAATGACGAACTAATAAATGCAGCCCAGCCATATAACATATTTTCAGGGCCTTCCCCGTTAAGGTTTGCGTTCTAATTCCACATTGGCCTCGTGCTCCAGGTTGTTCATATCTCTGAAATCAACCTCTGCCATAACATTTTTCTGATAAAAGCTGCCGTTCTGAATACTGTCTGTGTCCGTGAAAACCAATGTCCCTGTCTGCCCCTGGCCGGCATAATGGTGTATGCTGTAGTTACCATCTATATCCGTCCGGGTGGTAAGGGTGTCGTCGGGTTGAAAACTCAGTTTCACCTTGATATTTTGTATGGGTTGCAACGAATCGCCCGATACAACCCTGCCATGAAAATCAAGATAGTCGCTGGAAATTATTCCATATTCGGCAATGGGCGCGCCATATTTGGTGCAGGATACCAACATGCTGAACCCTGCCATGCCCAACAGCCGCAATAAGTTTTTCAGGCAAAAAACCCGTAATTTTATTATTTTATCTGACATATTCAATTAATTTATTCTTTAGGTTCCAGCTCTACATTGGCAATGTGTTCCTTGTTGTTCATGTCCCGGAAACTTAGTGAAACATCAATGGTTTTTGTCAGATATTCCCCGTTGTTAGTACTGTCAACATCTGTAAAGATCAGTTTAAAGGTCTGATTTTCATAACTGCCGTTTGCAAAAATAAAATAATTGCCTAATGAATCTGTAACTGCCGAGGCAGTGTCGCTGTTCCCTTCTGTCAGTTTCACACTGATGCCGTGGACTGGGTTTTGGTTTTCCTGATCGGTCACTGAGCCCCTGAATTTTATTTCAGGGAAAAGCACACCATACATAGCCTGGGGATTGCCGCCATCGAACTTGGAACAGGAACCCCAAAAAACCAGACCAATGATACCGGTTAACCAAAGAAACTTTTTCAGGAGAAATGAACGGATTTTCAATATATATGATCTTTTTTTATTCATATCGCCAGAGTATTAAGAAACTGTTTTTGAACTAATTCATTAGTTTAAGAACATAAATATCACCGAATAACATTGTAAATTAAAAAGATTATTAGTATCAAAAATCGTACCTGAAAATTTACTAAGTGTCTGAACGAAAACTCCATTTTCTTCATTAGACTTGCTCCAAAAATGCTTGCTTCGATAAACTCAGCACGACGCATTTACCCCAGCAAACTCCGCTTTTTGTCGCTTCGCAAGCCTGCCTGGCTGAGCCAGTCAGACAGGCCTGCCTGAATGGCACAGTCGGACAGGCCTCGAAACTGAACTATTCGGTTCAGACACTGGGTTCCCTTACAGGCGCTACCTACAGGGTTGGTCTTGCTTAAACTTCAGGCCAAAATAATATTGGGTTTTACTATCATAATTCTGGTTCCAGTTCTGATAAGAACCCTTGATAAAATCATCTGAGGTCAACTCTATCTGCTGACGTGTCGTTTCAAAGTCACCCTTATTCAGCTTACCGTCAGTATCTTCTGCGATCAGCTCATAGTATTGAAAGCGTTTGAGTTCCACATCATTAATACTGAAATTTCCGCTTTCATCGGTACGGGCTTCCATATCGTGTTTTACGCCTTTGGAATCAATAGCCCTGAGTGTTATTTTGATCTGGGGCAGCGCCTCCTTACATTTATCGGACATTACACTCCCGTTTACCATATAATGATTTTCCACTACCCCATATTGGGCTGCAACACTACCAGTAAAACCCAATAAAGCAGCAATAAGCGAAAACAAACATTTCAAAAATTTTAATTTCATAAGAATTTAATTTTATGTTTTATATTGATATCTTATTAACAACATTGAAAACTGCTAAGTACTGAAATTTATTTTCTATAAAAAAATAAAGATATGAATTATTATCCGGTTACAACAATACAAATTTAGAACAAATTATTAAGTCACAAAACATTGTCAGTCATAATCAGAAAATAATTTTTAATGAAGATTCAATGATTTTGATGCTTCGATAAAACTGAACGGAGTTGCATTTTCAATAATCCTGCTTAACACGAAACCCGATTTGTTCAGCAATATGCTGTACTCATCCAAAGTCCTTTCCCTCCCGCCCTGTGTTCCAATGAGCATCTGCAGATCAATAAATTTACCGAAGGAAGGTTTATTATCCGCTTTAATAATGGTTTCGATCAGAAGTAAACTTGCATGAGCCGGCATATTTTTATGCAGATTTTTAAGAATCAGCACCGCTGTTTCATCATCCCAGTCGTGAAGAATGTTTTTCATGATATACAGGTCGCCGCTGCCGTGAATGGTTTCAAAAAAGCTTCCTTCGATGATTTTACAGCGACCATCCACGTTTTGACTAATGAAATTTTGCATCGCAGTGGCGGCCACATGGGGCTGATCGACAAGGATTCCTTCCGAACCGGGATGCTCCGTCAGAATCTGAGCCAGAAACAAACCTTGTCCGCCTCCTACATCCACTATGGTTTTGAATTTTCCGAACGGATACGAGCTGACCAGAATATCCCCGGACAATGCAGCGGTTTCAGTCATGGCTTTATTGAAAACATCGTTTTCTCCGGGGTGGTTTTTAAGGTACTCAAAAGGGCTGGAGTTAAATTTACGGCTGAAAGCATCTTTTCCGCCTGCCACGCAATAAGGCATATCGCCTGTTAGTTCCCAGTTGGTTTTGCCAATATGATGCATTGCAAAGTATCGTACTGATTCTTTTTGATCGGAAATGGCCAAAGACAAACGTGTATTTTTAAAAACTCTTCCCGGCAATTCCCTGAAAATGCCTTCACCAGCTAAAGCCCGCAGTACCCGGTATAAAGCCGAAGTATCGGATGAAGTAAGTCCGGCCAGTTTTTCAACGTTCTGAGGGCCGTCCTTTAAAAGACCGGCAATATCAAGATTCGCAGCAATTTCCAACGCTTTAACTTTCCATAATTTAGAGACTTCTTCGAGCATCACATAACTGGCAGGCAACATTTTCCCTGTCATTTTCAAAAGAAAATTACGAAAGGCAATGGTGGCTTTTATTACAAACAAAGGCGGAAGTTTTTGCTTACGGGCTGGCTGCGGCATACAATTTTTTCTGTAAAAATAAAACAATTTCTTTTATTGATTTTTCCTATACACAAGAAAATAGCCGTTTGGATAAAAACCATACTTTTGCACGACTATTTATGAAGAAGAATACTGCTCTTACATATGGTGCTTTGATGATCTCCATGGTGTTCTGGAGTTTTTCATACATCTGGATCAAGGAGGTTTATAAGTACCTTAATCCGCTCACGACCATTTTTCTGAGGCTGATCATTTCGACAGTTTTTCTTGTCGTGTTTTCACTCTTTTATAAAAAACTGGAAAAGATACAAAAACAGGATATTCCCAAATTTCTGCTGCTGGCATTTTTCCAGCCCTTTTTGTATTTTCTGGGCGAAAGTTATGGCATCAGCCTCGTTTCGCCAACGGTAGCAGCCATTGTAATTTCAACGATACCTTTGTTTGTGCCGTTTTCGATGTATTTTCTGGCCAAAGAACCATTGAGATCAAACAATTATCTCGGTATTTTTATTTCATTTGCCGGCGTGCTGATGGTCGTTCTTAACAAAGATCTGACCTTAGCCGCATCGCCGCTCGGATTAATGTATATGGGCCTGGCAGTAAGCAGTGTGCTGGTGTACGGTTATCTTCTGCAAAATATGTTGAAAAAATATACCCCCTATACCATTACGACCGTAGCCAATTTCACCGGGATCTTTTATTTCCTCCCGCTGGTGCTCATATTTGATTACAACGACCTGATAGGCTTTGATTTCAACGCAGATTTGATCTTTAACCTTCTTGCCCTTGCCATTTTTGCATCTTCTCTGGCATATATACTGTTTAATGCCGGAACAAAAAGTATAGGCGTTTCCAAAGCCACCGTCTTTACTTACCTGATACCCATTTTTACGGCCATACTATCCTATATTATCTATAAAGAATACTTCACTGCTGTGAAAATTGCGGGGATATTTGTAACTCTTGCCGGATTGATCATAAATAAAATCCCGTTTCAAAGAAAAAAAACGCTATGATATCCTGACTGATTCCTGTTTTCATAGTAGCTTTACCAATTCATCATTAATATCTGATATATGATCTGTAAAAATTGTCAGTCCGAAAACGTCAGTCATGCTGAATTTTGCATCAAATGCGGTTATAAGCTGGAAAAGGATGTGCCTGAGATTCAAGGAAAAAACCTGTATGCTGATACGGTAATTATAATCATTTCCATATTCATGGCCATAAACGGATTATTCTGGTTTGGATTCAGGTTTTATTGGTTGGCCTATAAATCAAGATATGATTACTTCAGCACCTTCAGATATTTAGAAATATTTTCTAACCTGATGTATGCAGCAATACCTTTATTGCTGGCTTTCATTGTAAAAAACAAGGTGTGGCGGATAATACTTATTGTTACAGGATGTATTTATGCAGTGATACACCTTATCAGTATTTTCAATAACTTCAATAATTATTTTTAACAACAAAAAATTATCCAACGCTGCCTTCAAGGCTTATAGAAAGCAGTTTCTGCGCTTCCACAGCAAATTCCATGGGTAGTTTATTGAGCACTTCCTTGGCGTAGCCGTTTACAATAAGGTTGATGGCGCTTTCCTGATCTATGCCGCGTTGTTTGCAATAAAACAGCTGCTCATCCGAGATCTTTGAAGTGGTGGCTTCGTGTTCAATAATTGCTGATTTATTTTCGACTTTGATGTACGGATACGTATGTGCCCCGCATTGGTTGCCCATCAGCAGCGAATCGCACTGAGAGAAATTTCTGGCATTTACTGCGCCTTTGTTTACCCGCACCAGGCCCCGGTAACTGTTATCGCTTTTTCCCGCCGATATACCTTTTGAGATGATGGTGCTTTTACTGTTCCTGCCCAGATGTATCATTTTACTACCGGTATCGGCCTGCTGATAATTGTTGGTGACGGCAACAGAATAAAACTCACCGACGGAGTTGTCGCCTTTCAGTATACAACTTGGATATTTCCAGGTGATGGCAGACCCTGTTTCGACCTGTGTCCAGGAGATTTTCGAATTGTTGCCTTTACATATCCCTCTCTTGGTAACAAAATTAAAAATCCCTCCGGCGCCGTTTTTGTCACCGGGATACCAGTTTTGTACGGTGGAGTATTTTACCTCGGCATCTTCCATGGCAATGATTTCCACAACCGCTGCATGTAACTGGTTTTCATCGCGTTGCGGCGCTGTGCAACCTTCCATATAACTGACGTAAGCGCCTTCATCAGCAATGAGCAGGGTGCGTTCAAACTGCCCGGTCTTGGCGGCATTAATACGAAAATACGTGGAGAGCTCAATAGGGCAGCGTATGCCCTTTGGAATGTAACAGAAGGATCCATCGGTAAATACCGCCGAATTGAGCGCTGCAAAATAATTATCCCCGTATGGCACCACAGAACCGAGGTGTTTTTTTACCAGTTCCGGATGATTTTGTATAGCTTCGGTGATCGAACAAAATATAATGCCTTTCTCTTCGAGCGTCTTCTGAAAAGTGGTTTTCACAGAGACACTGTCAATGACAGCATCCACAGCCACACCGGAAAGGATCTTCTGCTCATTGAGCGGTATGCCTAATTTATCAAATGTCTTTAATAATTCAGGGTCCACCTCGTCAAGGCTGCCTGGCTTTTTAGTGTTTTTCGGAGCCGCATAATAAATGATATCCTGATAATCAATAGGGGGAATTTTCAGATGTGCCCAGTTCGGCTGTTTCATCGTTAGCCATTTATTATAGGCTTTCAGTCTGAACTCAAGCATAAATACGGGCTCATTTTTCTTTTTCGAAATAAACCGGATAATATCTTCATTCAGCCCCTTGGGAGCCACATCCATCTCCACATCCGTATAAAAACCATATTTGTATTCACTATGTGTCAGGTCATCCAGTACATCATTATTTTCCATGATATGAATTTTTATTCAGTCTAAATAATATGATACAAAAATAAAGAAAAAAACGAAACTGTTAAGATACACCAATGGAAAAAGTTGCCCAATATTTCATTCAAAATAAAATACATCATCATTCCTTTTTGCCGGATTGTTAATGATATATTCGAAAATATTTTTATATGATTGTTTGTTTCGGATAATATGGTCGTGATAATTACGATGCCACACCATGAAACCTGTACAATGTTTTGATTTATTTATTTTATTCGTAACAGATGATTTATACCCACGAACAATTGCCCCAACCGTTTGCGATGGCGACCGCAGGGACGTATTGCATAAGTCCCTGATATTATCGGGCACATTTGTTTTATCGTGCATTAGCGATACATCCGCAGCAGCATCATGCATTAGCGATACATCCGTACCATCATCGTGCATAAGCGGCACGTCGTTATCACCGGGCGTATGCAATACGCCCTTGACAGTATCGGTGATAACGATAATGCCGTGTATATGGTTGGGCATAACAATAAAAACATCCAATTCCACATTTTTACGCAATTCGGGGGTTTTCAGCCATTCATCATAGGCAATTATTCCGTATTCATTTAGAAATTGAGGGTTGTATCTCATTTTGTTTATTATTTCAGAGAAAGCATGTTGTGATAGACCTGCTTAGGCCATAGTCTGGATATTCCGTACAAAGCAGCCCACCGCTTCCGCTGCAACCTGATCCACCAAAATGGAATATTTCTATCGGTCGAGGCTTGCTAACGGCGGGGCTAATCGAAGCCCTTTCCTGTCCGAATACAACAAAGATAATTAAAAGAACTGCACTGTCCTAAAACCCCGCTGCCCCTCTGGTAGCAAGCCTTTGTTACCAACAGTGCAATTGTCATATAATAATTTGTCATTAATTCAAATTATTGCTACTAATAATTTATGATATTCACTTATTACTTTTCAATAATTAACTTTTCCATTATCATCTCCTTTTCTGTTTCAATTTTAAGAAAATAAACTCCAGCAGTAAGCCCGCTTAAATCCACCAAAATCTGCTCCTGACCTGAAAATTCTCTTGACAAATTCAGCGTTTTGACTATCAGTGACTGCATGCTATAGATGATGAGAGTAATTTTACTGCCTGCAGTAAACGGATTTTTAATGAACAATTGTCCGGAGCATGGATTAGGAAATATTTCTGTAAATGGTCGAATAGTATTATCTATACCTGTACAACCGGGAGCTATTTTTGTCCAGTAAACATCGTAAGTGCTAAAGGTGGTATTAGTGAGCGTTGTAGAGCCAAAAACCATGCTTGTTCCTTCAAAATATCCTGTAAGAAAAGCGTTGCCGCTGTTATCGCATGCTATGCTGTTTCCGTATCCTCCAGACATGCCTGTGCCTGCAAAACGATGTGCACTCTGCACCTGACCTGCATTATTATATTTTACAAGAAAAATATTGTCACCAAAGCTTCCTCCATTAAGTACAATACTTCCAAAAGTCACGGTTGGTGGTGTGAACCATCCCGAGATAAATGAGTTGCCTTCATTATCAGCAGCTATGCAGTATGCTTCATTGCCTTCAGTCCCTGAGATAGCATTTACAGCCCATTGCGGAGCGCCGTTATTATCAAATTTAGCAGTAAAGGTATTATCATAAGTCGGGTGGTTATTGGTCATTGTTGATGTTCCGATCGTAGCCGCAGACCCATCGAATGTTCCAGCCACGAAACTATTGCCGTTACCATCTATGGAAATGCCGTTTGCCTTTATATCTCCGCCTACAGCACTTCCTGAAGTCGCCCATAAAGCGTTTCCACTGTTGTCGTACTTTGCTACGAAAAGACATCCGTCAATTCCACTGTTTGTAAGGGTAGTTGTACCAAAAGAAACAGAAGGACTGCCATAATATCCGGTAATAAATGAGTTGCCATTATTATCTGTCTTTACTGCAGTGGCTTTATCAGTGTCATTACCACCGATTCCGACAGCCCACTGATTGATACCTGTAGCATTGAATTTAGCAAGAAAAAGATCCTCGCTGCCATTATTTGTGACTGACTGTGCGCCGAAATTAAGCGAACTGCTGTCAAAGTAGCCTGAAAGATATACATTGTTACTGTCATCACATGAAATGCTGACGCCCTCCTCGTCATAGTAGCCACCAATGGCTTTTGCCCATTGAATGACTCCGCTGCTATTATATTTGGCTATAAAAATATCTGTCATATTGGAATTGGTAATGGTCGTTCCGTCAAAGTTCATGGTCGGGCTCGAAAACCGGCCGGTCACAAACACGTTGCCGCTGTTATCAACCGCAATAGCCGCCCCGTAATCGCTTTCACTACCACCGGCGCTTTTTGCCCACAAACAGTTTCCATTCACATCGAACTTAGCAATAAAAACATCGGTATAGCTGGGTGAAGTGGAATTAGTACACGATGCAAGGCCGAAATTCAGCGTGGTGCTTTCAAACTGCCCGGTGATGTATGTGTTACCGCTTGAATCCACCGCAATGCTGTTGCCCTCGTCAAGATCGGAGCCGATTGCATTCTTTGCCCAAAAAACGTTTTGTGCGATAGCAGTTACAAGGCTAATACTAAGAATTAGTGTTGTCCATATTCTCATATAAATTCAATATTAAATCGTTAATTTTCTTTTTGTTTGCATTGTTGGCAACATGTGTTACCGTATTAATGTTATTTTTACTAAAGTTTTGTCGTAGCAGTAATCCGTTTTCTGCCTTCGAATAGATTAATTATCATAACTTTAACATTCAATTAGATTCTTCTTTTAATTTGACATAAAGTGCAGTTAGTAATGAAATGATATTAAATAAATGGCAATATTTTGATGCTTCCAAAGATATAGTTTTTTTTTTCATAAAACAAATTTATTTAACAGAAATATTCACTTTTGATCCTTAGAAAAGTTTATATTTGTATGAATCAATCAAGCGATTTACAAAAAAACCATATGAATCAGAAATTTTGTTTTTTCATGATACTGGCGGTTTTGCTATCTGTCAAACCGTTATTTTCCCAGTCAGAAAACACCTTGTCCATCATGGGAAATGATGTCAGGATCCGCTCTCAGGCAAGTTCTAAAGGCGAGGTGCTGTTCAAGGTGAATTCTTTTGAAACAGGAACTATTATTTCCAAAGGCAGCAAAGAAAAGATCGGGGAATTCAATGATTACTGGTATCAGATAGCTATCAAAAACAAGAATGGATGGGTTTATGGCGCTTTTACCTCCATGGCGCTACCGTTGAACGGTGAACTTAAGTCGGCCAAAGCAAAAATGCTGGAGGCTTTTTTTGGTGAAGACGGAGGCGGATATTCTATGAAACCTGACAATGGCGATAAAATATTTTTTGCTTTATGCCCGCCTTGTGATTTCAAAAGGATAGTGAACCAGGAAACCTATTTTGAAACCATTGACCCCGCCGTCATCGGAAAATATTTCAACATTACCTACCGGACAGAAAGACACTGGTATGAACCTGCAGCCACATGGCAAATTTTCAACGTAATTCAGAGTATCAGTGAAGTAAAGAAATAAAAAAACCTTATTTTCTGGTAATTTCAGCGCCCAGTTTACGAAGTCTTTCATCAATATGTTCATAGCCGCGGTCGATCTGTTCGATGTTGTAAATGGTGCTTTTCCCTTCGGCAGAGAGTGCCGCAATAAGCAGCGCCACCCCGGCCCGGATATCGGGAGAGGACATGGATATGCCGCGCAGCGGATGCTCGCGGTTCAGGCCGATTACGGTAGCCCGGTGCGGGTCGCATAGTATGATCTTGGCGCCCATGTCGATCAGTTTATCCACAAAAAACAAACGGCTCTCAAACATCTTCTGGTGTATCAGCACGCTGCCTGCGGCCTGGGTGGCAACGACCAGCGCTACACTGATCAGGTCGGGCGTGAACCCTGGCCAGGGAGCATCGGAAATGGTAAGTATGGAGCCATCCAGATAACTTTCTATCTGGTAAGTATCCATCGCAGGGATGTAGATATCATCATTCCGGCGCTCAAGTTTTATTCCCAGGCGCTTAAATACATCAGGGATCATGCCCAGATGATCGTAACCGGCATTTTTAATGGTGATCTCCGACCGTGTCATAGCGGCAAGGCCGATAAAACTCCCGATTTCAATCATATCAGGCAGCAGGCGGTGCTCACAGCCATGAAGCTGAGATACGCCTTCAATAGTAAGGTAATTGGACTTTACACCGCTGATCCTGGCGCCCATAGTATTCAGCATAGTGCATAACTGAACAATATACGGCTCGCAGGCCGCATTAAAAATGGTGGTGGTCCCTTCGGCCAGCACGGCAGCCATAATGATGTTGGCCGTTCCGGTTACGGAGGCCTCATCAAGCAGCATATAACAACCCTTCAGGCGGTCGGCATAAATTTTAAATATGTTGTTTTTATAGCTATATTCAAACTTAGCTCCCAGGTTCTGAAACCCGATGATATGGGTATCCACCCTCCTGCGTCCGATCTTATCACCGCCCGGCTTAGGCATATAAGCACTGCCAAAGCGGGTAAGCAAAGGACCAATAAGCATTACCGAGCCTCTCAGCGCGGCCGATTGCTTCATAAACTTTTCCGATGATATATAATCAAGATTAATATTATCTGCTTGGAATGAATAGGTACTGCCATCAATTTTATTCACTTCGACACCCAGATCAGCCAGCAGATTGATAAGTTTATTTACATCTACAATATCCGGAATATTGCTGATGGTAACTTTTTCAGGGGTCAGCATCACAGCGCTGATCACCTGTAGCGCTTCATTTTTTGCTCCTTGCGGAACTATTTCCCCGCACAGCGTTTTTCCTCCGATGATCTCAAATGTATTCATATGATTTTCGTTAAAACATCAGACATCAAAAGATACTATTTCCTTAACAACAGTTTGCTTATTGTTGTTTTTTCTTTTTCCAGTTTTTGTCGCGGTACTTATTACTTTTATTTTCCCCCTGGCCGCCTCCTGAAGGAGTTTTTTTTCGTGTATTGGCTGCAATCAGGTCGCGGGTGTTTTCAAGTTTCATATGTTCACCGAGTTTAAGTTTGCCATCGGAAAGTATGGATAAATGTTCAAGAATGACTTCATCCGTCACAGAATCGCGGTTCCAGCTGATATAGAGTTTTTTCAGGTGATTGGCGATAAAACGGATCAGGTTTTCTTTCTCATCGCCTTCCTGATAATTTATGGCCTCTGAGATCATATTTTCAATATTCTTTCCATACTGCCTGTATCGTATGTATTTGTTGGGATAGGAACACTGGAACTTATCATATTCCTTACTATCAGGGTTGGGCTTGGGAAAAGGAGAATCAACATCGAGTTTATAATCCGACATCATAAACAGGTGATCCCACATTTTTTGTTTAAATTCTGCTGTGTCCAGTTTCTGAGGGTTATTGAGGGTGCACATGACCGAAACAATGGTAGCTGCCGCTTTGTTTCGTTCTTCACGGTCTTCCAGCGACATGGTATATTCAATCATTTTGTGTACATTTCTCCCGTATTCAGAGATATTCAGCAACGGGCGCTGCGTATTGTATTCCATTTCCATAATAAGATTATCAGATAAGTAGTAAAAAGCTTTATTTTCAGCAAAGATAAATAATTTATTGCATATTCAGATTGGCAGAGGACAGTATGCCCCATCAGAAATTACGGCAAAATTATAATTTGATGCGCTGGAAAAAAAATACGAGCTTTGGCACATGGCAAAAATAAGTACAACAAGCACAAGTATCGAGAAACACATTCTTGAACTTTTAATAGCGGAAGAAGTATTAGGATGTTTTGAATTGAATTAATTTCAAGCTGTTACCGTTGTTTAATCAAAATCAGGCCAGGACAAATTTTGATTTATGCTTCTGATTTTAGTGTAGGTATTTGGGTTAAAAGTGCAAATGAAATTTGGATCTATTATAGATAATGTATCTATATAACACGAAATAAAAGTCAGAATATTCAATTATATGTTGTTTCTTTTATTGTACTTTTTGTCTTGAAACAAAAAGTACCAATCCGCCAGCTGGCGGACAAGAAAATATATATCGAACCCTGTCTGCCACCAGGCAGGCTCCGCACAGGCCACTCCCTGACACCGTGCTTCGGCAAGCTCAGCACACCGCATATTTTCTTGCCAGCGCATCCGCCAGCTGGCGGATTTCTGCGAAACAATTCGGCTTTTTCGGGACAGGTTAGCCGATATTTGGCGCGCG
>DAOORA010000092.1:0-13681 GCA_035389045.1 Bacteroidales bacterium | reverse complement strand
GCAAAATCTGCCTCGTTTCGCTAAAAAATCCATCATAAATCTTTTGTAACATAAAATCAAAACAGTTTCTTAATTCCGGTTATGAAATCGCACTGTTGCAATCAGCAGCATAAAATAACGAAGAAGTAATCGTAATATTTTATGTGTCATTGCTTTATAAATTTTTCGGTACATATGCTGTTATCTGATTTCACCCTTAATAAATAGCGACCGCTTTTAAAAGAGGCTCCGTTTATGCTGATTTTGTTGGCATTGCGAATCTCATAAGTACATAATAACAGTATTATTAGTTCCGCCTCCGACTTCATAAAAATTATGACCGTCCCATTTCATAATGTTATTACCAGTAAAGCCATCTGATTTTTGGAAACCGCCGCCTATATACAATTCATTTTGATAAACCACCATGGTAAGTGTAAAACATTTCCATAATAAAAAAAGCGACACATGGTTGCATCGCTTTTATGAGTAGCAAGAAACTTAAAAATTTCTAACCAGATTATTGAGGATTTTATTGAAACTGCGGAGGTTTATGAGACTCTCAAAGAGGAAGTCACTATTAGAATTAAACAGAAAAAATAATTCTACCAAAGATCATATTCTGTCCCCTTAAAAGTCGAACAAAATTTAATAAAGTCTACAAAGATCAACCCTTAATAACGGCCAGGGGTGATAATTCGAACTTAATAGTTACAAGGTCTTTCTGAAAAATCATTACCTCTTCAATATTTTTATAGGCCGATGAGGCTTCCTCAAGGTCGCGACGGGACTTTATGGCGTGGATGATACCCTGTTTGTCAAGTTTTATTATTTCTTCTTCCAGGTTAAGGTTTTTTATGGCCTGGTTCCGGCTCATAATTCTGCCTGCTCCATGAGAACAACTCATGAAGCTTTCAGGATTTCCAAGGCCTTCGACAATATACGATTTTGTTCCCTGGCTGCCGGGAATAATTCCGATTTCACCCTGACGGGCCGAAGTGGCGCCCTTGCGGTGTACCACCACTTTTTTACCGAAATGTTCTTCCCATGCCGCATAGTTATGGGCTATATTGATTATGGGCTCAAAATTTACAGTATGAAGATGATCCGTTAAAACAGCCTGTGTCCTTGACATCATCAGTTTGCGGTTTGCGAAAGCAAAAGCCACACAGTATTTCATTTCGTTGTAATATTGACGAGCTTCATCTGATTCAAATGGTAAAAACGCAAGGTCTGCTTTGGGATCGACAGAGGTATGCCATAAGGCATCAAGTTTTTTCGCTTTGTCGTTGTAATATTCGGCCACTTTCAGCCCGATGTTCCTGCTGCCCGAGTGAATCATGATCCAGATATGATTTTCGCCGTCTTTTTGTATTTCAATGAAGTGATTGCCACCACCAAGGGTTCCTATCTGTTTTAATGCAGAAAGATACTCCTGCTTTACCACTTTCATTTCATTAATATTAAAACCTGTTGGCATCAGGTCTTCGCTTTGCCGTTCTTTGTGATGATCAAATCCCAGCGGGATGAGTTTTTTTATTTCATCAAGAATATTGCGCAACTTTGCCTGCGACAACACTCCCGTCTTTATATCCGTTTTCACGGCACACATGCCGCATCCTATGTCAACACCAACCGCATTGGGCACAATGACGTTTTCGGCAGCCAACACTCCGCCTATAGGCATTCCATAACCGACGTGCGCATCGGGCATCAGGCAGACATGACTAAATGCAAAGGGAAGATTGGCGAGATTTTTAACCTGGTTCAGTGATTGTTCATCCGGTTCGTCAAGCCAGAGTTTAACAGGAACTTTCTCGGTAGATATTACTTTTTTCATAGTACAAATTTATTTAATGCAAAATAATAGTACAAGTACGCAAACAATTTGCGCAGTATGATTTTTTTTATGAATTTTGTAAAAAAAATATTTATGCCGGCCAACCGTCTTGCATTAATACGTTATAAAACCATTGATAATTGCCTGCGCAACCGTTACCGCAAATGGACCATTTACGACCTGGTGGAAGCCTGCTCGGATGCGTTGTATGAATTTGAGGGAAAAAGGCAGGGCGTGAGTCTGAGAACCGTTCAACTTGATATACAGAACATGCGCAGCGAAAAGCTCGGATACAATGCGCCTATTGTGGTAACAGATAAAAAGTATTATACATATGATGATACCGGTTTCAGCATAACCAACATGCCGCTCACCCCCGGCGATATTACCACGCTCTCGCAGATTACCCACACATTGAAACAATTTGAAGGGTTCAGCCAGTTCTCTGATATGGAGGATGTGCTTAAAAAAATAGAAAATAAAGTCTTTGCAATAAACAACCCTGCAAGGAGCATTATAGATTTTGAAAAAAACAACGACCTGAAAGGGATTAAATTTCTTGATAATATTTATAAAGCCATCAAGGATAAAGCTGTACTTAAAATTGTTTACCTATCCTTTGTTGCCACTAAACCCATTATTGTCAGGCTTAGCCCATATCTGCTGAAGGAATACAGAAACCGCTGGTTTGTATTTGGCAAGAGCAAGTTCAGGGAAAAAATGGCTCCTTTGGCGCTCGACCGCATTTTAAGGTTAAGATTTTCATCAGAGGATGAGTATATTGAAAATACTTTTTTTAACCCTGATGAATATTTCAGGGATATTATAGGGGTAACAAAATTTGACAATGTAAAGATTGAAAAAGTTGTTTTCTGGGTTGAAAAGTCACATGCGCCTTATGTCGTTACCAAGCCATTTCACTGGTCGCAGCAGTTAATTGAGCAAAAAGAAGATGGGATTGTTTTTTCAATAGAGGTGATCCCGAATTTCGAAATGGAACGGGAGCTGATAGGTTTTGGCGAGTTCCTGAAAGTGCTTGAACCACAACATTTACATGAAAAACTTAAAGAACGAATAAAAAAATTGAATAAATTATATAAATAATTTCATCTACGCATAAAGATTGCGTACAAGTGTTTTTATTTTGCCGGAAACATAAATACATGAGTACGATAGCCAAAGCCCTCAAAGAAAAAAACAAGCTGAAACAGGAAATCGCGCAGCTGGAGAAAAGGTTGAACACTTACAATTCAGTTATCAGGGGAAATACACGTCCTTTTGACCTGAATAAAACGGAGGAAGAACTGATCGGTAAAATCAATCAGCTTATTGCATTGAAAGCTGCCATCACCAAATCAAACCAGTCCGTGCAGGAAAAAATATACCGGCTTGCCGAGATCAAAGGCCTGATTAAATTTTACAAAGACATACCTGTTGCTCACGGAAAGAGCACAGAGCGATATTCGGCCAATATAAATGAGTACGAAGCGCTTTTCAATGAATCGGATATTTATACCCGTATTGAGAAACTTCAGAACGAGGCAGACCTGATACAGGATGAGTTAGAAACTTTCAATCATAATACCGAATTGTAAAACAGCGCCGAAAACTGTCGTTTGCATTGTGATTTTTTTAGGTAATTGGAACCTAAGTGAAAAAAACAATTGAACGTGATTCCTGCAAGGGCTGTAAAATTGAAGAAAGTCAAAAATCAAAACTGTCCCTTTGGCAGCTCAACTTTAAAAACTCAGGTATCAAGACTCAGCAATATCACAAAGTAAAAACAGCAAGTAGGCGCTTAATTTTTAGCAATATGAAAATACAGTTGTTTGATTTGAATGGAAACCCAATAACTGATTGGCTTATCGAGATATTTGATAAACGGTTATTGTGCACCTGTGATAGTATAGATTATCTCCCGATGGGTTCCATTATTGACGAAAAAACTTTTGACCCCGAACAGGATATTGAAAATCAAAAATACTACACCGTAAATAAAAACGACATGATAAATGTCAGGTATAGCGGTTGGTCGGGTTGCTGTGGACCAGACGGTTATAAACTGAATGTGCGAAGTTGGGATAACCTTCGTATCGGATATGAATATGGCGATTGTTATATGAGTCATTATATTTCTATACCGAAGACAAATGTTCATGCTAAAATGGAACATATAGCAGACAAAACCTGGTCAATTTTTGCTTTGACTGAATATAAAAAAGAACTAAAGATCATTGACAGAGTTGTCGGCTTTGATTATGACAAGGTAATGCTACGATTGAAAGACAAGATCAATTTCAGATTAAAATGGGAAATTAAAAACGCAAAAACTATAAAAATTTTAAAAGAAAGAATTACTTATGTCGAACTAAACGAAATGACTTTTGAATTAAGTGAATTAGACGGAATCGATGGGTACTGGCTTTTTACAAAATACCACATATGAAAAAAATTATTAACTCAAGATCATGGCAAAAAAAGATATTAGATCCGATGTTGTAAAACAACTTGAAGTGAAATTTTTTCAAGCCGATAGCGGATGGCTGCGATTTACCCTGAAACTGGGCAAACAAAAATTTGACGGTCGTTTTTCGGATGTGTTTGACCCGCTCGACAGTTTGAAAAAATGGCTCGAAGCCATTGCAATAGGTGTGGAGCAATGCTCATTCTGGTACGATCCGGAAGGCGAGGAGATTAAATTTAATTTTGAAAATTATATTTATGACAGGGAGATTTTTACTGTAGCTGAAAATTATCCGGGAGGCAAAGTCTTTATATATGGAAAAGTGGAAAGAAAGCAATTGGTAAAGTCTTTTTATGAGGGACTTTTCGATTTCTACAATTCACAGGATTTTAAAAGCAGCGAATGGGAAATAGAATACATTAAGGAACGATTTCTTAGAGCCTTGAAAATAAGTGAAAAGGAACTAATAAATTACTTATTGGAACTTAGCCGGATTAAACTCAGGGATGCTCTTTTTGCAGTAAATCCAGTATATCAGATTTCTTTTCCAACGGCCAAAGATAAAAATGAAGAATTCATGTTGTTTGTAAAGGACACCGTAAACATTACCGATGAAACAACTATTCATGAAAAAGTGACAACTCCCGATTACATGATCATTCCCGAAGAATATGATACATGGAATAAACGGCAGAAAACGAAATTTATAAATGAGTGTCTTGACGAAAAAGCATCGGGCCATTATGGCATGAAAATCAAAGATTTTAAATCAGGGATTATTGAAAATTTTATCAGATAACATTGTAATAAATAAAATATTTTTGTATATTTGTGACGGTTTTGTGCAACCATTACAGAATGACTAGACATAGTTCTGTAGTGCGTAGTTCCGGTTAAGTACAAACCTTGCCGGATACATCACAAAACCATTTTTATTAATACATGTTGATGAAAATAATAACTTTTACATATAAACTTATCCCACAGAAGCAGGGATTTTGTGTTGAATGTCTTGACTGGCGTGGTATTATATCGCAGGGGAAAACAATAGCAGAATGTAAAAAAAATATGATAGAATGTACCGAACTGTTTTTTGATTGTTATAATGATCATGAACTTAGCAAGAATCAGTATCCTGTCATCAAAAAACATTTTGCTTCACCCTATACTTTTCAGTTAAGCTTTGATTGCGTTACGGGCAAATATGTTTCAGAAAAAAAATTGCAGTTGTTTCAAAAAATCGTAACAGTTAGAAAATTAAAGAGGAAAACCACCAGTAAAGAACCACGTACTTGTGGAATGAGTCATAAACCCAATAAGGAAACAATTAGGGCAATTAAAGAGGCAAGGGAGAAAGGTGTGCGTTATAAAAACGTGAAGAACCTGTTAGTTGAGCTTTCAAAATGATATATGTTTCAGGGAGAATAAAAAATCAATATGAATAAAAAGCCTTTCAGTAAATTAAAAAAAAGTATTGAATCTCTTTTTGTACCTGAGCTAAAAATGGAGTTTTGTTGCTATGCTTATCCGATCCGTGGGCAATGGGGTACTCATAACTCGATTCCGCGCTTTTGTGTTAAACTGGAAAAAGAAATTATCTGGGATTTTCCAAAGGATTTTAAAAAAGAGCTGAGCGAATTTAGTTTTTACAATTGGGCTGCAACTAATCATATCTCTGATCTTGTGCGCGACTACATTGATACACCGGTTGAAAAGCTAATGACAAAAAAATTCAAACTTGAGAAAACAGGATATATTGTTCAATATCTCGGACAAAGAAAGCAGGATATGTTTGTATTTAATTATAATTTAATACCACTGTTTATTGCTGCCGACAGACGGCTGGGGAAAGAAAAACTTATTGAATGGTTTGTAAAGCAGAATAACAACAGTGTGCAAAAAATTTTGGAAAAAAGGTTTACTATGTTGTGATTTTTATAACAAACCATATTTCGTCAGGGTTTATATGTTTATTAGGCAATAAATTAGGATTTTAACAAAATGCAAAATCAAAAATTGCGAATACCAAAAAAACCAAAGTCCGTAATACCTGCTTTGGCATGGGAAATTATTGCCGGTGATGACTTTGTTTGTCATATTGGCGATTATTGCCTGAGAGTAGAAAAAATGAAAAAGGATAATTATTGGTGGAGTGTTTATTATAAAGACAGCGCCATTGCTTTTGATGATACCCAGGCAAAAACAGAGCTTGAAGCAAAATTGCTTGCAGAGGCTGCTTTTCTACGCCATAAAGTTACTTGAAGTTGAATAAAATAATTTATTTATCTACCACTTATGAAAAATTTTCCGGAATTCGTCAATGAAATATATGCCTTATGGCGCAAGAAATACCCGTCATTACGTGGGTTTTCCATTGCAAGAGAAAAAGGGGAAGTATGCGAAGAATATGTTATCCAGTTGTTGTTGAAGCATGGATTTGAATGTTTTGTACCCGGCAACAAACGCACCCCTGCTGATATTTATGCAATAAAAAGTTCGGGCTCTTTCATGCATATATTGCTTATACAGGTAAGAGTAAGGCGCATAGGGTCTTATAATATAGGAAACGTCAAACCGCGAGATATTGAATACCTTGAAAAGCTGGTTTTGATGGTGAAAAACAATTTTATTAAATCAGAATTGACAAACAAGTATCATAATCAATCACTTGTGGTGAGCGGTATTGACACGGTTGTTGACCTTTACCAAGAAAAAATAAAACTCGGATTTTTATTTATAAGACGAAATTTGATTTCAAATTTAGATCCCCCAAAAAATCCGAGTATTTATAATAAAGTATTTTCATTATTATACCTGGAAATTATGTCGAAAAACCATTTCTCCCAGCGATTTTTCAATCAGCTCGAAAAGCAGGACCCAGAATGGCACTTTAGAACAAAGGAAGAAATTTAAAAATTAATTATAAGTGCAAAGATGAGTTTACAGCCATGTAGGTAAAGAAAATTCAAGCTATTATCCTAACAGAAATCAGTAGAGTTTTTTTTATTCGGGTTTATTTATCAATGCCAGGATAGTTAAATTTTTTTATCATGTGATTTTTTAATATTTTCACGAAGCGACCGCATCAGTATATCGGTTTCAATAAGGTCATCGACAGTCCTGATTTTTTTAATATCCTTTAAAATGGCTTTGCCTTTTTTATCTCTCATTTCTGGCGTGCCGTACCACGTCAGTTCATTAAGAACGGCATGTATAATTTCGTACAAAGTAAATTCCCGTATTGCCTTAAATAATGATATGTCTTTCTGTTTAATGGTATTATTATTGGTAATTTCAAAGTTTTTATTCAGTACCAATTGGCAAATGATCAATTCGTTTAAGGGTACAAAATCAAGGGCAATCGGAACAAAATCTTTATTTTTTCTTTTCTTTGGAATCCCGTGTAAATCCGTTTCGATATTAAGTTCATTATTGTCTAATACGGCTGACCAGCATAACTCAAGGTATTTTATTTCGCTGGTAAATTTTTTAGGTTTCTTTTAAAATCATCAATTAACAACTCGAAGGGCACCCCACATAGCGAAGCACTGAATATTTTTTGTACAAGGTCTTTTTCGGCGATAAGGAATTAAAAGAAATCTCCAAAAGTAACATCGCTGTCAATCTCAACATGATCGTTCATCATGTTGAAAACACTTCCTTTCACTCGTGTCAGATTCCTATATTGCTTACTTTCTTTAAAAGGGAAATATAGTATTTTCTTTTTTTCTATTTTCAACATATTTATCAAAATAAACAAAAACTTCATACATTGGCGGAAAGAACATAACCGAGATTTTAATTTGTCGGCGTAATCTGTTGTGATACGACCTTTTTGTAAGATATAAAATCTGCATAATTCCAAGATTGCCAACTTCTTTGCGGGTATTCATCCGAAAAGGTTTTAATTTTTTTATCAAGCAAATCACGGTAGTTATTGGTCGTTGAATCTGTCCTGAAATGTTTATAAACGTACTCGTGGTATTCATTGTGTGAGAACGGGTAATCAAAAAGTTCCCGGTTTTCGAGCAGCAGCGGCAACACCGCATCGGGCATGGTTATCATAAAATCGCGGTGAAAATAAGCATCCCCCGAATGACGGATGTTATAACTGGCCACGATGCTGTTCCAGTTAAAAACAGCCATCAGGCATAAGCCACAGAAAACAAATAATGTGTTGGTGCTCAACAGGTAGTACGCTGATTTTTTTGCATACACTTTGTAAAACACGGTTGCCAGCCCGAACACTACCGCCAGCAGGAAAAAGAAAACCCCTATCCTGAGGTAGGCCAGGTTGAAATGTTCTACGTAAAGGCAGGTGCGCCGGGCCACCGATGCCGTTACCACCAGGTTTTGTACCAGCCAGATATAAACCAGAATTCTGAGCCGTGCGGATTTTTTAAAGAAATTAAGATTCTTCCTGAAAAACAACAATACCAGGGTCATTGACAATACGATTGAAAAAATCAGGATAAAAGTACCTTCATGAACAAACGGCTTCATAAAATCACCATCCCACGCAAAATCAAACCAAAGCCATTTGATATCAATAATATTGAAAATAAGGATAAGCAGGTTAAGCAGGGATAGCAGAATAATTCCCAGTTTGTTTTCGTAATACAGGCCGCGCCACGAAATTTTATTTTTGCAAACCAAGGGTTTTCTGTTTCTGTAAATATTGTCTGATGACCGGGCATCTTCGCCGGTAAAAAAAGAGTTGTTGGCAGAAACAAAAAAGGCCGTACATATCACTGCGCCTGACAGGAAAAGAAAGATGTCTGCGTAATTCAGGCGTTGAAAGAGCCTGGCCAGTCGGGTAAAAAAATCTCCAAAAATGGAATTGACCAAACTATTAAAGACCGGATTGGATGAAGCAAAAAGTATCGTGAACAAGGCAAACACGCCAGTGACAATGAGTGTTCCCAAAGCGATATTTAATAGTTTTGAGGTGCTGCGAATTTTGCTTTTGAAGATTAAAAATGGTTCTGAAAACAGTCTGGGTATTGCCAATGCAAAAATGACGACCGAGTGCATAAACCCGAATACGGGGGATTTGATCCTTTCAGCTTGCAACAAGCCGCAAAGGAGAATCAGTGATATGATATTCATGCTGATGGCAAGCGCCGTATTGAATATTATCGCAGATAATGAAGTTAACAGCCATCCTCCCAATGCTATGTAGAAAGCAGGCCCGGGATTGATTGGCTTTTTCCGGTAGACCAATGAGAGCAATAATACGTATAGTCCGAACAACGGGAGATTTATGCCAACAGATTGCTCACTGAATAACAGTATGAACAAAAGGCCCCCGGCAATTACCGAAAAGATTTTCAGAATTTTTTTCAAGGATTTTTTTCATATATAAACGAAAAAAATTTAAAAAATTGCTTAAAACAAAGCCACATCGTACCAGGAATATTCAAATTGCTTTTATGCTAACCAGCACATACAATGCGTGCTATTTGAAATCGAAGTACTTATTATGTGAAATTTTTTGAAGCTTACCACGTGTAAAATATGCATCGAAATCATACCACTGGCCATTAACATCACCAAAAAAATTTACAGGTCCGCAGCAATGATTAATTGGCGCCAGGTGTTTGTTTGCCTGATGCATCAATGGTTTTTTTCTTTTCACTGATTTTTTGGGCAATTCATTAGCGGGTATTGGTTCCCCATCGTAAACTTCCTGTAAAAATTCCCCTTCATCAGTAATGTAAATATACCGGAAAGCGCAAGGCAGATCGTCGTCAGTTTGCCATCTCTTATCATCGGGTATTAGCTCCTTTTCCGCAT
This sequence comes from Bacteroidales bacterium, assembly GCA_035389045.1. GTDB lineage: Bacteria > Bacteroidota > Bacteroidia > Bacteroidales > CAIWKO01 > CAIWKO01. The sequence continues at coordinate 3,602 of DAOORA010000092.1, read as the reverse complement.
CTGACAATGGAAGCATATTTTTGTTAATGAATATGTTATTAAATGCAGCCATAGTGAATGTTTTATATTTTATTTTTTATCCTTTTTATACTGACAATAAACATTTGATAATCATGGTTTATTAATGTCTTTGTCTATCGGTGCGCCTGAGATGTGAGACGTACTTGACAGTTTTTTGAGTGTGTTTATTAAAAAATCAATAAGTAACAATGAATTTTAATTGTGAAAATCCGATATTGAGTCTTTCTGTTTGTGCACTTTGTTTTGCTTTGGTTGAAGGTTTATCAGATTTTGTTTTATTTTTCATCTGGATTACTTTGTTTTTAAATTTTATTTTTATTCTCCCACTATGTTAAATATTATATCAGCAATATTGTTTCTGATATGTACCGTAGTGACGAGTATTCTGAATTTTACGCCTGTCCTTGCAAATTCACGAATATCCCGATTCAAAAAACGGGGTAGGTAACCGAGCTTATATTCATTTTCCTTATGTTTATAATACAAAGAAATAGCTGAACGATCGCGAATGTCAGTCAAATCACCCTTCAGGTATAATTCATCATTTACATTTATATGGAAGGATGCCTCCCAGGAATCAAAATAATAAGTTCCTGCAACATACATATCAGAGAAAAGAATTCCTTTTTTCTGTTCAGCAGTAACAAAATCCTTATCTATATTTTTTAAAAATTCCGATTTACTTCTGTGTTTTCTTTTACCAAAAACCCTGAAAAATTCTTTGACAGAGAAATAAAACTCATTGTCCCAGTCAATTTCGGTATCACGCATCATAAATTCAGGTACAAACACCTGAACACCTTTGTTAGAATTCCTGAAATCCGGGGCATGATGAAAGATATAGCCCGTCAGCGGGTTGAAATTCTTGTCAAAAACCGCCCACATTTTGTTTGCACAATGCGAAGCAGCATAATAGGTACTGTTGTCTTCACGGAACTCCTTTATACTAAGGGGAATAATCTCATCAGGTATATTAATGGATATATTTCGTTCAAAATTATAGAGGTATTTATTTTTACCTTTAACAAGTACGACATTCTCGTATTGCCTGAAGACAGGATATTTGTTTTTTAAAACAACAACCCTGTCATATACGCATGGAAACCATCTTTTCTCGTTGTACTTATACATACCCCATTTCCCCGTCTCCGATTTTACGCAGGCAAACAGCACTTCATCATAAGGATCCACCTCATCAGAAAAGACGTTAATTTTATTAAAAACCCCCTTTCCTGCAAGTATTTCACTAAGCCCGGAATCCAGCCAATATTGCCTTTTTCCTTTATGAGCAATATAAGTTGAATTGAACGATTCTATTATTGAAGAAAACACTTTAAGTATTTTACAATTTTCACCTTTTGTAAAATAAACCTTATCAATTTGCTCATAATCGCATTTGAAATTTATCAGGTAATATTTCTTCTTTTTAACAGCAATAAAATCATGATTATAACTGAACGAAATAGTATTAACCTTAATATCATCATAAATAACAGGAAGAACAATTCTTCCGCAATGGTCTATGATTCCTTTACTGTTATACTTATCGGTTACCAAAAAATAAACCTTGTTATAAAGGAAATAGAGGTAACTGATTTCTTTGTAAACGGGCTGAACTACAAATTCTCCGGTATCGGATATCAGGCCACACAGCGATTCATCACCATCATTTTTGCTTATCAGTGCCAGGTTTTTAAAAAATAAATTTCTATGATATTTAAATTCTCTGACCTCATCTGCAAAACTTTTAATAATATATCCGTTTAAGGAAAAAACGAGAGCGAAATGTAGTCCATATACTTTTGAGGCAATGATTTCACCCCTGAGATTTAAAATATACTGAAGTAGAAAATCATTGTAAGATTTTTCAATAACAAAATCGGAACGATATTGCTCAAAGTTTCCCAACTCAGCAATGCATGACTGAAAATAACTGTTTTCAGCCAGATTATCGTAACCTGCAATTATCTGAGTCATCATATCTTTTATTTCGTTGTGTAAAAGATTTAGCTTAACAATTCTCCTGCTGAATTTTACTATAGGGTCCATCATTTATTTTAATAAATTTTTATCCGCTGCCTTCATTTGCTTTTTCTTTACTGAATATTATCAGAATAAAATATAAGATAAAAAGGATTACCCACAAAGGCAGCAACACTATTAACAACGCATATTTCAGGAGTGATAAGAAACTCAATAAAAAGCCACCGAACAGGCGGGATAATACCATGACAGCCACAAGGCTAATGATAAAGCTGGCCAATGTCATAAAACCGTTCTCTTATCCGGGAAGTTCTTTAGCCTTTAGAAACACGATCACATGCACCTGGTTTTCGGGGTGTTCGTCGGGTGCAATCCGGTTGATCCGCACTTCAAAGATATCGTCGTATCCCTGTTCGAGAAATTTGTCGATCTCTTTGTTGGAATCCTTCGGGACAAAACCCAGCTTGTGCTCATTGTAATAAATGGCTACAGCGTAAGGGTCGAACTTGTTGTCTTCCTCCCGTTTCAGGGTTAATTCCGTGCCGATTTTTAAATCGTTGAACACGATGCATCCATCCCAGTAAGTAAATCCGGCGACGTGAAAGGTCTTAAAATGTCTTCTCTTTTCCATGGTTATAGGTATTTATATCGTTTGACGATACAAAATAACCATGTGGTTTTGTCAACTTATGACACTACAATTTTTTTTCGATTTTTTTAACCCGGCTGATTAAAAATTCACGGAAAGCAGGGGGCTGGATTTCTGAAATGTCGTCCATCAGCCCCAGCACGAAACGTCCTGCGCCTTCATAGGAACAAACATTGGTTTCAAGTAACCAGGAGTTTTCATCCACCATGCTGATGTGTTGTGCCGCCAATGGATATTCTTCGAGGAGGAGGTTCACGGCGCGGACACTCAGCGTCATTTTAACAGGCAATAATTTGTCGCTGTGCATACGGAAGATGTCGATAAATCCAGCTTTGTGCGAGGGTTCGAATTGCCATTGGTTCTTCAATATTTCCACGCCGGACATACGGGCAACCTTAAATAATTTATTGGATTTGCTTTCTGGTTCGTAGCACCACACCTGAATATAATTGGTGGTAAATGCAAAAGGCTCCACCTGGCGGTCTGAAACCCTGTTGCCGTGCGCTGATGAGTACTTGTGCAATATCACCTGTTTTTTTTCTGAAATGGCATCCACCAGCGATTTTACATTGGAGGCGTTTTTTCCGCTGACTATAGTATCGGCCAGAATCTTGTAATCATATACGGTGTATAATTTCTTTTTCAGATTTTGCTTTAACAGGTTATTCTCGTCTATACTTTCTATGGCGGATTTCAGGATGTATGCTTCTTCCTCGGTAAAATGCACCAGCTCGCTGATGTCTTTGAAATAAGGCGAAGAAGTGTCGAGTTTTATCACGTCATCTTTTTTCTTTATAACAAATCCTGCGTTACGGAACGTATCTATATACCGGTATACTGTACGTACCGAAATTTCGAGGCGTTCGCTGATATCTTCAACAGTGTAGGTGTTGTTTGCCGTAAGCATTTTCATCAGGCGCAGCAGGCGTTCGAGTTTGGGTTGGTCCAT
>DAOORA010000091.1:0-13689 GCA_035389045.1 Bacteroidales bacterium | reverse complement strand
AGCAAAAAAGACGCATAAAGATATGAAAAGATAAAATCAAAACAATTTCTTAATACCCGTACACATTTTTTGTGCAGCGACAAAAACAGTGTATGAGATGAACGATCGCGAAAGCTTTAAAAAATATTTTCAAAACTTTTTTTATCAGGTTCTTTATTGATATCAACAAAATAAGTTTGGTATTTATCAGACAGCATCAGCGGGTCTTTTCGGGACAGTTTTGAAAAAAAGGATAAGGGAAACAAAAGCAGGTAAAACACCAGGCTTAATAAAATATTGGGGATTATGTATCCCAGGATTTTTGATAATTTCATCCACGCCCACTCGATTTTGCTGCTTAAAAAAGTTGAAATAATGCCAATAAGTCCTACGGCGAGTGATACATAGATCGCCCATTTCCAGGCAAATATCAGGTATAAAACCAGAAACCCCATCGAAATAACCAGCATCGTTGATTTTGACGTATCTTTTTTCATTTTTTTTTCATTATTATTAAATTAAAAAATGGCTGCAGTGCATTTGCGTTAGCAAAAGTAATCAACAGTTATAAAATATCAAAAGAAATAAATAAGCAGGCGTAAGATATTTAAGCAGTACTCGTATATATGAACGCATATGAGTTAATAAATTCATAAAGGTTTATTCATTGCTGATGACTGTACTATCGTGTATTTGCATGTACAGGTACTGTGCAATTTTTTCATTAACCAGGCCGTTAGGATGCCCATCAACCGGTATGGAATATTTTGCAAAATCACTATCATGATCAGGAATTGCATCAAGGAGGAAAAATGTTTTAATGTGATTTTTTTTCATCTCGTCCAGAAAATAAAGATAGTCGTTTTTATTTTTGAACATATCATCAAATCCACAATAATTCCATATAAAAACATAGAGAATTACTCCGTTTTTCTTTAGAAGTTCGTTAGACTTTTTAATGATTTCCACGGTTCGTATAAAATCATAATGAGCTGCCTTTTGTTTATAAACAAATTTGTTATATATATAAGAGAGGGAAAGTACTTTTCTTTCTATAACAGAACTTCTGAAAAATCCAGTTTTTTGTAATTGGCCCTTGATCATCTCATAACGTGGGCCGCATACCCACCAATAAAACCCTGCAGCCCTGTGGATATGTTCAGGGATAAAGCTGTATATCGCTATTTTTTTGTCATTGTGTCCTTGTATGTCTTTACTGACACGGTTCTCAATTAAAGCAAGCATGTGATTGGGTCCATAACTGGGCAGACCATAATTTAAAATTTTATAATCCTCATGGGCGTATTTATTGAAATAAAAGGGTAAAGTGACGGAGTCGCCCAGCCCTTCGCCGAAAGTAAATGAACAACCGAAGAATAAAGCACAGTTTTGACTTTTTTCGTTTGAGTTGGGGGTAAATCTCAGATTATTCTTAATCGTGTAAGAAACATCAAACAAAACTTCATTATTAAGAGTCTTTTTTGAGGTGAAAGACCCGTCTTTATTTAATCCGAATCCAAGGTAGGGATGGTTGGGATTGTATAAACCCTTTTCGGAGATATCCCAGGTTCCGGTAGTTATGATATTATATTTTTCTTCCGGTTTGGTAATCCATAAATATAATTCAAAGATAAAGAATGCGAAAAAAACCGCTGAGATACTAAGAAATAATATTTTAACAATAGTTTTTTTAAACAGGAAACCTGCATACAGCATATAAGCGGTAGCTGCAACAAGGATTATCACCCAAGAGCAATACCAGAAAATTGTCAGCGATAAATATGTCAGCAGTAACAAAAACAATCCCAATAATAAAAACTCAAACCATTTGACATTGTTCTGTTCCAAATCCTTTATTCTCTTGAAATACGGTGCTAAAACAATTCCAAGAATTCCGGTGAAGAGTGAAGCAAATACAGCCCATTGCCAGAAAAAAACCAGGTGCAGGATCAGAAACCCCATGGAGATAATCAGCGATTTATATTTTAATATAGTTGTATTCATATTAAATTGTTTAAAGGATAAAAAGGTACAAAAAACAGCTTCGACAATAACGCTACGTGCAAATGTCAGGCATGATACAAAGAGAATTAAGTGCGTCAGGAGTGATACTGTATGTGGTTTGCATATATATTAATTGCAAATGATAAAAAGTTACTGTTCATTTGCTGTGAAAGATTGATTTGGAAATTTTATTTACATAATATGAGTTTAATTCTTTTGAAGGGTGCATGTCGTGTCGGCTAATTACATACCTCGGGTTTTGGGATACAAAGTCAGAAGGGAGCGGAATGTTGAGGATTTTAATTTTTTTGTTTACATAGCATAACCAGGACAAATTGCTTGCCCATCCGGGATATAAGCCCACGTAAAAATCACCATACGGTTTGATTTCCCAATATTTGGCTGCCATATAATTAATTATATCAGCAAACCTTTGATAAAATTTTTCCTTTTTTGGATAGGTAGTCCGGATATTGAAATAAATCATGGTTTCGGAATGTGTCAGGAACCATGGAATGATTTGTGATCTTTTTTTATGCGCCAATTTGTTATCTTTAACATAGACATCGGGGTTGCCGCCACTGTAGGAATAGCAGCTGCTGCCCCCGTAGAGCCGGTCGAGATGGTCATTAATAAAGGTATAAATACAGAAACCGCTATCTTCCGGAACAGCAGAATCATTAACAATATTTATCCCTTCATCAAAGAACAGGCACATTTGATGCGGGCCATAGCCTGTCACACCATAATTGTATGACCTGAATCCGGGATTTTTGTTTTCAAATAAAAAGGGTATCGTACCGTCAAAATCTAATCCGAAACCAAAAGTCAGAGAACATCCCAGGAAAATGGCATGTTTCTTTTTTGTATTGTATGTTCTGGCTGTGTCATTCAGACAATCATCTCTGGATATCCTTCGACCGAATCTATCGGTTGAGATAAAACAATTAAAAACCGTATCGTTTCCTAATATCCGTGTTTGTCTTTTTTCAAAACAATCAGGTGCATTTTTCCATGCGACGGTCGTGTCGACCATATAAATGCCCTCATCATAGAAGTAAGCGGAAACTTTGTTTTCCGAATTGAGAATCCCGAAAAGAATCTCAAAAAAAATAAAAATTATTAAAAGCGAACGGAGAATATAAAATATAAAGTTTTTTTTGGTCAGCAGGAAAAACTGAATTATAAAAGTGATATAAAAAAATATAACAATACCTTTAATAAGATCGCCGCGGCCCTGAGATATAAAAAAAACTATTAATAATACGGTCAGTATCGTATACAGGATTTTTTTCTCTTTAAGTTGATTTATTAATTTTTCCTGATAACTTTTGGGAAGTACATTCAATGTCAGCAGGAGGAACATAAAAAAAAGAAACAACAAGGTGAAAAGAATGCTTTTAAGGCTGGGAGAGGCCAGAATAACATTAAACGGATATCCTGCAAATAATTTTTCTATGAATGATCCCCCGCTTTTTATTTCTGGAGGCAATATAAATGTATGAGTGTTGTCTGATTGTTTTGTTGAAGACAGATCGCGGATCTGATAGGTGAATGTTTTATTTTTTAAGATTATCCGGATTGAAGTGATATGTGCAATGAGCGTGTCGGGAACAGTTATTTCAATAGATTGGTAAGATCCGTGGCTGTTTTGAATGGGTGTATTTATATTTTTTGTTTTATTAACGGGAGTGATGCCCGTAAATTTTATTTTACCCGACTGGTTCCGGGAAATACCTGAAATTTCAATATTGACGAGATCATATATGTTCACTTTCTTTAAGTAAACAAAATAGTATACCGTAAAGAGCACTGACACAAGCAGTAGTGACGAAACGGATATGAGTATTTGTTTTTTAATCATAAAAAATCAACGGGCGAAATTATAAAAAAAGCCCGACCAGAAATGAAAAAAATCTGCAGTGAAATTGTTATTATTATTCTAAATACTTGAATCCTGAATGATTAATAGGTATGGAACAGAGCAAATACAATGGAATTAAAAACGCAAAATGAGCAAATTGTGGTGCAACGTAAAAGGCAACTGCAGCGCACTTTTGTTTTTTTTGAAGTCTTGATGAATTATAAGAGGAGTGTGGGATAAACTACTTTATTATAGATTTCGAAATTTCTTCAATATAATAAGAATTTAATTTATGTGTAGGATGCAGATCCCAGTTACTTATAAAATAGGAAGGATTGTTTTCAATATCTGCGGGGGGGGCGGGGTTTATAACTTGTATTTTTTTGTTTAAAAATTTCACCCATGCCGTATCGTTTTCTTTGCTGCACGGATATATGGCCACATAAAACTCGCCGGCGGGTTTCAATTTCCAATATTTGGCCGCTGTATAATTAATTATGTCGGCAAATCGCATATAAAATTCTTCATTTTTAGGATATGTTGTGTGAATATTGAAGTAGGTCATGGTTGCAGAATTGTTCAGCAACCAGGAAATGATTTCTGATCTTTTTTTGCGAATCAATTTAGTATCTTTTACATAAACATCCGGGCTGCCGGCGTTAAAGGAATAACAGTTGCTGCTACCATAGACACGGTTGAGATGATCAATAATAAAGGTATAAATACAAAATCCGCTATCATGGGCAACCGAATTATCATTTATAATATTTATTCCCTCGTCGAATAACAGACATATTTGATTTGGTGCAAAACCATTTACTCCGAAATTATATGATTTATACTCCGGATATTTTTTTTCAAATAAAAAAGGAAATGATGATGTATAATCCAGTCCTGTTCCATGAGTATAGGAACACCCCAAAAAAACAGCATGTTTTCTGTGTGGATTTTTGTCATCCGGCGTGTGATTTAAAAACTCCTGATCCGATATTCTAATGCCATATTCATTCGTCGTGAAATAATAGTCAAAAATAGTATCGTGTCCGGAAATCTTGTAATGCCTGTTTCGGAAACAATCCGGCCTTGATCTCCACGTTGTTATTTCATCAAGGATTGTACTGCTTTGATTGTTAGCAAAATGGTCATAAATAGTAGAATCTGAATTTTGAAGAATAGTGAAAAATAGTTCAAAACATAAAAAAATAATTATTATAGAATTGAAAACATATAGTGTAAAACTCTTTTTAATGCAGAATAAAGTTTTTATTAGAAATAAAACGAATAATATGATGAGAAGAAAATAAATTATTTTTATGTGATCGGGCCACAAAACCGGCCACAAAGCCAGCAACAGGAAAAAAATGCAAATAAGCAGGTATTGAAAAGACCTTTTTTGTATTAATTTGTTGAATTGTTGTTTTTTGTTTTCGGGAAGTATCTTTTTTATCCATCTGATGATGATAATGAGGCAGATAACGATAAAAAGCACTGCAATTGCAAACAGAACAATGATAAATAACATCAAAAAAAGTGGAGAAGAAAAAACAAGGTTAAAAGGAAATGCTGAAGACAATTTTTGTATAAAAGTTCCATTACTTTTTAACCCGGGTGGCAAGACACAAATGGATGTATTGTCTGATAATTTATTGAAAATAAGATCGTTAGATGCAAACGTGTAAGAAATACTCTTCAAATTAATTTGAACTGAAATTATTTTTGAAACGAGTGTATCGGGGATTATCAATTCTATAGACTGAAAACAGCCGCCACTAAGTTGATTTCCGGTTTTTAACGTTGTTACAGGTACTTTTTTACCAGCAGGTGTGTTCCCCATGGTTGTTATTATCCCGCTCTCTTCCTCTGAAATCCCCGTATATTCGATGTTTACCAGATCATAGATGATAATATTTCTTAAATAAAAAACATAGTATGCTGTTAGGATTGCTGTTACAAGCAGTACTAAAAAAACAGATATGAGTATTTGTTTTTTTCTCATAAGAAATCAAAGGGCGAAGTTATAAAAAAGCCCGAACAGAGATTTTAAAAAGTTTCAGTAAAAGTCTCTATGAATTTTATTTTAAATAGTGTCTGAACGAAAACTCCATTTTCTTCGTTACGCTTGCTCCAAAAATGCTCATTTACCGCAGTAAACTCCGCTTTTTGTCGCTTCGCAAGCCTCGAAACTGAACTTTTCGATTCAGACACTGGGTTTCCGCTCAAACACTAAATATAAAAATCTGCTGGTATTTATATATTTCGCCCAATGTAACTGCAGTTATATATAATCACAGGATGAGCACACGGTAATGCCAATAAAACTGGAAGCCGAAGGGATTTTTTAATCATTTTTCAGAAACATCGGAGAATGTTAAAGAAGGTTCAGAAATGTCTATTTTATTATTGATTTCGAAATTTCATTTATATAGTATGCATTCAGTGCTTTTGAAGGATGCCCGTCGCCCTGAATCTTGTAAATGGGATTCGAATTAATATCTGGTAAAGTAGTAACATAAATAACCTTAATTTTTTTATCCAGATACTGTAACCATGAATAATCTCTGTCAGCAGACCAAATATATTCATATAATCCCACATAAAAATAACCATGTGGCTTAATATCCCAGTATTTTTTAGCAGAATAATTTATTAAATCCGCAAATCTTCTATAAAAGCGCTCACGCTTTGGATATGAGAATGTTACATTGAAATATCTCATAGTTTCCGAATTGAAAAGAAATTGTCCAAAGCATCGTTGAATATACGATCGGGGTGCCGTTATTAATTTATTATCAATTACATACACATCGGCAGTTTGGCCCGCGAAATCCAGATAGGTACTTCCTCCATAAACCCTGTTCATATGGTCATCAATATAAGAATATAGGCAAAAACCGCTATCTTCTGGAATTGAAATATTGTTCAGGGTATTTATGCCTTCATCGAATAGCAGGGCCATCTGATTAGGCCCCCACGATGAAAATCCATAATTATATGATTGGTATTCCGGGTTGTTAATTTCGAACATATACGGAAACGAAGAACTGCAACCCAGTCCTTCACCAAAAGTATGAGAACAGCCCAGAAAAACAGCATGTTTCTTTTTTTTGGTATTTTTTGTGTTGTTCAGAGAACTATAAAATACTTCTTCCGGTATTCGCCGGCCATATTTGTCCGAAGAATAATAAACATCATAAACGGTATCGCCGTTTAATATTTCCGTGGCTCTTTTCCGGTAACAATTTGGAAGAAGCCTGTACCCTCCGAGTTTCGGATCAACCAATGTAAATTTTTCCCGCGTAATGTATTTTCCATCACCAAGAGTTTGAGTGATAATTTTTTTTGAATTCAAAAATCCGAAAATAAGTTCAAAACACAGGAAAACTATTATGACGGCACGGAGTATGTAACAAACATAACTTCTTCTTAACAGAAGGGCAGTTTGGATTAAAAATATAAAATAAAATATTATGATCAGCGGCTTGATGATGATCCCTTTAATGGGCAACAGCAAAAGAATAATAAGTACAATAAAAAGAAAAACATATAAAAATCTCTTTTCTTTAATTTGAACTATGAGAACTCTGATATATTTTCTTGGTCCTTTCCATATCATTTTTATGAATGTCACTAAAAGGATAATAGAAATAGTCACTGATACGAAGGAAATGAATAACGATGATGCCGCAATATTAAAAGGATATGATGCAAATAATCTGTTGAAAAATGTACCGGTACTGTTCACTTCCCCTGGCAATCTGTAGATATGACCGTAGGCTGATGTACCGTTCGGTATTAAATCGTCCGTTTTAAGTTTGTAAACCTTGCTTTTTAATACGATCCGGATTGAAATGATTTTTGAAACGAGCGTGTCTGGGACCGACATCTCAATAAATTCAAAAGAACCGAAATCATCCCTGGCAGGCGTTTGTATATTTATCTTTTTATTAAAAGGCGTAGTCCCTGAAATTTTAATGGAGGCAGCCTCTTCTGTAGTTACACCGGTAAATTCAACATTGACGAGATCATATATTGCTGTTTTTCCGATATATGAAAAATAAAATACAGTGAAAAGTACTATTCCGAAAAGGAACAGTGAAACAGTAATGATTAAAGGCCTTTTTTTCATAGAAGAAATTACCCACTGATTTTAAGTGTCAATAACAGGATGGGTAAATATTGGCAAAATGATCTAACCTATATCAAAATAACGTATAAATAAATGGTGCAACGGCGCTTCCGCCTCCAAAGATGATCAATAATCCTAAAAGTAATATCACGATTATCAAGGGCGCCAGCCAATATTTTTTACGCTCTTTCATGAAAAGCCAGAGATCTTTTAAAAAGTCCATAAAAATTTTTGATTTTGTTATAAATAATTTAAAGTTGTAGGGATATTGATATGATTTGAAATATAAACTTGTGTGATATGGGATAATAGTATCCGTTAATATAAAACAAAGCTATTAATCCAGTTTAAACTTTACGATCCATTTTTCACGGTTTTCCCAGTCGGGTTGCTCGGTTTTCTTTAAGATAAAGTTATTGACCACCAGGTAGTCCATTTCAGTCCGCATAAAACATTTGTAGGCATCTTCGGGCGTACACACAATAGGTTCTCCGCGGACATTAAAACTGGTATTCACCACTATTCCGTATCCGGTTTTTTCTTTAAAGGTGTTGATGAGTTGCCAGTACCTCGGGTTAGTTTCTTTATGCACCGTTTGTATTCGTGCAGAGAAGTCCAGATGAGTAATAGATTGAATGTCGCTTCTTTTGTAATAAAGTTTTTCCCATAAATCCATTTCCTGATAATTATCAGGTAGTTGTGCCCTTCTATCATGATTAACGTAAGCGATAAGAAGCATATAGGGCGAAGGCGCCTGAAGGTCGAAAAAATCTTTTGAACTTTCAATCAGTACCGAAGGGGCAAAAGGTCTGAAACCTTCCCTGTACTTGATTTTCAGGTTCAGTTTCTTCTGCATTTCCATATTTCTTGCATCGCCCAGGATACTTCGGTTTCCTAATGCCCTGGGACCATATTCCATCCTGCCCTGGAACCATCCGACCACATTACCGGCATCAAGCAGATCGGCCACTTCCGAACATAAATTATTAAAATTATCTATACAATGATAAACGGCTTTGTGTTTTTTAAACGAAATAATAGCTTCTTTATCAGAAAAATCCGGCCCCAGATAGGCGCCCTGCATGGCATCGCCAATATCTGAAACCTTACGTTCCTGATCATAGTACATATAATGGATTATTTCTGCTGCGCCCAATGCGCCACCCGCATCGCCTGCTGCCGGCTGAATGAAAATGTCCTTAAAAATGTTTTCTTTCAGAAGTTTTCCGTTAGCAACACAATTCAGCGCAACACCTCCGGCAAGGCATAAGTAATCGGTACCGGTGATCTTTTTTGCCTCCCTGGCCATTTTCAGAACGATCTCTTCTGTGACATTTTGTATGGCATAAGCAAGATTACAATGCTTTTGTGTGATTTTGCCATCCGGTTTTATTGCAGGGAACCCGAAAAGTTCTTCCCATTTTTTTTCTTTCACCATTCTGAGGCCTGTCGCATAGTTAAAATAATCCATATTTAACCAAATAGAACCGTCGTCTTTGATGGAAACGAGGTGACTTTTGATTTTACCGATGAAATCAATGGTTTGCGTTGCTCCTGCATTGCCGTATGGCGCCAGGCCCATCAGTTTGTATTCTCCCGAGTTGACTCTAAAGCCAAGATAATAAGTAAAGGCACTGTACAGAAGCCCCACAGAATGGGGAAATCTCATCTCTTTCAGCATTTTAATTTTGTTGCCTTTCCCATGACATATAGAAGCCGTGGCCCATTCACCAACGCCATCGACCGTTAAAATGGCTGCTTCCTGGTAAGGCGAAGGATAAAACGCGCTGGCGGCATGTGATAAATGGTGTTCGGGAAACATGAGCTTCAGTTTCTTCTTATCGTATTTCTGTATTTGCTGCAAGCCTTCATGGAGTAATTTTTTCAAGAACATCTTTTCTCTGGTCCACACCGGTATCGCTTTGAGAAAAGATACCAGCCCTTTGGGCGCAAAAGCATAATAGGTATCTAACAACCTTTCGAACTTCAGCAATGGTTTGTCATAAAAAACAACGGCATCGAGTTCGTCAATGCTGCAACCTGAATATTCAAGACAATATTTAATGGCATGAACAGGAAAATCCGGTGTATGTTTCTGACGTGTAAATCTTTCTTCCTGCGCAGCGGCAATGATGTTGCCATCAATTAATAATGCAGCAGCAGAATCATGGTAAAAAGCTGAAATACCTAAAACTTTTTTCATTTATTTTGTTTTATATTTGGTAGTATAAATATAGCGCTCAGTAGTAAGTGTTGTTATTACAATTAGTATAATTTATTTCAGCAAAATTACTTACAGCAAATTTCATATACAAATTTTTTTATAACCATGTCTCCCGGAACATATTATAAACCATCATGAGTTCGAATGAGTTAAATGGCTTATGGAAGCGCCGATTTTCCGTAACTGTTGTCCTGCAGGCTTTGAGCAGTTTTGATCCGCCGGCAATTTGATCTTCCCGTTTGTGATTACAATGATCGGTTTATTTCAAATATAATGATGCTGCTATTTGTTGGCTATCAGTCTGTCGACGATGAGATCCAATTCCTCTTTATGATCTGCGACGAAACGCCTGCCTGCCGACACCAGGTTGAGGATATTTTCAGCCGAAGCATTGTCCATGGCCGATTTGGCTTCGCCCAGGGTGGGCTCAATCCTGAAATAATCTTTTTTATTTTTTTCATCTAAGGTCAAAAACATTTGTTTGACCTGGTAACTCACCGTTTCGGAGTTTCCTGACATGAGAATATCAATAATCGGCAACAACCAACCGATAGCCCCCCATTTTTTTGCATCCTTGTATAAATAAGGCTTTCCCGTTGACCCTGTCCCGATGGAAACGATGATCATGTCTTTTACAGTCGGTTTGTCCGGTTTGCCGGGATTGTTCAGAATTTTGCTGAATTCCATTTTGCGGGCTTCAGCATAAGCGCACAAGGCCGGATTATTTGCAAAAACTCCGCCGTCAATCATTGAATAGGGCGCTCCGTACCCCGACTTAATCTGACAGGTTTCAAAATATGTCGGAGCTGCCGATGTGGCTCGGCAGATATCCCGAACAAAAAAATCATCCAGATCGCCTTTCTTTCCATTGACCGAATTAAAGAAAAATGCAGCACGTTTGGTTATCTCATAAGAAGTTACAAGACAAGGTTTCAATAACTCACTGAGCCGGGTGTTGCCAAAATAGTCCCTTAGTTTTTTTTCAAAATTCGCTACCGGGAATTTTTCATCGGCTAATCCGGCCAGGCTATGAAATTTGTGCCAGAAACCAATATCAAAAATTTCATGGCCCTTTTCAATGTACAAGTCTACTGCTTCTGTGGCCGTGAATTTTGGACGGCCATCTTTTCCCGGCGTCAGATAAATACAGGTTAAAATGCCACCGGTACTTGTGCCCGCAATGAGATCGAAATAATCGGACAATCTTTTATCGGGGCCTTCCATTTTATTTATTCTTGATTCAATATATTCGAGTATTATTCCGGGAAGTATGCCTTTGATCCCGCCCCCGTCAATGGAGAGTATCCTGATTTTTTTTGTTTTTTTTGCCATGGTCTTATGATTTTAAATATTAAAAAAATACACAGTAATGATTTTTTCAGAAAGATTCCTTAATAATTTCCAATAAAGAATACAAATATATGCCTTTAAGAGAATGATTCAAGGGATCTTAAATAAAACAATACTTCGGAATTGTGTTTTTCTATTTGCGTAGAAAGATTATTCATTGTTTGAATTTCTCCGGGATATTTTGCTTCTGCTGAAAAAAATAGAAAATAAAGCAGCAAAATTCATAAACATAATTTTGAGCTATGCCAGTCTGTCATCCAGATGTTTTCTGGAAATATATTTGACCGGGTACCAGGCTGCAATAAAACCTATAAAACTTACAATCAATAATACATATATGAAATCCGTGAATAAAATCTTTGTCGGGTAGGCTTCCAAAACAAACGTAGATCCCTGGCCGATCTTTATGATACCGAAGGTCTGCTGAAGCCAGCAGATAGCCCCGCCGATGAACAGACCCAATAAGGCGCCGAAAAGAGAGATCATCATGCCTTCTGTAAAAAAAATATTACGGATGGTTTGGTTGTTTGCGCCCAGGCTTTTCAAGATGGCAATATCTTTTCGTTTCTCGATGATGAGCATGCTAAGCGAACCGATAACATTGAATGTAGCGATAAGCAGTATAAATGAGAGTATAAGGTAAATGGCCAGTTTTTCGGACTTCATTATTTTAAACATCAGTTCTTCCTGCTGGTATTTGTTTTTTACAGAGAAATTCTCACCGAGCAGGGCTTGTACTTCCTTTTGGACATTGGTGACCTGTGCGTCGTTTTCAACTCTTATCTCCAGAGCGCTGAGTTGTTTATCGTAATCAAGTAATTGGCGCAGAAACCTGAGTGGAACAATCATGTATTTCTGATCGACTTCCTGCTGAACCGAGAATATACCTGATGGCTGGATCAACATGCTGTTGAATGCATCAACAGGATTCAACCTTGTACCTTTGAAACGTTTAGGGACATAAACAACAAGAGGATTTTCATAATCATTAAGATTTAGTCCGAGGTTGTATGACACGCCCTGCCCGACTATGGCAAAATTTTGTTCACCCCGTTCTAAAATACCCTCGCCGCCAATAATCATGGTGTCTATCTGACTGGTCATCAAAAATTCGTTGCTGACGCCTTTCATCGTGCAGATGTACTGCTTGTCCAGATACTTTATCAATGCGTTTTCTTCAACTACTTTGGTCAGATGGCTTATACCGTCAATGTTCAGAATATTCTTCAGGACAAGATCATCTTCAATAAATGTTTTACCTTCAACTGCCGTAACTTTCAGGTCGGGGTTGAAAGAGTTGAACATGCTTACCACCAGGTTTTCAAACCCATTGAATACAGAAAGAACTATGATAAGCGCCGCCGTTCCGATAGTGATCCCGCCCACCGAAATCGCGGAAATAATATTAATGATATTATGCGATTTTTTCGCAAAAAGGTAACGTTTTGCTATGTACAGGGAAATTTTCAAACTATTGTTTAAGCAGTTTGTCAATCTGATCAATCCTGTCGAGGGTGTCATCAAGGATGAAATCAAGTTCAGGAATTATCCTCAACTGATGCTTGAGCCGGTTTCCCAGGACGCCCCTTATTTCCCGGGCGTTTTCATTTATGGAAGAAATAAGTTCTGTTTTGTTTTTTATCCCGAACAAACTTAAATAAACCCGGGCGTACGAAAGGTCTTTGGTGACCTTCACCGCTGTGACCGTGATCATAGCGTTACCGGCAATTTTTTTTGCCTGCGACAGAAAAATGTCTGCCAGTTCTTTATGAACCAGGCGTGAAACTTTGTTAAGTCTTATGTTGTCCATGAAGGCAAAGATATAAAATATTTCATGACCGGTAGTTTATAATTATAGATTTAGTTTGGCCTGATTTTTGGTTTATCGACACGGTTTTTTTGTGGGCTATTTTTAAAACAACCGCATGAAAACAAACAGATGAATTATTTTTTTTTAAATTTGCATAGAAATAGTTCATTCAATTAGTAATAAGGTAATTTGCAACCACTTGTAACGGAGCAACAACAAAAAACAAACAGTTATGAAAAAGATTATTTTAATTCTGATTGGAATTGTATTTATTAATGCCTTGTACGCACAGGATGTGATTTTTAAAAAGAACGGCGATGAAATTTATGCTA
>DAOORA010000090.1:0-13997 GCA_035389045.1 Bacteroidales bacterium | reverse complement strand
GTTAATAAATATGTTTATTTTTTTATTGATATAAAAAAAAGAAATGAATGAATGATATTAATTTTACAAAAAATAATTTTAAAACCAAATCAAAATGGCAACAACAAAAAAAGTAACAAAAGCTACTCCGGAAAAAAAAGCCCCGGCAAAAAAAGCTCCAGTAAAGAAAGCTGCTCCTGCTAAGAAAGCCGCTCCCGCTAAGAAAGCTGCTCCCGCTAAGAAAGCTGCTCCGGTAAAGAAAGCTGCTCCGGTAAAGAAAGCTGCTCCGGTAAAGAAAGCTGCTCCGGTAAAGAAAGCCGCTCCTGCTAAGAAAGCTGCTCCTGCTAAGAAAGCTGCTCCTGCTAAGAAAGCTGCTCCTGCTAAGAAAGCTGCTGTTAAAAAGCCTGCAACTAAAAAAGTTACTAAGTAAGAAACTTTTGGCTTTAAGATTACGGCGCCTGCTCAATAGCAGGCGCTTTTTTTATAAAAAAAATAGCACTTCTGTTCTGGTTTCTTTTATTATTTTTGTTTTATGATCATAATTGGAATTACAGGAACCTTAGGCGCCGGAAAAGGTACGATCGTTGATTATTTAGTGAATAAAAAACAGTTTGTTCATTTTTCTGTTAGAGAATACCTCAGTAAAGAGATTGTTGCCCGCGGCTTTGAATTGAATCGCGACAGCATGGTCAGTGTTGCCAATGACCTTCGCGCACGGCACTCACCGGCATATATCGTCGAACAGCTTTATTTGCAGGCAGCCGTCAGCGGAAAGAACTGCATCATCGAGAGTATACGTACTCCGGGCGAAGCCGAAATGTTGAAACAGAAGGGAGAATTTTTTCTATTCGCTGTCGATGCGTTTCCCGAAATCCGTTACCTGCGCATTAAACAACGTGCTTCGGAAACGGATATGATTTCGTATGAAACTTTTCTTGAAAACGAAAAACGGGAGATGAATTCTGACGATCCCAACAAACAAAACCTTAAAAAATGTATAGAAATGGCGGATTATTTTTTTGAAAATAATGCCGACATTGCTGTCCTTTGTAAAAACGTAGCCATGGTCTTAAAAAAAATCGAACAACATGTCAGACATAAATAAAAAATCAAATATCCGGCCGAGCTGGGACGAGTATTTTATGAAAGTGGCCGATACCGTGGCACAACGCGCTACCTGTGACAGGGGAAGAAGCGGCTGCGTAATTGTCAGAGATAAACAAATTCTTGTTACAGGATATGTCGGTTCCCCCAAAGGGCTGCCGCATTGCGACGAAGTTGGTCATCTGTTCAAAAAAGTCACTCACGAAGACGGACATACTACAAATCATTGTATGCGCACGGTTCATGCCGAGCAGAATGCAATATGCCAGGCAGCGCGCCGGGGGATCATGCTCGACGGTGCAACGTTGTATTGCCGGATGACGCCCTGCAGAACCTGTGCAATGCTCATTATAAATTGCGGAATTATAAGAGTGGTCTGCGAAATGAAGTATCATGCAGGAGGTGAATCCGAAGCTATGTTTCGCGATGCAGGAATAGAACTCACATACATGAATGATGAAGTTATGAAGTATACCGATCAATAATAATGTTATGAAAAAAGGTTGGAAACCCTTACCGGTAGTATTTAAAATTATTTTTATCATCCTTGCGATGCGGGCATTTTTTTCCATTGCCTCCTTAGCGCCTTCATTCAACCAGGGATTTGATTTTTTCGGATTTACCTTTTATGGTCTTTATGCCATTAACCTGATATTTGTTATCAAGACATTGCTGCCAGCGGTATTATTGGTATGCATGTTCCAGCGCTATCGTCACACATGGATGGCTGCTGCCGGATACTTTTTTGTTATGGCGCTGAGTATTTTCTTTACATTACGAAATGCGCCGGAAATGCTTCAGAGAGTTATGGAGCAAATGCCGGGCATGTTTCATGTGCCGGATGGATTAGATGAATATGAATTCCAGAAAATGCTCATGCTTTCACTAAAAGGTTCGGTAATATTTTCCGCTTTGTTTGAACTCGCCATAATGGTTATATTTCTGGCCAGACGGAAATATTTTTCGGTGGAAGAAAAGTCATCGGGAGAAGAATTATCTTCTTAATTCAAATTTTTCACCGAGATAAACTTTTCGGACCTGCTCATCACTGGCGAGGTCTTCGGCAGTGCCGGCTTTCAGGATAGATCCTTCAAACAGCAGGTAAGCTCTGTCGGTAATGGAAAGCGTTTCGTGAACATTATGGTCTGTGATCAGTACACCGATATTTTTTGTTTTCAATTTTGCAACAATTTTCTGGATGTCTTCGACAGCAATAGGATCAACACCGGCAAAGGGTTCGTCAAGTAAAATAAAATATGGGTTGACAGCCAGCGCCCTTGCTATTTCTGTTCTCCGGCGTTCACCTCCCGAAAGGGTGATACCCTTTCCTTTACGCACGTGCTGTAAGCCAAATTCTTCGAGTAGCGATTCAAGCCTCTGTTTTTGTTCCGCTTTGCTGAGCTTGGTAAATTCCAAAACAGCCTTGATATTATCTTCGACACTCAGTCCTCTGAACACCGACGCTTCCTGTGGCAGATAACCGATACCTTTTTGTGCGCGTTTATACATCGGCTCTCCCGTAATATCGGTATTGTCCAGGAAAACCTTACCGTCATTGGGCCTTATCAAACCGACGATCATATAAAATGACGTTGTTTTTCCGGCACCGTTTGGGCCAAGCAGTCCCACAATTTCACCCTGATTTACTTCAATTGAAACATTCTGCACAACGGTACGTGAACGGTATTTTTTTACCAGATTTTCGGTGCGTAGGAGCATAGAGTCTTTGATGTATTGCTGCAAAAATACATTAAAAATAAAACGAAAGAGTAAACATCACCATAAATTTACGGATATCCGGATGGTTGAGATAGTTCAGACGCCATACGCCATAAACCCTGAAAAATTTAAAAATGTTTTCAATGCCCACCCCCACTTCCTGATAAGGACCCTTCAGAGAGTAACTGCTTGCAGGGAAAACACTATAGTTTTTATTTGTTTCCGAAAGGCTACCAATCAAACCTTTGTAATACACCACTTCGCGCCAGCGCAATTTTTTCAGCAGCGGAATATGATTAAATAATAATCCGTCAAAATGATGTGTGTAAAAAAGGCTCAGGTACTGATCGCTGATAAATTCGTAATAGTTCATCGTGTTAAAAGATGATTTATCCCAGATATAGGTTTCATTGCCTTCATGGATCTTTAAAAGCGGATAAGGAAGTCTCCCCCATACTTTTCCTGCATTGATAATATATTGCGACCATCCCAGTGTCCCCACATTAAACCAGTGCGAAAACGTTACATCCAGCTTATGATAGGTGTAATTACTTCTTAAGCAATTTTTTATTCCATAAAGATATGCTACTCCCACTATAGGATATTTTGTTCCGAGACTCAGGCGCTGGAATTCACCGCTGAGAAATTTTTCGTTATATGCAAAACGGGTATTGAGCTGGACTTCAGCAATGACAAATGTTGATTTTTCGACAAGCACTGAGTTTTCGTATACCTTGAAATACGGTTCGCCGGATACAGGAAAAACAATCCTGTGCCTGAAATATAAACTGTTTGACAGGCCGGTAAACCACTCTTGCTCTATGGACGACTGAAAAGAACCCGACATGGTCAGTTTATCGGCTTTGTTCCTGCTGGTAACCGAACGAAGCAACATATCGTTTGATATCGCCGTAGAACTCAATCCTAATTGCTCCACATCCTGGCTGTATTTGATACGGATACCGGTATTGGGTTTTTTACGGAAATAGTACAACACTTCTCCGCCATATTTAAACTTGTCATCCTGGGTGCCATAGGCTCCGTAGAGTGTGATCATGAGTTTCTTGCTGAAATCATTGCTGGTCCTGAATCCAAGCCTGAAACGCTGCCCTTCGACAGAATTAAAACTGTACATGGATAAAAGCGGGCCAAGTTCAAAATAACCGATCTGGATGTGATTGGTTGATAAGGCAAATAAAATATCGCGGTATATTTTAAATGCTCTCAGCGTCTTCACGGTATCGACCATTTTATATATGTTTTGTTCCTGGAGTGTCAGGCTGTCGTGGCGGTGCTCCTGCCAATATTCTGTGGTCTGTTTAAAGGCGCTGTCTTTTACCAAAATGTTTACCGGCTCATTATAAAAATTGTCCGGCAGTATTTTATTTACAATAAAATTGCTGAATGAGGTTGATTTATGAACATACAACCCGACGATTCTGCTTGTGTTTTCGGTAAGGTTCAGGTCAGCGATCATATTATCAACTGTTGGCATCCAGTATTTGCCATCAATCAGATTAAACTCCTGGTTGACCACAATTTCGTTGATGATGTTAATATTAGCGTCCCGGACCACCCGCATGTCAACTTTCACTACGCCGAAAGTAGTATCATTTATCCAGATGTTCCCGGTATAGGTTAGCTCCTGGGGGCGGCGCGGTTTGAATTTGATATGATAACACCACCGGTTGTTGACAAATCCGCTGTCGATCAGATAATACTTATAGTAGGCAAGCCCGAAATTTGCGATGGGGCTGACAAAATTCTTGTCAAAAAGTACATTGTAATTATCGTAAATATTAATCTTCAAATAAAGATCGCCTATTATTTGAGTCAGGTCCGAACTTTCCATCCCGGATACTTTGCTTGCTTTAATGATCTCCCGACTGGCTTTGGGTTGCCGGCGAAAATATATATCCGATAGCGTTTCAGTGAAAAACACGGGAAGATACACTTTCCCGTTGATAGTGGATGTATCAGCATTTTCAAATACAAATTGAAACGGTTTGAGCAGAATGTTGTTGGTCATCTTTTCCGAATAATTATTGGCATCGATCTGTATCTTGCTGTATGCTTCGTATTGAAAAGCATCATAAAACTCTTTATTGTTCAGTTCCTTGTTTTTTATTACTTTTTTCAAAATGACCTCAGCGGGATTTTCTCCCGGCAGTATCACCGCTTCCTCAAGTTCAAAAGTGGTTGGTGCAAGCTCAAAATCTATGTACTGAAATTTGTTCTTTACCACGGTTTTCTTTTGGGTCACATATCCCATGTATTGTGCTGTAAGTGTGTCTTTGGCAATTTTGGTCTCGATGGAA
Organism: Bacteroidales bacterium; assembly: GCA_035389045.1. Classification (GTDB taxonomy): domain Bacteria; phylum Bacteroidota; class Bacteroidia; order Bacteroidales; family CAIWKO01; genus CAIWKO01. Next base: position 8,877 of record DAOORA010000090.1, on the reverse strand, counting down.
TATTTTCCGTCAAAATCCGTAGTGGTTTGAACACCGGTGCCGGCAAAGTAAACATTGACAAAAGGAATGGGGTCTTTGGTTGAAGCATCTATCGCGGTGCCCATGATTTTGGTGACAGGAGTCTTTTGGGCAAAACCAAAACCTTGCACAAATGTTGCTATCAGTGTGATACACAAAAAAACTCTGAATTGACCGGACATACGATAAAAAGTTCAAATATACAATAAACGTATAAATAAATAAGCATTTAATAAACCCCAAAATGTTCTTCATATAATAAGAGCATATAAAAAGAACCATTGTTTAACGATTTTTATTACATTGTTATTATTTCAGGGAATAAAGGAATTTATTGTTAAAACGGTTTTTAAAGTATAATGTTTATAGTTTAGTGAAGAAAATTCCTGAGTACAACAAACAGAAATCTGTAAGCAGGACACTACGTGCAGCCGTCAGGAATCCCGGCGAAGCCGCAGGCTAGAGCATCTCGCCACTTGAGACGGTTCTTTGCTTACTGGGTATGCCCTGAGATTTCATTTTTGTGATTGATTCCTTTTTACAATATCCATTACAATGATATTATCTGCATAAACCTGCCACTGTTTGACCTGATTATCTTGAATTATTGCCGTCCAGGCAGCAGGAACCCGCCAGTGATTTCTATTGTCATCCGTTATTATATTCTTATAAGTCCCGCTTGCATACCCCAGGATACAGATCAGCGCATCCTTTTCTATGATATCGTTTATTTCAATTTTATAATCAGGAAACAATGCAAAATATCCGATCCATGCATGTTTCAAATGATCTCTGCCTGTCATTTTATGATCATGAGCATCAATAAACAAATGGTCATCTGCCATTAAAGTACAGATCTTGTCCACATCGGCTGCGTTTATGGCAGCTACAAAGTCCAGCAGGATTTTAGTTTTCATTTTCATCGGGTTGATTTTCTGTTTGATAAAAAAACCGGTAAATACTATAAATAACAAGAAACACCGTTACCACACGATCCGCCGGGGCAGAAATCATGTGGATGAAAAACACTTTGTTCCTTCCAAGGGCTGTTGTAAACACTTTGATTTTATTTTCACAAGAACTGATTCAAAAATAGCTAATTCATTCAGGTTCAAAATTAGGATATCTTCCGATATTCAACAGCAAATCTTGAAATGTTTTAATAGCGTATCCTTACCGGAGACAGAAAAATGCAAGGGATAAAAATAATTTCGCCGGGTCATATGTGTTTTATGGCCATTATGAAGAGCCCCACCATTTTACCGGCTAATAAAATTTAGAAAAATATTTACCCGAAATATCTGTCCCTGCTTTTGAAAAACATAAATTTGCCGTGTTTTTAAAAAATAGTTTCAACACACAATAAAAACGATATTATGTTTAAGATAAGTTCACATCCGATACTGGAAGTAAAAGAAACTCCCAAAGTTAAATTTACATACGAAGGTAAGGTTATAGAAGGCCATTCAGGGTATACAATTGCAGCCGCATTGCACCAGGCAGGGTTTCCCGTGCACAGCCACAGTCTGAAGAATCGCGATAATCTGATGAAACGAATTATAAATTGTTCACCACAAGCCAATATAAATCTTATTGCTTAAGTGCCTAATTCAATAAAAATAATTGCTTTTGAAAAAAATAGTGCGTATTTTCACTTCGATATTTATTAACCTTAAAACAAAAAATTATGAAAAAACCTTTATTCTTTTTATGCGCCTTTTTTATGATTTGCCTGCAACTCAACGCGCAAATTGTTTTGACGCAAGCCAACACTGATTTTACACCCGGGGCATTTAGCGCTGTTGGTGCTGATCTTACCGGATTTAACTTACCCGTTGCTGGGCTAAACCAGCAGTGGAATTATTCAACGCTAACCGCAACCGGTGTATATAATATGAATTATATTACCCCCACAGACATAAATTTTCCGGCGGCGACTTATGCAGATACCAACCTTTCTAATGTATTTATCCCCGGTAAATATTATTATTCAGATGGCTATTATCAGACAAATGCCATCGGGGCCAACTGTCTGGGTTTTGTAATTAATGAACAGAAGTATGGCAGTATATCGGCCAATCCCTCCGATTCGTGTATTTTTCCACAACAGTTCTGTGCATTTACCAGTCCTTCGTATTTGATGCCTTTTCCTACAACTATGAGCTCTTCGTGGCATGCCCATACGAGAGGTGTGGCGAATTTTCAATTAACGGTCAGTGCGTACGGGTTAAATCAAACACCGTGTCAGAAAGTTACTCATACCTATAAGTCAGACACAGTGGTCGCTTGGGGAAAAATGCGGGTTCCGGCAGGCGCCGGTGCGAGTTTAGCTTACGATGTGCTTTTAGTAAAAAGGATGACGGTACAGGTTGATAGCTTTTATATGTCGGGGACTCCTGCACCAGCAGTTTTACTTACTGCTTTTGGCGTGTCACAGGGCCAGAGCACCACTTCAAACCGTTATTTGTTTTGGAGAGAAAATGCCAAATATCCTTTGATGATGATAAACTTCGGAAGTAATAACTTCACAACCCCAACGGGTGTATTTTATGATGGTGCTGCTCAGTATGACCCCAATGGTATAAGTGAAAATAGTAATACAGATTTTAACATCTATCCAAATCCGGGCGATGGAAATTTCACAATTCAATTTGATCAGGTAATAAACGAAGCTTTTAACATGAAAATATACGATCTTGTCGGGAAGGTAGTTTATTCGCAACAAATAAATCCAACAGGTAATAGTCAACAGGTTTCTGTTGAAAATTTGATTTCAGGAACATATTTTATAAGAATTGATGCCGACGATGTGCATTACTCTTCTAAACTTGTGATACAGTAAATTTTGGCTTAAGTTTGTTTAACTATTAATCCGTCGCTTCTGCGCGTTTCCTGGGGCGTACCAGAAATGAATTACTGTTTTTCCATTTTTCCAAGGCGCTAACGCCTTTCTTGTATGCGGTCTCACTAACAATCCGCCTTCAAGGTTGGCGATCGCAAAATTTCATACAGTTCCTCACGGCTAAGTTTCTGTTTGTGCTATTTTATTTGGTGATATTTGATGCAATCGTCACATCGTATTACCATCAAGGCAGTATGTTCCGGTATTTTTTTTAAGCACGTAATGCCCCTTCAGGTTCTGCATTGGTGTTGAGATTGGGAAATCGCTTGAGAGCTCTGTGTAAGACGATAAAAGTTTTTGATTCATTTTGCTGCGGGAGCATTGAAACCGGTGAGTTTCTCATTCATAAGCCTTGTTTTGGAAATTACCAAAAATAAAATTTATTAAAAAAAGCATCGTTAAAGGCGAATAATATAATTTTGTCGTGCTTTTTTCAAAATTAATATTTCTCAACACTAAATAAACTCATCGTCATGTATAAGATCACCACTCATCCCATTCTGGAAGTTAAAGACACTCCCAAAGTAATGTTTAAATATGAAGGTATGACTGTTGAAGGGCAGTCCGGTTTTACTATTGCTGCCGCATTGCACCAGGCGGGGTTTCCCGTGCACAGCCACAGTCTGAAGAACCGCGAACGCAGCCTTGAATGTGGCATAGGCAAATGTGGCGCCTGTGAGATGCTTGTTGACGGAAAAATAAAAAGAATATGTATAACATTGGTGGATGGCATTAAAGAAGTGCGTGAAATTCCGAAAGATTACACTCCGGAGAACATCCCGCCGCAAACAGAAAAACCTCACGATGTTTATAAAACCGATGTGGTTATCATTGGCGCCGGCCCGGCAGGTTTGGCTTGCCGTGAAGAGCTGAACAAACATCAGATTTCAAATATTGTACTCGACAACAACGACAAGATAGGCGGACAGTTTATCATGCAAACCCATCAGTTTTTCTTTTTCGAAAAAAAGCAGAAATTCGGAGGCATGCGCGGATTTGATATTGCCACCACCCTGGCAGGCGATGATCACGACGGTATCATGCTTGATTCCACAGTATGGGATATCCTCGAAGGGAAACGTATTGCTGCCAAAAACCTGAAAACCGGCGACATCTTTTTTGTTGATGCTGAATATATGGTTGTTGCCACCGGTGCTGTTCCTTTTATGCCGGCATTTGAAAACGACGACCTGCCCGGAGTCTATACTGCTGCTGTGGTTCAGAAAATGATGAACAACGAGTTCACCCTGCTGGGTAAAAACGTGCTGACGGTCGGCGCCGGAAATATCGGGTACCTTACTTCCTACCAGCTGATGCAGGCAGGAGCACATGTTAAAGCCATCATCGAGGCCTTGCCCAACGAAGGCGGATTCCCTGTTCAGGCAAACCGCGTCAGAAGACTGGGTATTCCTGTCATTCTATCCCATATCCTTATCAAAGCGCTGCCCAATGAAAAGCATGACGGTATCGTTGGCGCCGTGGTCGCCGAATGTGAGAACTTCAATCCTGTACCCGGAACCGAAAAGACCATACTGGGCATTGATGCCATAAATATTTGTACCGGACTGGTTCCTGATGACCAGCTTCTGATAAAAGGTAACGAAATCTTTGGAAGAAATTGCTTTGGCGCCGGTGACGCCATACGCATCGGCGAAGGCACCAGCGCCGTAGTACGTGGCAAACAGGTGGCTTTTGAGATTTTGAATGAAATGGAAGAACGATTCGATTATGATGAGTACCTTGCCATTTCCAAAGAATACATCGACTCACAACAGCATCCCTTACGTGTGATTCAGAAACCGTATATTCCCTCGCCCGGCCGCATGCAGGCCAAACCTTTTGTTCTGATCGACTGCCTGTACGGCTTTGCATGCAACCCTTGTGAGTTTGCCTGTCCGCACGGCGCCATTACAAAAACATCCACCAGCACGGTTCCCCAGATTGATTTTGATAAATGTGTCGGCTGCATGGATTGCGTTTACCAGTGCCCGGGATTGGCTATTTTTGGCTACAACCTGAAAAAAGACTGGCTGTTCCTGCCTGTCGAATACCAGGTTGATGAAAACGCGGAAGTCTTTCTCGTTAACAACGACGGGGAAAAACTCGGCGAAGGTGTTATTGAAAAAGTTTTGAAAAAAACCAATAAAACCAATGTGGTAAGAGTAAGATCACTTACGCTGCACGGAGATACGCTCACAGATGTCCGTGGTTTTATTGTGAAAGATAACTATCCTGATAAAATTGATTTTCAAAAAGCCGGAAAGACCAAAGAAGCTGAAAAATATATCTGTCATTGTGACGATGTGACCTTATCGGAGATACTCAATGTTATCGGCGACCGTCAGTTCATTTCCGTTGATGAGATCAAACACACCACACGTCTGGGCATGGGTGCATGTCGCGGAAAAAGGTGTATCCGCAGGCTGAAACAGCTTTTGAGAAGTTATGATATTGCCGTGGTAGGTGAGGCTACTCCGCGAGGTCCCTTGTCGAACCAGATAAGCTTTGGGGAAATGTATCCTAAAACGATATCCGAAAATGTTCATGTGAACAATAACGGATCAAAGCCGGAGGTGGTGAACGTGGCATCTTTTGTTGCAGGCGGCGGTATTGGCGGCAGCGCCCTGTTCCGCTATCTGGCCGAAGAAGGATTGAAACCCGTGATGGCAAATTTCGGCAGGGGAGCTTCATGGCGTAATATTGCCGGTGGACGGCCGGCATTCAGTTTGCCTGAAATAGCCGATATAGCACAACACAACCTGCAGATTTTTAAAGACTTGCAGAAAATAAAAAATATAGACTACCATCGGACACGTTATGTAACCTTTGCCCACGACGAGGAAATGTACAAAGCTCTTGTAGATTCGTTGTCGTGGTCAGATGCCATTATGGTTGATCCAAGAGACTTTGCAAAAATTATTTCTCCTTATATTAATCCCGGCCTTAATAAATACCTTGCCGCCCAGGTCTCTGAAAATTGCTGGCAGGCTACTCCGGGCCGTGTTATCGACCTGATCCGGCGGATAGGAATAAATAATGGAGGTACCATACTGGAAGATTGCCAGATGGTTAGTCTCAGAAAAGACGGGAATACTTATAAAATATTAGTCCGTAACCACGAACAAAAATACGTAGAGTATCATACCGAGGTGTTTATCAATGCTTTAGGCTTTGGAGGTGAAAAATTTGCCAAAATGCTTGGAATAGAAACAGGGCTGTATCCTGTTAAACATCAGGCATTTATTACGCGGAGACTTCCTATGATGGGGCTTAGAGGGAATCCTCTCGATATGCTTATTGACCGTCGCCGCTATAATGGATTTGTAGCGGTATATGGTCAGCAGCTTGCAGAAACCGGACAGATCATTGGTTGTGCATCTCCTGCCGTAGATCCCCAGCAGGCCGATAAAAATGTAAAAATCAATTCTCAGGATTTCTTTGAGATCGCAACGGAAATCTTCATTGATTGGATTCCCCAGCTTTCTTCGGTGGGATTCCAGGCGGTATGGGCAGGATATTATGTCGAACCACGGATGATCATCGATACGGAGCTTGGCTTGTTTCTGGGCTTACGCGGACAAGGGTTTATGCTCGGCCAGTATTTGGCAAAACTCTACGTGGACGAACTTTGCGGTAAGAAAGTACCTGATTATTTCAGCCGGCTGGCCATGAAAGGAGATGGACTGCCCGAAAAAGCCTTTAAATAGAGTTTGCCCATAATGTCCGATTTCTTCGTTAATCTTGTCTTGAAAACAGTCGTTTACCATAGTAAACTCCTTGATTTTCAAGACTACGAAAGCCTCGAACTCGAACATTCTGGTTCAAACTCTGATTTTAAAGACAGACACTAAAAAGAGTTTGCCGGAAAACCCGTTTTTGCAAAACACTAAGTAGCTAAAAACTATTGATTTGACGGTCATTTTTGTCAAAAAGTTTTTGTTATTAAAAAAATTTATAACTTTGCAAACTTTTATTTTTTACAGAACGTGAGTTATTTGGATCAGTACAACTTGGTGTTTTCGGGACTGAGCGACGGTATACATCAGTTTGAGTATTCTGTTACCGGAGATTTTTTTCGTGAGTTGGATTACCAGGAGATTAATAATTGTAATATTCTGGTTCGGGTTGAATTGAGCAAGATGGCGGGTATACTTGAGCTGAAATTTGGTTTTACGGGTTATATAGTCTGCGAATGTGACCGTTGCCTTGAAGAATATGACCAGCCTGTTTCCGGTAATGAACGGCTGATTATAAAATTCGGCAGCGAAGATGATGAAGTAACAGACGATATTATCATATTACCTGCTCACGAGAACAGGATAAACCTGAGTCAATATATTTACGAAAGCATTGTGTTAATCTTGCCTCAGCGCAGAGTACACCCTGAGGATGACGATGGTAACAGCAAGTGTAATCCTGAGATATTAAAAAAACTCAACGACCTGGCTAATCATAAAAGTATCGATCCCCGTTGGGATGAATTAAAGAAACTAACATTAAAAAACTAATTATATGCCACATCCAACACGAAGGTTCTCTAAGACCAGAACCCTGAAAAGAAGATCAAGTATCAAAGCCGCAGACGTTACCATGACCATCTGTTCCAATTGCGGAGCGCCGGTCCTTTATCATAGGGTATGCCCGGAATGCGGCTATTACAAGGGAAAACCAGCATTGGAAAAAACAGAAAAAGCAGAAAAGAAAAAATAAGTTAATAATATAAGCTGAATATGATGACTAAGATCAGGGCTGCAATAACTGGTGTTAGTGGTTATGTGCCGGATTATATTTTAACCAATGCTGAACTCGAAAAAATTGTTGATACCAGCGAAGAATGGATACGAACCCGAACAGGTATCAATGAGCGGCGTATACTGAATGAAGACGGTAAGGCTTCTTCCGACATGGGGGCTGAAGCCGTAAAACTTTTATTAGAGAAAACAGGAAATAAGCCGTCGGATATAGATTTGCTGGTGTGTGCCACAGTAACGCCCGACATGCAGTTTCCGGCTACGGCAAATATCATCTGCGACAAAACCGGAATAAGAAATGCTTTCAGCTTTGATCTTAATGCGGGTTGTTCCGGTTTTGTTTATGCCCTGGTTACGGCCTCAAAATATGTGGAAACCGGGCACTATAAAAAAGTAATTGTCGTCGGTGCAGAAAAAATGACATCCATTGTGGATTATACCGACCGGTCAACATGTATCATTTTTGGCGACGGCGCTGGTGCTGTGCTTCTCGAGCCGGCCAGCGACGGGCTGGGCATCATTGATGCCGTCATGGGTACGGATGGTAGCGGACGATCCTATCTTCATCAAAAGGCAGGCGGTTCTTTAAAGCCCGCAAGCCATAAGACCATTGAAGCCCATGAACATTTTATCTATCAGGAAGGACAAACGGTTTTTAAGGTGGCTGTGGTGAAAATGGCGGAGGCAGCAGAAAAAATTTTGCAGCGTAACAACCTGACCGCCGAAAGCCTTGAATGGCTTGTTCCGCATCAGGCAAACCGAAGGATTATTGATGCAACGGTCCGGCGTATCGGAATAGATGCAAAAAAAGCCATGGTAAATATTGATAAATTCGGCAACACCACTTCGGCATCTATCCCTTTATGTTTATGGGAACGGGAAAACGAGCTGAAAAAAGGCGATAATGTTGTACTGGTTGCTTTTGGCGCCGGATTTACCTGGGGCGCAGTTTTCCTTAAATGGGCTTATAACTGACACGGGTAAATAATAGTGCCTCCCTGAAACTTGCCGATATCTGCAACAAAGTTGACAGATTTAGGGTATAATTGTTAGTTCAATATGATCAGTTAACGGATCGGTAATTTTTTTAAAATAGTTATTCATACAGATATTTTTTATATTTTTAAAAAAAAATTTGGCTGTTTTTTATGAACGGAAGTTACTTTTAAATTTGTAGCATTGATAGTGGTTTGAAGAGATATTTTT
>DAOORA010000089.1:0-14061 GCA_035389045.1 Bacteroidales bacterium | reverse complement strand
GACGGTACCGTCACAAATGGTGGTATCAGCAGGAACAATCACCATTGGCGTGGGGTTCACTGTAACGGTGTAAGATAATGAGGTGCCCGGGCAACTGTTGGCTGAAGGCACAACGGTGATGGTGGCCGAAATAGGGTCGCTGCCTGTATTTGTTGCGGTGAATAAAGGAATATTACCGGTTCCGGCACCTGTCAGGCCGATGTCGGTATTGCTGTTTGTCCATACAAAGATAGCACCGGAAGTGGGGCTTGTAAAGTTGGTTCCGGAAACACTGGAGCCATTACAAACCGTGATATCCGACGGAACAACAACTGACGGGGTTGGGTTGACGGTAATAGTGTATGATGAAGGTGTCCCGATGCAACTGTTCACCGTTGGTGTCACCGTAATAATTCCTGAGATAGGCGCGGTTCCCGTATTGGTGGCGTTAAATGACGGTACATTACCGGTTCCCCCTGCCGCTAATCCTATGGCGGCATTAGTGTTGGACCACGTATATGTACCTCCTGGCGGGTTGCTGGTGAACATGGCGCCTGTAACATCCGCTCCGCTGCATACAGTTATATTTGCCGGTACAGTAACCGTAGGGGTGGGTTTTACCGTGACGGTCGCACTATTGGTGCATCCGAAATTGTTCGTGTAGGTAATGTTACTGGTTCCGGCAGAAATACCGGTGACCAGTCCGGAATTATTCACGGATGCAATGCCGGTATTGGTTGAAATCCAGGGATTGGAAGTGGCCGGAGTCCCCGAACCTGTGAGTTGGGTTGTGGCACTGATGCACAAACTCAAAGTCCCGGAGATGGTTGGCGGATTTAATGTAATCGTTACAGAGGCGGTGTTTGTGCAGTTATGCGAGTCGGTACCGGTAACGGTATAAGTTGTAGTTGTTGTAGGACACACGCTGATGTTTGCCCCTGTGGATGATGATCCGGGCAAATTGCCGCCGACCCAGGTATAACTGGATGCTCCCGATGCTGACAGATTAGCACATTGTCCGACACAGATACTGGAAGGTGATGCTGATACCGATACCGTGATAGGTGGATAGGAAGATGACTGTGTGACAACCCATGTGTTCACTGTGGATGATGCGCAGCACTCCCAGGGGTGACAACTGCATGAATTATACTCATTGCAATAATGGACACAGCATGGGTCGGAAACATAACCTGAAGCACAGGCGGCAGCTCCCGGAACATTGTTGCAGCACCAGGCGTAACTATCACCCCCGCAATCAGTTAATACTGCACTTGCTCCCTGGTACTGGGTTTCGACCCAGGAACAACAATCTCCGTAAAAAGTCTGCGTATTCCCGGTTGGAGTAGAACCCGCCGGAGGCGTCTGTACAGGTGAACAACCCGCTTTTTGACCGGGAACCCAGGTATATTCTGAATGATTGTTCAGAATTTTTTCGTTTGGGATTTCTTTGGTTTTTGTTGGCATCATACCGGGCTGGTCATTGGTGCATACGGTTTGTGAAGTGTAGATCAGCCCTGTGTTAGTATGCATTTTTATACGGTACCACCTGGCCTGAAGTTTGAAATCTGCATGAGGCACTACGTCATTGTAAATGAATCGGGTATTGCCGCTTTCACTTGATTTCAATACAGTGCTGTTATACTCAAGCTCCTTAGGGTAATTTAAAATATGAATGTCAAAAAGGTTTGCGATAAATGCACCCGAACATCGTGTGAAGTTTATTCCATCGTTGCTCGATTCTACCACAACCTGCCTGATATTATTCTGATCATAATTTTCCCATACAAGGTGAACAATAGAATCCTGAAATAATCCCAGGTAAAAATATACCTGCACCCTGACTGATGTCAATTCGTCTGTGTCCGTATTTATGTTAAAGATATTACTGTTTTGGGCAAAGTTGAAATGGTGTATGGTGAAAAGTAAAAAAGCAGTAAGAAAGAATTTTTTATAATGTAACATACCCTATAATTTAATTTTTATTAATTATAACGTAATATGAAGGTTTTTCACTTGCATACAAAGTTATTTTTTTATCTAATATAAAAATTAATTACAATTTTAATTATAGTTTGTAAAGATAATAAATAATTTTGTAAATATAATAATGGATTACTAATATGACAGATAGAATTTTAAAATTTTTGACTGAGATTTCCGGGAATAATAACCGGCAGTGGTTTGCTGACAATAAATCAAAATATGAAGCGGCAAGGAATGATTTCATTGTATTAATGACTTCATTGCACCGGGAAATTGCGGCTTTTGATGAAGATATCAGAACGCTCAACCCCCGAGAATGTATTTTCAGGATATTCAGGGATGTGCGATTCTCAAAAGATAAAGCTCCATACAAGACAAATTTTGGTGCATATTTTAATAAGAATGGGAAAAAGACGCCCTCTGCGGGTTATTATTTTCATCTGGAACCGGGAAATTGCTTTTTGTCGGGAGGGATATACATGCCTCCGCCCGACGTGCTGAAATCAATACGCCAGGAAATATATTATAATTTTGATGAATTCACAAAGATCATTTCGGCGAAGAAGTTTTGCGATTTATTCGGGGATGTGACCGGAGACAAATTACAAAGGCTTCCGACCGGATTTCCAAACGGTTTTCAGGGCGGAGAATACCTCAAACTCAAAGATTATTATGTCAATCATTTTTACCAACCCACGGCCTTTAGTGAGAAAGAACTTATCAGCTATGCGGTGAAGGTTTTCAGGGAGATGAAACCGCTGAATGATTTTCTGAACAGGGCACTCACCTTATAAAAAATACGATACTTTCATAAAAAATCCCTTATTTTGCTAAAAAAAATGATGTCACAAGGTATCTGTATTTTAAGTGTGGTTCCTGTCCGTTCCGGGCCTTCCGATATTGCGGAGCAGGTTTCTCAGTTGTTGTTCGGAGAATTGTTTCAGGTGACTGAAACTTTCGACTCCTGGATGAAAATAATGACTGTTTCTGATTCTTATGAGGGATGGATTGATAAAAAACAATGCTGTTTTTTAACGGATGATGAATTCAGCAGCATGAACAGTAATAACACGGCTGTTGTTACGGATGTGGTACAACTGATCTGTAATAAAACCCTGAACCTCTTTTTTCCCGTAGTGATGGGAAGCAGCCTGCCTGCCATCGCCGGAAATACATTGACTATAGCCGGTAATGAATATATTTTTGAATCGGATTATACCGGCAGCCAGAAAAAGATTACCGGAACCGTTATCACGGAATATGCCAGACAGTATCTGAATGCTCCTTATTTTTGGGGTGGCAGATCACCTTTTGGAATAGACTGCTCGGGTCTTACACAAATGGTAATGAAATTATGCGGTATTCACATTGCCCGCGATGCAGCCCAACAGGCAGTGCAGGGTAAAAACATCGATTTTATTTCGGAAGCTATGCCGGGAGACCTTGCTTTTTTTGAAAACTCTGAAAACAATATTATTCATACGGGTATTATTTTATTTAATCAGAAAATTATTCATGCATCAGGAAAGGTGCGTATCGATGAAATTGACCATGAAGGGATTTTTAATAATGAACTTCATTGTTATACTCATAAACTTCGGTTTATCCGGCGTTTTATCTGACAGGGATACTGGCATAAAAATTGAAATAGGATTACCCAGATATTCATATGATGAAAAAATTTGTTTTGCTGTTATTATCTGTTTTATTTAAAAGTTTTTTTTCTGTCTCTGCTCAGGATACCAGCAGCATTGTAACACGTGCGATCATCGTAAACGGTGATACCTTGCCTATTATAGCTCTGAATGAGGTCAAGATCTTCGGTCCGGTGATTTTTGCAAATAAATATGAAGCCCTGCGGTTTTCAAAGCTGGTTTATCATGTCAAAAAAGTTTATCCCTATTCAAAAATTGTCAGCGTAAAAGTACTGGAGTTTAATTATATCATCAATCAGGCGACAAGTAAAAAGGAAAAGAAACGGCTGATGAAACAAGCAGAAGACGAACTGGTCGCACAGTTTGAAGACGATATCAAAAATATGAACGAACTGCAGGGAGAGATACTGATAAAACTGGTAGACCGTGAAACCGGATCTTCATCCTTTGAAATCATAAAAGAGTTTCGGGGAGGTATTGTGGCATCCATGTATCAGGCTTTTGGACGTTTTTTCGGGTATAATCTGAAAACCACTTACGACCCGCTGGGTAAGGACAAGGATATAGAACAGATCGTGGTCATGATCGAGAACGGAGAGTTATAGCTATTTTCCGCGCCCCTGAATTATGATCAGTGCAGTATAGATCATGATTTTGAAATCAACCGCCAGAGACATGTTTTCAATATATAAGACATCGAATTTCAGTCGTTCAATCATCTGGTCGACGGTTTCTGCATATCCGTATTTTACCTGCCCCCATGAGGTGATGCCTGGTTTTACTTTATGTAACAGCTTGTAGTGAGGCGCTTTTTGCACGATCTGATTGATATAGTAAAGTCTTTCGGGACGTGGTCCTACGATGGACATATTTCCTTTAAGTACATTATAAAACTGTGGGATTTCATCCAGGCGGACTTTTCGCATGAAACGTCCGAAAGGCGTGATACGGTGATCGTTTTTACTCGAAAGCTGCGGGCCGTCTTTCTCTGCATCAACGTACATCGAACGGAATTTATACATAGTGAACGGTTTCCCATGCAGTCCGATGCGTTCATGAGAGTAAAAAACCGGGCCTTTTGATGACAGTTTTACCCCTAAAGCAACCAGCAGATAAACAGGCAGCAGAACAGACATGGCGCACAACGATCCGGCTACATCAAAAAAACGTTTGATATTCCGCTGCCAGGCCGGCATGAGTTCCGGAGATATCTGTATCAGCGGGGCATGAAAAATAGAGGTCATTTTTACGCTTCCGAGCAGGAAGTCTTTCATGTCGGGGATGATCTTGATCACAACGTGCATGTCCTCAAGCAGGGAAATAATCTGCTCAATAAAAGCATGTTCTTCTTTATCAATAGCGATGATCACTTCTTCTATTTCATAATCTGAAATGATACTTTTCAGGTTTTTATAATTACCCAGGTGCGGAAGCAACTTCTCCATGGGATGCCGGTTTCCGTTATGAACATCCACAAATCCTACGAATTTATTTCCCGACGATTTCCATTGGTTCTCAATTTCGTTGTAAATGGCCACGGCATTGCCGTTGCTTCCGATAAGCAAGGTGTTGAATCCAATGATTTTATGATGAATTTTATAAGCCGTTTGTGACGAGAATATCAGACGCCAGGTGCACGTAAGGGTAAAATGCAAAATAAATATTACAAGAAAATACAGGTAATAATTGGTGTATGAAACAACTTTGTCGTCAAGGATGAAAAGAAAAAAAATGACGATCATCCCAATGATGGAGATCATAAAAGTCTGCCCCAGTTCTTTTAAGCGTGATTTTCTGAAGATTTTCTGATAAGTGCCGGTAATGTAATATAGCAGGAACCAGAAAACCATAATAAAAGCCAGGCCGATATAAAGTTTCTTATCGCCAAAGACCAGAACAGGATTATCAAATACGTTGGAGTCAATATGATATTTCCGGAAAATGAAAAACAAAATCCAGGCCATTGCTGCAGATCCAACATCAGCAACAACATACTTGAGCACCTCGGTTTTTCGATTCATTTCGTTCATTCGGTATAGAGCAGTTTTAAGTTATCGAGCAGAATTTCTGCAGTTGCCAGACTGTCTGGTTTATAAGCTTCAATAAACACCCTGAACCCGGTGGCATTAGAGTTATTATTTGCCGTAGGCGTCATGTTGACATATATTTTATTCCAGCTCTTGTTGGGATTGATGTACATGGTTACAATGCGCTCGTTCATGCCGGTGGATAACAGGGCATACAAGCCGACAGTCAGTGTGGTTTGTGTTTTATAGTTGAGTTCAAGGAAAACGGCAGATTGATTTTGTGGAATGTCAAAAATCTCACTAGAAACACTGATTACATGATTGTATGTTGCATCGAGTCGGGCAATTCCGGAACTCGCACCTTCGAAAATCATTGTGCTGTCGTGTGTCTGAATAAAAGTGGTGTCGCTGTCGCCAAATTTCATCATAGTAATGCCTGCTGTTTCAAAATCTTCGATCCATTGAATTTTGTTTGCATAATACACAACAACAGGGTGTATGGTGTCTGTTTGTTTTTCTGTAAGGTCAACCATTGTTTCATAAGGTTGATAAAAAGGATAATAAGCCCTGGTCATGGCAATGCCATTGAGTTTTATTCCGGGACGCACCGTGATTCTGTGTCCGCCGGTTGCCAGCACCGGAAAAGTAGCGGGTAATTCGTAGACACCCTGAAGATCACCATCAATATAAACCCATGCATCCGTGATCTTGTGGGAGTTGGTGCCATCAAACTCGTAAACCGTCGACAGATCAATTTTTTCAATATGAATATAGGCGGGGACGAGATCATTTTTTTTGCATGATGCCAGGGAAATCATGATGATTATTCCTGCAAAAACCAACCTGAAATTTTGTAATCCGGATACGTAAATTTTCCCCATTCGTATATAAAATTCACAGGGTTAACGAGAATATTTCTGATTTATTGTCTGAAAGTATAATTTAATCCGGGATATTGATTTTTTCAATGATTTTATAGGCCGTATCAAGAGCTTTATATCCGTCGATAATGTTTACTGCCGTGTCGGTATTGTTGATTATGGAGTTGAAAAAAGTCTCCAGTTCGGTTTTGATGGCATTGATAGGAACGATTTCAGGTTTTTCAAAGAAAATCTGTTTTTTCCCTTTGCCGTGACCCGGTTCGATGATCATGTCAAGGGGTCCTATTTCGCTTTCATCTGTGATATTTTTAAGTCTGATTATTTCGGTGTTTTGTTTAAGGAAATCAATGGCTATGTATGCGTCGGGCTGAAAGACGCGGGTTTTACGCATATTTTTCATTGATAAACGGCTGGCGGTAAGGTTGGCCACACAACCGTTGTCGAATTCGAGCCGTGCGTTAGCGATATCGGGGGTATCGCTCACAATAGGCACCCCGCTGGCGCTGATTTTTTTGATGTTTGATTTTACAATACTCAGGACGATATCGATATCATGGATCATCAGATCTAGAATAACCGGAACATCTGTACCTCTGGGGTTGAAGAGCGCCAGACGGTGTGTCTCAATAAACATCGGCTGGTGCAGATAGGGAGCTGCGGCAATATAGGCCGGATTAAAACGCTCTACATGACCCACCTGGACTTTTACGCCTGCTTCATTGGAAATGGAGATCAGCTGCCTGGCTTCCTCCAGGGTGGTCACCAGTGGCTTTTCGATGAAAACATGCTTTGCCGATTTCATGGCTTTGGAGGCGCACTCAAAATGCGAAAGGGTAGGGGTTACAATATCTACAACACCTACGGAAGCAACAAGGTCGTCCACAGATTGGAATGCCCTGATGCCGAATTCTTCTTCAACCTGTTTGACGACTGCAGCGTCCTGGTCATAAAATCCGGCCAGTTTTATATTTTCGATTTGCGACAGACATTTCAGGTGGATCTTTCCAAGATGTCCTGCTCCTAATACTCCTATTGTTAACATGTGCGTTGGTATTTTTCGCAAAATTAAATTTTTTATACGTGAGATTTGATTATTTTAGCGTTAAAAATTAACAGGTTTACAACCTATGTTGTGCTTGATAAAATGCTGAAAAAGATTAACATAGATACAGATGGTCGATTCTTATAAACATAAAGGGTTAAGAAACCTGCTTGTTGAAACCATAAAGAAAAAAGGAATTTCTGATCAGGGTGTCCTGGACGCTATTAACAATATTCCCCGGCATTTGTTTCTGGATTCCACCTTCCAGAATCATGCATATGAAGATAAGCCTTTTCCCATAGGTGCCGGTCAGACGATATCACAGCCCTATACGGTTGCCTTTCAGACGGAATTGTTACAGGTAAAAAAACGGGATAAAATACTGGAGGTTGGTACAGGCTCCGGTTATCAGGCTTGTGTCCTGCTTGAGATGGGCGCTGTTGTTTATACTATTGAGCGGCAGAAAAGCCTTTATCTGAAAACCAAACTATTATTACCTGCTATCGGTTATAACCCGAAGTTTTTCTATGGTGACGGATACCTGGGACTGCCAGCTTTTGCTCCTTTTGATAAGATCATTGTTACTGCGGGTGCGCCCAGTATTCCCGAAATGCTGCTCGGACAGCTGAAAAATGGAGGCATCATGGTTATCCCTGTGGGCGCGGGTGATATACAGAATATGATCACGGTCACCAGGAATGAAAAAGGGGAAGTTACCATAAAAGAACACGGCACATTCCGGTTTGTACCTTTGCTTCAGGATAAAGCTAACGACAAATAACGAGGCTTATGTGCGGTATTGCCGGTATACTGAAAATTGAACCTTCTGCGCCGGAGGTCACGGCCTCGTTGCATAAAATGGCTGATAAACTCCGCCACCGTGGCCCTGATGACGAGGGGTATGTGTGTTTCGGCAATAACAATACTTATGTCTGTGGAGGCAAAGACACTCAGCAGGGGGCCTGGGATATGAACCTTTCCTATGCGGTACAGGACAACATTGAAACGGTTCCCGGGGGACAGTTTCTGGGATTGGCGCACCGGCGGCTTGCGGTCATTGACCTTTCTCCTGCCGGGCATCAGCCCATGTGTAACGACAGCAAAACGGTATGGGTGGTGTTCAATGGCGAGATATACAATTATTGGGAGATCCGTGAAGAACTTGAAAGCAAGTCCGTTCAATTCAAATCCTCAAGCGATGTGGAGGTGTTGCTGCGTGCCTATGAGCATTGGGGACTGGATTTTCTCAGCAAACTTAACGGCATGTGGTCGTTTGTTCTGTATGACACGGAGTCGGCCTGTCTGATTGGGTGTCGCGACCGTTTCGGGGTAAAGCCTTTTTATTATATCAACTCAAAACGGTTTTTTGCTTTTGCCTCCGAACAAAAAGCGTTGTTGCAGTTGTCTTCCGGTGTGAGTGTCAACCCCGCAGCGGTATTTGATTATCTTATGCACAGCAGGGTAGAGCGTACTGAAGATGGCCTTTATACGGATATCAGGGAGCTTTTACCCTCGCATTATATGATCTACGACCTGAACACCAACCAAATGGAGATCACCAGGTATTATAACCTGGAATATAATACAAGTTCTGGACGCTTCGATACCGCTGATTCTCAAAAGATTATTCATCAGGTTAAAGAAAAAATTGAACGTGCGGTGACACTGAGGCTTCGTTCCGACGTCAATGTTGGTTTTTGTCTGAGCGGTGGCATTGACAGCAGCAGCATTATCGGTGTTTCGCAAAAAATTAACGCCCGGAACCCTCTGCGTCAGCTTTCAGGCAAGCTTCATGCGTTTACGGCTGACTGTGATGAAAAGTCCATAAATGAACTGCACTGGGCTGAGCAGGTTGTCAAAAAACATGATCTGAACTGGCATACCTGCCGTTGCCATGCCGAGGACCTTTTCGATGAGCTTGAAAATATCATTTATTACCAGGATGCACCTTTGTTTTCTACCAGCACCTATGCACAAAGTTCCGTGATGAAATTAGCCCGGGAAAATAATATTACCATACTCATGGACGGTCAGGGCGGGGATGAGCTTTTTGCAGGATATGTGCCATTTTTTATCTCTTATTATGCCGGGTTGCTCCGCCGCTTCAGGCTGTATCAGTTGGGTGCAGAAATTGCCTGCATGAAGAGTTCTCCCCTGGATTTCAATACATTGATACGTTCGCTGGCCAAGGTGATACTAAGCGGCATCATGCCCCATTCAGTGTGGCATGCGTTTATTAAAAATCATCACAAAGAGCTGGAATATCTAAACAATGATCTGACGGACACTGCAAAGCCGGCAGCGGAAAAGCCGGATGGAACAGGCAGGACCCTGAATTCCGCCTTGTTCGAATATTTCACCAACGGGTACCTGCGCCACCTGTTACGCTGGGAAGACCGTTGTTCGATGCAATATTCCGTGGAGTCGCGCACACCTTTTGCCGACGATATTGACCTGATCGAATATGTTTTCTCAGTGCCTTCGGTGTACAAGATACATAAAGGGCGTAGCAAATTCTTATTACGTGAGGCCATGTATGACGTATTGCCTGAAACAATTTACAGACGATCCGACAAATTGGGTTTTGCCACGCCACAGGACATGTGGCTGGTGCAATCAGAAAAAAAGGTGAAAAACATCATACATGAGCTGGCATCTTTTGACACGGAAAAGTTTGCTGATTCAGGTAAATTGCTCAAAAACTGGAATATGATTTTTTCTGAAAATGGTAATTCAAGACTCAGATATTTTGTCTGGAGGTACGTAAATTTCTTGTTGTGGCGGAAGATCAATAAATTATAAGCGTTTCAGCCTTTATCACAAAATTTCCGTATGGGGAAAATCCACTCTGTGGACACGGTTATTGTTTTTGCCCTATATAAAACACATAGCCATAGTACTCTTTGTATTTTAGATACAAGCTGGCTTCGTGCCTTTCGTTAGCTACCAGTTCTTCGGCAGCCTTATTGCCTTCATGTTTTTTTAGAAAAGCTTCCTGGGCTTTAACCTGCAGGTTATAGAAATGCTCAATCCAGCAGTTTTCGGGCAGGATAAAGTGCGCCACCGGTATATAACCGGCGTGTTGCATCTGGGCAATCTTTTGCGGGATGGTGTTTATCTCCGGATAAGCCTCATTCCAGAAGGCATTGATTTCGTCTGGCCTCTCATCTGTGAACCACGATGCTTCTGTGAGGGCAATATAACCGCCCTTTTTAAGGAACCTTTTCCATTCGTTCAGTCCCCGTTCATAGCCGATATTATATATGGCTCCTTCTGACCAGACAAGATCCAGTTCTTCGTTCTGAAAGGGAAGGTTGTCCATGGAGCCGGTGACCCCTTTTACCCTGTCCTGCACATTCAGCTTACGGGCGTTTTCATTAAACAAATCTATGAATACGGGAAACAGGTCTATTCCCGTGATACGACCGGGAGTGTGCTGTGCAAGCACCATGGTCGGGCATCCGGTTCCGCAGCCAATGTCGGCAATGTGCGATCCGGCGGTCAGGTTTGCAATAAATCCGAGCGCTTTAAGGGTGGCTTCTTCACTGCCCGGCCCCTGGCGTTTCATAAAGGAAAAATATTCGCAGATCAGGTTAAAATCAAATTCGTGAATTGATTTGTTTTCGTTACTCATATTATTAAATACTAATGTATGTTCATAACAGTTCTAAAAATCACATGATACCCAGCAAAAAATAAAAATTATAAGGTCAATGAGTACTGAACTGCAATGTTGCGCGGAGCTTCAATGATGCCGGGGCGTGCCATGTATTCGTTGTTGAGAAGGTTTTTAACGATAAGCCCGATTTTCATTTTTTCCGTAATATCGAACGATCCGCGGATATTCATCACAAAATAGCCTTTATTGTGTTTTTCACGGTACTCGTTCAAACCCGGCATGATGGATGTACTGGGAATACCCGGAATGAGTTCCTCTCCGAATATTTTATCAATATTGATCATGTTACTGGTATATTGTACATCAACACCTGCCTGTATTCTGTTGAATGATATTTCCATATTTGCCTTTACGGAATGATAATATCTGTATTTTAACACCCGGCTGTCAGCAGTTCCGTTGGTGTCAACAGATGGGTCATAGTTCAGGTCTACCGGGTTGGTATAGGTATATCCCACTGCAAATGATGCGGGGAATTCCCATATTTTTCCTTCAGCGCCTATTGAAATATCAACTCCGGTAATGAGTGCATGGCCGACATTAATAGATTTGAATCCGATATCCCGGAGGGTGGGGTATAAGGCCGTATCGGGTTTGTAAACCCCAAAAGTAAATTCCACCATATTCTTATATTCGGTCCAGAAACCTGCAATATCGGCAAAACCATTCCACGAACCTACCTTGAATCCTTGTTTTACGCCCAGTTCGGCATTCCAGCCGGTTTCCGGTTTCAGGTCTGTGTTGGGGAAAATATTCATTCCTCCGATGCTGGTATGAACATATCGTTCGGCAATAGAAGGAAACCGGTATCCCTGTCCGTAGGAGGCCCTGATAAAGGTATACTTTGTTGCCTGGTAATTTACACCTGCTCTTATTACAGGCCTGACAGGCAGGATTATGGTGTCTTTTGAAGTAATAATATCAAACGAAGAAACAGCATCATTATCATCAAGGCGGTAATATTCGCCCCTTATGCCGAGAGAAATAGAAAGTTTCTTCCAGAATGTCGCATCAAACTGACTGTAAACCGACAGGTTGATTCCGAGGTGGTTTCCGAATAATGCAGCAGAACTCATGTTGTAGGAGCCTGAGATTCCCGCTGTAAAATTCACCTTATTTTTAATGCTTTTCTGATATTGGAAGTCACCAAAGAACAGGTCGGCGGTATTATTTTTATCCGAGGTGTCCGAGAAAAAATTAACGGATCTGAAATATCTTGTTTTTAAACTATAACGGCTTCCTTTCTTATCGAAATAAACCACATAGGGGTCCGTGTTCAGCCGATATCCCTTTGTCGGGTTTAACGTATTCGGATTGGGCCTCCATGCGCCCGAATCGGCATTTTGCCAAAAGAAGAATTCGGAACCTTTCACATACATAAAATTTGTATTCACCCCGAATGATAGTCCTTCGACTTTTTTTGGCCTGTAACGTAGGTTCAGGTTGGCACGTCCGCGCAATTCCCTTGTAAATTGTTTGAAGTCCTGATTTGTAAAGCCATTGGCGCCTATCACCAGATCAAGGTTTTTTATCTTGCGTGAATGAAGCAGGTCTAATCCGGAGAACCATGGTTGTTCATCAACCATAAACATGTACCATGGCTTACGGTCGCCCCACCAGATCAGTTCTTTCCGTTTGGGATTCATATAAATCCCTGAGTTAAAAAGTATTTTGGTTTTGGGTTTATCGGTAGGGAAAGCTGTCCGGACATTAATAACGCCATTAAGAGCTGAAGAACCAAACAATGCTGAAGATGCACCTTTCAGAACTTCTATCTGAGAGATGTTTTCAATAGGGATAAAATTCCATTTGGCATCACCGGCGTCAGGCGATAAGATAGGCAGATCATCCACCATTACAAGTACCCGGTTGCCGGTACCGTAACTGTAACCGCTTCCGCCCCGGATGCTTGGCTGGCTTGCAATGATGTCGACGCCGGGAACCTTATTCAGTATTTCCGTCACGTCGTTGGTATTATGATTTTCAATCTGCTCGGGTTTGATCACATCCATGGAAACCGTAACATCTGAGATACGCTGCTCGAACTTGCCGGCACTGACAACGATGCCGTCAATGATGAGCGTCTGTTCGGACATGGACACATTCAGCGTGAGGGATTGTCCCGGATTTAGCATGATGGTCCGGGTTTCAGGAGTATAACCGATGAAAGAAAATGTCAGTTTTGTTTTGCCGGGCTTGGTGGTAAACGAATAATTCCCGTCGGTGTCGGATACGAAGCCGCTTACTGAATCCAGGATAATATTGACACCGGGAAGTGTTTCTCTCGTCTTGGTATTGATTATTTTTCCTTTTATCGTGGACTGCTGGGCAGTTGCGCCTGCACAGAGCAATAAAAAAGGTAAAATGAAACAGAATTTTCTCATAGTCGGATATTTAGGATATTTCTTTGTAAATAACGTAATTCGATGCATAACCAATGTAGATATGTTTATATGTAATGATACATATTAAATGGGCACAAATTTAGTTATTCTTTCGTTTTCTCAGGAAATAATTCCTACATATATTTCTATTCTCCTGTGGCTTAGCCTGTTGAAGTCACCATTTTGTAATGGTTTCCCGTCGGTGGCTTCGGGTGCCTCAGCCACCGGTAGATGAGTTGCTCTCTGATTCTTATCCCTGCCTGCATGAAGCAGTCAGGCAGGTTTGACGTATTGATAATCCGCCGGTGGCTTCGGGTGCCTCAGCCACCGGTAGGTGATTTGCTTTCTGATTCTTATCCCTGCCTGCATGACGCAGTCAGCGATTTTATAGCATAGGATCATCTTACAATTTCATTTGAAAAGGAAAT
>DAOORA010000088.1:0-14336 GCA_035389045.1 Bacteroidales bacterium | reverse complement strand
GTGACGGTTACTATCAGCAGCGCTCCCGATGCTGTAACGGTTAGTGGCGATGGAACCTATTGTACCAGCACAACGCTGACGGCAACCGGCGGTACCGGTGGCGTGATTTACTGGCAGGGTACCACAAGCGGTGGCACTTCCACAGCTACACCTTCTACGATTCAGACCGTAACTGCTTCAGGAACCTATTATTTCAGGGCTTATAACTCCTGTGTTTGGGGAACCCAGGGCAGCGCTACAGTGACCATTAATTATGTTCCCGAGCCGGTTAATGTTCTTGGTGGTGGGTCAATATGCAGTGGGACAAGTACACCATTAATTGCAACTGGGGGTACAAATGGAACTATATATTGGCAGGGTACTACTAGTGGCGGCACCTCAACAGCGACACCGTCTACTATGCAGGTAGTTTCTGCTGCAGGAACTTATTACTTCAGAGCACTTAACAATTGCGGTTGGGGACAGGAAGGCAGTGCAATGATATCTATTAATACACTTCCTTCAGATCCATCTCCTTCGGCAACACCATCAGTAATATGTTCAGGTGGTTCATCAAGCCTTTCAGCAGCTGTGCCTGGAACAACAATATATTGGTTCACAGGTTCCTGCGGTGGTATAATGATTGGATCTGGAAGCCCGCTCACTGTTACTCCTGCTTCGGCCACCACCTATTATGCAAGGGCATTTAATGCCACTACCGGTTGCTGGTCTTCAGGCTGTGGTAGTGTGACGGTCACTATCAGCAGCGCACCGGATGCTGTGACAGTTAGTGGTGATGGAACCTATTGCACTAGTGCAACACTTACTGCAACCGGAGGTACTGGAGGCACGATTTACTGGCAGGGTACCACAAGTGGTGGAACCTCCACAGCAACGCCTTCCACAATACAGACGGTGACTGCTTCGGGGACGTATTATTTCAGGGCATTTAATTCCTGTGTATGGGGTCCTCAGGGTAGCGCTACGGTGACCATTAATTATGTTCCCGGCGTCGTGACCGTAACAGGTGGCGGTACTTTCTGTACCAGCGCAACACTAACGGCTACGGGTGGTACCAATGGAACCATTTATTGGCAAGGTACAACAGGAGACGGGACGTCCACTGCTAATGCTTCCACTTCGCAGGTAGTTGGAGTTACCGGCACCTATTATTTCAGAGCATTAAACAATTGCGGATGGGGGCCTGCCTATACAGGGACATCGGTTGTAATATATCCTACGACAGAACCGACACCTGTAGCGTCACCACCAGCAATTTGCGGAAGCGGTTCAACAAATTTATCTGCTTCAGTTCCAGGATCCACTATTTACTGGTACATAGGTTCATGCGGCGGATCATTGATAGGAACCGGAAACTCCATTACGGTTACGCCTGTTACGACAACAACCTACTATGCAAGGGCATATAATCCTTCTTGCTCATCATCGTGTGGAACAGTTACCGTTGTTGTATCTGATCCTATTCCTCAGACGATTTCCGGTTATACAACGCCGGTTTGCACCGGATTAACGGAAGTTTTAACCAGTACCACCTCGGGAGGAACCTGGATGAGCAGTGATCCTGGATTAGCAACGATTGATCCGTCAAGCGGTTTAGTAAATTATCTCTCAGACGGGAATGTTGTAATTACTTATACTGTTACCGTTGGCGGTTGTACCAATACGGCATCTGCATCAATAACTATCAGTGTTCCAATGGATCAGACGATAACAGGTACGTCTCTAATTTGTGTAGGTTCATCTGAAACATGGACAAGTACGACTACTGGTGGCACATGGTCGAGTGATACACCCGGTGTTGCCACCGTGGATGCTTTGACCGGTTTAGTGACCGGTATTTCTGATGGTACTGCAATCATAATGTATTCCGTAACGGTTGGTGGATGCGTAAATACCGCTACACAAACAGTTACGATATCTACACCTATTCCCCAGACGATCACCGGTAATCAGCAGATTTGTTTAGGATCTTCTGAAATCTGGACAAGCACAACTACCGGAGGAACATGGACCATTGACGCCCCTGGTGTTGCAACCATAGATGCTTCGACCGGTCTGGTGACTGGTGTTTCTTCCGGTACTGCTGTTATTTCCTATTCAATTACCATTGGAGGTTGTATTAACTCAGCAACTCAATCGGTGACCATTACAGCTCCTATTGATCAGACGATCACGGGTTCAACATTGCTATGTGTTGGTTCTACTGATTCCTGGACAGCAACAACATCTGGCGGAGTCTGGACAAGTGATTCTCCCGGTGTAGCATCTGTAGACCCATTATCAGGTGTTGTGACAGGGATTTCTGATGGTACTGCAATTATTACCTATTCAGTGACAGTTGGCGGTTGTGTTAACACAGCTACAAAATCAGTAACCATAACAGATCCAATGCCTCAGACTTTAACTGGTTTACAACAAATATGCACGGGATTATCGGCGACATGGACAAGTACAACCTATGGCGGAACGTGGATAAGCGATAATCCCGGGGTAGCCGCTGTTGACATCTCAACCGGGGTTGTTACCGGTATTTCTGAAGGCACGACTGTCATTACTTATTCAATAACAATTGGTGGCTGTGTAAATACTGCAGCCCAAACCGTTACCATAACAGATCCCCTACCACAAACCATCACAGGAACTTCAATGATATGTGTCGGCTCTGCAGAAACCTGGACTTCAACAACCCAGGGAGGAATCTGGACAAGTGATACTCCTGGTGTAGCCACGGCAGATCCTTTATCCGGTGTTGTTACAGGCATTTCTGATGGCAGTGCTGTTATTACTTACTCAATAACAGTCGGAGGTTGTATAAACACAGCAACACAGACAGCGACGATAACAGCTCCTTTCCCCCAGACAATAAACGGATTACAGCAAATCTGTGCCGGTTCCACAACGACATGGACGAGTTCCACATACGGCGGAACATGGACAAGTGATAATATTGGAGTGGCAACAGTTGATCCCTCATCGGGTCTGGTAACCGGAGTATCCGGAGGTGCATGTATTATTAGTTATTCATTGACTATCGGAGGATGCGTAAATACAGCAACACAATCTGTAACCGTGACAGATCCGATACCTCAGATAATTTCCGGGACAACACCGGTATGCATAGGATCGAACACTATCTGGACAAGTACGACAACAGGAGGAATATGGGCATCAGACAATCCTTCAATTGCGACTATTGAACCGATCAGTGGTATGGTTACCGGTGTTGCGGCGGGATCGACTGTGGTTACCTATACGGTGACTGTAGGAGCCTGTTCTAATACTGCGACTCAGATGCTGACCATAACAGAACCTATTCTTCAGACATTAAGTGGAAACACGCCAATATGTATCGGTTCTTCTGAAAATTGGACAAGTACCAGCACTGGAGGAACATGGACAAGTAGTGACCCGGCAACAGCAACAGTAGATGCCTCAACAGGTCTTGTCACCGGAGTTGCCGCAGGGACATCTCTGATAACATATTCTGTATCTATTGGCGCTTGTGTCAATACGGCAACAAAAACTGTCACTATTGCCAACGATATCGATGCAACCATCAGTGGTGGCACGTCACCAATCTGTTATAATTCAGACCCGGGTACTTTCACGGCAACCGGTACCGGCGGCACAGGTGTTTTCACCTACCAGTGGTATAAGACACCGGCTACGATAATTACCAATGCGACAAACAGCACCTATAATCCGGGTAATATTACTTCAAGTTCAGGATATTATTGTGAAGTTACCGGGTCTTGTGGATCGATTACTACAGATACTGTAGACATTACTGTTTATCCCTTTGTAACAGCTACCTTAAGCGGAGGAAATTCGCAGATTTGTGATAAAACCAGTCCGGGAACACTTACCGCCACAGGTAATGGCGGGACTGGAGTGTACACGTATTTATGGCATAAAGACGGTATTTCGACAGGAGTTACCACGAGTACATATAATCCCGGCCTGCTTCAGAATGATGCTAATTTTTATTGTGTAGTAACCGATTACTGCGGGGTAGCTACCACCAATACTTTTTATGTGGTCATATTACCTCCGGTTGGAATTCCTACGCCTATAACTGTTTCTGCAGGAATTGAGCCCATTTGCCAGCTTACAAATGATACAACAGTGACCTATTATTCCACAACGGCACAATATTCAAATAGTTTTAACTGGTCAATCAGTGATACCAATGCCGGATGGATTGATGCTAACCTGGGTGTAATGCACTGGAATAACGGATACTATGGAAACGTAAACATTCAGGTGTCTGCCAATGGTTGCGACGGGCCTTCAATTGAAGTTTATCGCGCCGTTGTGATTAATCTTTGTGGTGCCGGACATAGCATAAGCGGCAAAACAAAGTATGCAGCCAAAGCAAATAATGGTATTCCTGCTCCAAATCCCGCCACATATAATTCCATAAAATATAATATTGATAATGTTATCGTGATATTGAAAGATTATTCATCTGGTAATGAATTGGCACGTGATACAAGTGACGCATCGGGTGTTTATCAATTCAATAATGTTGCTGATGGAAATTATATATTATCCTATGATAAATATACTGTCGACACGATGCAATGGGGTAATGATGTAAATGCCATCGATCTGACAATTATTAAATATTATATTGGCACAGATACCATGTCCGATCCTTCAAGGAATTTTTATCCAAAGTACAGGAAGGCAGCTAATGTGGATAACAATTCATTAATCAATGCCATTGATATTTCCAGGATTAAGGCAAAGATCGGAGCTCCATACAGTATTAGCAAGAACTTCCCCAAAGGCAACTGGGTAAAACTTGATACGTCATTAACCGTTGCTGGCGCCAATCTGAGCATAGACCTGAAAACGATATGTTATGGTGACTATAATGCATCGAGCACTAAATACCGTGATTCATTAACTACATGGAGCATGGCCAAGTCCTTACCGGAAAATATCATTGCTGTTGCTGATGATTATGTCACTATCAACGATCCAAAATATTTTGAAGTGCCATTGCGCATTAGTTCCAAAATGAATGAATTCTCCGCTCTCGGGCTCGAGCTGAATTATCAGAGTAATGATTACAGGCTGGTCAGCGCTTATATGCCAAAAACCAACGGTAAGAACGGTATGGTTAAGATCAATCCATCACTCGAAGAAATAATTGCAGAAGATAATGATCTGCTGGTGACGGATGAAGGGGGTGTGATCAGGGTTGTTTATGCAACGACAAACGATTTTGATGTTGCTGCTGACGACGAAATGATCATGTTGGGCTTCAGCTCGATTAACAAAGTAGAAAAGGGAGAGCTTGATTTTGTTCTCTCCGGGACAGGCGTAATTGGAAATAAATATGGCGAAGAAAATGAAGACGCATACTTATCAATGCCCAAGGTGTTTTTACAGGGTGATGATACTGAAGCCGGATTTGAATTCTCAGGATATCCCAATCCATTTACTAATGTTGCTACGTTAACCTATAGCCTGCCCGAAAATGGAAATGTGAAAGTAAGAGTTTACAATGCTATAGGCGAATTAGTGAACGAACTTGTAAATGAAGTTCAGAGTAGCGGAAAACATACTGTTGAATTTTCGCAAAACAACCTGCCGGCAGGAATGTATACTTTCAGGCTAGAGTTTACAGGATCAGAAAAATCAAATTGTTTGGTTTTGAAATTAGTCCACTGATTCTATACAGGGATGTAAATTCCTGAATTATTGAGATCAGGCTGTCTGAAAATCAGGCAGCCTGATTTTTTTTGTTACGTGACATTCATTTATCATACAACCACCACTAATGAATTAATGTAATACCTGCATACAACACCATCAATTTCCAGGGGTTAATTGATCTGATTTTAGCGGTTAAAAGACCTGTGGTTGAAATAGAACGACGACCGACAAAAATTTTATGGAAGGTAATGATCATAAATTGTGATGGTATTAAAAGATTGCTTTATTCCCTAAAACCCAGAATTATAACTTCAGTTTTGAATTTACAGGGATTGGCCTACAAAACCAGCGTTCCGCAGTTACACAATTGGGGTTGGTGAACCCTGTTGAATACTTTCGGGCTAATGTGCCTGATACATATTCGTTGCGGGGCAATAATTTAATGCCCTCTTTTTAGTGTTTGAGCAGAAACCCATTGTCTGAATCTTAAAGTTTAGTTTCGAGGCTTGCGAAGCAGAAAAAAGCTCAACCGCTTCTGTGATGAGATTGAAACCTGCCGACTATATTGGGGCCGGGGTGGGAGAATAAGGGGTTTCGTTCAGACACAAGCTATTTTGCCCGAAAACTGAACGCAAAAGATACAGGATGAAAAAAGATACTGGATTTTTTCATTTTCAGAACTGCGTGTCTCATGAAAGGCCATGAAATGAGTCAATTTGTCCACCTGCTGAAGACCCACTTCGCCATGATTTTTATTGAAATTGAAATAACGATAAAGGTCATTGACATACCATTTTCAGACTATCTGTTACCTGTTGGATATTCATCCGCAAAGATTGTCCGGTTTCAGAATGGTTATATCATACTATTTTCATATTGCACCGGCAAAAACCCGGCAAAAATCATAAAAGCAGCCACAGGACTGAATGCTTATTCGTCATGGTGTCAAATGAAATAAAATATATTGAAACGCATCACCACCCTGCGCCTTACCAACCGGACGACATATAATTATTATCTATCTATCTGCGATCAAATATTTTTGACGCAGCACCCATTACCCATTCGATAAGAAATAACCTTTGACTTGAGAACCATTTAATCAGCGCAAAACCTGTAACTAATATGAGATTATAATAAATTCGGTTCTTCTGTTCATCTGGTGTTCTTCTTCGGTACAAGGCACTACCCTGGTTCCTTCACATTCGCACTTGTTCACAAGCTTGGTTTCTCCATAACCCTTGCCATAAATCCTAAGCGGATTCGTAATCCGTTTCTGGATATAGGACGCTGAAGCCTTAGCCCTGTTGTTTGAAAGTGTAATATTAAAATCAAAACTTGAGCGGCAGTCGGTATGTGAACCCAATTCTATGACCATATCCTGATATTCATTCATGATATTCACTATTTTATCCAGTTCAAGGGCGGCATCGGGGCGGATATCATACTTACCAAGATCAAAATAAATAGGATTTATTTGGAAAATCTTTCCAAGATCTGCACCAACTTCAATTTTTCCTATCGTTTCTTTAATCAATATTTCGCCAAATCTGGAAACAATATTTTTGTAAGGAATAACTTTTGTAATATAAGAATCTTTGCTGAGGGTAATTTCATAGCACAAACTGTCGTATATTTTCTTATCATCGAGATTCTTGACAATTTCGCCGAATTCGTTGGTTTTATAATTTTCCGACTTATCTGATTTAACATCCTTTAATAATACATTCACATCTTGCAGCGGCTGTTTCGTTTTCGCATCGGTCACCTGAATTTTGAGAACCGCCGAAAAAGATTTTTTCAGCTTAATATCAGCAGTTTTCTGTCTGGCATTGCATAAATGAAAAGTAGACACACTAATGCTGCCATCTTCATAAGAATTCTTTTTGCCATTCAATTGATAATTTTTATCATATTCAGCTATAAAAGAATATTTTCCGTTTTGATCGGTAAAAGTCCGGCCAACCACCTCCGTTTTTTCATCCATTAATGTCACTTCAGCGCCGGGTACGGGCACATTTGAACCCATTTCGTAAGCGGTTCCATTGATTTTAATTTCACCTGTTTTTCCCGTATTATCGTCACCTACCGAAATTATTATAAATTCGGTCCTTCTGTTCATTTGGTGTTCTTCTTCCGTACAAGGCACCACCTTGCTTCCTTCACATTCACATCTGTTGACCAGTTTCGTTTCCCCATAACCTTTACCATATATTCTTTCAGGATTAGTGATCCGTTTTCTGATATATTCTGCAGATGATTTGGCCCTGTTATCCGAAAGTTTATTATTGTAAGCATAACTGGCACGGCAGTCGGTATGTGAGCCAAGTTCAATTACCATATCCGGATATTCATTCATGATCTTCACAATTTTGTCTAGTTCTATAGCCGCATCCGGACGTATATAATACTTATCGAGGTCGAAATAAATCGGATTTATTTTGAAAATTTTTGCAAGATCTGCGCCCACACCGATTTTGCCGATCATTTCTTTGATAAGTATTTCGCCGGATTTTGAAATACGATATCTGAAATCAATAATTTTTTCAATAAAACATTCTTTATTAAGTTTAATATTATAGACCAGACTGTCATTAATTTTTTTATTATCAAGAGATTTAAGTATTTCACCCTTTTCGTCTGTTGTGAGGTTTTCAACAATTCCTGTTTTTTCATCGGTCAGAACGACACTGACATCTTTCAGTGGCTCTCCGGTTTGGGCATCGGTTATCTGCAATCTGAGGGAAACCGTAGTTGCTTTTTCCAGCAAAAGATTGGCAGTCACTTCTTTGGCATTGCGGGCATTAATAGTGGAAGCTGTATTAAAACCATCTGAAAAGGCATCTTTCTGACCTTTCAGATTATAGTTCCGGTTATATTCGGCAGTAAAAGAATACGCGCCTTTTTCATCAGCAAAAACCTTACTGATGATTTCCATTTTTTCATTCATCAAAGTAACTTCAGTTCCGGGAATAATTTTATTAGTGTTTTTATCATATGCAACCCCCCTTATTATGATTTTCGATGGTATGCTTTTATTTAACTGCTCTTTGATCAGTATTTCGCCAGGTGTTACAATATGGTATCGGTAGGTTAAATATTTTGACTCGTAACCCTCTTTACTAAAATTAATATGATAATATATGCTGTCATTGATTGTCTTATCGTCTAATGATTTAAAAATTTCGCCATTGACATTTGTCAGAAAATTTTCAAGCTTTCCTGATTTTGCGTCTTTTAAGGGGACGCTTACATCTTTTATAGGTTCACCGGTACCTGCATCGGTTACCTCAATTTTCAGCGATACCGCAACAATATTTTTTTCGAGCAAAAGATTGGCTGTAACTTCCTTAGCATCACCGATGTTATATGTTGATGCAGAGTTATTGCCATCGGAATAAAATTCTTTTTGTCCTTTTAAATTATAATTCCGATTATAATCGGCTGCAAAAGAATAGGCGCCTTTATCGTCAGAAAATGCAATGGCAATTTCTTCCATTTTTTCATTCATCAAAGAAATTTTAGCTCCTGTAATAATTTTGTTCGTTTGTTTGTCGTATGCAATACCACGGATTTTTACTTCATGAATTGTAAGTCTATAGATATCAAGGTTCCCAAATCCCCTGGTTTGAAAATCATCGACAACTCTGACTGATGCAAAATATGCATTTGCCGAATCAATAGGAGTGTAATACATATCATTGTCGGTGGTGTTGATAGGGTAACCCATATTGACCGGTTCAGACCATGTTGCGTCATTCTTAAGTCTGCTGTAAAATATATCATATCCTCCCATGGTATTGTGACCTTCAGAACAGAAATACAGCGTATTATTGGATAAGATAAAAGGCCCATCCTCATTGTATTCAGTGTTGATAACATCCCCTAAGTTTTTTGCCTCCCCCCAATTTCCATTAGGAAGCTTGGTGACCATGTAAATATCCAACCCGCCATATCCGCCTTTTCTGTCACTTGTAAAATAAAGTGTTTTACCATCAGGCGAAAGGCTGGCATGTGTTTCCCATGCCCCTGTATTTACAGGCGATGAAAGTTTTCTGGGACTGGACCATTCTTTGTTATCGTAATTACTCACATAGATATTTCCATCACCGCCGTCATCTTTGTAGATAAACAATTGTTTTTTGTCGGGAGATAAGCTTATAGATGCTTCATGGTCTTCAGTATTTATTGATTTACCGATATTTACAGCCTCACCCCATTTGTTGTTTTTTTCTTTGTTTGAGATATAAATATCTTCAAAGTAATAGCCATTGTCCTCAATTAATTCACCGACATTGGTATTCCGACGGGAAGTAAAAAAAAGAACGTTACCGGAAACATCGACAACCGGCGCATATTCAGGAAAATTAGTGTTAATATGGCTTCCAAGGTTCTCCACCTGGATCGGGATGGGATTCTTTATCATCTCTCTGGCTACCTTGCACATGGATATCTGACGATTGGCATTAATGATATTTTCACCATCTGTTTTTTCCTTAAGAAATGTTTTATATTTTTCTGTTGCTGCGATCGCCTTACTTAGGTCATAATTAATAAGATATGCTGTGCCAAGATAAAAAAATGTTATTACTGGCGCTTTTTTTTCGTCATAGTTGTCTGAGTATTCCTCTGACACTTTAACAGACGCTTTTTCCAAATACGGTATTGCATTAAATTTATCAGACGGCATATGCTTATAACAGACCCCTATATGAAATGCAAGATTTGCATTTTCAGGATCAGCCCCATAAAGTCTCAAAAAAATTGGCAAGGCACGTTGATAATTTTCAAGAGAAAAATAAATATAGGCAGAATCAAAGGCTTCCCTGTCTCTTTTTTGAGCCAAAGAATAATTTGTCACTAAGGATAAAATCGCGATAACAATCCAAGCTGTTTTTTTCATTTGTACAATTTTTCTAAACTAAATTCATTGAAAACTCAATATCTACCAAAAATAATCATTTCAAGAACAAAAATAAAACTGAATAACGAAAAAAACAAGTCTTTCAATCAATTGGATGAAGTTCAATATCTGGAATAATATTAACTTTATGACAAAAATAAAAAAATAAATATTAACCAAAATTAAATTTATATGTTATACACAGTCCTTACAGCCTCAAAATTTGAGGATTTGATAAAACAGGTCAATGCATTAATTGAAAAAGGCTGGATACCTCAGGGCGGATTTTGCGAGAGCAGTGTTGGCGCTATTTCGCATTATTCTCAGGCCATGATAAAAAAACAATAGGGTTTTTCTATTAACCCTGATCAGGCGCTTCTAAAAAAAGGTTTAGGCTGTCGAATTTCTGAAATACGCATTGTACTAGGCTTATATGCCAATGCTGAGGTTGTCGAACGCAAGGATTTGAAGAATGACGAAATTTGAAGTTTTTAGAGGTGCCCGATAGCAAATCCTTATGGATGGTCAGGAGGTAAAAACCGGGTATATCTTCTTATTAAACCGATAATTCCGTGCGGGATAATAAAAAGAAACGGTAAAAATATCTTATTGCTTATCCCGGGAATTATCAAGGATTTTCCTGCCAATGCAGCATTCAGGATTTTTTTTGCCAGTTTTTCAGGGCGCATCATTATTCCTGCTTTTATTGCTTTTTTATGGTTTTCCTGACTGAGATCGTATAGATTGGTAGAAACAGCACCGGGGCAAATACAGGTGACATTGACATTATAATCAATCATTTCTGTCCGCAGCGAACGGGAGAAACTTTTCAGAAAGCGTTTGGTTGCCGCATAAAAAGCGATACCGGGGTAGGGCATATAGGAAGCTAATGATGAAATGATGATGATATTTCCCCGGCGCCGCTGCTTCATGTCTTTTCCAAATAATATGCAAAGTTTTGCCGGTGTTGATACATGCAGGGATATTATGTTACAGGCATTGGCAACGCTTGTTTCAACAACCTCACCGAAGTAAAAAATTCCGGCATTATTCACCAGCACATCAACCTCCAACATTTCGCTCTGGCACCATTCGTAAAGTATAACTGCCGCATCCGCCGCGGCTAGATCCATGAACAGTGTTTTGGTGTTAGTTTTATATTTGGCTTTGAATTCTTCCGCAACTTCTTTGAGGCGCTCTTTCTGGTTACTTACCAGTATCAGATTATATCCCCTGCTGGCAAACTCACGGGCAATAGCATAACCAATTCCGGACGTTCCTCCCGTAACCAAAGCTGTTTCATTTTTGGCAATCATTGTCATTGCGAACACGATCTGTTTTTTGAGACTCCAAGTTCTTTTTGCAGACAGCAAGGAAGCTCGCTGATGTGCTGGTGACAGGCCATTTCAATGGAATACATGCGAGCTATACAATAATTTTTACATGAGCATTGGCTGCGTGCTTTCCTGTCATGTTTCAGCCGGTTTACAAATCCCGGTTCGTTAAGCAACGCCCGGGCCATAGAAACAAATTCAAATCCGGAGTTAAGAACCTGATCTATTTTCTCCCCGGAAATCAGTCCTCCGACATAAACAAGAGGAAGTTTTACCGCTTGTCTGAATTTTAATGCATCTTCCAGAAAGTAAGCCTCTTTGAAAGGAACCGCTGGTATCATCCATTTTCCGGCTATACCGACACCTATCTTTAACGGGATGTTTTTCATATAATACGTCAGAGACCTGATCGGCATGCTCCCTCTCATCACAAACATTGGAGCTTTACTTACAAAACCTCCGCTGAGTATAAGTGCATGCGCCCCTTCCCTTTCGAGCATGCGGGCAACTTCTAAACATTCCTCCGTTTCCATACCCCCATGGAAGCCATCACTCATATTCATTTTCACCACGACACCTATATCATTACCAGCAGCCTTCATTACATGTTGCATGACCAAGCGCATGAAACGTGCACGGTTTTCGAGAGCCCCCCCGAATTCGTCCTTTCGGCGGTTGGTATACGGCGAAAGAAACTGGCTGATAAGGTATCCATGCCCCGCATGAACTTCAATCGCATCAAATCCCGATTCACGTGCTATGACAACCGCATTTCCGTAAGCCTTTGCCACTAGCATAATGTCTTCTCTGGTCATCTTTTTCGACCAGGTGGGCGAATAAATGTTCAGACCGCCTGACGGACTAAGCGGTATTCTGCCGGCGACAGATTTCTTCGACATATTGCCACAATGTCCGAGTTGTATGGATACTGCAGCGCCTTCGCTATGAATGGTATCGGTGAGACTGCGTAATTCGGGAATGATCTCTTTGCGTAACCAAAGCTGGTGCGGAAAAGAGAGCCCGTCGCGGGTGACTGATGCATAGGCCACAGTCGTCATCCCGATGCCGCCGGCTGCCACCGAGTGGTGATAATCGAGCAGCATGGCTGACGGGCGGTTCCCGGGGCACATGCCCTCAAAGGCCGCAGCACGTATGCTCCTGTTCCTGAGTTTGACCGGACCGATCGATGCCGGTGTAAATAATAATGAATCTCTTATCAAGGGTGTCTTGGTTTTATTTGGGCGCAAAAATATGATTATTGTTGGTATTTCTGCAACAGGTCGCAAATTTGCTCCTATTATCTTTTTCCAGTCAGGCTAAAAACCGGCAGTTTCATCATTTGTTGATCGTTTTT
This sequence comes from Bacteroidales bacterium, assembly GCA_035389045.1. Taxonomy (GTDB): domain Bacteria; phylum Bacteroidota; class Bacteroidia; order Bacteroidales; family CAIWKO01; genus CAIWKO01. Next base: position 1,078 of record DAOORA010000088.1, on the reverse strand, counting down.
CATAATTCTTGGCGAACTACACGGACATTAATCTGAATGATCCGTTCTGAAAACATTAAAAACATTCACGCATAATACAAATTCTATTTTTATCCATAGTAAAATGTCCCGCTTCTTAATTCTTCTGACCGTCGTTATAATGATGGACTATAATAAAACAAGATCATTCGGATTAGCACCAAAAAACTTGTTAAAAATCATCGGAGTATGATTAAAGCGCTCAAAAAACAAACAAGGTTTTTATAATCAGGTACAAACCAAAAACAAACAACATAATTCCCAGTGCCCGGTTTACAAACGAAAGGATTCCCGGGCGCAAAAAAACCCTTATCTTATTGGCTACAAAGCATTTAAGAACATCGGTCGCGAAAACTGTTCCCAATGCAACACCAAAAAAAACTGTGAGTTTTTTTATTTCGGAATTATATTCTGTTGCAACATAACCCATGATGCCCATCCAGAAAATCAGCAAAAACGGATTTATTAAGTTTAAAAAATAACCCTTTATTATATACAGGTAGGACTTGGATGGTGGATCATAATACGTTTTATTTTTATTTTTATCCAAATCATGGATGTCCGTTTCAAAAGTTCCTGTTTTCTTACGGAAAACATATATCCCGTATCCCAATAATATTAATCCTCCTATGATACCGAACAGCGTGCTGTACTTATCGCTGCTGATGAGTTGTGATATGCCAAGGAAACTTAAAAATATAAGCGTAAAATCACTTAACATTATTCCCAGCGCCAGGTACAGCCCATAACGAAAGCCCCTGTAAATACTGGTCTGTAGCAGTGTAAAAAATGCCGGACCAATAACAACAGCAAGGGTCAACCCTAAAATAAATCCGCTGATGAGGACATTTAGCATTATTATTTTTTATGTGCTAAATTAAATTTTTCTATAAACATCTCCCATAACTACTGAATATTTTCTTTCATTTTCATGCAAAATTGATTTATACCTCATTTTTAAATTGATTTTTATAAAAATATCAGCGTATCTTCAAAAATTTTCCCTTATTAGAAACTGTTTTGATTTTATGTTACATAAGATTTATGATGGATTTTTTAG
>DAOORA010000087.1:0-14707 GCA_035389045.1 Bacteroidales bacterium | reverse complement strand
TGCTGAGCTTGCCGAAGCACGGTGTCAGGGAGTGGCCTGTGCGGAGCCTGCCTGGCGGCAGACAGGGTTCGCTATATATTTTCTTGAATTTTTTGGTGCTTTTTGTTTCAAGACAAAAAGTATAATTAAAAAACAAATTTTTAATTATTTGATTATGTGTACTTTAAATAGAGTTATATAGATTTGAAAAATAATATAGTCCAAACTTCGCTTCACTCGTTTGTACTATTTATTTTTATCATCGGTATAACCAAATAAGAAATATCAATACGCCCTATTGGACTAATTGATATTTCAATTTGGTATAAATTGCTGCACAGGAAGGCAGTCATGCAGGGGTTAGGGAATCCGCCATCTGAAGACAACCGGCCGGGCTAATAAACCAATCCCTGACACCTGGAGGTGTAGTGTATATTAGTGATATAACTCCAAAAAGTAAATGAGTTGAAATACCATACCTGCCCTTTTTACTATCTTTGTTTCATAATCATATCTTATGAACGAATTATATCCACTGAAATTTAAGCCGATCTATAAAGAAAAGATCTGGGGAGGGAAAAAAATAAATGAAATTCTGAAACAGGATTATTCTCCATTACCTAATTGCGGCGAACTATGGGCATTATCAGGCATGGAAGATGCATCAAGCGAGGTAAGCAATGGTTTTTTAAAAAACAATGCCCTGAACGAACTTGTTGAAGTGTATATGGGCGACCTGGTCGGCGACATGGTTTATGAAAAATATGGTGATGAATTCCCTTTACTGTTTAAGTTTATCAATGCCGAAGATTATCTTTCCGTTCAGGTTCATCCCGGCGACGAACTGGCCATGCAACGCCACCAGTGTTCCGGTAAAACCGAGATGTGGTATGTTATTGCCGCAGAAGAAAGCGCTGAACTAATCAGCGGGTTTAAACAGAAAATCACCAAAGAAGAATACCTCAGTCATCTGAATTCCAATACATTAAAAGACATTCTGAACTATGAAAAAGTGCAGCCCGGCGATGTGTTTTATGTGCCTTCGGGGCATGTTCATGCCATTGGTCCGGGAATTTTACTGGCTGAGATTCAGCAATCTTCGGATATTACGTACCGTATTTACGACTGGGATCGTTTCGATCAGGCGGGCATGATCCGTGAACTTCATACAGACCTGGCGCTTGATGCCATCAATTTTGGGGAAAAAGTACCTTGCAAAACCCATCCTGAAACAACAAAGAACCACCGCCGATCTATTCAGAAAACAGCCTATTTTAATGTTAATCTGCTTGACCTCGACCGGAAGCTGGAACAGGATTTTAATACTATAGATTCTTTTGCGGCCTACCTGTGCATCGACGGCGCTTTTACGCTGGTTTATGCCGGTAACAGCGAAAAGATCAGCAAGGGAGAGTCGGTGCTTGTTCCCGCAATAATAAAGGAGTTTGAGATCATTCCCTCAGAAACGTGCAAGATCCTTGAAACATATATTCTTTAAGCAGAAAAAAATGAAAACAAGAAAAATAAAATGGATGAGAAAAAGCCAGCCCGTGATGGAGGGCGCCGGGGTGAGGCTTCGCAGGGCATTCGGATATCATGAACTTCCCCGCTTCGATCCTTTCCTGATGCTCGATGATTTCAGAAATGACCATCCTGATGATTACAAAAAAGGATTTCCCTGGCATCCGCACCGCGGCATAGAGACCATCACGTATGTCCTGAAAGGCGAAATAGAACATCAGGACAGCATGGGCAACAAAGGCGTGATCGGGGCGGGTGATGTGCAGTGGATGACGGCCGGCAGCGGCATCATTCACCAGGAAATGCCGCAGGTGAAGGGCGACGGCATTCTCCTCGGGTTCCAGCTCTGGGCCAACCTGCCAGCTTCACACAAAATGATGCCCCCCCGCTATCAGGAAGTGAAAAGCAGCGAAATACCTGAGGTTGTTTCTGACACCAATTGCAGGATATGTGTTATTTGCGGTGAGTACAACGGTGTTTCAGGCCCGGTAAAAGATATTATAACCCATCCGGTTTTCCTGGATATTTCTGTCCCTCCCGATACGGAATTTAGCCTGCCTACACCGGCAGAAAACAATGTTTTTTGCTATGTCATCGAAGGCGCCGGGTATTTCTGCGAAAAGAATGTGGATGCGGAAATCGCCGAAAAGAATTATGCCGGTAATCAGGATATTCTTTTGTTTTCGGAAGGTGAAAAACTCGTGGCCCATACCGGTGAAAGCAATCTCAGGTTTTTATTTCTCATGGGCAAGCCTCTTGACGAACCTGTGGCCTGGGGCGGGCCTATAGTGATGAATACACAGGAAGAACTGGAAGTTGCTTTTGAAGAGTTTGAAAACGGGACATTTATTAAGTAAAGCTGCTGATCAAAATATCAAAACTTCAGGTGTAACATAAGCGGTGGCTGAGGCTCTCGAAGCCACCGCTATCTTATATTTCAAACACTTTTTTTGCCGGTGGCGTTTACAGTGAGCATGTCGAACTGCTCCCGAATCCACCGATATATCTGTGATAATAGAAAATTCAAACACTTTATAGAGTTTCCGGATAAACACCAATTCGTGTTGGAACGGTAGGAAATCTGTTATTCCAGAATGATCCGTGAGAAAACAGTCCTAATTTTTGAATTAATCGTGAAAATACCTGCTGTCAGCAGCGTTTATCCTGACGTTGATGATCACATTTGATTTGTAGGGAGAGCCATTGGCCACCGCCGGTGCATAGCGCAGTTTTTTGACCAGCTCCGCCACCTGTGCTTCAAGGCCGTAACCAATATTGCTCAATGGTACCACATCGGTAATGCTGCTGTCGGGCATCACCGTGAAACTCAGCATCGCCGTGCCTGTTACGTTGCTGTTTATGGCCTCATCACTGTATCTGAGGTTTTCCATGAAATACATCAATAAGGCCGTGTCGCTCCCGGGATAGTGGGCATCCTGGCTGTAACTGACCTGGAAATTAATATCTTTCTGCGCAAAAGTAAAGACAGTCGTAAATAAACAAAAAACTAAAAAGACTATTACTTTTTTCATGGCACAAGGTTTAAAATGAATACTATTAATTTCTATGTAAAGATAGTGAATTTTTTTTATTTTTCAAGTATTACGAATTCTGTCCTGCGGTTTTTTGCCCTTCCGGCTTCCGTATCATTGGTCGCCACGGGCTGTGTTTCTCCAAAACCTTTATAAGATAAGCGCGATGGCGGTATTCCATTTTCCGTCAGATAATTATACACGGATTTAGAACGGTTGCCGGAAAGCAGCATATTATCTTCATCTTTGCCGATATTGTCGGTATGCCCGTGAATAGCGGTTTTTATTCCGGGATTCTCGGTGAGAAATTCAATAAAACCGTCAAGTATGGCTTGCGTATCGGCATTCAGATCGAATGAGTTTGATTCAAAATAAATATCATTGAGTTTGTATGATTTGCCCACTTCTATGGGTTTTATCTCGAAACTCACTTCCTGCAAAGGCTCTGAGCGCATTGTGTCTTCAGCAGGTATCAACTTCGATTCGTAGGCATAATCTTCTTTTTTCACGGTGAGCACAAAGTTGTTCCTCGTGTTGACGGCAATCACGTATTTGCCCGACAACGAGTCGACGGGTATCCGGGTGATCTTCTTGGTCTCCACATTTTTAATTTCAATCCGCGCAGTTACAGGTTTTTCGGTGGTTTCGTCCCTGACATTCCCCTTTACAATCCTCATCTCTTCAGGACGGGCATCCTTGTATAATTCAAATTCATATACGTCCCAGCCTCCGACACCTTTCAGCTTGTTGGAAGAGAAATAGGCCGTTTTACCGTCGAGGCTGACGAAAAAACCGGCATCATCCGCAGTTGAGTTTATAGGATAACCGATATTGACAGGTTTTTTCCAGCTCCCGTCTGCCTGAATACGTGAATAAAAGATGTCGTAACTGCCCATCCCGGGCAGGTCCGGGGAATCGGAAGAAAAATACAACGTCTGGCTGTCGGTATGCAGAAAAGGTGTTTTCTCATTATTTTTCGTGTTGATCTGTGAACCTAAGTTCTCAGCTTTACCCCATACGCCGTCATCAGTCTTTCGGGCACGATAGATGTCATAGCCTCCCACCCCGCCGGGCCTGTCGCTGATAAAATACAATATCCTGCCGTCGGACGATATGCTGGGCATACTTTCCCAGGTGTCGGAATTATTAACGTTTTCAAGGGGTTCAATGTCCATCCATAGCCCGTTCTCATCTTTACGGGTGTAATAAATGTCGCAATTCAGGTAGCTGCCTTTGTATTTGCATACGGTATAATAAAGTTCGTTATTATCCAGGGTGACCGAACAGCCGCCCTCATTTTCATTCATGTTGAACGGGTAAGGCATCTCACTGCCGTTGTCGAATTGTCCGTTTTTCTTTTCGCTATAATAAAATTTCTCCTTGTACGTAGGCTTAGGGATCATATCTCCTTTATTGGGAGGAAGTTCGATAACGCGGGCATAGAACATATATTCCCCGTCGGGGGAGATAGAAGGTATGTATTCATCGGAAGCGGAAGAAACACCATTGATATACCTGGGATTGAAGGGTACCGGATTTTTGTAGGCTTTATTGTAAAAAACTGCCCATTTATACATAGCCTGTGCATCATTCAGTTCGGCATCATTCTCTATCTTTTCAGGATCTTTGAGAAAAACTGACAACACGTTTTCAGCCTGCTCCCAGTTTTCAGCCCCATAATAAATCTGGCCCAGGTAATAATAGACATAAACATCAAAATCAGGGCATAGCTCTACGGATTTTTCAAAATAAGTCTGTGCAGCTTTAAGGTTGTAATCGGCTTTTTTAAAATTTATCATTCCCATAAAAAAGTAACAGGCAGCACATTGCGGCTCATAAGTGAGCACTTCTTTGAAGAGTTTGTTTGCTTCCGGGAAACGGCGGTCTTTAAAATTATCCAGGGCTTCGTCGAAGAGTTTTTTTTCCTTTTTACCGGACAGTTCCGGGCAGTTGCTATCTTCCTGCCCTGACGAAGCCATTGCAGAAACGAGAAAAAAAACAAGACATAGTATAGTTTTAATATTTTTCGGCATACACAAGGTGCTTTAAATAGCTGTCGGCCAGAACAAGGGCCGACATGGCTTCCACCACAGGAACAGCGCGGGGGACAAAACAAATATCATGCCTGCCGCCTGTGGCAAATTCAACATAATCAGCGTTGCGGTCAACGGTCTTTTGTTTCAGCCGTATACCCGGAACAGGCTTGAACGCCACATTGAAATAAATATCTTCGCCGTTGCTGATACCTCCCTGTATACCCCCGGAGTTGTTGGTTTTTGTTCTCAGCCGGTGCTTTCTGACGATGAACAGGTCGTTGTGTGTGCTTCCTGTCATGGCAGCCGAATCAAAGCCGCTGCCGTATTCAAATCCTTTTACAGCATTGATAGAAAACATGGCATGGGCCAGCCTGGCCTGCAATTTATCAAATACGGGATCGCCCACTCCCGGCGGACAACCGGAGATGACGCCTGTGATCACCCCCCCGGTACTGTCGCCTGCTTTTTTAATATTTTTCAACAACCGGAGCATTTTTTCTGAAGTTTCTTTATCAGGACAACGCACAGGACTTTGTTCTATTGTACTCAGATCAAGAAGGGTATATGGGGTATCCAGGGATACTGTACCTATTTGTCTGACAAATGCAGATACCCGGATATCCGAACGGAGCAGTACCTGCTTTGCTATGGCCCCTGCCAGAACAACAGGAGCAAAAATCCGTGCTGAAGCATGAAGTTTTCCGGCGCTCTCCTCTGAACCATACTTTGCAAAATAGGTAAAATCGGCATGTGAAGGTCTGAAAATGGAATCAAGTTCACGGTAGTCATCGGGCTGAAAATCAGAATTGTATATGATAAAACCTATGGGGCCACCCGTTGTTTTACCGTTACGGATACCCGATAAAATCTCATAACGGTCATCCTCGCTGCGTGGTGAAGAGAAAAAATCATGACCGCTTTTACGGCGTTTTAGGTCGTAACCGATTTGTTCTTCATCAATGGCCAACCCGGGAGGACAGCCGTCGAGAACGCCCCCCAGGGCTTTGCCGTGCGAATCCCCATAGATACTCAGTTTAAACAGATCGCCTAAAACATTACTCATAACACAAAATTATAAATTTTGATGACAGTAAGCTGTAGTCAGGTCATAAAAATCAACACGATTATGAACAGGAAAGATATTCTAATACACGATCAGTTTCTGAATGTGATTAAAATTCTCCGATGACAATTTCAGGAAGTACATACCATTAACAAAATTGCTCACATCAATGGTTTCGTTCAGAAAGTCGTTTTCCGTGATAAGTTGTCGTGACAAAACCAAGGTTCCTGAACTGTTGTATATATCGAGATTAAGCGAATTTGCCCGGGGTGTGGAGGCCTTTATAGAAAAATGGTCTCTGGAGGGGTTCGGGGCGATGCTCACATTGCCTTTTTGTATCTGGCTGACAGATAGCGGAGCAGAAGTATAGGAAATATCCCATCCGTTTCCGTTGTATACGCCGCTGGTCCTGAAAAGCAATAAAACCGAACTTGAGTAAACCGCTAAGGTCTGAGGAACAGAACTACCATATAAGGTAGTAATCTCGGTATTGGCCACTTCGTCGAAAATTCTCACAAAATCCTCATCCTGGGCCAGTTCAAAATTATCAAAATGGAGGGTGATTGAAGTAGCGCCGGGCGGGTTGATACGCCAGCGGCAAAAAGTACTGTTGTTATATTCATAGGAGCCACTGCCATCAGAAAATGAACCTGAAGGAGTCGTAAATTCTGTCATGCTATTGCAAAACCTGGTTTCCTCAGCGCTGAAGGTCAGTTGCCATCCCTCAGCCACATTGGTACCGTTGGTTGTAAAACGCACCAACACATTTTTACCAGTGGAGTTTATTACTGGCGGAATGGTATTACCGGAAAACGAACCCAATACGGAATCGGCGGTAGTTGTACCATCATAAATAGTAATAATATCATAGGCATTTTCAGTATTTATCTTGTCGAAGGTGATCCTGATATAGTCCACAGAATCATTGGGGGATATGAGCCACATACAATCGGTACTATTCTGGTAGTTGTATAAGGGACTGCTTCCATCCTCAATGGTTCCGTAGAGGCTGTTAATGGTTTTAAACCCGGTACAGTGCTGTGGAAAAGCGCCTGAAGGATAGGAATCAAAAATTGCCTGCTGACCGTTGTTGAAAGTATATCCGGGATTGAGGTTATCCAAATAAAAATATCCGTTATAAGATCCACCCCAGCCCCAGTTGAAATGAAAAAAGCTGGTACCCTGATATCCGTCGCATACAAAAGCATGACCGCCGGTTTCTCCATATCCGGCATATTGAATGGGCATCTTATTATCCAGGTTGCTTTTTAGCATATTATTCCATTCTGTATTGGAATAATCGTTTTTATAACGCAGATTCGTGGAATTTGAATATCCGAAGTTTGATTTCATAGCATTCACATCGTCATGCATTGAGGCACCCGAGCCGTCAGGGCTGTAATTCATCTCAATGGCAATACCGCAGTGAAGTTGTAATAAAGCCATATCATAGTTATATTTGCTGCTGATGTCATTTTGCATAGACTCCCAGCGGTAGGTGGTGGCACCGAAATTGGCCGTCAGGTAACCGTAGTCGGAATAGTACCCGTGTGAACCCGCACCCTGCTGCGGATAACGGTAATAATACATCACCTGTGCCATGGAGGTGGCAACGCAACCCGACCATACATGACCGTCGGGTCCGGCAGGATCTTCGGGACATAAACAATTATAAAACATACCCTGATCCCAGTTCGACATCAATAAAGGCTCCACGGATTTTTGATTCCCCTTGACAAAATCCTTACTGCTGAAATGATTGAGATAATAATCCCAGGTTCCTGCAATAAGGGCATCCGCTTTGATGCTGTTAATTCTCACATAAACAATTTGCTTTTCGTAGGAATCCATCCAGAATTTAAATTCCGGAGACATGGTTTTTTGCGGATACCCTCTTTCAAATGAATACGCAAGAACCGGATAAACATCGTCATCGGCAGCAACAATAATATAACCGTCATCCGCTGAAAACACATAAAATATTTCTTCACCGCCGGTAATGCGGGTATAACTTAACGACAGTTCTGCATCTTGTTTGAGGTCATATCCCGCCTGAAGGCATTTTTCGAAATAAAAATTTGAAGCCAGTTCTTCAGCTGTTTTTGATCCGACTTTATCAGCCCGTGCTACAGTTTGAATGAACAGAAATGTCAGCAGGAAAAACACACAAATTTGAAAATATTTCATATAATAAATTTATTCAATAATTATTTTTTTCACAAGGATTTCATCAGCAGTAAAGATCCTGACCAGATAAATTCCGGATTTTAAATATGATACATCCATATCTATTGAGTATTGACCCGGAGATAATTCATAGTAACTTTCCCGGATCACCTTGCCCTCAATGGAATAAATATCTATTTCAAAGTTCTTTGATCTGACGTTACTGAAATTAATAGTAAGCTTGTCTTTAGCGGGATTCGGCGTCAATGTAAGTACCAGCGGATCGGGCTCTTCAATACTGCTTGAGTTGTAATAGGTGGCAGAAAAACCCTGTGCCATTGCTGCATCAAAAGATTTAAACAAAACCATCATTTCGCCTGAATTGCACAGCACATCTCCGGGGATCACGCTTCCCGACAAATCGGCAAGTACCGTATTCGTTGTATTGTCAGAAACCCTTATATAGTCTCCCGCTGCAATATCAAAAGCATTGAAATGCAGGGTTACCGCTGTTGATCCCGCAGGCTTGATACGCCAGCGGCATAATTGATTGGGGTGATAATTAAATGTTCCGCTGCCATCAGTGAAGGTCCCTGAACTTGCTGTAAGTTCTTTTATCCCGGAACAATATACAGGCAGCGTAGATGTGTACGAGGCTAAAAAACCACCGGATGAAATGCTGTCGTTTGAAATAAATTGTATACAGAGTGCTTTCCCGGAAGTGCTGATCTGTGCAGGCAGCGAGGAACCCGAGTAGGTACCCAGTACCGGCGCCGAGGTGTTGCTGCCATTGCGCACAACAACGATATCAGAGTCGTGCTCTGTGTTGAATTCAAGGAAATTCAGCTTAATACCTGTGACAGAATCAGCCGGTTGAATGATCCAGATGCAGTTGGAATTGTTTTCGTAATCATGCAAAGGTCCGCTGCCGTCGCTAAACGTTCCTTTTGTCTGTGTAAGCGTGGTGATCCCGTTACAGGGATAGGTATAAACTGATGCGGTATCCGGATAAAAATTGATGATCAGTTCGTGATCCAGGGTGAAATCAGCGCCTCCGGGTGTGAGGTTGTCAAGCAGGAAAAATCCGTCGTTGGAGCCGCCCCATCCCCAGTTAAAATGAAAATAGCTGGTATCCTGATAACCGTCGCAGACAAAAGCATGTCCCGACACATTGATGGTGTCGGCCCATCCGGCATAATACAGCGGTTTTTTGGCGTTAAGATGGTCGAGTATCAGTTGCTTCCAGTTGGTATGTAACGCCGTATCCCGAAATACATATTGACAGTCAGGGGAATAGTGAAAATAGGTGCGTAATGAATAGGCCGCTTTGTGGTTGTACATCCCGGAACCGTCGGGGTCGTAATTCAGATCCACAGAAACGCCAAGGTGGTAAAGCAGTTTGGCCACTGCAGAGTCGTTCTGGCGTTCGGTGACCGTAAGCGGCATCATGTCCCAGTGGTAGACCGTATTACCAAAATCAGCATGCAAAGAATCATAAGTAAAGGGAGCCACCGTATCATTGTACATATAAGAGCCTGTCCCTGTGGCGGGATGCCGGTAATAATTCATGATCTGCCCCATAGCTGTCGGCACACAGCCGGCATAAGCGCGTCCATCGGGGCCTCCGCTTGCCAAAGGGCAAAAATTATTGTAGTATTTACCCTGGTTCCAGGTGGTTTTTAACAGAGGGGCAACGGTTTTTATATCTTTTCTCTGACTCAGCTGTTCCGGTGTGGAGTAAAGCAGCCGGTTCCATTCCATGATCGTGGAAAATGCAGGTGTTATGTTGTTTTTCACCGCATAAATGATCTGTCTTTCATAATCCTGCATCCATTTTATAAACGCAGGAGGCTGATTGAGTTCGTCATACCTGCTGCCGAACACATAGCCAAGCACAGGCGGAATTATGTCGTCACCCGAAACGATAATAAAGCCCTGATTTTTAAACGATATGACATAATATAATGCGATGTTCTCAAAACTCCTGACTGTGATATTATCGGTTTCAATATCTTTGTAATCAACATGAGCAGTGAGGTTCAGCCGTTCATAATAAAAATTTTTACCCACCTGCACAGCTTGTTGTTCTGAAACTTTTTTGGAAAAAGCATGGATCTGGAAAACACACAGTATGATGAGCAATAGAAGTTTTTTCGGCATACGTACGACCTTATTCAATGACAACTTTTTTAACTAAAGATTGTGAATCACCTTTTATCCTGAGGAGATAAACGCCCTGGCTCAGCTTGGCAACACTGATGGTTTTAAGGAAATTTCCATAAAATCCGTTTTGTTCATCCCTGTAAACGACCGTTCCGGTCAGCGAACAGAGTTCTGTGACAATATTTTCAGGCTGGTTCACGGAGAACTCAATATTCAGTTCATTATGTGCCGGGTTGGGAAAAATATTCAATTCGCTGAGGTTTCCGTTTTCTTCAAGACCTGCCGATCCTGTTGACGTAAAGTTTATACTGAATCCCGGCGCATTGAGGTACCCGTCGGTTTTGAAGTACAGTAACACGCTGCCGGTGTTGTATGTTTTACCTGATGGCAGACTTGTCCCGGAATACTGGTCCAGCAGATTATTGTTGGTTTGGTCGAACACTTTAAGATAATCGTTATTGGCCAGGTTGAAAGCAGTGAAGTTCAGGGTAATGGTTTGTGCTGCCGGTGGAGTGATCCTCCATCGGCACAGTTGGTTATATGTATAATTGTCAGTACCGCTGCCATCAGCAATAGTACCTGCAGTTGTGGTTATTGTTGAAATTCCGTTGCAATAGCTCGGGAAAGAACTTTTATACGTTGCTTTCCATCCTGTATTTGTTAAATTACCGTCCGTGGTAAAGCGTATGAGCATCTGGGGACCCGTGGATACAACATTTGCAGGCAGGGTGGTGCCTGAAAAGGTTCCTAACACGGTAGCCGCAGTGGTGCTGCCATCATAAACAGTCACCTCGTCGTAACCGGCTTCGGTTGCAAATTCAGTGAAAGTCAGGGTTATCCGTGTTACGGTTTCGACAGGATCTATCAGCCAGAAACAGTCTTTATTGTTAGTATAATTACCGGGTCCGCTGCCATCTTCAACAGTTCCGGTTATCCCGGAGATACTTTTTGTTCCTGCACAATTATAGGGATAATTTGCAGTGGGAGGATAGATACCCTCCACAACACCCTGGAAGTCATTGAAAGAACTTCCGCCCGCCGTAAGGTTATTAAGTGCAAAATAACCGTTATAGGCTCCGCTCCATCCCCAGTTCATATGAAAATTATTGCTTGCATCATATCCATCACATACCCATGCATGACCTCCGGAAAATCCGTCGCCTCCGGAATAAATCATAGGATGCCTGGCATCAAGATTATTTTTCAGCAAAGTCTGCCAGCCACTGGTGGTATAGAGGTATTTGGTAGCATAATTACATGTGCTGTTGTATTTAAAATAATTCTCAAAAGCATAGGGACAATCGGTAGCATTTGCCGATGATCCGTCAAAAGCGTAATCCATATCCACAGCTTTGCCGCAGTGATACAGAAGGGTAGCGACGGCTTCGTTGTAGTTTGTAAGGTCGTCAAGCATGTTGTCCCACTGATAAGTGGTGGAACCAAAATTAATTCCTCCGTGAGAACCTTGACCCTGCAATGGATAGCGATAGTAATACATGATCTGTCCCATGGCTGTTGCCACGCAACCGGCATAGGCTTTTTCATCAGGCCCGCCGGCAGCGGCAGGACAAAACTGATTGTAATATGTATCCTGATTCCATGTGCTCGCACATAATGGCGCAATAGCTTTACTTTTTTTAATAACCAACTGTTCAGTCAGGCAATTGCTATAATAATTCCACTGACTACTGATATTTTCATCGGCTTTGATGTTTTGCGTGATAGCCTTAACGATTTCTGCCCTTACAAGTGACATCCAGTATTTCAGGTTTTCAGGCATTCTTAAAGGATCGATGCCTGACTCGTAAGAATACCCTATAACCGGAATTACATTATCATCAGCTGCAACAATGATAAATCCTTTGGGAACCAGATTTATTATATAATAGAGTGGAATATTCCCCTCTGATTCGGTATACACGTCCTTTATTCCAAGATCTTTTACATCCAGATCTACAAACTGTCCGGCATGTTCATAAAAGTAGGCCATACCCGCTTTCTTTGCCAGCGTAAGATCAACTTTATCGGCTTTAACGGGTATGATAAATAAAACTGTGAGAATACAAAATAAGATTCGTTTCATATTTATTCTTTTTTGTAACAAAATTAATAATAATTTTGTAAAGAGAGAAATCAAAAAAACAGCCCTGAGTACTTTAACATTTAATTAACTTCGGTCTGTTTTTTATAGTCTGTTTATTTATATTTGTCGTTGAATTTTACTTTTTCGCCTTTAATATTATGTTTATGAAAATAATAATCAGGAACATTAAAGAACTTGTTCAGACCGAATCTGACCGGAAGAAACTCATACAAAAGGCGGCCGGAAAAAAAATGTCCGAGCTAAAGACGGTCAAAGATGCCTTTCTGGTGATAGAGCATGGAAAAATTGCCGGATTCGGCCGTATGAAAGATCTCAATGAAACCGATACCGGCGGAAACCGTGCAATAAAGGTCATTGATGCTTCAGGCCGTATGGTATTCCCTTGTTTTTGCGATTCGCATACTCATCTGGTTTACAGCGGCAGCAGGGAGATTGAGTATACAGACAAAATCAAAGGTTTATCCTACGAAGAAATTGCCAAACGTGGCGGGGGCATATTGAACTCGGCAAGAAAACTCCACCAGACCTCTGAAGAAGAGCTGGTCCATCAAGCTCTTCAGCGTCTTGAAGAAATTAAAATGCTGGGAACCGGGGCTGTGGAGATCAAAAGCGGGTACGGACTCACAACCCGTGATGAACTTAAAATGCTGAGGGTGATAAAAAGGTTGAAAGAACTTTCGCCACTGACCATTAAGTCAACATTTCTGGGAGCTCATGCTGTTCCTTTTGAATACAAAGGAAAACAAAACGAATACGTTGACCTGATCATCAACGAAATGATTCCCATGGTTGCTACAGAAGACCTGGCCGATTACATAGATGTTTTTTGCGATCGTGGCTTTTTCACTGTTGAGGAAACTGAACGGATACTTATGGCCGGGATAAAATACGGATTGAGACCTAAAATTCATGCCAATGAACTGGATTTTTCAGGAGGAATTCAGGTGGGTGTAAAATACAATGCTCTTTCTGTAGATCATCTGGAATATACCGGAGATGAAGAAATACTATCACTTTTGGACAGCGATACCATGCCCACCCTGTTGCCCGGTGCGGCCTTCTTCCTGGGTATGCCCTATGCTCCCGCACGTAAAATGATACATGCCGGGCTTCCCGTTGCTTTGGCCAGTGATTTTAATCCCGGCTCTTCACCATCCGGAAATATGCAGCTGATACTCTCCATGGGATGTATTAACTATAAAATGCTGCCCGAAGAAGCTATCAATGCTGTTACCATCAATGGTGCCTATGCTATGGGAGTATCCGATGAACTCGGAAGTATTGCACCCGGTAAAACGGCCAATGTCTTTATTACCAAGCCGATACCAACAGTAGAGTATATGCCCTACGCATTCGGAAGTAACAAAGTAGAAACGGTTATTATGAACGGAAAGGTTCAAAAATGAAAACCATCGGACTGTTAGGGGGTACTACCTGGGAGTCTACCCTTGAATATTACCGCATGATTAACCAGCAGATGCTGATCAGAGCCGGTGGCAGGAACACGGCAAAAATTGTCCTGTACTCCGTGAATTTTCATGAGGTGGAGGTACTGGTAGATGCAAAAAAATATGACGAGGTCGGAGCCCTGATGAATAAAGCGGCTCATGCCATTGAAAGTGCAGGCGCCGATTGTCTGCTTATTTGTGCCAATACCATGCATATGGTAGCTGATAAAATCATGGAAGATATAAATATTCCCTTAATTCATATTATTGAAGCTACCCTGAAGGAGGTTCAGAAAGAAAACTTTGACAAGGTTGGGTTACTTGCCACCCGGCAAACCATGGAAATGGATTTCTACAAAGACAGGTTTCATAAAAATGGTGTGGAAATACTGATCCCCGAACCTCAGGACCGGGATTTTATCCAGGATGTGATTTTCAGCGAATTATTCGCTGGCATCATAAACGAAACCTCTCGAAAAAAAATGATCGAGATCATGGAAAAAACAACTAAAAACGGCGCCCAGGGCGTTATACTGGGCTGTACGGAATTACCCCTGCTCATAAAACCGGAGGACACTTCAATAAAGCTTTTCGACAGCACCAGCATCCACTCCTGTGCAGCAGTCGATTTTGCATTAAATGATTAAGAAATTGTTTTGATTTTATCTTTTCATATCTTTATGCGTCTTTTTTGC
>DAOORA010000086.1:0-15136 GCA_035389045.1 Bacteroidales bacterium | reverse complement strand
CAAAAATAGTTCAAACTTCTTTTGTGGGAAAGATGCTGTTTACCGTATGCTTACGTTGGCTTTGCAAGCTCTTTGACAAAGCATTGGTTGTAGCGCTGGCTCGTGGGGCTTTGGCAATGTGCTTGCAAAATAGTCAGCCATTTATTATTAGTTCAAAATCATCCGCCTTGTCCCATAAAGGAGAATTTTCTACTCCGAATACTAATCTTTCAAAATATTCATTTTTCTGTACATTATCCATTAGAAAAATTGCATGTACTTTTTTGTAAGAAAGAATAGAATACATAAGTACTCTAATTAAGGAATCACAATTATTTGCAACTTCCTGTATCCTATTAAATAGAGAACTTTGTAAGCAATCACCATGCATTAGTTTAGACCTAATATTGTAGGCATCTTTAACGCATTTGTATATCTTTATTCTTTGCTCCGCATTATTGGTTAAGAAAAATGCAATTCTTTCAGAAAGTTTATGAACTATTTCAGAACTATCTGCGGAAAAAAATAGCTCAAATAACATACATGAATTTGATATTTTCATGGATAGATCAAAACTGCTACGAATGATTGAAATCAAGTAGATAGATTTATAAATAATATTGTTTTTATCATCTTGGTGTAATGGTGGTGTAGAGGGCAAAATGTATTTAATTTTTTCAATATTAAAAATTGTCTGCATAATAGACACAGCATTCTCAATATCTTCGTATGTAAATGTGGTTACTGAAGAATTGTCAACCTTATAAGAATAACTGTTTGAATATTTGCTGCTCACCGCAGCCCACGCAAAATAAACTTCATTAATATATGTGTTATTGTCTTTTACAAACCATAAACAAAACGAACAGAACAAATTAATAAAATCAATGAATTGTTGCAACTCATCATTTACAATTATCAGTTTTTTATTTGAAATGACTTTGTAAGCATAAATATTTGAAGAAGATAATAAATATTCATATGATAATATTCCGATCTCTTTTTTTATTTTATTTAAATCAAGATTATTAATGTTCTTAATATCATTTGTAAGCCAAATTTCATTAGCCAATTCAATATTAAATTGATTTTTCGTGTCAATTAATAAGTTTTCAATACAACAAAAAATAGGAAAAGAATAATCCTCAATTTCTACGTTAATTTCAATATTATTAAAATCCTTAATTACAACCATAGACAAAATAATTAACAACGATTATTTTCTGATATGCCTTTAATTAAAAGCACCAATGTATTAATAAATTCATCAAAAGAAAACCCAGTTTTAACAATTGATTATGGAATAGTACCTCTATAATCACCAGTTAAAGAAATTTCATTTTCGTAATCTTTTACTGCCAATATTCCATTTAGTAGAGGTTCTATTTTTAATCCTATGTTAGTGAGAACATGAATTTTATGAATTATTTCTTGAATGTCTGTTACATTGTATCTGTCAGCTTCGCCATTTTTATAATCCGTCAAATCAACGCAACATAAGGAATATATGCGCTTATTTGCAACGGCATTTTTCATTTGAAGCGGACTCATTGTTATTGAATTTCTGATGTCCCAACGAGATTTGACCTCAATATAATATATTATTGAACTGTTGAACTCTATAACGATGTCTTGCCCACCTTGTTCATCACGAACTTTGATTTGAAAATTAATTAAATCAGCACCAATTTTTTCTCTTATTATTTTTTCAATATGAGTGCCAATAGTATGTTTGAATTGGAAATCAGCATTGTTTCTCTTTTCTTCTTCTAATGCTTGTTTACCAAGTAAAATTATTCTTTCTAAATCTTCTTGCCTAGAAAGCTCACCTAATAATGCTATTTTGTTTTTGTCTAAGCCAATTATCGAAAATAAATCATTTTTAGTTTCACTATCGGAAATCCTTGCCATCATTATCGCAGCCTTTTTGTCTTCAATAGTTGGAAAGTATTTAGACCACTTCTCATCGTCTGATATTTTTTTAATAATATAAAGTATGTCCTTTTTGTGAGGATGATCATTTATTTCAGTGTATGGTTTTTCGTCTAAAAATACTTTTTCAATAGAGTCTCCAAGGTATTTAGAATATCTTGTTTCGCATTCCTTTAAGTAACTCTCAAATCCATTTAAAACTAAAGTGCTTCTAATTAACCTTTGTGGTTTTACAATATCATCATACAGATTCTTAAGTTCTTCTGGTATTCCACCATCCAGTTTTAACTCACTTTGTTTGCAAAGTTCAAATAATTGGTTTGGAAAAATGGGTAAACTCAACACAAGCTCCTCGAACTCGTAGTAATTGTAAATAACGAAAATTACATTTTTCAGAAATTCCTTGTTTGATTCTATCCATATTTGGTCTTTTGCATTTAATTCCCAAATAAAGTTCCTTAATAAACACTTAATAGATGGCAACCAATCAATTTCCTGATTAACAACAGAAGGTAAATGAATAAAGGTCGAATCCACATTATAATATTCGCATATTAACTTTATTAACTGACCTCTAGTGCCTGTATTTTCAAGTGATGGGAATATTTTGCAATACTCAATTAAAGCTAAAAGTATATCATTGTTCAATAAAGTATTTTCTTTAATAGTTTTTGTGTATTCAGCTATTTGAGAATTAATATCTTTTGAAAATTGTTTCCTATCATAAGGTTCAAATCCAATATTAAACTCAAACCCTGGTTTAATATATCGTTTTGGAACATCTGGAATCAAAACGTCTGCAACCTTAATAAGAATATTATCAATGTTCAAGGTTGAATTAAGTTGAGATTGTAATCGAAATTCATTTTTAATATTGGGAAGTAGTTTGAACTGATTAAAAATTTCACCATGTCCATATTTGATCAGATAATGATAAAAACTTAAAAGGTTTTCCGGTTCTGAAAATGAATCCAGTGTTATTCTTTCTTGAATTTTTTCAACAATATCGGCAATTCTAATAAAAGAGGTTGATTCATCTTCCCATTGTAAAACGTATTTTGTCCAAAGTGTAGCAACTCCCTTTTCAGGGATATTTGACCAAAATAGATTCGTAATTTCATAAATAGCATCAAAGTATTCTACATCAATTAAAAGTTCGCTATTAAGAAATAATGTTTTTTCAGGTTTAATTCTCCCATTTTTAGATATAACTAATTGAAACGTTTTAAACTGATTAACCCAATTTTTCTTTAATTCCTTAAAGTATTCGGAAAGTAAAGGGCTTTGAGAACTTGCATTAAAGTTGATATAAGCTAAAGAGTGAGGATTTTCAATTTTCTCAGAGTATTTAAGAACAAAATCAAAAATTAATTCAGAACCCTTTTGCAAAAGATCTCTATTTTGGCTTTCTTTTTCCTGAACTTGCTCATTCTTGCTTTTTAAGTGAATTCCATCTCTAGGTTCAGTAGGAGCAAATTGTTTGGAATGAAGTATATAATTGAATCCGAAATTTTCACTTCCTATTAATGGATAAAATAAGAATAGTTTTGAAAGTGATTCATTAAATACGAATGCTTCATTTTGGTTTATTAGTGGAAGAATTATAATCAAGTTTTCTTCTGTTGAACAAATTGAATATATTTTCTTGTAAGTTTGATTTATCTGAATAGGTGTAACCGATATTTCTTCAATTGTTTCCATGTCACCTTTGCAGTATATTGTTTCCAATCCATTTTTATCATACACCTTCACCCGTTTAAGTTTTTGATTAATCATCATAACATAGGGTAGGATTACTTGAAGGCTTTCAACAGCTTTTTCTGCGTATTGTTTCTCAAGGAGGCTGTTTGTTTGATAAGAAAAAGTAGTATATGGAGAGCATTCTGTTCTTAATTCACCATTTTCTATTAACTCAAATACTCCTTTTTGTTGGATTATAAGTTTATTTATTAAATCAGGGTCTGCATTTGCTGCAATTCTATCAATTTCAAAATTTTCAATCGGAATAAAATAGTTCCCTTCCTCTAATGATCCTGAAATCAATATCTTTTTCCCAAATGAGTGTGTGCAAATAAAACCTGTGCCATATTGTCCTACTTCATCATCACTATTTTGGTTGTTTTTTGAACTTACTTGTTTGATTAAGCAACTTAATGTTTTAGAAGTAAAAGGCTTTCCATTATGCTTAAATGAAATGTACTCATCTGTAATTTCAATTATTATTTCACAATTATCAGACAAATCAATTGCGTTTTGAAATAATTCCCAAATAGCTCTTTTAGCATGACTTTCTTCCAGTTTTTCAAATCCCTGAATTAATTTATCTGCATGCTGCTTCATGTCAGCACGCCTTGATTCATCTTCAGCTCTTTGTTTTGCAAATTCTCTATTGTACTCTATAGTAGTTAATTCCATATATCTTTTCTTTGTGGGTCAGCAAGAAATGGCTCTTTTGATTTTGCCGAAGGGTTGGCTTCGTGTGTCGGGGCAAAAGCAAATGTGCCATTTGCGCGGCTGGCTAAAATTGTTTTTAAAAAATGCGCGGTGGGCAAAAAATAAAAAACTTTGGGTCGGCATGAGTGTCGGCTTTCTTGTCTTGTCAATATTTCGTTTTTCTGTCCTTCCACAATGGTTTACTTTTCAATGTTTCTATGTCGTTGTCTGTCTCTTACACTTGGCGGTAACGTTTGGCTTGCTGCACATGCAGCAATATTTACTATAATTTTGTCGTAGTAGGATTCTGTTTTTTGCTTTTAAAACGATTAATGTTAATACATTAACTTCATTCAGTTAAATCAGATTTGCTCATTTTGCCAGCCGGTAATTACAATTTTGTGGCCAATACAACAGTTTTTTTGAAATGGCTCACTTTCCCCTGCATATCGAGCATTTCAACATACACAATGTATATTCCGATATTGGCTTTGAGGTTGCCATCGGTTGTTCCATCCCAGGAGTAAACACTTTGTTCGGACATGAGCTGGTTCTTTATTAAGTATTTGATCAGGCGTCCTTTAGCATCATATATGGTGATGTTCAGCATTTTTCCCGGGGTATCGCTTTTACATATAATATTTAGTATATCATTATATCCGTCGTTGTCGGGAGAAAACAGCTCTGGTTCCAGGCTTACACTGCCGTTCTGCCCTTCGTTGGCCATGAACTGTGAATTCTGATAGGCCGGTGTGGCAAATCCAACGGATTCAGCAGCCGAATGCCAGTTGGTGATATCGCTTGCCGGGCGGTCGTAGCTGACACGTTCCAGCGAAACCCCGTCGGTTGAATTTAGTAAGGGAAAATGCATGTCATCGGTGTACGACATGGCATCAATGATGGTGTCCGTATTGGTTGCCAGAATAACAGTGCCTCCATCATTATTCATCGCAGGGAACGAGGCCATGTCGATAAAATGGTAGGGGTTGGGGGTATAGTACTGGGTTTTCACCGCATCGGGATTGGTGGTAAGAAGGGTATAAGAACCGGGAAGACTCAGAAAGTTTTCGGTGGTAATTAATGCGGAGTCTGTTAAGGAAAGAAGGCTAAGATCAGCAAAATCAAGGACTTTACCTGAGCGGTTGTAAATTTCAACAAAATCAGCGCCGCCACTAAAGGGGTCTGCTAAAACTTCATTGATCACCAGATCGCCCGAATCAGGCAAAGCGGGAATGCCAAATTTAACGTATTGATTGACGGATGCCTGGTTGCCGGCGCAATCAAAAATACTATCCCGGACTGTCAGCGTATAAATAATTCCAGGCTGGAATGCCTGTGCAAAAACAAGTTCAATACATTCATTTTCGGGAGATTGCAGCTTAACTGAATCAGGATTTCCTATATTGTTGTCAACATAATATTTTGTTTTGTCATACATGAATAGTCCGTCCACCAGCGGTTCATTAAAGTAGATTTTAACCCTGTTTGAGTCGGCAGGTTTTCTGCTTGTTGATGCCCTGATAAGCAAGGGTGTTTTCAGGTCAGGATTACTGGCAGATACCGAATTGATCCTGCCCGGGGTACCTCCGGCGGGGTCGGTGGAGGCCCGCCAGTTGGCGCTTTGGCCACAGGGATTTGCAGGGTCAATCTGCTCCAGCGCCCAACCGCCTTCATCTTTCAGTGTGTTCTGATACCAGCTGTCGGTATAATTTACAAAGTGTATGATGTCGCCGGTTTTATTACGTAAGATCAGCGCTGATCCGGTATTGGTGAGCGAAAATGATGAAAATCCAACACAAGCGCCGTAAAAAGACAGGTATGGCTCGGCTGCACTGCCTGTAAGGATAAGAAAATCACCCGGCAGTATCGTGATCTCCGGCAAAATTGCTATGCTAGATCCTATCGTGATGTTCCAGTTTTTCAGGTTTATCGGTATCTGTGTCCTGTTAAATAATTCCAGGTATTCAAAATTCGGTAAACCCACAGAAGGATCGGGATCGGCCATAATTTCATTGATCACCACATCGAAAGTATTACCATCATAAAAAGAAAACGGTATGGTATCTGGAATCACACTATTCCCGGACAAGTCCTGAACATTGGAAATAATCAGTGAATAGGCCACTCCCTGAATAAATGCCGCTGGGTATGTCAGATGCACCAACGCAAAATCGGCGGAATCCCTGCTTGCTGATTGGGGGTGTCCCAATCCGGGGACATCATAATTATTGGTGTCTTCAGCGGTGGTTTCGTCCATTTTTTCAGTAAACACAACATCCAGTTTCATTGGTTGTGATAGGGTTACCGACTGCACGGCCGGACTTATGGTGTCAAGAATAATCGGTCCGGCGTAAAAATCGTCGAAATGATATTGGTTAAACCGGGTATCGGTCTTATACCGGCAGTAAACGCCCATAAAGGAGGTAGCTGTGACCGTGGTATCATTGAAGGATGCCCCTTCGGGAGAATAATTAAGCCCGGTATAGGTGGGGTCCGAAAAGATGTTCCAGTTTCCGGTCGAATCGCGGGTTATTTTTATTTTAACTTTAATATTACTGGCAAAGGAGGTTGTACCGGTAAAAAGCAGTGTGGATGTTGTTCCTGTTTGTTTGAAAAATTTGATATTATCGGCGCTGGTTTGCCCCAGTTCGATATAATAACCATTGAGACCGTATCGAAGGTCGCTGCTATCGGCAACCACATATACACGGACCACGTTATCGGCAGTAGGATTAAATCCGAGATCGATCAGGAAACTCCATTCTGTATTGCTGATCAGGGTGTTTGCTGTTGCAAGATATATGGTATCACCCAGGGTATTGAGGTTCCAGTGAGGCCCATCGCTTTGCAGTGTTTCACTGGCAACCACAAAGTTAGTATCCATGCCCGTTCCGGACCATGCGGGATTAGTGGTAAAATCGCCGTCCGAAAAATCATCCGTTACCTGTGTATATCCCAACAATGGCAAAAAGAGAAGCAGAAAAAGTATTTTTCTCATAAAAATAAAAATATGGACTAAATTATAAAAAAAAACCATCCCTCAAAAAAGAGATGGTTTTTTCGTGATAAAATTTTATTATCTGATAATGGTCACGGTGCCATGATAATTCAATGCTTCGACACAGCCTCGGGAATCACCGTAGTTGACGGTTAATACATAATAATATACGCCGTCGGCATCTTTTCCGCCATCCCATAATTCACTATCATCCATCCCGTAATTATCTGATTCATAAACTTTCTTTCCCCATCGGTTATATATTTTCATATTGCTTCCTGCAAAATTCTCAAGGCCTGTAACTTTAAATTTATCGTTATAGGTATCGCCATTGGGTGTAATAATATTGAATACTTCCAGCTCACAATTTTTTGCTGTAATCACACGTGTGTCGGTTACCGTTGTGCAACCGGTAACAGCCACTCCAACGTTATACACCACATCGGGAGTGAGGCATCCGAAATCAACTTCGCGTGAAGTAAGTCCGTTGAGATTAGAAACAGGGTCTGTCGTCCAGAGGTATGTGTAAGGATTATTATCTAAAAAGCCGTTGGCATCTTTAACTTTCATTCTGAAATAATTAAAGCTGCAGATCGTGGAATCAGGGCCTATTTCTATGGTTGGTTCGGGAATGATGGTCACATTTCTGGAATCCGATAATTCGCAGTTATGGTCGAATAATTCAGCGACGGTTACCGAATATGTACCGCTTGAAACAGCATTGATGGTCTGGGTGGTAGCTCCTGTAGACCAGTTGTACTGGAAAACACCTCCGCTGTGTTCCGCATCGAGCGGGAACGGAACGGTGCTGCAGGTATCGGGTCCCAGATCGATTGGTGTCGGATAGGCAAGCACTTTGATAAATACCGAATCTGATGAAATGCAGTCAAGTGTATTATTTGCGTTGTGGTTGGTCATGGTAACATAATAATAACCGGTTGATGATACGGGTTGGATGGAGTCGGTACTTCCTGTTGACCAGATATATTCATCGGCAGGACCCGGGCTGAGGATAAAATTCAGGTTGTTATCGCACAGGGTATCACTGGGTCCCAGTTCGGGCTGGGGCGCCTGGACAACACCTATGGTCAGGGTTGTATCATAAGAGCATCCGAATACATCAATTATTTCCACATTATACTGATAAGACCCCCCGGCGCCGGGAACAATCATGATGGTACTGTCATTCAGCACCTCCAGGTCTCCGTTACCGGTCCAGATCACGGTGTCAATAGGAACCTGGTAACTCCATCCGACGGGCAACAGGGATGGGTCAAGGTTCAGTTCCCACCAGAAAATATAGCCGTTATCACTACCAAAGTCGTCACATATCTCGATATTCCAGGTGCCGTTGAGCGGACAGCCTATCAATCCCGACAACGGGCTGCTGGGTGTGATATAATTGGTGTTGTTGATGGTATTGGTAGAATCAATAGGGCTGACTCCTGCTGAAGATAGCGCATCCATGGTGCCGTGCTGGGGATATATAGATGACCAGCAATAGGTCCATCCGGTTCCCGCAAGATTATTGGCCGGGTCGCAGCCGCTATCAAAAGAATGGTGGTTGGCTCCGCCGGCAGGTACTCCCATATAAGCGCCGCCGGAGTGGGTGTTCGGGTCAAGCTGAACCGATTGTCCGTTCGGGCAAATAATCCGAAAACCGAGGTCGCCGGTGTAGGAGTGTTCCATATTTACACAGATGGACAAAATATCAGCGGCGCTGGTAATGGTAGCTCCCGGTATGAATGCCATAAAAGTAACAAAAGTATTATAACATTGTATAGGACAATTAGGCCCATCGGGAATGAACATGGTGCTGTCGAATTTCTCACTGGCCGATTGTACGGAATGTGTAGGGTCGATGGTTATTACCGATCCTGGGCCATAACCATAGTTGATATAGGTAGTGTCGGAGTTGGAACAGATGTCCGGCAAAAGGCCCATATCAATCGAGGCTATAGGATTTGAGGATATTCGGACTCTCCCTCCGAGATAATTGGAATTGACACAACCCCTGGCATCAGTGATGGTCAGTCCGATATCATATCCTCTTACCACGGTATACGTATGGGTAACGATCTGCCCTGTGGCTGTGGTTCCGTCGCCGAAATCCCAAAGGTAAACGCAGTTTGTGCTGTCCTGCGTGTAATTGATCCCGCTTTGCGGAAAGGCGGCGCCGCTCCCTTTGGCGCCAAAGGTAATGGTCTGTCCTACACAAATATCGATATAGTTGCTGTCGTTGGGAGGGGGTACTGTAAGGCCAGGGTGATAAATAGCATTGATTTCCTGGCAGGCAGGGGTACAGACAAAGGATGCCCACCAGCCTCCATTGTTCAGCGAGGCATTTGACTTGAACTGAAAAGTCAGGTCGCCGGTCAAATTGTAAATGGTTGCAAAAACATAAGCCGGTGGTAAATTATTATTATTGTATTTTCCCAACACCGTGGCTGTTACAGATGAACCATCATAAACAATAAGGGTGTCGCCGGGTTCCACATCAAACACATTGAAACTGAAGCGCAGGTGCGTATTGGTAGGATTATTGGAATGAAAAGTCATGACAAAATTTTCATTATTGCTGTAATTTCCGCCATAATTTCCGCTATCATAAAAATTTTCGGAGCAGGCTGTCACGGTTCCGCCGGCACTTATCAGATAATTCTGAGAATGTGCAACAGAAACAATAAATAGTAAAGCAGCGAGAATAGATATTTTTTTCATGAGAAGAATATTTTCAGGTGGATATTTTATTTATTTTGTTTCATAAATTCTTTAAAATCAGCAGAGATGTGGCTGAGCGGATAGAATATAAGTGCGATGCCGGCTTCTTTCCATATATACGTTGTAAAACTGTTGGCCGAAAGATTGAAATTATATTTCAAAGGGTTGAATTTTTCTTGGCTGTACGTTGTTTCTTTGAAATAAATGTTCATTGCGGCATGGTCTGTTTGTTGTGTCACGGTATGAATATCCTGCCCGGTGATTTCTTTTTCTGTGGCGTTAAGGCCAACCACATAATAAGAGTGGTCAAGATAAAAATTATAGTAAGGAATAAGTTCTGATCCTGAATTTTCAAGCTGTGTGATATATTCCTGACTCATACAGTCGGCAAGACGGGCATCCGCTTTATAAATGTTCTGGGCGAACAGGTTCCCGAAAATAAAAAACGCGAATAAAAAGCCTGATATTTTTTTCATTATATTATTTGTTTTTAAATTTTTCAGCAATGTAATTATGACAATACTATTTTTGAAATGGTTGCTTTGGTATAAAATTAAAATAATCGCTTGCAAAAGTATTAAATTTAAAGATAATAAATGATTTTAGAGGGCAAAAAGTGAATTGGGAATTTAATTTGGAACAATTCTAAATTATGATTAATTTTGTTACGTTTTAGCGAATAAGTACATAAACAAGACTATATATGTGGAGCATAAAAGATAAATTTTGCCTTATTACCGGTGCTACATCAGGCATCGGGCGTGAAACGGCTTTGGCCTTGTCGGTTGCGGGAGCACGTGTAATGATTACCTATCGCAATTATGATAAAGCTATGGCGGTTCGGGAGTATATTTTTGGTAAATCGGGCAGGGAGATTGAACTGTTTTTTTGTGATTTTTCTTCTTTAGAATCTATAAGGAGTTTTGTTGATGATTTTAAACAAAAACACGATCAACTTCATGTGCTGATAAATAATTCGGGGATATACGAAATAAATTATCAAAAAAGTAAGGATGGCTATGAATTAACCTGGGCAGTAAACCACCTCGCTCCTTTTCTGCTGACGAAACTTTTAGTGGACACTTTAAAGGCAAGCGCTCCGGCCAGAATCATCAATGTGGCTTCAGAATCTCACAGGGGTGCGCGCATAAATCTGAAGGTTTCCGGGCTAAGCAAAGATTTCAGCGGCAAAAGAGCTTATGATCAGTCAAAACTGGCAAATATTCTGTTTACCAAGCAATTAGCTCATCAGCTCAAAGATACGGGTGTTAGTGTTAACTGCCTTCACCCGGGAATTGTAAGTACCAACATTTTTAACAAGATGAATCCCCTGGCAATTTTTCTTTTTAAACTTATTATGATCACACCGGAAAAGGGAGCCGAAACCACTGTCTTTCTGGCGAGTTCGCCAGAGGTGGAAGGCATAACGGGACAGTATTTCAGAAAGAAAAAAATCAGTGAGCCTTCTGAAAATGCAAAAAATTTGGATACTGCCGAAAAGCTGTGGCAATTAAGTCTTGATCAAGTGGAATTTCCGGGATTCCTAACGGGAGACAATCCGGAGATTACGAAATATTATTCCAACGGTGAAATAACTATTGTCTGGAAGCCTCATTTCTGCACACATGTGGCATACTGCTTCACCGAACTGCCGGAAGTTTTTAACCCTGATGATAAACCCTGGATCAATCCTTATGGCGCCTCAACCAAAAAAATCATCAGGCAGGTGGAACGGTGTCCTACCGAAGCGCTTACCTTTTTTTATAATAATCGTCAAAATGATAAGATACAAGACAATGATCAAAAGAATGAAGATTCCCGGACACAAATAAGAATAATCAGGAACGGGCCTGCAATCATAAAGGGAAAAAGTATTATAACTGATAAAAACGGAAGGGAAACAGAAATATCCAATAATTTTTCGATATGCCGGTGTGGAAAATCCGGGAAACAACCTTTTTGTGATGGCAGCCATGTTGCACACCCTTTTGAATAATCTTAACCGCCAGGCATTTCATTAAAAAATGAAAAATTCATTATTATCGATTTTTGTAGTGTTTTGTACTTTATTTATTTTTCAGGCATGTTCCACACCGTCAAATAAAAAACAAGCAAATATGACAAAAAAGGAGAAGCTCAGCCTGAGCGAAAAAGAATGGATGGAAAAACTTACCGGAGAACAATACCGGGTTTTACGGCTTAAGGCTACGGAGCAAGCTTTTTCCGGCATGTATTATCAATTGAATGAAAAAGGCATTTATTGCTGTGCAGGTTGCGGCAACGAACTGTTTTCGTCAGAAACGAAATTTGACGCCGGTTGCGGATGGCCCAGTTTTTATGATGCCATAGACGAAGGAAAAATAGAAACACTGCCCGATACCAGTTTTCACATGGTCCGCACCGAAATAGTGTGTGCCCGGTGCGGCGGGCATCTTGGCCATTTGTTTGATGACGGTCCTCATCCAACAGGAAAAAGGTATTGTGTAAACTCTGTTTCATTGGAGTTTAAGAAAAAGTAATTCCTGCTGTGGAATTTTTGTATTATTGACCCTGGCCCAATACCGGGAGCAATACCAAAGTGAAATTTCAGATGGTCTGAAAAGGCAATATTTTCTATTCCGGGTATGTTGATGGTTTAAACAAACGGCAGAAAACGCTTAGCGTAGTTTCGTTTAAATTATATTAACAGATGGAACATGTTGTATAATCCGGTGGTTTCCGGCCTGCCGGGCGTTTGCCATAAATTTTCTTTTTTTTTGTAACTTTTTGTTTTTTAGGGAGTCAGATAAGTAAACAAAACATTTCCTAAACAATAAAAAAACCAGCGTCATGAAAACAAAATTAATTATGAAATCAGCCACTATGTTTGTGATCCTGATCTTTGCAGTATCCATCAGCTTTGCAGCAGCAGGCCCCCGTAAAACGGCAGGCGATCTGAAAACCATCATCAGTAAATCAGTGACTTATCCTGAATATGCCAAAGAAAACAAGCTTTCGGGATTTGTTGTCTTATCTTTCACTGTGGATGAAAACGGAAAAATAAGTATCCAGGAGCTCAACACCAATTCTGTTTATTTTCAGTTGTATGTTGAAAAGAAACTGAGCGAGCTAACCATAGAAAACCCCGGAGCCTATGCCGGAAAAACGCAATATTACCGTTTTGATTTTGAGCTGGTCAATTAATATAAAACAGCAAGGTTGTCAGCAACTTTGGCTGCCTTCATCTGATTAAGAACCTGCATTTTGCAGGTTTTTTTTATGAATCTTGTAACCTTTTTTTATTGAGGAGTCAGATAAGTAAACAAAACAATTCCTAAACAATAAAAAACCCAGCGTCATGAAAACAAAATTAATTATGAAATCAGCCACTATGTTTGTGATCCTGATCTTTGCAGTATCCATCAGCTTTGCAGCAGCAGGCCCCCGTAAAACGGCAGGCGATCTGAAAACCATCATCAGTAAATCAGTGACTTATCCTGAATATGCCAAAGAAAACAAGCTTTCGGGATTTGTTGTCTTATCTTTCACTGTGGATGAAAACGGAAAAATAAGTATCCAGGAGCTCAACACCAATTCTGTTTATTTTCAGTTGTATGTAGAAAAGAAACTGAGTGAGCTAACCATTGAAAACCCAGGAGCCTATGCCGGGAAAACGCATTATTACCGTTTTGATTTTGAGCTGGTCGGTTAATATAAAACAGCGAGGTTGTTAGCAACCTTGGCTGCCTTCATCTGATTAAGAACCTGCATTTTGCAGGTTTTTTTTATGAATCTTGTAACCTTTTTTTATTGAGGAGTCAGATAAGTAAACAAAACAATTCCTAAACAATAAAAAACCCAGCGTCATGAAAACAAAATTAATTATGAAATCAGCCACTATGTTTGTGATCCTGATCTTTGCAGTATCCATCAGCTTTGCAGCAGCAGGCCCCCGTAAAACGGCAGGCGATCTGAAAACCATCATCAGTAAATCAGTGACTTATCCTGAATATGCCAAAGAAAACAAGCTTTCGGGATTTGTTGTCTTATCTTTCACTGTGGATGAAAACGGAAAAATAAGTATCCAGGAGCTCAACACCAATTCTGTTTATTTTCAGTTGTATGTTGAAAAGAAACTGAGCGAGCTAACCATAGAAAACCCCGGAGCCTATGCCGGAAAAACGCAATATTACCGTTTTGATTTTGAGCTGGTCAATTAATATAAAACAGCAAGGTTGTCAGCAACTTTGGCTGCCTTCATCTGATTAAGAACCTGCATTTTGCAGGTTTTTTTTATGAATCTTGTAACCTTTTTTTATTGAGGAGTCAGATAAGTAAACAAAACAATTCCTAAACAATAAAAAACCCAGCGTCATGAAAACAAAATTAATTATGAAATCAGCCACTATGTTTGTGATCCTGATCTTTGCAGTATCCATCAGCTTTGCAGCAGCAGGCCCCCGTAAAACGGCAGGCGATCTGAAAACCATCATCAGTAAATCAGTGACTTATCCTGAATATGCCAAAGAAAACAAGCTTTCGGGATTTGTTGTCTTATCTTTCACTGTGGATGAAAACGGAAAAATAAGTATCCAGGAGCTCAACACCAATTCTGTTTATTTTCAGTTGTATGTAGAAAAGAAACTGAGTGAGCTAACCATTGAAAACCCCGGAGCCTATTCCGGGAAAACGCATTATTACCGTTTTGATTTTGAGCTGGTCGGCTAATATAAAACAGCGAGGTTGTTTGCAACCTTGGCTGCCTTCATCTGATTAAGAACCTGCATTTTGCAGGTTTTTTTGTTTTTATGGTCTCAATTATTGGGAAACAGCATAATAAGTGTTAGCAGGAAAGCGGTTTGAGTAATCATTACCTAATCATAATAAAATGTTGTACGATGTCAGGGCATAAAAACAGATAAACGTTTTATCCCAAATTCCGCATCAAGAATTTTCTAATGCGTAGCATTAGGAATAATTAAGTATTATTAACTGTTTTTAAACAACTTATAATGTGGATTTTTAATGCGGAATCGACTAAGTAAATGTAATCCCGGCAATTAAAAATTGCCAGGAACATTTACTAAGTCGGCT
>DAOORA010000085.1:0-15576 GCA_035389045.1 Bacteroidales bacterium | reverse complement strand
GCAAAAAAGACGCATAAAGATATGAAAAGATAAAATCAAAACAATTTCTAAGTTAAATAGGTTGATTCGGTTAAATTAAGTGCAAAGGAAGAAAGAAGGAAAAAAGGAATGAAGAAAGAAGAACGGACGATATGAATTTCCTGTCTTCCTTCTCCCTCTCACATTCTCACTTAATCAACTTATTTAACTTTTTTAACTTTTTTAACTTTTTTATAAAATGTACAACCTATCAGCTTTCCCAACCGAACTCAAGAAAAAAATTACCTCTGTTCTGGGGAAGGCTGTCGTTACGCCTGCCATTATCTGCAGTAAAGAACAGATTGCTTACAATCTGCATTATTTTATTAATTGTTTGCAAATCAAGACGCAACAGCTCTATTTTCCAGTCAAGGTTAATCACGAAACGGCAGTCCTGGCCTTTCTGAATGAACAGGGAGTTTGTTTTGAAATATCCTCTGCAGGAGAGTTGGAACTGCTGAAAAATATTCATGTCAGTCCTGAAAAAATTATATTCAGCAACCCGGTAAAAATCCCTGAGCACATACGCAAAGCATACGAATACGGAGTAAACATCTTTGTTGTTGATTCAGAGAGCGAGCTGATAAAACTTTGGCACTGTGCCCCTGCTTCTGATGTTTATCTGCGTATAGCCGTTCCCAACAAGGGTGCGGAATGGAAACTCGAACATAAATTCGGTGCAAAGCCCCGGGAAGCTTTAAGTTTATTGAAATCAGCTATTTCTGCCGGATTAAAGCCATGCGGTATTTCTTTTCATGTAGGGTGGAACAACACCTATCCTGAAGCTTACCTTGCCGCAATACGTATCTCTGAAAGAGTGACTGCGCTGCTTGCCAAAAATGACATCCGGCTTGACTTTTTGAATATCGGCGGCGGGTTTCCTGCCCATGGCGTGGACCAATATGCCCTGCTGAACGATATTTCTAAAAAAATGAAGCCGCAACTGGCGATTTTCAGGATAAAGCACGGCATGACAATCACTGCCGAACCCGGCTCTGTCATCATGGCCAACACGGCTGTGATGCTTACCGCTGTTACAGCTGTCATCAAACGGGGCAAAAAACGCTGGATATTTCTCGACAGCAGTATTTTTCAGGGATTTCAATGGATCATGGGCGGTCTGAAATACCAGCTTGTGTATCCCTATAAAACAGCAACAGAACTACCATTACAGCCTTATAGTATCACCGGGGCCACCTGCGACAGCCATGATATCTTTGCTGAAAACCTGATGCTGCCGGAAACTGTCAAAGCAGGTGATTTTTTTCTTGTTTATCCTGCGGGCGCCTATATCAGTTCGGTAAAAGAATACAATGGTTATGGCTATCCGGAAACATTGTTCGGCTGATTGCCTGGCACTTATCATTTATGTCCGAAGTGCCGTATTCATTTTCCGTGTGAATCATCAATCGCTGACATGCGACTTTCAAAACAAGATTTGAACCTCATTTTGCTTCAAATATGCCGACATATTCCAAAATTTGCTAAATTGCACAAGAATTTGTTTTATCATGCGGAAATGCTTCAGGTTTCATATTGTTTTATACATAATACTACTATCAATCATTGTATCATGCAATAAAGACAAAAAAAACACCATCCATATTGAAGGCAGGGTTTATGATCCCAATACGGCGGCTTATGTACAGGGAGCGGAAGTAAGTTTTGCTGCCAGCAAACTCAGTTCAGGTGGTGTGTTTAGTTCCGGGTATGAGGTCATAGCAACTACGGTCACGGATGCCCTGGGTACCTTTGTTTTTGATTTTGTAAACGATAAATATGCCGGTTTTCAGATAAGGATCAGCAAACCTCAGTATTTCGGCCTTTTCAAAGATATATCAACATCAGAGATTGTACCAGAGATTACTTTTTCGCCAACCTATAACATTTATCCGGTTGCCTATATCGATCTTAAAATAAGAAATGCTATGCCATTTGATACCAGCGACTTTATTTCCTATTATTTTTCATCAGGATGGCTTGGCGGTTACGATTGCTGCGACAACACCATTATGCAGGGTCACGGGGCTGACTTTACAGATACTGTTCTATGTAAAACTCATGGTAATCAAAACGTGACACTAACCTATAATGTCACCAAAGAAGGAACAACCCTGCTGCACACAACAACACTTTATTGCCCCGCGTTTGATACAACATATTTTATTATCAATTATTGATTATATTTTAATTTAATGATAAATGATATTGTAATTATCGGGGCCGGAAATGCTGCATCCAATTTTGCCGTCGCGTTCCGGAAGGCTGGAAAAAATATTCTGTTTGTCTTTAGCCGTAATGCCGGAAAAGCCCGCAAACTCGCAGAGCAGGTAAACGCAGCCTATACGGATCAGTTCAGAGAACTTCCGCGGAAGGCAGACTTGTTTCTTATTGCGGTAAATGATGCGGCTATATCTGAGGTGGCTGAACATCTGACTGGCACCTCGGGTATTGTTGCCCATACCTCAGGCACTGTTGATATTTCAGTGTTTAATGATAGATTTGATGATTACGGCGTGTTTTATCCGCTGATGCATCTTTCAGCTGAAAATATCATCGGATTTTCTGAAATTCCGCTCTGCATTGAGGCCAACCATCCATTGAATCTGGAAACGTTGATAGAGCTTGCCTCTGCCATTTCGCATCATGTACATCATGTACCTTCGGAAAAAAGAAAAATCCTGCATCTTTCCGCCGTCTTTGCATGTAATTT
Organism: Bacteroidales bacterium; assembly: GCA_035389045.1. Lineage (GTDB taxonomy): Bacteria > Bacteroidota > Bacteroidia > Bacteroidales > CAIWKO01 > CAIWKO01. Next base: position 12,845 of record DAOORA010000085.1, on the reverse strand, counting down.
TACAAACCTGAACTATATTATTGCCGAAGAGCTATTGAAAAATCATGACCTGCCTTTTGAAATGCTGTACCCCCTGATTGCTGAAACAGCACAGAAAATTCAAAATACTTCGCCTTCAAAACTACAAACTGGGCCAGCAGTACGTGAAGATTATGAGATAATCGCTGTGCATAAAAAAATGCTTGGTAATTTTCAACCCTATCAAAAAATATATAATTTGCTGACGGAAACAATTATTCAAAAAAAGAAAAACAATGAACTATAAGGAGATATTGAAGAATATTAATACCCTGATCTTTGACTACGATGGTGTACTTACCGACGGCACTGTGCTAACAACCGAGGTTGGCGAACAATACCGAACGGGTTATGTACGCGATGGTTATGCGTTGCATCTCGCCCTGAAAAAAGGTTATAACGTCGCTATTATCAGTGGCGGAACATCTCATTCAATCAGTAAACGTCTCGAAACACTGAATCTTAAAGATATTTATATTTGTGTAAGCGATAAGGTCGGAACCTTTAACGAATACCTGGAGCAGAAAAATATTGATCCGGCACAGGTGCTTTTTATGGGCGACGATATTCCCGATTACAAAGTGATGCAGATGGCCGGGCTTCCCGCCTGCCCAGCCGATGCGGCTGAGGAAATCAAATCCATTTCTAAATATATTTCACCGTTTAAGGGCGGGCATGGCTGCGTACGCGACATCATCGAACAACTCATGAAGATACAGGGGACCTGGATGAATGATGATGCGTTTGAATGGTAAGTACAAGCTTATCAATAAAGATTGATCTGCCTGTCTTTCGGATATTTTACGGAATACGACAATTTCAGTTCTTTGGTTTCAGCAGGTTTCATGCTGAATTTCCAAGAAAGCCGGCCATAATCCTTGTCAAGGCTGGCTGAAGTGATCTCCAGCATTTCGACCTCTATATCCTTATCTGATGATATAGGTAACTGATCTTCGATCACAATGTCAATGGCCTGTTTTTTCTTGTTACGAATATTAATATTGTATGTGAAAGTTTCCTTTTTATTTAAACCAATGAACTTCACACTGGAAAAATCCTGAACTTTTTCGCGTTTTACGGCAATGTTTTTATCGGTTCCCAGGGAAAATTCAAGTGTATCGGTAGTTACCCGCGTGTCAATGTAAGACTTTCCGACATAGGTACCTTCAAAAAACAGGTTCATCTCGCCCGAAATGATATTGTACTGTTCCCAGCCGCTGACCCTCGCTATCAGAAAGACATCATTATCCAGTTTCGGGATACAATGGTACTGATATGTGGCCGGCAGGGTGTTTTTCTGAATCTCCACCATATAATTTTTACCATCAGCAGGTATTGAATAGGGCATGTTGATCACGTATTCTATGTTTGTCTGAGTTTCATTAACTACGGTATAATCAGCAATGGAACGTGCCTGCTCAAAAGCCACCTCATTTGATTTGCCGTCAGCCTGCTGCGGCCGGGCTTCGCTTTTAGTCACTGTTACACCGGACACATAACCATAGGTATGCGGAGAAATATAGGAAAGGTACCAGGGGTTCAGCACAGGTTTGGCGCCGCTTTGCATGGGGTTGCCTGTCGACAAGGTGAGTTTGACATTATTCCAGTTATTACCGGTGCTCTGGCGGACATTGGCACGAAAATCAAGGTCTATCGGGCTGTTGACATTTACTGCACGCAGGTCGTAGGTCGGAGTCCAGCCCGCATTAGTGACATAATAACTTAACAGGAGCTTTGCCTGAACCTCGGCGCCTGCATTTAACGTCACCACTATTTCGCTGGTCGGTTCAGACACCTTCGCATTCAGCGCCTGTAACTGGTTGTTTAAGGCAGTGATACGTTTCTGGACGACATTGATCTTATCCTGTATGGTCATCTGGTTGTTTTTTATATCCAGGAGGCGGGTCCTGAAGTATTCGGTGGCCTCTTTCAAATCGGTGATCTTAACCCCCGTTTGTTCGCCTCCGATGGCTTTATTGGCTAACAACATCGTTTCTTCCTGCATATAAACATTCAGGATGGTCTGCTGGTAACTGAGGTTTTTGGACAACAGCTGCAGAGAGTCCTCAATTTTGATCACTTCAGGTAATTTTTTCTGACTTTTCAGGTAATTGATCTGATGAACTACCGATAAAATGTCGAAACTGCCTTCACCTTTTACCTGAATGCTTTGTGCGTTGATATATTGTGTAATATCCTCAAAAATAACGGAACTTTGACCGGCAGGAAGTGTTATTTCTCCCGATTGGGTCACCTGTGCCCCGTTAAAAAAAACAGTGACTTCTTTGATCTTTGATTTAACCGGTTTGGGCTGATCTTCAGCTTTTACTGAAACAATAATGCTTGCCAGAAGCACTACTAAAACTATTTTTTTCATAAATTCAGGATTTTAAATTTTACAATAGAGAAAATTTTATGGAAATTCCACAAAATACTTGTGAGAATCGGAAACAAAAACTAATAATGCTTTTACCGGGGGGGCTGTTTGTTGGCATTTTCAACGGCAAACAGGAGATTATTTTTGAATTTTTCATTTAGTGACGGAAAATATTGCATGCTTAATTGATAATTTTCAACCGCATCTGCAAATTCAGATTTTAAAAAATAGGCTTCGCCCAAATACATATAGGCATACCCCAGGTCTTTACTTGTTCTGAGGGTTTGATCAAAAATCTCTTTATCAAATCGTTGCAGTTCAGAAGTATAATCAGTTTTACTGAGTTCTTCATCAATCGCTTTCAAATTCACTGTGTCATTGTTTTTTATCGTTTTGTACCGCGCTTCTGTCAATGTTGACCTATATAGATTTTCAAAGCTTTTTGTCAGCTCAATGGATTGCCTGAGGTGATTTATTGCTTCATCAAAGTTTTTAAGCCTGACATTGAATAATCCTGCTTTACGCAAAGGGTATGCAGGATCCGGATGAGTTTTTGCAGCAAGCAAATAATATTCAAGGGCTTTTTCAATTTCACCTTTACGCTCGCAAACATCACCCAGGTAAACATAAGTATGATAACGGCTGTTGCTGTCTATTACAAGGCATTTCTCAAAAGTTGCTTTAGCGTCATCCAGTCTGTTCATAAACAAATATGTCACCCCTGTGTTGGCCAATGCCTCAATGTTATAAGGGTCAATCTTCAGCGCCATCTGGTAGTTGGTTAGCGCCAGCTGGTAATCCTGCATTGAACTCCTTTTATTGGCATTGTATAGGTATGCGTTCCCGGCATTAATATTTACCAGGGCTTCTTCAGTCCTTCCCGGTTTTGACAATTCAATGAGCCATTGGGGTTGCATTAAGGTAATTATTCCGAAAATAATCAGGACACCCCAAATAAAAAACAGAGAACCCATAATTATTTTATCAGAAAAAACATAAGGATCGTTTACAACATTTTTTGCCATAACTATTCATTATGAATGATAAAAAGAACTTCCTTTTTCTGTTTTTTCAAGCGGTTGAAAGTTTCGCAGGCCTGCCGGTTCGGAAGTTTTACAATTTGATACATTTCGTGTTTAAAACTATTATATGCCATTTCGGTCGCAACATTATCACTCCATCCTTTCCCTCCCTGGCCTTTGGTCCCGGTTCCGATCAGCAGAATATCGGGGCCGAGGTCTTCAATCTTTTGCTTGTCCCGCAACATAAACAGTACTTTTTTATCAACGGTCCTGAAGCCTCCATTTGGAAAAATCATATAATCAAAATACATAAGTGGCAAGCCATTATATTTAATATAACCTGGTTTTATACATTTTGCTCCCGAATCACCAAAGCGGGCAGCAATAAAAACAATAATAATAAACAACAGCAAGCCTCCTCGTATGATCCAGCGGATGATTTTGTTCCGGCCGATATGCACAAGAATAAAGGCAATCATAAAAAATAACAGTGTGATTAAAATTACGTTGAACTTATATTGTTCGCCGGTGATTTGCGAAGCAACGAACAGGAATATATATGCAAAAATTATTTCCAGACAAAGGAGCGAAAAAGGATTTGAATAATAGTCCTTTAGTTTTTTATTTCTCAGTCTGAAATTCGGGAATCCTTTTCCGTTTTCGAGGTAGAAGAAAACAAATAAAATTCCTGCCATGTTTCCCCAGAGATCTTTTCCGCAATCAGAGAGGTCGAACACCCTGTTAGAAATATAAACCTGGATGATTTCATCAAAAACAGAGATAATCAGCGCCATAATAAATATCCGGAACAATATTTTATTGACCGGTAGGGGTTTGAGTGAGAACCTCCGGAAGGCAACAAAAGAAAATATACCGTATGCAATATAATGCCAGTTGTGCTGCAGGTCATAAAAATGATGTCCGAAATAATAGTCGGAGGTGGACTGGCCTATGGCAACAAAAACTAAAACAAGGCCTAAGTACAGCAGCCTTTTTCTGGTAAGTATTTTTCGCGACAAATAAAAAAACAAGATAAGCACCACTACAGCAATCATAACTGTATAGGGAATGCTGAAATCCTCAAACTCAATGGCCGCTCTCGACGCCCTGCCTATTGCATTCTGCAGGTAATTCTGCAGCATCAGAAATGGAGTGATAATAAGGAGAATCGTAAACAGATAAAAGTTGATTATCTTGAGGGGAATTTTTTTCATCACTGTTAAAACTTGCTGTAAAGCTAATATTTTAAAATTTATTAGTAAAGCCGATAATAAAATTTAACAAAAAATGATTTGCTTTATAATAAAATATGTTCCAAAAAATATCCCAAAAAGTAGTAATTTCGCCTAAAAAAATGAATAAGCCACTCATCCTCGTAACAAATGATGACGGTGTTGTTGCGCCCGGCATCAGGTTCCTGATAGGAGTTATGCGGGAACTGGGAACTGTGGTGGTATTAGCGCCGGATAAGCCCCAGTCGGCCATGGGACATGCCATTACGGTTGGCACTCCTTTGCGGATGCAAAAAATTCTTGTGGAAGACCATTATAAAGAGTATTGCTGCAGCGGCACTCCCGTTGATTGTGTAAAACTGGCGGTTGACAAGATACTGCACCGCAAACCCGATCTGCTCGTGTCGGGTATAAACCATGGCTCCAATTCCTCTATAAATATCATTTATTCCGGCACTATGTCTGCCGCTCTCGAAGGCGCTATGGTAAATATCCCGGCAGCCGGTTTTTCCCTGAACGATTATTCGTATCATGCCGATTTCAGCCATACCGCTGACTATATAAAAAAAATATGCCTGAATCTCCTTAAAAATGGTCTGCCCGGAAGAACATGCCTCAATGTGAACTTCCCAAAAAATGAGAAAAAACTAAAAGGTATCAAGATCTGCCGGCAGGCCAATGCCTATTGGAAGGAAGAATTCACCGAACGTAAAGATCCGCATGGAAGAAGCTATTACTGGTTAACCGGAGTGTTTGAAAACACAGACCACGGAAAGGATACCGATGAATGGGCACTGAAAAACAATTATGTTTCGGTAGTGCCCGTTCATGTTGATTTTACGGCTCATAACGCTATCCCGGTACTAAAAAAATGGAAAAACAATGTTTAATTTTTTAAAAAAAGATTCCTTCTGGCTGGGACTTATTCTGGGCATAATCATGCCGGCCATATGCACGGGGTTGCTGTATTTATTGAACGTTTACGTATTTGTAAACAATGATAAACCGATATTCAGGTTATCAACCCTTTATATTTTGGGTTTGATCCCCAATGCCATTGCCCTGAGGATTTATCTTGTAAATTTGAAAGCCGACAAAACTGGCCGGGGGATTTTATTTGTTACGTTCATTTTTGCAATCATTTTCATGATATTTTTTTATAAGTCGTAAGGTGCAAAAAAAACAAAAAGGTATCATAACCGGAATCATTCTGGTGGTGTGTCTTTTGACCGCATTATTTGCCATTATCTTTACTTCGCCCCCGGCAAAGACAAAGAAACAGCATCCGGTAATGATCAGGGAAGAGCCGGCGGCACCTGTCTTCAGAAAAGACGGTGAGTTACAGTTTGTTCAGAATAATAAATTTCTGAAAACTATCAGCATTGAAATTGCAGACAATGATGCAGCACGTACACAGGGGCTGATGTACCGTAACAGCATGCCCGACAGCTGTGGAATGTTGTTTATTTTTGAAAGCATGCAACCCTTATCGTTCTGGATGAAGAATACCCAATTTCCGCTGGATATCATTTTCGTAAACCGGGAGTACAAGATCGTAAGTATTGCCAGTCATACCGTACCTTTTTCCGAAACATCCATTCCTTCGGGAAAAGATGCTATGTATGTTGTTGAAGTTAATGCGGGATTCTGTCAGAAGAATAATATTACTGAAGATACTCACATCGTTTTTGAATTAAATTAGCATTATGAAATCACTGTTTGTAATATGGAATCCCGGCGCTGAATTGTTCAGTATCGGAGGTTTCGGACTCCGCTGGTATGGATTTTTGTTTGCGATGGGCTTCTTCCTTGCCTATTCGGTTTTATATTATATCTTTAAACGCGAAAAGGTTCAGCTGAAACTGCTCGACTGGCTTACGTTTTATGTGTTTTTGGCGGTACTGATCGGCGCAAGGCTCGGACATGTTTTTTTCTACGAATGGGATTATTACCGGCATCATACCGATGAAATTCTTATGGTATGGAAAGGCGGCCTGGCAAGCCACGGCGCTGCAGCGGCCATTGTCATTGTGCTTATTATCTATGTCAGGCAATTCAAAGTAAATGTGTTGTGGCTGTTCGACCGGATGGCCATGGCAATACCCGTTACGGCTGCTTTTGTCCGTTTCGGCAATCTGATGAATTCCGAAATATATGGTATCACCACTTCGCTTCCCTGGGGTTTCATTTTCTTAGGCGATAAAGACTCTGGTAGTCTGCCGCGGCACCCGACACAGTTATATGAAGCCATTTCTTATCTGTTGATAACGCTGGTGCTTCTCATCCTGTATCGCAAAAATATCGGGATCAACCACCCCGGATTCTTCGTCGGGGTATTTTTAACCGCACTGTTTGCTGCCCGTTTTCTTATCGAATTTCTTAAAGAAGTTCAGGTAGATTTCGAAAAAACCATGATGTTGGATATGGGACAGTGGCTCAGCATTCCATTTATCGTTCTGGGGATCGGATTTATTATTTTCGCCCTGAAAAGGAAAAAAACATCCGAAAAATCACAGATATAAAGGAAACCGGGTTTTCAAGAAAATTCGGTTACCCAAATAAAGTGGTATGTTTTTCGATAAAAAAAGCTGCTTGTATCAAAGCAGCTTTTTCGCATACAACATTGTCTTATTATTTGGTGGTTTTAGACTTATCGCTTTCCGGCGTTTTCATTTGTACCGGTTTGGATTTTACCAGCGTTTTACTCTTCTTTGAGGCAGGAGTCAGAACAAAATCAATAACTTTCTTTTGACCGATGCCTTCGGTTTTTGTTGAATAACCCACAGCGTTCACCTCAAGTACCTTAATATCGGAGGGTACTGTAATTTGGTAATTACCGTTAAAATCGGTCATTACCACTATGTCGGCCGCAGCCTTTGCTTTGATCTGTGCACCCGAAACAGCTTTGCCATCTTTCTTTGAAGTGACTTTGCCGGTAATGGTGGTTTGTGCAAATGAGATTTGCATTCCGATTAATGCGGCTATGCAGAAAACTACTATTTTTTTCATTTTAAAGAATTTTTGATGATGTCAAAATTAAACAAATTTTAAGCCAAAAATATCAACACAGGTGTTAAGAAGGAAATAATAGGCTGATTACCGTACAAAAAACCTTTGGGGCTTACATTATTTCCTTGCCTCTATCAATATTTCGAGCATATTTATGGCAGCAGCAGGAATTTTGGTGCCGGGCCCGAAAATGGCAATGGCGCCTGCCTGGTAAAGGAAGTCATAATCCTGCGGTGGTATCACGCCCCCGACGATCACCATGATATCTTCCCGACCGAGTTTCTTCAGTTCTTCAATGACCTGCGGCACCAGGGTTTTATGTCCGGCGGCAAGGCTCGACACGCCAAGTATGTGTACGTCGTTTTCAACCGCTTGTTTGGCGGCTTCTGCCGGCGTCTGAAACAGCGGCCCGATGTCTACATCAAAGCCTATATCAGCATAGCCGGTTGCCACCACTTTTGCCCCGCGGTCGTGGCCGTCCTGCCCCATTTTGGCGATCATGATACGCGGTCGCCTGCCTTCCAATGCAGCAAACCGGTCGGCCAGCTCACAGGCTTTTTTATAACTATCATCATCCCTGGATTCGGATGAGTAAATTCCTGAAATTGATCGTATCACGGCTTTGTACCTCCCGAATATTTTTTCGCATGCCATGGAAATTTCTCCCAGAGAAGCTCTTTTACGGGCTGCATCGACAGCCAGTTCCAGAAGATTGCCATTTCCGGTTTCACATGCCCTGGTTATTTTATCTAATGCTTGTTGTACTTCCTCATTATTCCGTCCGGCTTTCAGTTGTGCAAGGCGCCTGAGCTGTGCATCGCGAACCGCTGTATTATCAACTTCCAGTGTGTCAATAGGGGCTTCTTTGCTGAGACGATACTTATTCACGCCGACGATAATATCTTTCCCTGAATCAATGCGGGCCTGCTTTCGGGCGGCAGCTTCTTCGATACGCATCTTTGGAAGGCCGGTTTCAATAGCCTTAGCCATCCCGCCCAGGCTTTCGACTTCCTGAATGTGTGCCCATGCTTTATGCGCGAGCTGATGGGTAAGGTATTCAACATAATAGCTTCCGCCCCAGGGATCCACTACCCTGCTGATGTTGGTTTCTTCCTGCAAATAAATCTGGGTGTTCCGGGCAATACGTGCCGAAAAGTCGGTGGGCAAGGCAATGGCTTCATCCAGCGCATTGGTGTGCAACGATTGCGTATGGCCGAGAGCTGCAGCCATAGCTTCGATACATGTCCGTGCCACGTTGTTGAACGGATCCTGTTCAGTCAGGCTCCAGCCCGATGTCTGGCAATGGGTGCGCAAGGCAAGCGACTTGGGATTTTTAGGATTAAAAGTATTGACCAGCTTTGCCCACAACATACGTGCAGCCCTCATCTTGGCTATCTCCATAAAATGATTCATGCCGATACCCCAGAAAAATGAAAGACGGGGGGCAAAAGAGTCGATATCCATTCCGGCATTCACTCCGGCTCTCAGGTATTCAAGGCCATCAGCAAGGGTATAGGCCAGTTCAATGTCGGCTGTTGCCCCTGCTTCCTGCATGTGATATCCGCTGATGCTGATTGAATTGAATTTAGGCATATTCTTCGACGTAAACTCAAAAATATCAGCAATGATCTTCATAGAGGGCAGCGGAGGATATATGTAAGTATTACGCACCATAAATTCTTTCAGGATGTCGTTTTGTATGGTGCCGGTAAGTTTCTCCATCGCCACGCCCTGTTCTTCGGCAGCAACAATATAGAAAGCCAGTACAGGAAGAACCGCGCCGTTCATGGTCATAGAAACCGACATTTTATCAAGGGGGATATTGTCGAAGAGGATCTTCATGTCGAGAATGGAGTCAATGGCAACGCCGGCTTTTCCCACATCGCCAACCACCCGTTCGTGGTCTGAATCATAACCCCGGTGTGTGGCAAGGTCAAAGGCTACCGAGAGGCCTTTTTGTCCGGCAGCAAGGTTGCGGCGGTAAAAAGCGTTGGATTCCTCAGCGGTCGAAAATCCGGCATACTGACGGATAGTCCAGGGTTGCATCACATACATGGTGGAATAAGGCCCCCTGAGATAGGGAGGAATACCGGCTGCATAATTCAGATGTTCCATCCCCGCCTGATCGCCGGCATTATAAAAAGGTTTTAGCGGAATAAGTTCAGGGGTGAGCATATCTTCACCTGCTTTTGCCGAAACACTTCCTTGTTTTTTTTCTCCGGACTGTGGTTTGTAATCAATATTTATAAAATCTGGTCTCATACACGAAAAAGTTTTGAGTGAGCTATTAACAGAAATTTCTTCAGTCTTACTGTAATTAATTAATTCCAAGTAACTTATTGTAACGTGCCAGGGTTTCAGCTACATTAACACGGACATGGATAAAATCATCCACCCCATCAGCTTTGAGCTGATCAAGCATTTCTTTCGGGAAGCCTGCAACAATTACCATAATTTTTGGATTCTTTTGTTTGATGTTTTTTACCAGTTCGCCTGCCTGTTGAGCATATTCTTCGTCGGAACTGCAGATCACCACTATATCTGCTTTTGAACTGGTAATTTCATCCACAGCAGCGTTGATAGTATCAACAAGAAATTCATCGGTGATTTCATAACCGGCACAACCAAAGAAATTGGTGGTAAAACCGGCTCTTGCCTTGCGCATGGCGAGGTTGCCATACGTAGCCAGAAAGACTTTCGGACGGCTGTTTCCCTGTTTTACAAATCTCTCTGTCGACAGTCTGAGTTCTTCAAAAGCCTCAGCCCCTCTGTAAATTTTGAGATAACTGTTTTCGTCCTGCTGATGCGAAAATTTTATCTCATCCAGCATATTTTCTTTCAGGTTGGGAAAAATGTTGGTTCCGAGCATCGGTATTTTTCGCAGGGCAATATCCATATTCCGTTGTGCGGCGGTTTTTTCAATTTCCTGTTTTAAACTGCCCGATTCCATTACTTTGATCATGCCACCGGCAGCTTCGATGTCCTGAAATTTCTTCCAGGCCATCTGAGCAATCTCATCCGTCAGTGCCTCAATATAATAAGAGCCGGCCGCGGGATCAACAACTTTATCCAGGTAAGCTTCTTCTTTTAAGATGATCTGAATGTTTCTTGCCAGGCGGGCGCTGAACTCATCGGCTTCAGCATAGGTATTATTGAATGGCTTTATGGTAATGGCGTTTGCGCCTCCGATAGCAGCAGACATACATTCGGTAGTAAGACGTAAAAGGTTTACATAGGGATCGTATATTGATTTGTTCCAGTAACCGCTTGTAGCATGTATGGCGACTTTCAGTGAATCGGGGCTGGCAGGATGGTACTGCTCGGCCATGCGTGCCCATAACATACGTGCAGCACGCAGTTTGGCAATTTCCATGAAGTAGTTGGAGCCAATGCCAAAGGTGAGTTGTGTCCCGGACAACACTTCATCAATGTCTGAATTGCGGTCGCTCATCTGCGCCAGGTATTCGTTGGCAGAAGCCAGCACATAGGCTAATTCCTGGACAGCCGTAGCCCCGGCATTATAGAAATGAACGCCATTGATATTCAGCACTTTAAAAAGAGGAAGTTCCGTCTTCATCAGCTTAATGAGGGCGGCGGCTTCATTAAAATTGTCCTCTTTGCTGTTGTAGTATCCCCCGTGCAATAAATAATATCCTATGGAATCAAAGTTGAAGGAACCTTTGACTTTTTCCGGTTTGAAACCTGATTTTTTCACATAGTCAATCAACAGGTCGGCAAGTATCGAATAGGAAAAAGAAGAAAAGAAATGTATGGCTGTTTCTTCCGGGTTGATACCTTTGAGAAGGGTTGCCAGTTCTTCGGCGAAAGCCAGTTCTTTCACGATGAATGTCAGAGCCGTGGCGCCTCTTTCCACCGCGTTGAGTGCATCGGCATTGGCTTTGGCCACATCTTTCACTATAATTTCTTCGCGGATGCGCCACAGGTTCGACCCGGATTTATAACCGCGTACATAAGGATATTCGCCGGGTAATGCCTGCAGGTAAGATAGATCTTTCAGGTGTTCTTCCCGGTAATACGGCTTTATTTTAATGCCTTCAAAAGTGTTCCAGATAAGTTTTTTTTCATAATCGGCACCTTTCAGGTCGGCCATGATCTTTTCCTCCCAAAGTCCGGTGGGTACCGGTGGAAATTCTTCGAACAGTTTGGTGTTATCGTTATTATTTTTCATTCTAATTTGAGTTTGCAGTACTTTGTCAGAAGTCTGGCACAAAAATACTAATTATTAATTTGAGGCGGTGATATTTTATTAGGTTTTCAGTCTTATCCAATAGAATTTTGTATGTTTGTAAAAAGAGCAGTAATGGACATATATTCTAAGAAATATCAGCTAATGGAGTGGATCATGAATCTTCGCGACACTCAGATGATCGATAAGCTTTTAAGTATTGCAGAAAAATTTGATTGGTGGACAGAAATAAGCCAGGCAGAACGGAATTCGATTGAAAAAGGGCTGCAAGATCTTTCAGAAAACAAGGTTGTTAATCATTCTGATGTGAAGAAACTGTATGAAAATTATCTCTAAAGTTATCTGGTCACAAGAGGCTGTAAAAAACTTAAAAAAGATTATCCAGTACGTGGAAGAAAATTGCACTGAAAAAGAAATAAAAAAATTTGCAACCAATCTCGAAAAGCAAATTTGAGTCCACTCTGAAAAGCCCCGTTTTTCATATCCTGCGACTTTTTGCCCTTAATCCCTAAAGGGAAGTCGCAGAAAATCAGCCTTCCGCCATTTGGCGGACTGGGGCAAAGCTGATTTTCAACAATCATACTTTTCGGAGTGGGCTCAAATTTCAATAATAAAATCACAGCTTGATTCATTTCCAAAAGCGAATCATCTTGATGTTCGCAGATCAGTATTATCAAAACAAACAACAATATATTATAACATTTATCAGGAATCAATACAAATTGTTACAATATTCGACAATAGACAAAATCCAAAGAAGCTGAAACTATAAGTAATTGTTTTGATCTGCCGGGGTCCGAAGGACCACTATGTTGCGGACTTAGCGCCTTCCGACAGCTATCGGAAGTGACTTTGTGGCAAAAACATTTTTAACCCTTGATTCGCATAACTTATGCGAATCAAGGGTTGAATTGAATATAAAAACGAGAGTTATTAACTATTTGATTGTTAGTAAATTATGTAAATAATGTTTTTATAAT
>DAOORA010000084.1:0-16391 GCA_035389045.1 Bacteroidales bacterium | reverse complement strand
GAGTCAGGAGTCAGGAGTCAGGAGTCAGGAGTCAGGAGTCAGGAGTCAGGAGTCATTAGTCAGGAGTCAGGAGTCAGGAGTCAGGAGTCAGGAGTCAGGAGTCAAGAGTCAGGAGTCAGTAGTCAGGAGTCAGTAGTCAGTAGTCAGTAGTCAAGAGTCAGGAGTCAGGAGTCAGTAGTCAGGAGTCAGGAGTCATTAGTCAGGAGTCAGGAGTCAGGAGTCAGGAGTCAGGAGTCAGGAGCCAGTAGTCAGTAGTCAGTAGTCAGTAGTCAGTAGTCATAGGTTAGCAGTGGTCAGTTGTGAGTTAGTAGTTAGCAATTTACACTTGGGTAGGGAGAGCCAGGTATTTGCTGTACCTGAAATTGAATCACAGGTCAAAGAGCGGGGAAAAGATCTTAGAGGTTCGAATTGACCCTGGAAAAGATTTTATCAATTTCGTCTGAAATCAGTCCGAACACATTTTCAATGGAGCCCATACCATCAATGGTAACCATTTTATTCTGTTTTTCATAATATTTCAGCAGGGGTTTGGTCTGTTGGTGGTAAACTTCAATTCGCTTCCAGATGATCTCTTCCGAATCGTCAGTACGGTTTGAACGCTGTGCCCGGTACATAATGCGGTTAAATGATTCTTTTTCGGTAACATCCAGATATAACACCATATCTATCGGAAACCCTTTCTTGTTTAAAAATTTGTCGAGCACCTCCGCCTGGTTTATTGTTCGCGGAAATCCGTCAAAAATAAATCCGTTGGAGTTTTTATGCACGGATGCCCTGTAATACAGGTTTCTGAATATCACACTGTCGGGAACCAGTAATCCTTTATCAATGTATGATTTTGCGAGAGCGCCGATCTGTGTCCCTTTTGCGATTTCTTCCCTCATAATATCACCTGTAGATAAGTGAATCAACTTATATTTGCTGATGATATTTTCCGACTGAGTTCCTTTACCTGTTCCCGGAGCACCAAATAAAATAATATTTACCATTATAAAAATTTTTATTAAATAATCTTATATATATCGGGCAGATTACGCCCGAGCCCGTTATAATCCAATCCGTACCCAACGATGAAATCATTTGGAATTTCAATACCTATATAATCAATGGAGATATCCTTCGCCAATGCATCGGGTTTAAGCAGAAAAGTGGCAATGCGGACATCTTCAGGTTCAACTTTTTTCAGTTCGTTCATCATGTGTTCCATAGTAATACCGGAATCAATGATGTCTTCGACAACAATAATCCGTTTCCCTTTTATACTTTCATCAACACCTATCAATTCCCTTACCTTGTGTGTTGATTCTGTTCCTGAATAGGAAGAAAGTTTTACAAAACTCACCTCACAATTGAAATCAATTTGTTTCATCAGGTCGGCAGCAAACATAAAAGATCCGTTAAGTATAACAAGAAAAACCGGCTGGCTGCCCGAGTAATCATTATTGATTTGCTGTGCCAATCGGTTCACAGCCTGCTGAATCTTCTCAGCAGGAACCGACAATTCGAATGTTTTATCGTGAAGGGTCACCCTTTTCATAAAATAATTTTACATGGCTAAAATACAAATTTCAATCATTACGGTCATAAAATTATAAATATTTTATCTTTGTAAGGAAAATTTTCCATTATGAAACCATTAGTAAGTATAATCATGGGAAGTACCTCCGACCTTCCTGTGATGGAGGCGGCGGCCCGGTTCCTTGATGAAATGCAGATCCCGTTTGAAATGAATGCCTTATCGGCTCACCGGACCCCTGATGAAGTGAGCGATTTTGCAAAAAACGCAAAAGACCGCGGGATAAAAGTCATTATTGCCGGAGCCGGCATGGCGGCGCATCTGCCCGGGGTTATCGCAGCCATGACTCCATTGCCGGTGATAGGTGTACCTATCAAATCCTCCCTGGAAGGCCTTGATTCCATACTCGCTATTTTGCAGATGCCTCCGGGAATACCTGTGGCAACTGTTGCCCTGAACGGAGCCCAGAATGCAGCCATACTTGCCTTACAGATTCTTTCGCTGAGTGATGAAACACTTATGAGAAAAAATCTGCAATACAAAGAAAATCTTAAAACAAAAATTGTTAAGGCAAACGAAGAACTAAGCAAAATAAATTATCCATATAAAACTTAAGCTGATGACAAAAAAAACAATTATCATACTATTTTTCATTATCATTCCATTCATTGCTGCAGCACAAAAAGAAAACGTTCCGATAGGAAGCCGTTCCGGAGCTATGGGCAACGCCTCGGTGACACTGACAGATTTCTGGGCCGTGCATAACAATCAGGCTGCCATGGCCTATTACGATAAGGTTGCTGCAGGGATATTTTACGAAAACCGTTTCATCACCAAAGAATTAGGGTTGAAATGTTTTTCTCTTGTTATTCCTGTTAACAAAGCCGGTGTTTTCGGATTAAATGTATCAAGCCTCGGGTATAAATTATATAATGAATCAAAAATCGGACTGGCCTACGGTATGGCATTTGGTGAAAACATATCCGCAGGCATACAGCTGGATTATATATATACCCATATTGCAGAAAATTACGGAAACAAAGGCGCAGTGACCTTTGAAGCAGGAATAAGAGCCAAAATAATTAAAAACCTGATCATCGGAGCACATATCTTCAATCCCATACAGGCCAAACTGGCTTCATATAATAATGAACGGCTCCCGGTAATTTTCAAAATAGGCCTCTCTTATACTTTTTCTGATAAAGCGGTATTGGCTGCAGAAGTAGAAAAAGACAATAATTTCAAACCGGTATTTAAAACAGGGCTGGAATATCATATTGTAAAACCGGTATTCATAAGGATAGGCATAGCCACCAATCCCTTTGTTTATTCTTTTGGCGCCGGGTTTGAATTCTATCGGTTTAAACTGGATATCTCCGCCTCACGGCATCCGGTGCTGGGGTTTTCACCGCAGGCATCCCTGGTTTATGACATCCATTCCCGGATTTCGAAAAAGAAAAGTTTTTATTAATACATGTCCGATACGGATTGAATTCACATTATCGCAGAGTTCCCAGCATTTTTATTCAACCTGTTAGTCTATGAAAATACTCTTATCCGACCGCTTCAGTTTCGTTCAATAAACCCACTACCATGAAACGATACAAAAAAACACTGCTTTTAATTTTTTTCAATATATTTTTCATTTGCTCCTGTACATTGCTGAAGGCACAGGAAGTGGAGCCGGACAGTACCATAGATGAACAGCAGATTGAAAAGATTGAAAATTACAGTGAACAAACCGGCGCAGAAATAGATTACAGTGACCTGCTTTCTGATCTGGAGTATTTTATTAAACACCCGGTCAATATAAATACTGCTGATTTTGAAGAACTTGCCGAACTAAAAATCCTGACTGACATACAGATCAACAACCTGATCGAGCATATACGAAAAAACGGAAAACTGCTTTCCATTTACGAATTACAGTCGGTACAAGGATTTGACAATGAAATAATAACACATCTTCTCCCCTATATTACCATAGGACTGACGCCTGAAAAATCATCCTTTAACCTGAAAGAGATGGTCAAATTCGGTAAAAATGATCTTTTTATCCGGTACCAGCGTGTGCTCGAAAAACAAGACGGATACATAGATGTTCCTGACTCGGTGTACGCCCTCAGCCCTAATTCGCATTATTTAGGCAGTCCCGATAAAATTTATGCAAAATACCGTTTTAACTATTATAATAAGGTATTATTGGGATTTACGGCCGAGAAAGATGCCGGTGAACAGTTTTTTAAGGGGATAAACCGTTATGGGTTCGATTATTATTCGGGGTTTATTAATGTAAGGAACATCGGCATATTGAAAAATATTGTCCTTGGTGATTTCAATGTTCAGTTCGGGCAGGGTCTTACCCTGTGGACCGGACTGAGTTTCGGTAAGTCGAGCGAAGCCGCCAATATTAAAAAACTTGCCCGCGGCATCAGCCCGTATTCTTCGGCTTACGAAAGCGGGTTTATGCGTGGTGCGGGATTCACCCTGGGTATAAAAAATTTCGAACTTACCGGTTTTTATTCCTACAAAAATATCGACGCTTCGGTCAGCGGCAGCGACACTATGGAATATACCGACTATGTCATAACTTCCATAACAGAAGACGGGCTTCATAATACGCTTAGCAAAGCGGATAAAAAAAAGGCCATCAGCGAACAGGTGTTCGGCGGCCACCTGGCTTATAAAACCAAGGCACTAAATATAGGCGTAACTGCTTACGGCATGCACCTCGGAGCGCCCCTGATGGATATGGTGAAACCTTATAATACTTTTGAATTCCGCGGACAGAATAATTTCAATATCGGAATTGATTACAGCTACATCGTCCGCAATTTCAACATATTCGGGGAAACTGCACGGAGCCAGAACGGCGGTATAGCAACCTTCAACGGTATTATGGCAAGCCTCGACCGCTATGTTTCCTTCGTTGTGGCCCATCGTTATTACCAGCGGACTTACCAGTCCATGTTCACCTCACCCTTCGGTGAAAGCGGCAATCCGTATAACGAAACCGGATTCTATACCGGTATTGCTATTAAGCCTCATTATAAAATCCTTATCAATGCTTTTGCTGATTTTTATTCCTTCCCATGGCTGAAATACCTGGTCAACAGTCCTTCCAACGGCTTTGATTGTAATGTTTCCCTTCAGTATAAGCCGACCAAAAAAATTACCATTAACCTCCGGTATAAATTTGAGAACAAATACACAGTCAGCGATGATGAAGAAGCAGCCATTGATTACAACATCCCTTATTCACGCCAGAATTACCGTTTTCACATTTCATACCCTGTTTCCGGTTCATTTACTTTCGCTAACAGGGTTGAGGTTTCGCGATACAAAAAAAACTCTTCGGATCCTGAATACGGCTATCTGATATATCAGGACATCCGTTATAAAACATCCAAATCCCCGTTATCCTTTTCGTTACGTTTCGCATTGTTTGACACCAAATCCTATAATTCCCGGATGTATGCCTACGAAAATGATGTTTTATATGCATACTCCATCCCTATGTTTTATGATAAAGGAATCCGGTATTATTTGATGCTGAAATACAGACTGGGAAGGCATATTGATATCTGGTTGCGTTTTGCACAAACCTTTTATGATAATAAAACTGCGATAAGTTCGGGACTAAATGAAATAAACGGCAATAAACAATCGGAGATCAAGGCACAGGTAAGGTTCAAATTTTAGTTTGAATAGACATGTTTCAGTGTCTAAAATTTTTCTTGCAGGTATTGATTTTCACATGAAAGTGTTCGTTGAAGCGTTAAGGTTATTGCACACCGGCTGATCTTGCCTTATAACTAATTACCTTATAATAAGGCTGTTGTATTTATTTTAAATCAATAATTTGTATAATTCAAAAATTTCAAGTAGGTTTGTGACCTAAATCATTAAATCATTTTATGTTATGAAAAATCACCCGAAAGGTTTGCTGGTAGCATTTTTTACGAACATGGGAGAACGCTTCGGCTTTTACACCATGATGGCTATCCTGGTCATGTTTTTACAGGCACGTTACGGTCTGGATGCCGAATACGCCGGCACTATTTATTCATGGTTTTATTTTGCCATTTACGCTCTTGCCCTTGTCGGCGGTATGATAGCCGACTGGACCAAAAAGTATAAAACAGTAATTTTTGTAGGTCAGGTCATCATGTTTGCAGGATACTGCCTCATTGCCATACCGGGTAGCACCTTGGCCGTATCGGTGGGAGCACTGATGATTATAGCCCTGGGTAATGGTTTATTCAAAGGCAATCTGCAAGCCGTTGTCGGACAAATGTATGATAATGAAAAATATAAAAAATTCCGTGACAGCGCTTTTATGATCTTTTATATGGGGATCAATATCGGCGCCTTTTTCGCCCCGTTTGTGGCAAAAGGAGTAAAAAACTGGTGGCTGAAAACAAATGGATATTTAGAAAATGCTGACCTTCCATCATTATGTCATCAATTTAATAATGGCACGCTGAAAGACACTGAACAATTACAGACATTAGCCAATGCCGCTATTGTACCCGGAGGAGGAAAATCGGCCGACCTCAGTATTTTTGCAAAAGATTATATTGATGTGTTCTCCACCGGATTCAATTATGCCTTTGCCTGCGCTGCCGGCGCCATGATATTGTCGTTACTTATTTATATAATTTTCAACAAGCTGATTCCTGCAAAACAAAAGTCCCAGCCCGCAGCAGAGGTTTCCGCCAACGCTTCCAAATCAGGATTGAGTTTGGGCAGTAACATAAAAGCTATCGTCATTTCCCTGGGACTGATGGCTGTGGTTGCAGTAGCATTTACTATTGCCGATCAATTCACCGAAATAAAAGATATCAATTACCAGTTAGGGCTGGCTGTTGGGTTATTTGTCGGGTTTGTCAGCATGGTTTTTTTACTATCCAACAAAGAAGAACGCCCCCGGGTGGTTGCTCTCAGCCTGGTTTTTCTGGTGGTGATCTTTTTCTGGATGTCGTTCCATCAGAACGGTCTTACCCTGACCATGTTCGCCCGCGACTATACGGCACAATATGTGGGTCCGTTCACCAATTTATTTTTCAACCTCGAATCCATATTATGCGTAATAGCTGCAATCGCCGGTTGTGCCTTACTGTTTTTTAAGAAAAAACCGGTGTTTAAAATTGCAGGAGCCATCATGTTTTTAGGATTTGGCTTTTTATGTTACTACATAGCAAGCCATGCTGATTCCAAAAATTCCATTTCGCCTGAAGTGTTCCAGTCGTTCAATCCTTTGTTCATCGTAGCTTTGACTCCTCTTGTTATGGGAATATTCTCCGCCATGAACAGGAAAGGAAAAGAGCCTTCATCTCCCCGCAAAATCGGTATTGGAATGATTATCGCTGCTGTGGGTTTTGTAATCGTCTTAATCGCATCCCTCAATCTGGTTGCTCCCAAGGATATGGGCGGCCTGGCTGTATTGGAAAGCGGACGCGTTTCACCGTACTGGCTCATGAGCTCATACCTGGTGCTCACCATCGCCGAACTTTTCTTAAGTCCTATCGGGTTGTCGTTTGTCTCAAAAGTGGCGCCACCACGGTTCCAGGGATTGATGCAGGGAGGATGGTTACTGGCAACCGCAACCGGTAACAAATTTTTGTTTATCGGCAGCCTGATGTGGGGAAAAATTGAACTTTATATGCTCTGGGGAATCTTCATCATTGTATGCATCCTGGCCGCCATATTTATTTTTTCGATCATGAAACGCCTCGAACAGGTTACCAAATAAAAAAGTGCATAAGCACCTTTATCTGAAAAAAAGCCTTGCTAATGTAAAGCAAGGCTTTTTTTTTCACATAAATCTTTTGCATAACAATTTGTTGACAAGTATCACCACCATGCCAGCTGTATTAACGGCAAGCAGGGCTAAAAGCGTTCCGGGAATCCCGATCAAAGGTACGGCAAGTGTGGTGATCAGCAAGGCCCCTGCTCCCGATCCAAACAGTTCAATACCATATGAGTTTCCTGCATTCACAGCAGCCGGCTGATCTTTTATTTTGGTGGATAAAGAAAACTGGCCACCGGTGATAACTGCCTGAATAAACACAATGAAAAATAAGATGATTTGCGTCAACGTACCGGAATGTAAACGACCGGAGAAAAACAACCAAACGATCAATAAAAAGATCAACAGTGTAACCTGTAAACCCATGAAATAACCAAAGCGGGGTTTTAATAACGCTGAAAGAAAAAAAGCTCCCGTAAACAATCCTGCCATAAAAAGTGTGAAAATAATTCCAATCTGTGAATACACATATCCAAAAATAGCCTGAAAAGCAATAATTACAATAATTTCAACCGCTGAGGCAGTAAATCCGCTGGTCAGCAGATTAATATTCACGGGGCGCAGAAAAATAAGAAATAATAAAAAAACAACACAGATCACGAGCAACGGGACAAATAAACTCACCTGATAATGACTGAGCCAGAATTTCAGTGCGTAAAAATAGGTTACCGGTCTGAAATCATGATTTACAGGTGCATTCAAATCCAGTTCCATTAGTATCTTATCCGATTTGCGGATCATTTGGGCATCATCAATAAAATATTCGTTAACATAAAGATTCTCTATCTTATATTTGCTGATGGCGGCCGCAATATTCAGGGTAAGAGGTCCGTCCGAAGCGATAAAAAACAATCTGTTCCCAGGGATCAGGATCACCTGCCCGAATACTGATCTCAATGTGTTATATATTGAGGAATTCATAGCTGCCGAAGATTCACTCATATAATTCTCTATTCCGGGCATACTAAGCCCGATCACAGCATCGGCATTCATACATTTTTTCAGGTCTTCAAAAAATTCCCTGGTATAAAAACGATTTGTCCGGGCATACATGGGCTCCGGAGTATTCAACAATACAACATCATAATCAGTGCCGGCTTTCCGGATAAATATCCCCGGATCCATAAAAAATTGCGTGAAATTCCCGCTAACTCCCGAAGAGAAATATTTTTTTTCAAGTTCGCTTACCTTCTTATTAATAGTCACATAATCTATTTGCTTTACCGAGTATTTTCGTATCTCCTGTTCAGTCAGTCCGATATTACCCGACACCTGCAGTACATTCCGCGAAAGTGGCCGTTGTATCATGGCGTAGTGGACTGATTCTTCGGTAGACATCTCGTTACTCCCTGTATTGACAAGCACGCCATTATCGAACATATTAAACTGTCCGGAATTTTCGGTAACTACCAGTTTGCCATACTCATTTTCAACCGTTTCAACAATATGTTGTCCGTTGTATAGTTTTGTAAGTGCAGTGCTTTTAATATCCGTAAACGTGAGCACGCCTGACAGGGAAAGCAGAAAGAATAACACAAACCATATACTTCTCATCGTACTGCTGCCGATGAAAAAAACAATAAAAAAGAATACATTTATTAATGCAATGATGACAATTATCTGATACGCATCAAAAAAGTGAATCAGCACAAAGCTGAATAAAGCGCCACTGGCGATACTTCCTAAGGATTCAAAAGCATAATACGAAGCAATTTCATTTTTACCGGCAGATGACTTTTTGCATAAGACAGTGAAGGCAGCACCGGATAAAATGCACACAGGAAATAAGATACCGGCAGCCGTGAGAAAAATTTCGACAGGGCCCGGCATTACCCCGGTCAGAAACAATTGATTCTTAAAATAAGTAAATCCAAGCAAAAATAGCACAATCAGAGCCAAAGGCAGTGTCAATAGCAAGTCGGACCAGTAAGGCTTTGCTTTGCTGTAAAAAAATTTTGCCAATAAGGCCCCCAGGCCTGTAAATATGAACCAGCAGGACAACACCAGGCCGGCAAGCAGTTCATTACCTGAAAAAATACTGAACAACTCGCGCAGAGCGACCAATTGTATGACGACAGTGTTAAAACCCAATAGAAAAAATTTCATTCTATTATCCCGCATATTTCCATTCATACTTATAATTTAACTATACAAACATACAAGGTTCCGTGTAAAAACAAAAGTTTATTTCAAACTATTATACATTATGTTTTAATTTTAGGGATCATTCGAAAAAATCAAAACAATTTTTGTAAGTATGTAAGTGTCGGGGTGACTGCACACAGGCCATTTGGGATGACAGTCACCCCGGCGCTTACAGTAAATTGATGAAAAACAATTCTTCAAATACAATAATGCAGGTCAAATTTAATAATATTATCTGAAAGTCTGTTATGGTAAGGCTTTTCATAAAATAATAAAGGTTTTACCGGCAATAATGATATTGAAAGGTTTCCGACAATTAGAAATTGTTTATTATTTTTTCATGCGAAACTTCAGCTATCAATAATTCTTCATAAAATAAGTTAAAATATCATAAACGTCTGAAATAAAGATTTTTACAACACATCATTCGCCACATCACGTAGGTACTTTGTATAAAGATATTAACAAAAACAGAAATTTAACAATTTTTGAGAAAATTTTAAATGCTATTCAATTTTTTTGTATAACTTTGAACTTTTGAAAAAATTCACAACAATAATAACTTAATAACTAAAATTATCATTATGAAAAAACTGTTCACATTAATTCTGTGCCTGTTAGCACTCAGCAGTGTTTTCGGGCAAAGCGCCGCCAACTACACCTTCAGTTCGGCGACCAATGGCTCGCTCATCGACATGAGCAGCGGGACAACAGCCCTGCTCGATTCGGGAACCTACCGTGATGATGTAGCATCTGCTGTAGCTGATATTGGTTTTACATTTTATTTTATGGCAGAACCGCATACCAAATTCAGTATTAATTCAAACGGACAACTGCGTCTGGGTGCGACTGCTATTGGCGGAACTGCTCAGACACCTGCAGCCGGTATACCCAAAATAGCCCCGATCAGCGGTGACAATGCCATACGCTCAACAGGAAAAGTTCATTACAAGGTGACCGGAACAAGCCCCAACAGAGTACTTGTAGTGGAATGGGTTGATTTGCGCATTCCTTTTAGCAGCGCCACTGAAACAGGCACTTATTGCAAATTTCAGGCATTGTTATATGAATCTACCGGTATAATTGAATATGTTTATGGAAGAATGTACAATATGGGTACTGCTGCCTCATCCAGAGGTATTTATTTCGCTACAGGAACCACCGCCGGCCTTATAGGACAATTACTTACCATTACGGCTACCCCGACCTATAATTCTTCAAATACATCACTGACCACCACATCCTTTGCTTTGTCGAGTGATATGATCAACCTGAACAGTACTGCCGACGGCTCAAGAACAGTATTTACATTTACTCCTAACACCGCGGTAACAGCCCCGACCAATCTGAGCTTTTCCAATATCGGGCTGCAGACGATGACGCTAAGCTGGACAGATTCCCCGGATGAAATCCTTTATGCGATAATGAACTCTACCGACGGGATCAATTACAGTGTTGTTACCACACTGCCGGCCAATACAGACACTTTTGTTGCTACCAACCTTACCGCAGGAGTCACATATTACTGGAAAGTTATTGCCACCGTTGAAGGAAATGGCGCTGAACTGACCGGTTCTCAGGCAACACTTACTCCTGATCCTCTGCATGGCATTTACATGATTAATAACTTATTACCAACCACCACCACACTACTCCATAATGGAACTGATAATTTTGCCAGTTTTACTGAAGCCATAACCTTCATGAATGAAAATGGCATCTCCGGTTCCGTAACCTTTCTGGTGACACCCGGACAGACATTTGCTGAAAACTGCCCTATAATTACTGCTACCGGTACAACAAGCAATACCATTACGTTTACAAAAGCGGGAGCAGGTGTTAATCCCGTCATTACACCAAGCGGCACTGCCGGATCATACGATGCCGGAATCGTGATCAGCGGAGGCGATTATATTACGTTTAATGCAATTGATATTACAGCCATTGGTGATACTGTTGAGTTCGGATATTTACTTCAGAATGCCACACCTACCAATGGTGCACAGAATAATATCATCGCCAATAGCAAAATTACCCTGAACAGGGCTAACACATCTTCAAAAGGAATTTATCAATACCGTAATGCAACAGCCAGCGATACCAACGGAGCCAATTCATTTAATATTTACCATAAAAATATTATTGAGAATTCCTTCATGGGTATATATATTTACGGAAGCAGTACATACCCGGACAGGGAATGTATCATTGATTCCAATACCGTAGGGGCTGCCATTCCCAATGATATCGGCGGTACAGGCACCAGTAACGGTATCCGTGGTTCATATCAGGAAGACATCACTGTTGTAGCCAATACCGTAAGAAATGTTGTATCATCGTCAGCGGTATATGGCATATACCTGGAAGGCAACAGGGGTACAGAAAACTATGTATTCAGCAATAAATTATACTCCATTGCAACGACCAGTACATCAACTTCGGTAGTTTACGGACTCAGAGTGGACATCAATTCAGGATATACTGTTAATATCTTCAATAATATGGTTTCCGACCTGAATCATGCCAGAACCTCTGCATCTTCCACGCAGGTCATACGCGGAATATCTATCGGAGTTTCCGGCACAGGTACCGGTAATATAGCCCATAATTCTGTGCTGATCACCGAAGACGCTTTTCCGTCAAGTGCGGCTCTTTACCTTGGCGGAGGCACTGCATATGTGGTGAATAACGCATTTGCCAATAAATCCGCAGCCGGTGCAACCTCAAAACGATATTGCATTTATAGATCGGGTGGTACACTTCTATCCGATTATAATGACTTTTATATTGATACCACCGGTGTTAACAATTTCACGGGATATTTCACGACAGACCAGCTGTCATTGGCCGACTGGCAGTTAGCGAGCGGAAACCAGGACATGAATTCCATTGCTGTTGATCCTGATTTTGCTTCGAACACCAATCTGCACACAAATAACCCTGCACTTGACGGCGCAGCAGTGCCAATTCCGGGACTTACCCTCGATATTGATGGTGATGCCCGCGATGCTACCAATCCGGATATCGGCGCTGATGAGTTTACCCCTGTTAGTGTTGATATGGCAGCGTTTGCTCTGGCAGCCCCCCCAACAGCAGGTTGTTATACCAACGCCGAAACAGTCACGGTTACTATAAAAAATATGGGAGCTGCAGCTATTGATTTTACAGTTAACCCAACTACTGTTAACGTGAATGTTACCGGCGCTGTAACCCAGGCACTCAGCGCTATCGTAAATACCGGAACATTAGCATCCGGAGCCACACAAAATGTGGATATGACAGCAACACTTGATATGACCACTACAGGCATCTATACATTTAATGCTGCAACGGTGGTGACTGGCGACGGTAATGCTGCCAATGACGCCATGACGCCTGCAACAAGAACCGTTGTTGCTCCGGCCAGCCAGCCACAAACAGTTGATTTTACAGGTTTTACAGGTACAAATCTGAGTGCAGTATTTCCCGGATGGTCAGAAGGAGCAGGTACAACTGCCCCATCGGGGACCACAAGTCTATGGACAAATGGCATAATGGGCGGTACAAGCGCAAGGATCAACCTTTATACTACCACAAGGAATGATTGGATAATCGGACCCAAATTCACTGCAGGTTCCAATACAATTTTATCTTTCAAAATAGCAATAACAAACTGGAATTCAGCCGATCCTGATGCTGATGGTGGCATGAAAAATACAGATGACAAAGTGGTAGTGAAAGTTTCAACCGATTGCGGAGTATCCTATTCCGACCTCTACACCTTTGATTCGTCTACCATTGGAACTGTTTCAAATTCTTTAGTTCATAAACAATTTAATCTGAGCGCTTATGCAGGACAGAACATCATCATCGCTTTCTATGCAGCAGACGGTCCCACCAATGACCTCCCTGATTATGATTTTCATATAGATGATATTTACATCGGCGATGCCCCGGCCTGCAACGCTCCTTTAACACAATCAACCACCAGTATCACGTATACGGGGGCTACATTGAATTGGATAAGCCCGGATTCATTCTTTGATGTATTTCTTGAATCTGCCGGCGGCCCTGCTCCCACTCCGGTTACTACACCTACTGCCACCAGCATACAAGGTAATACCTACACCTGGACAGGAGGAACCCCCAGTACAGAATATGACTGGTACGTGAGAACCGACTGCGGATTTGAATCACCTACCGTTGATAATTTCTGGGTATCCATGCCTACGCTCGGAACTCTTGATCCATTACTCAGCAGTGGTACGTTCAATGAATTGAATGAAAACGGCATCTGGTATCTTTACGATCAGGCTCCGCAGCAAGACTGGTGGAATATCTGGTTCCGTAATAATGCACTTGATACCACAAGAATTGGCAAGGTAAGAATGGGATTCTGGGTACGTCCGGTAAATCCCGGTCCGGCTACTTTTTCTTATGTGATAAACTGGAGTACTCCCGGATGGACCGGAACAGGATTCCCGACACCCAGCGATGAGGCTTTCATTGGCAGATCATCAGTGAACGGACCTGTTGTTATTAACGGTCTTCAATGGATTGAATTATACTATGTCATTGCTGATTGCAATCCTGAATGGATTTCTGTTGATATATGGGGCGATAACATCATTGTTGAGCAGACTGCTATAACTCCGCCGGCAAATTCGCCACTGCTTCCATTCTGGCAGCCAGCTATGCAGGGAGGAATGATCGTGCATGAAAGTCTGCCGAAAAACAGCCTGAGTTCCTGGACCGGACCGTTATCATTCTTTACCGGATATTGCCAGCCTGCACCCTCCTCGGTTGACGGTGATGGTATTACCAATGTAACTTTCAGCACGGTAAACAATACCACAACAACAGAGCCCAATAACTATGGCGATTATTCAGTTATGACAGGTGATGTAACCCAGGGAGCCAATGTGCCTGTTGCCATCACTTTTGAAACCGGCTATACCTATGATACAAAAATCTGGATTGACTGGAATGACAACCTCGACTTTTCAGATGCCGGTGATGAAGTTTATTCCGGAACATCTACCTCAAATAATCCTACTACACTTGCAGCTTCTTTTGTTGTTCCTGCCTCTGCTCCTCTCGGCAACCACCGGATGAGGATAGGAAGCCAGGATGTGGGCCCTGCTATTCCTTGTTATACCGGCACATACGGTTCCTTTGAAGATTATACCGTTAATGTAGTGGCTCCTGTACCCCCGGTTATCACAAGCCTGAGTGCAACAAGCGGCTGCGTAGGCTCAGCAATGACCATTAACGGGCTTCATCTGGCCGATGCAGACTCGGTCACCATTGGCGGAACCGCTTCGGTAATAACAGCCAATACCGACACTACCATTACGGTAACTGTTGGAACCGGCACAAGCGGAACAGTTACGGTTTATACCCTTGGAGGTACTGCAACAAGTACGCAGACTTTCACGATAAATCAGTTGCCCCAGGTATTCACAGTCGGCGGTGGCGGAGCTTATTGCGCTGGCAGTACCGGAACCACGATCACACTCAGCGGCTCTGAATCAGGAGTTAATTATAGTTTATCTACCACCCCTGTTACTGTTTTACCGGGAACCGGAAATGCATTGAATTTTGGCCCTACTGCTTTTGCCGCAGGTACCTATACAATAACCGCTACGAATGCAACCACCACATGTACATCTGCAATGACGGGCACGGCCACGGTTACCGTAAATCCTGTCCCCACAGCAGTTACAGCTTCTGCATCTGACGACACGATCTGTCAGGGTGCATCAATAGATTTATTCGCTACTGCTTCTTCTAATTCATATGTTTCCATTAACTATAATGAAGGATTTGAAACATGGCCACCGGCAGGATTCGTGTTTATAAATAACAACGGCACCGGTAATGACTGGGCAACTTCCACCACATTTTATTCAGGCGCCAAAAGCATGTATTATCATTATAGTACAACTTCAAACGCTGATGCCTGGGCAATTACACCTGCACAATCACTGGTTGGAGGAACAACCTATACCCTGTCTTTCTGGTACAAAGTCCAATCAGATGATTATCCCGAAGATCTGAAAGTGACCGTCGGTAACGATACCACTGTTATTGCACAAACAACTACTTTGTGGGATAATAACGGAGACACAGCGCTTATCAATACCACCTGGGCACAGGCTGTTATAACCTTTGTGCCTTCAACAAGCGATAATTACTATTTCGGCTTCAATTGTTATTCTGATACCGACATGTTTAATTTATTTGTTGATGAGTTAGCTATTACAGGATCTGCTGAGATCCCGGCAACCTACTCCTGGACATCCGTACCTGCAGGATTTACTTCGTCCTTACAGAATCCAAGCGGAATTATTCCTGATGTAACAACCCAATACATTGTCACTGTGGAAAATTCATTTGGCTGTTCTGATACGGCCAGCGCCACCGTTGTTGTGAACACCTGCGGCGGATATGCCATTACCGGCAAAACCAAATATGCGCCAAAAGCTAATAACGGAAGCCCGGCACCTAATCCTCCGACTTATAATGCTTTGATTTATAACATTGACAATGTCATTGTTATCCTTAAAAACGCATTAGGCGCTGAAGTAGCAAGAGACACCAGTGATGCACTCGGAAATTACCAGTTCACCAATGTTGCCAGCGGCAGCTATATTTTATCATACGATAAATATACGGTGGACACCATGCAATGGGGTAATGATGTCAATGCTATTGACCTGGCCATAATAAAATATTATGTGGGTGCTGATACATTGATTGATCCTTCCAGGAATTTCTCGGCAAAATATAAGAAAGCCGCAAACGTTGACAATAACACCTCCATCAATTCCATTGACCTGTCAAGAATCAAGGCTAAGATCGGTTCACCGTTAAATGCTACCAAAAACTTCCCCAAAGGAAACTGGGTGGCTCTTGATACCGCTGTTACCGTTGCCG
>DAOORA010000083.1:0-16787 GCA_035389045.1 Bacteroidales bacterium | reverse complement strand
GCCATGCGCGTAATGAAACTGTCGGGGTGACTGACAACAGCACAGGCCATGCGCGCAGTCACCCCGACAGTAGCAGACGCTCATTCAACAACTCAATCGGCATTATGCTCCGCTCATATACCCGAGCTGTAAATATTCAGGAAAATAGAAGCGGTGCCCTATTTCGTGAAGAAACCAAAGCCGAATGCCTTACAAATTCTTCAGGGGTAACTCCTGCTTTTTTCAATACTAAAAATGGGACAATGATTAATATTCCACTTAATGCTAAAGAATATCCGCAAATTTGTTTTAACTATATTCATAACAATCCCGTCAAAGCAGGACTTGTCGGCAACCCTCGTGAATGGGAGTTTTCTTCGTTCCGGGAATTTTTCGGAGAAGAGATTCTTGTTAACAAAACCAAGGTAAATCAGCTTGGACTTAGTTATTTACCTGATATTGATTCGACAAATCCTTTTAATTAAACTAAATTTTTATACCAAACTCACCAATAATGAAAATTTTTCCAAAAATATCCCTCACCGGCGACCTGGGAAGCGGTAAAAGCCATGTCAGCCGCTTACTTTCGGAAAGGCTTGGGTTCCGTGTGATATCCACCGGTTTGATCCAGCGTGATATTGCAGCCAAATACAACATGACGACGCTGGAACTGAACGAATATACCAAAACACATCCCGAAATTGATGATGAAATTGATGGCACCATCGCAAGACTTCAGGATGCGGAAGAATCGCTGATTTTTGATTCACGCCTTGCATGGCACTTTGCACCTAAGTCATTTAAAATTTATCTCACGGTAGATATCAACGAAGCTGCGCGGAGGATCTTTAACGACAAACGTACCAGCGAGAATTACCAAAACATCGAAGAAGCAAAAAACAAAATTCTTGCCCGGCGTAAAAGCGAACTGGAACGATTTAAGGGTTATTATAACATCGATTACTCCAACCTGGATAATTACGATTTAATAGTCGATACTACACAAATTTGTCCGGACGAAGTCAGTGAAAAAATAATAAAAGCATTCCTACTTTGGAAAAACAAATAAATTATAGTGTTGACTCCGTGGTTCTCTGTGTAACCTATTTATTACACAGAGCTGCACAGAGGGAACACAGAGCTACACAGAGAAAAGATATAAATATAAACTCTGTGGTTCTATGTGAAAAGACTCCTTGGTTCTCTGTGTAATCTTTTTTATTACAGAGAGGGACACAGAGGGAGCACAGAGGAATTTCAAACAATAAAAAAATTGAAATTAATTAAATATTTATATACTAACATGGAAATTAATCAAATTACAGAAAAAATTATCGGCTGTGCTATCGAAGTTCATAAAAATCTAGGGCCTGGTTTACTGGAATCAGCTTATGAGGAGTGTTTGGTTTATGAATTACAAAGTGCCGGGTTAAAGGCTGAAAGACAAATTGGCGTTCCTGTAGTCTATAAAGATATTAGGCTGGATTGCGGTTACCGGATTGATATTTTAGTCGAAAACAAGGTTATTATTGAATTAAAAACTGTCGATGAATTCGCCCCTGTTCATGAAGCACAGATTCTGACTTATATTAAATTTGCCTCAAAAAAAATCGGTCTACTTATTAATTTCAATGTAATACTCTTAAAAAATGGGATAAAAAGATATAAGTTTTAACTCGGTGTTCCTCAGTGTAACCTTTTTATTACACTGAGTTGAACAAAGGAAGCACAGAGCTACACAAAGAAAAGATATAAATATAAACTCTGTGGTTCTCTGTGAAAAGACTCCGTGGTTCTCTGTGTAATCTTTTTATTACACAGAGGGGACACAGAGGAAAAAAAAGAGTTGCACAGAGAGAATTCAGGTTTCAACTAATGACCATTGAAAACTTAATAAAATGAAAATAGCAATTATCGGATTCGGAGCAGCATCCATAGGTTTCATAGAGAAGATCGTGAACAGCAGACACGAGTTTCACATCTTTGAGAAATCCAAAGACATATATTCCTCCAGCATATCGGGTATACGTGCCGACGGAAAACTTTTTGTTTCGGCTGAAATGGGCGGAGATATTGCCATAGACCTGAACATACAACAGCATCTGGTTGATTTTTACTTGAATAAGACCAAAAACAAAGAATTTGAGACCGGCAAATCGTTTCAAAATCCTAAATATTATGAGGAATTTTACAGGTATGGGTTTATGCCGGTAGCTGCCGAATTTTATCATATCGGTACCGACCAGCTGAAAGATGTGCTGTATAACATATATGAGCATTTTAAAGGTTTTAATAATGTACATTTCCATTTTAATTCGCAGATTACTGATCTGCGCATTGCCGGTAACAAAGTGTTTTTGAACGACAAGGATGAATTTGATGCTGCCATTGTTGCCGTTGGCCGCAGCGGACACAAACTGATAAAGACCATCATCAATAATTACCCGGAATTAGTTCTTGAAAACACCAAATTAGACCTGGGCATACGTTACGAACTGCCCGACCATATTGTGAATGAACTGAACAAAGAAATGTATGAATTCAAACTGAAGTACCGCAGCAAAACGGGTTATATGGTGCGGACCTTCTGCAACAACCCGTCGGGCTACGTGGTGGGCGAAAAATACGAAGATTTTATCACGGTGAATGGCCATGCCAAAATGAACCAGAAAAGCACCAATACCAACTTTGCCATACTCACCACTGTGGAACTTACAGAACCTTTTAACGACCCTATCGGTTACGGATCAAACATAGCCAAACTCACGAATCTGCTTTCTGGTAAAAACAAAGTGATATTGCAGAAATATAAAGACCTGAAAAACTCTAAACGTACCAAAAAACTATACCGGGTGCTGCCTACCCTGCCGCACGAGAGTTATATATTAGGCGATGTTAACCTGGCTTACCCTCGAAGGATCATCGAAAGTATCATAGATTTTATTGAACAACTCGAAAAGGTAGTTCCCGGTATAGCCAACGATGACAACCTGGTGTACGCCCCGGAAATCAAATTTTATTCCAACAAGTTAGACAACAGGCATTTCAAGAATTTAAAATTTATCGGTGATTGCTCTGGATTTACACGTTCTATTATTTATGCGACGGCACATGGGTATTTGCTGGGGGATGAATTTATTTAGTTGTTAACTAATGTTTTCAGAAAAATCCAAATAAACAATGGATGCATATTTATCAATATAAATTTTTCTTTAAAGTTTGTGGTCGCAACTTGCGACCTCCAATTTACTATTATTTTTACGACATATTTATCTTAATCTTAATAAGATGACAAAAACAAATCTTCCTTCAATACCGGATGAGATTATCATCAGTAAAATCTATCTTGTACGAGGAAAAAAAGTTATGATTGACAGGGATTTGGCAGAACTTTACGGCGTGGAAACCAAACGATTGAAAGAAGCCGTAAAACGAAATATCAGGCGTTTTCCCGAGGATTTTATGTTTGAAATGACAAAGGATGAATTTGAAATTTGGAGGACGCAATTTGCGACCTCCAAATCTGATATGAAAGGCTTGCGCTATGCTCCTTACTGCTTCTCAGAACAAGGTGTAACAATGTTGTCATGCATACTAAACAGCGACAGGGCTATTGAGGTAAATATAAACATTATCAGGGTTTTTACACGCATAAAAGAGATGCTCTTAACGCATAAAGACATCTTGTTAAAGTTAGAACAACTGGAAAGACAGGTTGTACAAAACAATGAGGATATTCAATTAATATTTGAAGCGCTGAAACAACTTCTAAATCAGCCTGTGCCAGAAAGAAAACCTATCGGATATAAAATATCCGGCAAAAAGTAAAGAGATTGAAAACTATTCATGGGTATTTGCCGGCGGATGAGTTTATTAGTTAACAAACTGACTATAAACACATTCGATAACAGAACATAAAAGACCTGTTTCAAAAAAACAGATCTAATGAAGTCTAAAAATGATCATATAACTATACCTTACTTGTTCTTGTGAATTAAACAATTTGCATTACTGTTCGTTTTCCGGGTGTAAATTCGGGATCCATTTCCAAAAAAAATGATTTTTACCGTATGGAATTATTTATATATAATTATCCTCCAGCAAGATATAAAAAATTTAAAAATTTTTATTGTTTGTAGTATATTTACATAAATTTGCACTGCAAAAATAAAAACATATATTTTATGAAAAAACTTTTTACAATTGCAGTTATCGCATTAGTATTTGCATCACTTGCTTCATGCAAAAAAGACTATGTATGCACCTGCACAGGAGATGAAATGGGTACTTTAAAAGGAGCAATGCCAAGTACTACCGAAAAGAAAGCAAAAGACGCATGTGATGCCCTTCAGGTTACTTACCAAAACGGAGATGCCACTGTAAAGTGCGAACTTGACTAAGATCTATCCATGTCATGAAAAGGGGGCTGATGTCCCCTTTTTTTATTTACTGCCAGCAGCGCTTATTTATGTATACTGATTTTCTTATTGAAAACCGTATGATCAGCCATAGTTATTTCTACAACATATATCCCGTTGGTTACTTCGCTCAGATCCACCGTATAATACATTCCGTCAATTTTTACATTTACGTTCTCAATTATTTGTCCTAATGTATTGATCAGTTTTAATCCATTGATAATCCCCCCGGATGAAGCTATGGTAATGAAAGAATTGGCAGGGTTGGGATAAATCCTTATCTCTCCGTCACTTATATTTTCCGGCATTCCAACCGTCAGAACATTCACACATACCGATGTATCTGTACATCCGTTACCAGTTACCTCCACGGCAAAATTTCCGTTGGTCAGGGCCGTGAAGGATTGGGCGGTCTCTCCCGGAATGAATGAAAAAGAATTATTGCAGTCCAGCCATTGATAGGTCGCACCGTCTGCGTTGGCGGTGATCATGGGATCATAAACTGAAACACTGTTATCAACCGTATATATCGTCAGGTTCAGGGTAACGGTGCTGTCGCATCCCGCATGGTTGGTCAGTACATAAGTAGCGGTGTTGTTGCCTGAAGTATAAGTTATTCCATTGATCCATGTGTAAGTGTCGCAGGCGGTTTGCACATCCGTTGCTGCGGTGGAATGTCTGATCGTCAGGTTCAGCGTAACGGTGCTGTCGCATCCCGCATTGTTGGTAAGTACATAAGTAGCGGTGTTATTGCTTGAAGTATAAGTTATCCCATTGATCCATGTGTAGGTGTTGCAGGCCGTCTGGACATCCATAGCGTTGACAGGATCGTATACAGTCAGATTCAATGTAACCAGGCTGTCACAGTTAGAAACATTGGTCAGGGTATCATAATATATGCCTGATGTCATAAGATTCTGTCCATTGAAAAAGTATGGGATTCCATAGCAAACAGACTCAGATACATAAGAATAGTTTTTGCACTGGTCCAATTCAAAAGTTCCAATGTCCACATTATTTCCTGAAATCCGGTCAAAGCCATCAAGGTCGGTGTGAACATCACCGGGTATATAGGCCGAATCACCTCTGTCAATGGCAATGCTTCCGGATGTTACGTGAAAGTTGTTGACAGCAGTATCCACAAATTGCGGATTGATGTTGAAGTTGCCGCCACCACTCTGATAAAGCTGAATGACACTGTTTTTTACCAGTGAAATGGCTGTGGAATCATAATAATTGAGTGAATCATTAAAAAAGATGATCGAATTTAATATCTTAGCATTGGAGTTATTTGTATAGATGCCGCTTCCGTAACGGGTTAAGAGTTCGCTGTAGGTATGGTTTTCCGCCACCGTTACATTGGAAATCTTTGACGCACCGCGGTTGTAAAGTCCGCCCCCGTATGTTTTGTTGCGTGCAATAGCCCTGTTATTGTGTATCAGACAGTTGGAGATCGTATCCGGTGAATTTGAATAAACACCTCCGCCATAGGTGTTTGAAGAGTACCCCCCGCTCATATAGATGGTATTGGCTTCTGCAGTATTCAAACTAATGTGGTTGTGATACAATTTCCCGGTACCGTTATGAAATATTCCACCGCCCTGGTTCTGACTTCCGCTGACCGATAAATCAACATAGGTCTCATTGTCCGAAACCTGGTTGTGCAGGATGTCCATATTATTACAATATATGCCGCCTCCTTTGACTTCGCCGTTGGCCAGATCAATATACGTCTTCGCTTCATTATTGTTAATGGTACTGTACGACACCAGGCTCTTCTGGCCTGCGGTGGAAAATTTATTATAAATACCACCTCCATAGCAGACGCCGCGGAAATAGCTTGTCCACATCTGATAAACCAGTATCTGGGCATCAGCTTTGTTATAGCTTATATCAGAGTTATTCACTTTCAGTTTTGCCGTTGAATAGATACCTCCGCCATAAGCCAAAGCCTTCATACTATCATTAATCATCGTATTATAATTATAGACCTGCAAAGATTGTAAGATGTTGGAGTCGACCACACAACTCATCATCGCCAGATATTTACCGGTAGCCAATCCGCCGCCATAGGCATTGCTTGTGGCGGCAGGGCTTGCATTGGCCAGGGAAGATAATGTAACGGTGTTGTTTTCTATCATCGAATTACTGAAATTTGTCAGCGTATTTAAATAAAGTCCTCCGCCAAGCAGCGAAGCGCTGTAATAATTTGCAGCCTGCAGGGTGTTGCTTGAAAACCGGGAGCCTTGTATCTGGCAGGTATCCGTAGAGCCCGAACTCAGGTAAATGCCGCCGCCGCTGGCATACCTCCCATAAATTTTATTTTGGTTGAACGTGGAATTCGTTATCGTAGTCTTTTTGCCGGAAGCATACATCCCGCCACCCTGATTGCTTCCAGACGAAGCCGATGTGTTGTTGGTCTGATTGTTATTAACTATGCCGTTAGAAACTTTTACTGTATCCATACTGAAATAGCTGCCTGCCCCATAAGAATTGCCCCGCGTGATGACGATACTGTTCTGTAAAATTTCAATCTGGGAAAGATTGCAAACAGCATAAGTAATTCCATAGCAGGCAAGACCTCCGCCATAAAGATAATTGCTTGTGGTGCTGTTCGTACTGTTGATGATGTTATTCTTAAAATCTGTATTTGAAATAGTAAGGCTTAAATTATTTACAATGTAAAGCCCTCCGCCATTAATAGTACTATTTGATCTGGATGACAGAATTTTATTGTTATCAATAAATGAGTTGGCGATCTGAATCACCGGACAATTGACATAGATACCTCCTCCTGAATATGATGAACTTCCTGAAACTGCGGGATCATCAATCAGCCAGTTACGCCGTACTGTTGAGTTTTCAAGGATGAAAGCAGCGGCCGTTTCTGCATAAATGCCTGCACCCTTGCCTTCATTTCCGGCAGTGGCTGTGCTATGGGCAACAATAATATTCTGAAGGGTAACATTTCCGACATTTTCCATGTATATACCACCTCCTTTGCCTTTGTAGGGAGTCTGTATGGCATTACCACATACAACTTTAACACCGTTAATTATTATGGGCAGTGTGTTGTCGATGGCGAAAATAACGTGGTTGGCATTGTCAGTACTGTCGTTCAGTGTGCCGATATCGCCGGATAAGATAGTTTCATTGGTCCGGTCTGAGCCCAATTCATTTGGAATAAGGTCAACACGCTGGTTGATATTTGTTTCATTCCCAAAAAAATTCCCGTATAACTTTACACCATTGTTAATTACAAATGATGAACCCCTGTCGTTGGTGGATGAGGTGTAATAGGTGCCTTTGGCCACCCATACCTCATCGCCGCTTACGGCTAACAGCAGTGCCATTTCCAGATCGGTGTATGCATTTGCCCAGGAGGTGCCATTGTTTAATCCGGTGGCAGCCTGATTGACATAAACAACAGACGGATAAACAGTACATGATGAAAGAACAAGCAGAAGAAAAAGAACTTTTTTCATAATGACAACAGAGTTATATAAATATTTGAATAAAAATTAATTCGGGATGCAAAGTTAACTATTTAAGTTGCAATTTTTCCATCCTTTTCTTTGACCTTTATGGTTGAATGGAAAGTTTTGTATATTTGTATCCGTTCAGTGGGTAGTCACCCCATCAGAAACCTGTTCCCAAAATAGTAACGGCAAGCAATAAAAAACGAACAAAATGGCAAAAGCAACAATTCCGGCAGACATTCAAAACAAAGTGCAAAACATTATTGCAGACTTTAATAAAAAAGTTTTTTCCAAAACTCCTGAATTTTCATATTATGCAATATTCAGGGGAAGCAATTTATTGCTCAATAGAAAAGAAGGAGAAAAAGACAGTCCGATCGCAAGACTAAAATTTAACGGGTCTATGGAAAATTGGGATTTTGCGATTTTTAAGTGGAGCAGTGAGCGTTATGACCCTGACGAATTTTTATTTCCTGGTTCACAATATGTTGATGGGACAATAAAAGGAGCATTAAATGCAGGGCACGAAGCATACCCGCCATCTTATACACCTTCAGATACTGATTTGTTAAACTTCATGAAATACCTTGATAGCCTTAGTATAAAAAGAAAAAAATGAGTGACAGGAAATATTTTTTTCTACCATTACAAAATAAATCCGCACCTATTACCCCAACCAGAACGCTGCCTGACGTGCAGGAAAGACCATGACGACAAAGAAGAAATGCCATGCATTCCTAATCGAACGGATCTGCATGGAGGGCAATATTTTTCATAATTGGTTTACAGGCGATCCGAGGTAGAAAAAACAATTTTTATTAAAAAAACAAATACTGAAATATTAATTATGAAAAAAAATCTCCTCTATATAATGATAAGTCTGTTTGCAGTCTCTGCAACAGCACAGGGTTACTGGACACAGAAAACAGACTTTGGTGGCGATGCCCGTTATTTTGGATCTGGAATGGCCATCGGCGACAAAGGGTACATTGGTCTGGGTTCAACAAGTACATATCCAAGTAATAGTGACTTTTGGCAATACAACCCGGCTGTTAATGCCTGGACACAAATTTCTGATTTTTATAACGACAGAATTTATTCAGCTTGTTTTTCTATCGGGAATATCGGATACGTTTGTACCGGCTGTTACTGGGATGGCACTACGGGTACGCAACCGTTTGTGTTTTATCGGGATTTGCGAGCTTATGACCCATCAACAAACACATGGTCACAAAAAGCTGACTTCCCCGGAACCGGGAGAAACGGAGCTTTTGGTTTTGAAATTAACGGAAAAGGTTATGTTGGGATGGGTCTGCACAGGGAAAACTCCGGGGCCAATACTTATTATAATGACCTGTATGAATACAACCCTTTAACTGACTTATGGACACAGAAAGCCAGTTTACCGGGAAGCGAACGTTCCTATTGTGTTTATTTTTCAGTTAACAAATATATTTATGTTGGTTTGGGTGTTAACAATGTAACACAATATTTAATGGATATCTGGCAATACGACAGCCAGACAGATACCTGGACACAAAAGAGTAGTTTCCCCGGTCCTCCACGCAAGTATGCCAGTAGTTTTGTCATTGGTTCCAAAGGATATGTGTTCGGAGGTATGGACGCGACTCAATATTTCAATGACTTATGGGAATATGACTCGTTTACCGACACCTGGACACAAAAAGAAAGTTTACCCTCCTATACACGTTATTCGTCTATAGGATTCTCAATTAACGGCAAGGGATACATCGGTACAGGTAATACCCCTAATGCCGGAGGCCAGACAGATGAACTCTGGGAATACACCCCATCAACAGCAGCAATATTTGAAAATCAGATAGAAAATCAGATCGATGTTTTTCCAAACCCAGCCACAGACTATATTAATATCTTTATCCCAGAAAAAGTTACAATAGAAATAATAGATATCAATGGGCAAGTTATTAAGACAATTAATAATAATGGTAAAGAGAGAACAATCGAATTAGGAGATCTATCAAGAGGAATTTATATTGTCAAAGCAAATACCGGTGATAAGATTTTGAAAAAAATATTTATAAAAAAATAATCGGACAAGTGTATGACTTTGTGTTACTGCAAGCGGGTAGACTGTGCCGTCGGGAAAGAAGAAATGCCTTGCCTTCCTAATCGAATGGATCAGCTTGGGGCGCAATATTTTTCATATTGGTTTACAGGCGATCCCCGGGAGAGAAAACACTATTCATTAAAATAATCTAAACTATGTCGGACTTTTTTAGCGATGGAATTACAGCAGGAAAAGTATTTCAACTCGTTGGAGTGTTTTTCATATTATTTTCATTTGTTTCACTTTTCAGATTTTTAAAACTGAAAAGAAATGGCATCAGAGTGAAGGCAGTTGTAAAGGAAATCGTACAGTTTGGCAACAGGGCATATAAATACTTTCCGGTACTTGAATATAAAACCCTGACAGGAGAAACTATTGTAAAAAGAAGTTATATCGGCGGAAGAAAAGATGCTTATAAAATAAACGAAATGGTCGAAATCGTATATGACGAGAACCATCCGAAAACCTTTCTTATCATGAAAGGATTTGGCAGGTACTGGAAAATGGCTGGCTCTTTAATAATGGGTATTGTATTTATACTTGCAGGATTCATAAAATAAAAAATATCTATTACAAATTAATTTTTTACTATGGTGGATTCCCGATCAATCACTCCATCATAGAAGAATATCCTCCTTTCCCAATAAAGCCAAGGAAACAAACTGAAAAACAAAAAACACTCATCGTATAATCGGGCAGGCTGCTGCCATGATCTCAGCGCGTTTTTCAGCACATCCTTCGTACGTTCAATAAAATCTCCTTCTCCCATTTTCCGGCTTCCCTGAACATTTGAGTATGCCGAATCCGTAACTTAATTCTGATTTATTAAAATAATGTTCTATTCTTTGTATTTAACAATTAATAAAGTATTTTTGTAAAAATTTAATTATTACGTTATGAAAAAAGCAGTAAAACTATTTTCGATTAGCCTGTTATTGTTCGCAATGATACAGGTTTGCGCAGCTGGACCGCAGGAAGATCTTATTACAGCCTGTAAACAGGGAAACCTTGAAGGCGTAAAAACAGCATTAAGTGCGGGCGCCAATATTAACCAGATGGATGCCGCCGGTCTTGTTCCGATGGGGTATGCCGTCATGTGGCCTGAAGTTGTTACCTATCTTCTCGACAACGGCGCCGACCCTAACGCTGGCAACAATTCGGCTTTATACAACGCAGTGGTATATTATTCAGTTGATGTGATCAAACTGTTGCTTGCAAAAGGGGCTGATGTTAATAAAGGCATTATTATTTCCGGTGATCCTATGGTAAACGCCTACAAGAAACTACTTGACGATGAAAAGGCAAAAGGTAAAAAAGCAAACAAAATGATGATAAAATCTTACGAAGACCTTATCGCGGCTGCCGGTCCGCCTAAGGCTGACACAAAGCAGTCACCGCTGGACTATGCGGTCGGAAATTCAAATTGTGTTGAATGTGTTAAGTTATTACTTGATGCCGGCGCAAAAACAGATAGTAAAGATGCCGAAAACGGCAATCTGATTTATACGTTTGCATCGTCTGCCCAGGAGCCACAAGTGCGGATTGATGGATGGAAATCACAAATCCCTACATTTGAAACTTCGTATGGAATGAAATTTCCCGACTGGTTCAAGAACCTTGATGAAACGCGCTGCGGAAGGGCTGAAGATATTCTAAGACTATTACTGCTAAAAGGAATAGATGTAAATGACGCGAATACAACATACGGATATAATGCGCTTGGCAGGGCATTGTTTTATAAGAAAATTTCTATTGCTAAAATCCTGCTGCAAAACGGAGCAGATCCCAAAACTTCAATTAACTACCACTCCGGAGATAAATCATTGGCTGAGATATTTCCTATTTGCCAGGCCGCAGAGGTGGGCGATCTGGAACTGATGAAACTGATGGTGGAAAAAGGAGCTGATATCAACACCAGAGCCAAAGGAATGTCGCTGATGAATATACAAAACCTGACCGGAGGCGAAAATTATACGCCACTTAATCTGGCATTGGCAAATAAAAAGACTGATATTGCAGCATTTTTGATTGAAAAAGGTGCCGACATTAATATCGGTGTGGAGGGCTACGTTGCTGTCAGACCTCAAAACATCCCTGACAACGTGGATTTACACTGCCTGGTATCGGTTACAAAGAAAACACCTATATATTGGGCAATTGAGGCCGGCTCTATGGACATTGTGAAATTATTGGCTGAAAAAATGTTATGGAAATTTAACCCGGACTATACGGTTAAAACTTTGGGCGGATCGGTTACACACGGGGTTATCACCTATAAATGTATTACCTACAAGGATAAATACAGTCCTTCCGCATGGGCATTGGAAGTCGGGCAAAAAGAAATCGCAGGATTTCTTTTATCAAAAGGGATGTGAAAAATCGTCCGGTCTGTCTTTAAAATCCGCTTGCAGGATAAATTCATGAATTTATCCTGCAAGGAAAAACATTAATAGCCCCGCCAGTTTCCTGAGTTTTTCGAAGGAAGGGCGGGGCTATTATTTATTTTATGATAAACAATTATTCTGGGCTTCAAACATTCCTGATCACAATCCGATTGCCATCGAAATAAGCTCAGCAATATCCAGGTTTTTTACATCTTCTTCCCTGTTTTTATATTTCAGCCCGTCGGTAAGCATGGTCATGCAGAACGGGCAGGCAGTGGCAATGATATCGGCGCCCGTTTCCAACGCCTCTTCCGTTCGTTCGATAAAAATCTCCTTCTCCCCTTTTTCGGCTTCTTTGAACATCTGTGCACCTCCAGCTCCGCAACACAAAGCAAAACTTTTGTTTCTTTTCATTTCATTATTGTGCAACGTCACTGCGTTTATTACCTCGCGCGGAGCCTCATATTCGCAATTGCCGCGCCCCAGATAGCAGGGATCGTGGAACGTGATGGTTTTATCCGAAAAAATACTGTTTTCGATTTTTAGTACCCCGTTGCTTTTCAGTTGTTGCAAGAATTGGGTGTAGTGCACCACTTCATATGCTCCTCCCAGGTCGGGATATTCATTTTTCAGGGTATTGAAACAGTGCGGGCAGGTAGTTATAATTTTTTTAACATCATACTTTTTGAAAGTTTCAATATTGGTCAGCGCCTGCATCTGGAAAAGCATCTCGTTACCGGCACGCCGTGCGGGATCCCCTGTACAGCTTTCTTCTGCACCCAGAACAGCATAACTGATATTAAAATGTGTTAGGATTTTTACAAAGGCCTGTGTCACTTTTTTATAACGGTCGTCGAAAGCGCCGGCACAGCCCACCCAATACAGATATTCAGGTTTTTCGCCCATGGCGGCAAGTTCGGCCATGACAGGAACAGCTATCTTGAATTTATCATCCATAAGGGTTAGTTTTTAAGTTATTATACACTTTATATTGATTTTTTGAAGTCAGGAGCCAGGAGTCAGGAGTCGGGAGTCAGGAGTCGGGAGTCGGGAGTCTGAAGTCCGCCGCCTCGGGTCAGTTGTCAGTAGTTTGGGGATTGGAGGCAGAAGAGTCATTTTATTTTCTGTTTAAACGCGACCATCATATTCGTTAGATTGAACGCATATTCGTAATGCTCATTAAATTCTTTGCTTGAAATATAACTCATCCGCCCAAAGCATCCTATCCTCCGGCGAAAACTGCCAGGGCGCGCCGTTGTTCTCAATATTGGCAAACATGGTTTTCAACTGCCCGGGAGCAATGCCTTCTTCCATCACCAGGTAGCGGCGCATGCCCATGATCAGTTCGGGCTGGTTGATCATCAGAGGACATTCCTTCGCGCAGGCATTACAGGTGGTGCAGGCCCAAAGTTCTTCTGCCGAAACATAGTCATCATTAATAAGGGCTTTTTTATCATCAAATTCTTTTCCGTTCTTTATCATTCCGGGGCCTTTTTCATTCATGCGGGAGCGATAATTCATCATGATTTTACGCGGCGAAAGTTTTTTTCCGGTGAGGGTTGCCGGACATACCGAAGTACAACGGCCACACTGTGTGCAGGATAAGGAATCAAGGTAGTTTTTCCAGGTGCCGTCTTCCACATCTTTCACGCCAAAGCGTTCTATGGCCTCCTGCTGTGCCGACGAAGGCTCCGCCGATGCAAGCGAAGGATCAAGCATCATTTTCACCTCACGGGTGACATGTTCCATGTTGGGAAGTTTGCCCAACGGATCGAGTTTACATAGTAACACGTTGAAAATCGACAAGAAGATATGAAAATGCTTGGAATAAGGCAAAATATTGGCAAATACAAATATCAACAATATGTGTACCCACCAGAAAAACTGGTAAAACTCAAAATCTTCCTCCCCCACGCCGACCCAACCTGCAATCACTGAACTCACCGGGAAGAACCCGTGTATTTCTGCCTGGTGCAATTGGCTTGAGGTAATATAAAAGGTATTCATCCCCAGCAATGAGACCATCAAAATCAGTATCAGTGTGAGCGCCAGAGCCGCATCCCTGTGATTTTTAGGCTTCATTTCAATTCCTTCAAAACGCGGCACTTTTAATAGTAGCCTGCGTACAAAAAAAACAAAGATGGCAATGATGATAAGCAGTGCAAAGATATCGCCCGAGGCCGTTATTAACTTATATATAACTCCCAGGCAAGCCAGTGCCCGTTCCGTTCCGGACACACCATCGATGACCATCTCGATACTCCCGATCAGTATTACGCAAAATCCCCAGAATACCAGGGCATGTAAAAAACCTATAAGCGGACGTCTGAAAATTTTCGACTGAAAAAATGCCACTTTTAACATCACTCTGAACCGGCGGCCCCAGCTTTTTAAAAGAAAAGGCCTGGTAAATGTAAAAAACCTGTATATGCGGTTTATCGTGTAAAAAAATACCGCCATGGTGACGACCAGAGTAATGATGAATACAATTTGTTTTACCATAATATAAAGGGTTGGCATTTATTTATGTACCAAAAAATCTTTAGCGAAATATATCTTCCGCACATCGTATGCACTATTATTGTCTTTTAGCTTTATCTCCTGTACCATACCCCTCACCGTATTCAGTCCGTTTTTGTATGCACTGGTTCTGTATAGAGCAGCGTAATTGGTGCTTTTTATGGTATCACAGGCAGCGCCCGGCGGAAGATTGAACTTTTCATCAAAAGGCCCGACAATGAGCAGCATATATTGCCTGAAAAATGAGGCTTCAAGACTGACATTCAACAGATACTCTTCGCCGTTTTTGATCGTATCTTTGACGGCCTTCAGGCTTAAATAACTGCTGTTCAACCTGTCGGGGACGCTGTTTTGGTCGTATTCTATCCACTGGTTCAGATAACTATTGCCATTGACCAGTACATACTCCCTTTTACCTGTAAGAATGCTGTTGCGGTCGAAAACATAAAACCATCCCGATTTTTCGCCATCCACATACTGACCAAAATTGTTCAACAATCCGTTTTTATGAAACACCAAACCAGTTCCGTAATTTTTTCCTTCCTTCA
Source organism: Bacteroidales bacterium (assembly GCA_035389045.1). Classification (GTDB taxonomy): domain Bacteria; phylum Bacteroidota; class Bacteroidia; order Bacteroidales; family CAIWKO01; genus CAIWKO01. Next base: position 1,370 of record DAOORA010000083.1, on the reverse strand, counting down.
GAAAAGTCATATTATCAGGATTCCGGTTTTTAAGAAAATTCAGATACAATCCTTCAGGTTTCCCATCCCTGTATTGACTGATATATCCGAGGGTGCCGTCGTCGTTGAATTTAATATGGATCTCATCAGCATTTTTGCCGGGGCTGACCACATATTCTCCTTTTTCGTTCGGCCTTGGTGTGCATGATACAAACAACAGCAGCATCAAAACGGCCATAAGTATTCTTCTCATAGTTATTTTTTTGCCATAAAATTACAACTTTTGAATAAATAATTGATTCCTCCTTCCTAATGATTCCCAATCACTGGTATGACATATTATGCATTGAACTGCTAAAATTTATTTTTGCTTTAGTATTTTTATATGGTTTATTGTAATAATTTTGTTCTCCAAAAAGAACCTAAACCTCAAAAAAACATAGATTTATGGCAAAAAGAACCATTGTAGCAATGCCTGGCGACGGCATTGGAGTAACAGTATTGAAAGAAGCTATCAGAGTGCTTGATGCAGCAGGCTTTCATGCAGATTATGTGAACGGCGACATCGGCTGGGAATTCTGGTGTAAAGAAGGAAATCCCCTGCCCGACCGCACCATCAAACTTTTGGAAGAACATAAGATCGGACTCTTCGGAGCAATAACTTCAAAGCCCAAAGACAAAGCAGCAGCCGAGCTTGCCCCTGAACTTCAGGGCAAAGGATTTGTTTATTACAGTCCGATTGTGACTATGCGTCAGAAATTCGGCCTCGACATCTGTATGCGTCCCTGTCAGACATTGAAAGGCAACCCGCTGAACTTCGTGCGCCGCAATGCCGGCAACGGAGTCGACGAACCGATCGTGGATACGATGATCTTCCGTCAGAACACCGAAGGCCTTTACGGTGGCGTTGAATGGACGAACCCTCCTGATAACGTTTATGATGCATTGATGTCACATCCGCGGTTCAAACCGAATTTCGAATGGTGCCCTCGCGAAGAACTGGCTGTATCAACACGTATCACTACCAAAAAATTCTGTACCCGTATCATCAAAGCTGCTTTTGAGTATGCCCAAAAACGTGGTTTCGACAAAGTTACGGTTTGCGAAAAGCCCAATGTGATCCGCGAAACATCAGGCATGATGCTGAAGATAGCCCAGGACATGAGCAAAAACGAATATCCCGGCATCCGCGTGGAAGATGTGAACATCGACGCCATGATGATGTGGCTGACCAAAAACCCTGAAAACTACCATGTGATCGTTTCCGAAAACATGTTCGGCGATATCGTGTCGGACGCTTTTGCAGGGCTTATCGGCGGCCTGGGCTTTGCCACCTCGGCACAGTTCAACCCCGATTCGGGTGTGGCCGTTTTTGAACCTACACACGGTTC
>DAOORA010000082.1:0-16848 GCA_035389045.1 Bacteroidales bacterium | reverse complement strand
CAGCAAAAAAGACGCATAAAGATATGAAAAGATAAAATCAAAACAATTTCTAAAATTTAATTATGAAAATTATTCAAACCTCGGTACTCTTGTTGACAACATTACTTGTTGTTCCTATATTCAGTTATTTTTTTGGAGTTAATCCCGGTCCCATGGAGTGGATGGCGCTGAGAACACTTTTTGTCATTGTTGCCGTTGTGGTGGCTTATTCGTTCATCGTTGGTGAACTGACCGGCAATAACAGCCAGGTGGATAAGTTGTGGAGTATTGTTCCCATAATTTATATCTGGGTAATAGCGGCTTACGGAGATTTTTCCCCACGGCTTATATTAATGGGTACACTGGTGACCATCTGGGGCATCCGTCTGACCATGAATTTTGCCTTGAAGGGAGCTTATCAGTGGCGGTTCTGGGCCGGTGAGGAAGATTACCGCTGGCAGGTATTGCGTAAGAAAAAGGAATTTTCGCCACGATGGAAATGGTCACTCTTTAACTTGTTTTTCATTTCGGGATACCAGAATATTTTGATACTGCTTATTACCCTTCCCGCAATTATGGCCCTTCAAAACAGGCATGTGCCTCTTGGGATTGCTGATTATATGGTTGCCGGCCTGATGCTCTTTTTTATCACCTATGAAACCATCGCCGACATTCAGCAATGGAACTACCAGACCGGCAAAAAGATGAAGGCCGGGGCAGGAGAGAAACTCCCCGGTGATTACAGCAAAGGCTTTCTGGACAAAGGCTTATGGGCATACAGCCGTCACCCGAATTATTTTGCCGAACAGGCCTTATGGGCTTGTTTTTATCTTTTCAGTGTAACCGCCGGAAGTTATTGGCTGAACTGGACTATAGCGGGGAGCTTGTTGCTGATGGTTCTTTTCCTGGGAAGTTCCGGCTTTAGTGAAGAAATAAGCGCCGGTAAATATCCGGCTTATAAAGAATATCAGAAAACTGTCCCCAGGTTTTTACCGTTCAAACGTATTGGTAATCTGATTATTAGATTTGTTCAAAGCTCATAAATCCGCCGTACGAGCGCGTTTGTAACGCGTGCAAATGAGCAAAGCGTTTTGTCTATTAAAAAAGTAGTTTTACCTAAACAATTTCCCCCTTCAATGTTGCTGATGTGCACGCAATTATTTTCACCATCACATAGTCCCCTGCTTTGTGCTTGTCGTCAGAAAAAACAACAACTTTATTCTGAGAATTCCTGCCCGAGAGTTGTTTGGCAGATTTTTTTGAGAGACCTTCAACCAGGACTTCAAAAGTTTTTCCAAGGTCTTTTTTATTTTTTTCCAGCGACAATTCATTCTGCAGGGTGATAATCTCATTCAGACGTTGTGTTTTTATGTCATCGGGCACATCATCTTTGTATTTTCCTGCTGCAAAGGTCCCCGGGCGTTCGGAGTATTTAAACATAAAAGCGCTGTCGAAAGCCGCCTGCCTCATTATGTCCAGCGTATTGCAATGATCCTGTTCGGTTTCGGTGCAAAACCCGCTGATGATATCGGTAGAAATGCTGCAGTCCGGGATTTTATTATAGATTTTTTCGATGATCGTCATATACGATTCGCGGGTATAATTGCGCTTCATCAGGTTCAGAATCCGGTTGCTGCCCGATTGTAAGGGAAGATGGATTGATTTACAGATATTGGCGTGTGCCGCAATAACATCTATCAGTTTGTCCGACAGGTCTTTGGGATGCGAGGTGGCGAAGCGTATCCTCAGTGCCGGGCTTATCCCGGCAACCTTTTCTAATAATTCGGGGAAACGGAGATCATTACGTTTGTATGAATTAACATTTTGCCCGAGCAGCGTAATTTCACGATAGCCCTGTTCAAACAGTGACTGTGCTTCTCCCGTGATGCTTTCGTCCGGACGGCTGCGTTCATTTCCGCGGGTGTAGGGCACCACGCAGTAAGCGCAATAGTTCTGGCAGCCCCGCATGATCGAAATAAAGGCAGAGACTCCATTACTGTCAATCCTCACAGGGTTTATGTCGGCATATGTCTCTTCGTCAGACAAAAAGGTGTTGAAAGTCTTGTTTGCAGCATTTGCTGATGCGATCAGTCCGGGAAGTTCCCTGTATGAATCGGGGCCTGCAATGATATCAACTATGTTTCCTTCTAACAACTGATCTTTTAATCGTTCGGCCATACAACCCAGTAGTCCGATAAGAAGGTCTTTGTTTTTTTTCTTCAGGCTTTTAAGATGATTCAGCCGGTTGAAAATTTTTTGTTCGGCATTTTCTCTTATCGAACAGGTATTTAACAAAATCACCCCGGCATCTTCAATATTCTTTGTATGTATATAGTTTTTGTCTTTAAGTATGGAAGCTACGATTTCGCTGTCCGAAAAATTCATCTGGCAGCCATATGTTTCTATATAAAAAGTGTTTTCCATCAGTGCTTTTTGAACAACGGCAAAATTAACCAAACATACATTAAGAAAAATAATTTGCCTGAGAAAAATAATTTTTGTTTTATTTTGCAAAACTTTTTTTATTCCCCAAAAACATATTCATGATTAAAAATCTTGTAATAGTTGAATCACCGGCAAAAGCCAAAACCATAGAAAAATTCCTTGGTAATGACTATACGGTACGTTCCTGTTTTGGTCACATCCGCGACCTTAGTAAGAAAGGCCTTGGCGTAGATATTGAAAACGGGTTTAATCCACAGTATGAGATCCCCGCGGATAAGACAAAAATTGTGAACGAGCTTAAAAAGATGTCAAATGATGCTCAGGTCGTATGGCTTGCATCCGACGAGGACCGCGAAGGAGAGGCCATCTCATGGCATTTGTCGGAAGCTCTTGAATTGCAGCAAAACAAGATAAAAAGAATTGTTTTTCACGAGATTACCAAAACCGCCATACTGGAGGCTATTTCAAATCCGAGGCACATCAATATCGATCTGGTTGATGCACAGCAGGCCAGGAGAGTTCTCGACCGGCTCGTCGGATTTGAATTATCACCATTACTTTGGAAGAAAATCCGGCCGGCCTTGTCGGCCGGCAGGGTGCAGTCTGTTGCTGTCAGGCTTATTGCCGAACGGGAAAGTGAGATCAACAATTTTAAATCCGCGGCCTATTACAAAGGTTCTGCCGTTTTTTCATTTAGTAAAGATGATAAAAACTATAAGATTAAAGCGGACCTTTCAAGGAGATTCAACACGAAAGATGAAGCCCTGAACTTTCTTAATCAATGTATTGGCGCCGAATTCAAAGTAAAAAACATAGAAACAAAACCGGCTAAAAAATCTCCGGCGCCGCCTTTTACCACATCAACCCTGCAGCAGGAAGCAAGCCGCAAACTCAGTTTTTCGGTTTCAAAAACCATGATGATCGCACAGCAATTGTACGAATCGGGAAAAATAACCTATATGAGAACCGACTCGGTCAACCTGTCGCTTATGGCTTTGAGTATGGCAAAAAAGGAAATTGAATCATTTTTCGGACAGGAGTATGTAAAAACCCGCAACTATATCACCAAAAGCAAAGGCGCCCAGGAAGCACACGAAGCCATCAGGCCTACATATATAAATAATCATTCTATTGACGGCACCAGTGATCAGAAAAAATTATACGACCTGATCTGGAAAAGAACCATTGCTTCTCAGATGAGTGATGCTGTGCTGGAAAAAACAAATGTATATATTGACAGCCGGTCGGTGAACGATTATTTCATCGCCACAGGCGAGATCGTCAAATTCGACGGATTTCTGAAAGTGTATATGGAATCTTCCGACGATGAAGAAGAAGAACAAAAAGGGATTTTACCTCCTATCGCCAAAGGCGACCACATGAATCCCGATGAAATTAATGTGATAGAACGGTTTACCCAGCAGCCGCCAAGATACACCGAAGCAAGCCTTGTGAAAAAGCTCGAAGAACTGGGTATCGGACGGCCGTCAACTTATGCACCCACCATTTCCACTATTCAGAAAAGAGAGTATGTTACTATTGGTAATAAGGAAGGAATAAACAGAAATTATCAATACATTTCGCTGATAGATAATAAAATATCTGAAACACAAAAAGTAGAAAATGTCGGATTTGAAAAAGCAAAACTTTTTCCTACCGATGTGGGCACGCTGGTAAACACCTTTTTGATGCAGAATTTTGAAAATATTCTCGACTATAATTTCACGGCCAAGGTGGAAAAGGAGTTCGATGAGATCGCAGAAGGGAAAAAAGTTTGGAACGAAATGATCAATGAGTTTTACCGGACTTTTCATATCCAGGTGACCGAAACGGAAAAAAAATCGAAAAAGGTTAGCGGGGTAAGACTTTTGGGTGTACATCCGGAAACTCAGAAAAATATCTATGCCAAACTGGGTAAATTCGGTGGGATGCTTCAGCTTGGAGAAAACACCGACGATGAAAAACCCCGCTTTGTAGGTTTGTTAAAAGGACAAAGCATTGATACCATTACCCTGGAAGAAGCGCTTGCGTTGCTGAATTTTCCAAAATATATTGGTGAATACAACGGAGATGAAATAGTGGCCGGACTGGGGCGCTTTGGTCCCTATATCCGTCATAAAGGAAAGTTCTATTCGCTGAAAAAAACGGATAATCCGTTGACTTTGCATGTGAAAAGGGCTGTGGAAATTATTGAAGAGAAAATTCAGAAAATAGAAAACAGTACTATTAAAGAATTTCCCGGACATCCGGAAATCATAGTGTTAAAAGGCAGATACGGCCCGTACATCTCCATATCGAAAAAGAATTATAAAATACCCAGGGACATAAAACCCGATGAACTGACGGTTGAAGATTGCCTGCAAATAGCCGATCAGCCTCCGAAACAGGAAAAAGTAAGAAAATCCATAGCGGGAAAATCAGCAAAAAAGAAAACGGCTATTACAAAAACTACTTCAAAAAAAACAGTAAAAAAACGTCCTGCAGCTAAAAAAAACACTGCGAAAAAAACGGCCGCTAAAAGTGTTACAACCCGCAAAGTAAAGAAAAGTACAGAGTAAAAATGGATATTTCTTTATATTTTGAGCCTGTCGACGTTGGTAATATCATCGATGAAACACGTTCTCATCCCAATCATCTTCATCATTCACTGCTGATTTATAAAAAGGCTAATGCATTTCCGGCCATTGATGGTATAGACATTGCAATACTTGGCGTGAAAGAAAGCCGCATGGCTGTTGGTAATTCCGGCTGTAATGATGCTCCCGACCAGGTTCGCCGGTATTTGTACTCTTTGTTCAAACATAATAACAATATTAAAATTGCTGACCTTGGCAATGTAATCCCGGGAAATGTGATAGGCGATACCTATTTTGCACTGCGTGATATAGTTGCCAGCCTGCTGGGAAAAAATATCATACCGTTCATAATCGGTGGAAGCCAGGATCTGACCTATGCCAATTATCTTGCCTATGAATCCCTTGGAAGAATAATAAATCTTGTATGTGTAGACATGGAATTCGATCTTGGAGAAATCGGAAACCAGGTGAATTCAAAAACATATCTGAGTAAGATTATTACGCATCAGCCAAGTTATTTGTTCAATTATTCAAATATCGGATATCAGACCTACTTTGTCGACAGGGAAGCCGTCGAACTTATGGATAAATTGTTTTTCGATGTCTATCGCCTGGGTCTTGTTCAGACTGATATCGAAGAAGTGGAGCCCATGGTGCGTAATGCAGACCTGTTATCCGTGGATTTGTCCGCTGTACGACAGTCGGATGCCCCGGGTAACGCCGGAGCCACACCCAATGGTTTTTATGGCGAAGAGTTGTGCCGCATTATGCGTTATGCAGGCATGAGCGACAAACTTACCTCCGCCGGGTTATATGAAATAAACCCGGAATATGACCGTAAAGGACAGACGGCAGGACTTGCAGCACAGGCGATATGGTATTTTATTGATGGGTTCTACAACCGGAAGCAGGATTTTCCTATCAGGGATAAAAAGTTTTATATAAAATACAGGGTAGCCATTAAAGAACTCCAGAACGAAATAATTTTTTATAAAAGCAAAAAAACAAACCGTTGGTGGATGGAGGTTCCCTGCCCTTCACGATTGAAATCAAAATATGAAAGGCATTACCTTGTCCCCTGTTCCTACAATGATTACAGGACCGCCATGAAGGAAGAAATACCCGACCGCTGGTGGCAGGCTTATCAGAAAATAATGTAACCGCTGATTTTTCCGGATCAAACAGTCATAATTTTTTTTTTTTCTACTTTTCAGTTGAATGAATTGTTGGTTAATTGTTGAAAAGTTTTTTATTTTCGTCTATTAATTTTTTGCTTTCATCTGTTTTAGTCAAAAAAAAATTATCTTTGCAAATGAAACTTTTTTTATGAAGATTTCGTATTAAAGTCTGAAAAAAACATTATAAAAAGTTGTTGTTTTACAGTACTTTAAAAAAACACAAACTAAATGTATGGCAAAATTTGTTAACATTTGTTTGTTAATATTAAAAAATATGTGTTACTTTATGCCCTTATTTTGAATTTTATCAAAAAAACTATATGAAAAAAATCTACTTTTTTATTATTGTTTCGTTGGTTTCGTTTGCTGCATTGGCTCAGCAGGATGCGCAGTTCACACAGAACATGTTTACGAACATGGCCATAAATCCGGGATATGCAGGTATCAGTAAGCAAATTTGTTTGACCACGCTGTATCGTCAGCAGTGGACGGGCTTTACAGATACTTATATTCAAAATGGCGAAACAAAGACACATAAAGGCGCTCCGCAGACTATTCTATTGACGGTTGATGCCCCGGTTCGGGTTCTGCGTGGGGGACTTGGCCTTTCGGTTTATAGTGATAAACTGGGTTTTGAGAATAATATTGGCGTTAAACTGGCGTATTCGTTTCATGTGAATATTGCTGTGGGAACACTGGGAATTGGCTTACAGGCAGGATTTTTGAACAAAACAATTGATTTTTCAAAATTCAACCCCCTTGATGAAAGTGATCCCTTGCTGACTTCGCAGGAAAAGAAAAACACCTTTATGACCGATATGGCATTTGGTGTTTTTTACAATATTCCCGGAAAAGCATATGTGGGCCTTTCTGCCAACCAGCTTATTCAAAGCAAAATCAAACTTGGCGAAGGATTTAACTCCAAGCTCAAAAGACATTATTACCTGACCGGCGGGTATCATTGGACACTGCCTAACAATCCCGATTGGGAACTTAGTCCGTATCTTCTTATAAAAACCGATTTTGCCTCCGCACAATACGATATCACAGCCATGTGTAAATGGAGAAATATGATTTGGGCGGGCGTTTCCTATCGTGTGCAGGATGCGGTTGCCATCATTGTAGGCGCTTATCCCCTGAATCAGCCATCCATGAACCCTGCGCTGCAAAACCTCAGAATTGGCTATTCCTATGATATCACTACATCCGCCCTGGGAAGAAACGGCAGAAGCAGCGGTACACACGAAATTATGCTCGGCTATTGTTTTAAGATCGAGATCAAGAAAAACATTACAAAATATTTAAACACAAGATATTTGTAAAAATCGGAAGTTGATGTAACAAAATAATGTACTTTTACGTTTCAATGTTATCAACTGCGAAAATCAGAATACCAATAAAGAAATAACAGCAAGCAAATAATAAAAATATGAAAAAATTCCTGGTAATCATAACAATTTTTGCGGCCTTAACTTTTATAGGCTGCAAAAACAGTGGTAACGGCGAACTCACTGGAGTTTCCGGAAGGGAAGGATTTTATCAGCCGACACCTTACGGCATGTTATTTATTCCTCCCGGAAGTTATCAGATGGGGCCAAGCGATCAGGATGTCCCTTATTCATTGACTGCCCAGCAAAAAACGGTGACGGTACAGGCCTTTTATATGGATGAAACCGAAATCACCAATAATGAATACCGTCAGTTTGTATATTATGTACGGGATTCTCTGGCAAGAGAACTACTGGGTACTCTGGCGCCGGAAGATTGGTGGATAGAGGAAGACGAATATGGCGAACCCCTTGAACCGCATCATCTGAACTGGGATACCCGTTTGAGATGGGACGACCTGGAACAGGAAGAACTGGAAGCCTTGCAACCCTTGTATATGCCAGAACATGAAAGGTATTTTCGCAGAAAAGAAATCGACACCAGAAAACTTAATTACATCTATTATTGGATTGATTACAAAGCGGCAGCACGCAAAGACTTTTCATCCGAAGCCATAGCTACACAGGATGCAGCCGATCATGACCTGTCAAGTTTAGCCAACCGCCCTCAGGGTGTAAAAGACAGGTCGGTTTTTATAAAGAAAGATGTGATTAATGTATATCCTGATACCCTGTGCTGGGTGCATGATTATACCTATTCTTATAATGAACCGATGCTGAACTATTTCGTTCATCCTGCCTATGACAACTATCCTGTAGTTGGGGTGAGCTGGAAACAGGCAAGGGCTTTCTGTATCTGGAGATCCAACATGATGAATGATTTTCTGGAAGCCAATGGCGAGTTCAGGGTTAACGAATTTCGTTTGCCCACCGAATCCGAATGGGAGTGGGCAGCACGCGGAGGATTAGACGAAAGCCCGTATCCCTGGGGAGGTCCTTATATACGTAACAGCAATGGCTGCTTCCTCGGAAATTATAAACCGTTAAGAGGAAACTATATTGATGATGGCGGTATTCAAACATTGATTGTGGCCCACTTTGCCCCCAATGATTACGGATTGTATGATATGGGCGGAAATGTAGCCGAATGGTGCATGGATGCTTTCGACGAATCAGCCTATAATTTTGCTCATGACCTTAACATGAATTATTCTTATGAAGCCAAAAAATCTGATCCGGAAGTGTTGAAACGCAAAGTTATCCGCGGAGGTTCATGGAAAGATATAGGGTATTATATGCAGACCGGCTCAAGAACTTATGAATTCCAGGATACAGCAAAATGCTATATCGGATTCAGATGTGTGCAGACCTATCTCGGACGGCATATTGATGATGGTGCAAGCTCTTCAAATGTATACAGATAAAATTCAGTATAAAATAAATTCATCTATTAACCAAATTTAAAAAAATCAAAATTTTATTATGGGACTTTATAATTTAGTTAGAAGCAAGGGGTACAAAAGTTTTATGGCCAAATTGTATGGCTGGGGTGCATCAGCTGTAATTTTAGGCGCATTATTTAAAATTAATCACTATCCGGGAGCCGATATCATGCTTGTTTTGGGTATGGGTGTTGAGGCGTGTATTTTCTTTTTCTCAGCATTTGAACCGTTACATGTTGAATATGACTGGTCTTTAGTATACCCGGAATTAGCGGGAATGGAAGATCTTGAATCCAAAGCCACAGCCGGAACCAAAAAAACCCTGACTCAGGAACTGGATAAAATGCTTGAAGAAGCCAAGATCGGTCCCGAACTGATTAACAGCCTGGGTGACGGAATGCGCAACCTGAGTCAAAATGCCTTGAAACTTTCAGGTGTTGCCGATGCCGCTGTTGCCACCGACGGATATGTGGCAAACCTGAATGATGCTGCCGTAGGTGTAAAAGGATTGTCCGAAGCGTATAAAAAAACCACGGTTGCGTTGGAAAACGATGTCGTTTCAACCAATGAATTAAATAATAGTATTAAAGCAGCCACAGCTTCGGCTAAGAATCTCACCGGAACATACAGCAGCGTTGCTGAAAGCCTGGTGAAGGATGTAAATGCCACAGAGATGTATGTTAACAGCATTAAAAAAGCAACAGAATCAGCGCACTCACTTGCCGAAAAATATACCAAATCCTGCGAATCATTGACTAAATCAGCTGAAGCTATTGATTTTTCATCAGTGGACGGCAAGTCATACGGCGCACAGATACAGAGAATTTCCAAGAATTTATCAGAACTCAACAGCATTTATGAACTACAGTTGAAGAGTACTTCAGAGCAATTGCAGAAAACCGACAAGATGAAAGAAACTTTAGGCGTATTCCTGTCGAATCTCAACGAATCAGTTGAAGGTACAGCGAAATACAAAGAACAGGTCAATGCACTTGCCAAAAATATTACAGCGCTTAATCAGGTATATGGTAATATGCTATCTGCAATGACAATAAAACAGGGTTAATTGATATTTTATTAAAGGTTTAACAAAAATATAGGAGCATATTATGGGTGCAACAAATTGTCCGGAAACCCCGAGACAGAAAATGATTCAGATGATGTATCTGGTATTGACAGCTATGCTTGCCCTTAACGTGTCAAAGGAGATTCTGAATGCATATCTTATTGTAAACGAGAGTATGGTTACAACGAATTCGAACTTCAGCAAAAAAGTTGAATCAACCTATTCACAGTTTGCAAAGCAGAAAGAAATAAACGAAGCCAAAGTACTTCCGTACTATAAAAAAGCAGAACAGGCAAAAAAAATGTCGGCAGATCTGGTAGCGTATATCGAACAAATGAAACTGGAAGTCATGGCCGGAGAGTCGCGTACTTCAATTGAAGAATGTAAAACGGCGGATTTTAAATCACTGAAAGGATTGGATAAATGGTCAGAATCTACACGTTATTTTATTGGAAGGAGTGAAACCGGCCAGGGAGCTAAAGCTACCGAACTAAGATTGAAACTTGAAGAGTACAAGAAGAATATGATGGAACTCATCGATCCCAAATACAGGTCAGGGATGAATATAGGATTAGATTTTAAAGGGCCTTATCATAGTTCGAACGGCAGGGAGCAAACCTGGGAGATGCATAACTTTTATAACACGATCATGGCTGCGGATATCGTTATTTTAAATAAAATGATCGCCGAAGTGAAAAATGCCGAATTTGATGTGGTCAGCCAGCTACTTGCCTCCGTATCATTGGAAGATTTTAAATTTGATAAGATTGGCGCAAAAGTAGTTGCGAAAAGCAACTATATTCTTACAGGAGAAACTTTTGAAGCGGATATTTTCGTGGCAGCATATGATACCAAGCAAACGCCTGTGATCATCGTCGGTGGCGGTGTAGATACCAATACACTTGTGGTCAGCGGAGCACAACAAACCGTTGAAGGCGTGGCGGGTGTCGGTAAATTGAAACTTGCCGCCGGAGGCCCCGGAGTAAAACAGTTTGGTGGTGTAATTAAAGTTAAAGGCGCTGACGGTATCGAAAAATCATATCCTTTCAATAGTGAATATGTGGTCGGAACGCCTTCGGCTACCATTTCACCCACCAAGATGAATGTTTTTTATATCGGTCTTGATAATCCGGTATCTATTTCCGTCCCTGGTGCATCAAACGAACAGGTTACAGCAACCATTACTGGCGGTGGAGGCACTATTACCAAAACAGGCGGTGGCCTTTACAACGTTAAAGTTTCCCAACAGGGAGAGGCTACCGTAAATGTAAGCGCAAAAATGGGAACAACCTCCCGTTCAATGGGTTCTATGAAATTCAGGTGTAAACGTGTACCCAACCCCGTGCCTTATGTGGGCAATGTCAGCGGCGGTCTTATTCCCAAAGGAACCCTGCTGGCTGCAGGTGGCGTTATCCCGAGGATGGACGGTTTTGAGTTTGATGCCTATTTCACGATTACCAGTTTCACATTTACAATGAGCCAGGCCGGTGACCTTATTTCACTGACATCGAATAGTTCCAAGTTTACATCACAGATGGTCACGATGCTGAATAAGGCTACAAAAGGACAAAAAGTTTATATTGAAGATATCAAAGCTAAAGGCCCTGACGGATCCTCTCGTTCGTTAAGTTCTATTGCACTTAAAATCGGTTAAACACTTCTAACACTGGAGGTAATTAATATGAAAAAATTATTGGGTATCTTGTCATTAACTGCTTTTCTGTTATCAGTGCAGTATAGCGGTTTTTCGCAGAATCTGGGACAGCCGCCCCTGGACGGTGTTTATAATAAACTAAACACCCCCAACCGTGAACCTATACCATATACTTCGTTGCGCGAAGCCGATGTTATGTGGTCCAAACGGATATGGCGTGTTATCGATATGCGGCAAAAAATAAACCTGCCTTTGTATTATCCGATACAGGAACAACAGGGACGTAAAAGCCTTATGCAAATTATTTATAATGCCATTAAGGAGAATACCATTACGGCCTATACTACCGATAACGAAGAATTTTTAACTCCATTAACACCATCAGAAATTCAGAAAAGTCTCGACCAGCAGGACACCATGACCATGACCCGGCTTGAGCCTCCATATGATACTTACGACAGTGTGATTTCAAATCCTTTCGATGTTTCTTCAGTTTATCTGTTGAGGGTGAAAGAAGATTGGTTTTTTGATAAGCAACGGTCCGTTATGGATGTGCGTATCATAGGGTTGTGTCCGTATATGGAAGAATATGATGAATTTGGGGAACCCAAAGGTTATAAACCACTGTTTTGGATTTATTTTCCGGAATGTCGTAAAATATTTGCCAACAACGAGGTTTATAACAAATGGAATGATGCCGAACGCCGGACTTATGAAGACATATTCTTTAAACGTTTGTTCGGAAGCTATATTTATAAAGAGAGTAATGTTTTCGACCGTCGTATTTACCAGTATGCCAAAGGTATGGATGGCCTGCTGGAAGCAGAACGTATCAAAGAGGAATTGTTTGTAAAAGAGCATGACCTCTGGGAATATTAAAATATAAAAAAACCCCGGCGTTTTGCCGGGGTTTTTTTATATTTGCCAAAATACTTACCGATGTTTCACGAATTTTGGGACACCCCGATAGAATATTGCAAAGGTGTAGGCCCGGCAAGATCTGATTTATTTAAAAAAGAGTTGAATATTTTTACAGCCGGTGACCTTCTTTTATTATATCCCTTTCGGTACGTTGATAAAACAGTATTTCATAAAATTAGTGACGCATCGGAAAACATGCCTTATGTGCAGTTAAAAGGTAAAATCCGGAATGTAACTGTTGCCGGCACGGGAAGAGCTGCACGTCTTGTTGCCCGTTTTGCCGATGAGACAGGGGAAATTGAACTGGTATGGTTCAACGGGATCAAATGGGTAAGAGATAAATTACAGCCGGGGATTGAATTCATCGTTTTTGGAAAACCTACTATCTTCAATGGCAAGATAAATATTACCCATCCCGAAATTGAGCAGGAAGGCCCGGAAGATAATGCAGAAATCAAGCGCCGGTTTTATCCCGTTTATAACTCAAGTGAAAAACTTAAATCAAAAGGGCTCGACAGTAAAGGTATCAGTAAAATAGTTCTAAAAGTCCTTGAAGATGCCCCTGGAAAAATTCCTGAAAATATTTCTTCGGAAATCTTAAATAAGTTCAGATTGATCTCCCGCGAGGAGGCGATCATCAATATACATTTTCCCAAAGATCAGATTTTACTCCAAAAAGCCACCGCCCGGTTGAAATTTGAAGAGTTATTTTTTATTCAGCTTCGCTTGGTAAAGCTAAAACTGTACAGGAATAAAAAAATACAGGGCTTGCTGTTCGGAAACGTTGGCAAGTACCTTAATGAATTTTATCATAATGTGTTACCTTATCAGCTTACCGTAGCACAAAAAAGGGTAATTAAAGAGATCAGGCGAGACCTCGGTTCGGGAAAGCAGATGAACCGCTTATTACAGGGCGATGTTGGCAGCGGAAAAACCGTGGTGGCGCTGATGTGTATGCTGATTGCCCTGGACAACGGCTTTCAGTCGTGCATCATGGCGCCGACTGAAATACTTGCCAATCAACATTATAACACCATAAAAGGGTTTTTAAATAAACTGAATATTAATGTAAAACTACTAACAGGATCTACAAAAAGTACGGAACGGAAAAAGATACTTGAAAGTCTGCTGAACGGTGAAACATCTATCTTGCTGGGCACCCATGCATTGATTGAAGATGTGGTTAAATTCAGGAATCTTGGTCTTGCAGTAATTGACGAACAGCATCGGTTTGGTGTGGCTCAGCGGGCCAGGTTGTGGGAAAAGAGCACGATGCCTCCGCATATCCTGGTTATGACGGCTACGCCCATCCCCCGCACACTTGCCATGACGCTTTACGGGGATCTGGATGTTTCGGTGATCGACGAATTGCCTCCAGGTCGCAAGCCTGTCCGTACGCTTCATTTTGGTGATTCTAACAGATTAAAAGTTTTTGGGTTTGTCAGGGAGCAGATAAGGCAGGGCCGGCAGGTTTATATGGTTTACCCGTTGATACACGAATCGGAAAGTCTTGACCTGAAACACCTGATGGAAGGTTATGATGCTGTTGTACGTGATTTTCCCCTGCCTGAATTTGCGGTGAGTATGGTACATGGCCAGATGAAGACCAAAGAAAAAGATTTTGAAATGAACCGTTTCGTAAAAGGGGAAACACAGATCATGGTGGCTACCACGGTAATTGAGGTGGGTGTGGATGTTCCCAATGCCTCGGTGATGATCATCGAAAATGCGGAACGTTTCGGATTGTCACAGCTTCATCAGCTGCGTGGCAGGGTAGGAAGGGGCGCAGAACAGTCGTTTTGCATACTGATGACCTCCGACAAACTGAGCAGCGACGCCCGTCTGCGCATAAATGCCATGCTTTCGACCACTGATGGTTTCAGGATAGCAGAAATGGACCTGAAACTCAGAGGCCCGGGTAATATTGAGGGTTTACAGCAAAGCGGAATAGCAGATCTGCATATTGCCGACCTTGTGGTGGATGAAAAAATCCTGAAATATGCCCGGATCGAGGCTATTGCGCTGCTTGCATCCGATCCGGAGCTTGAAACACCAGCCAACAAACCCGTAAGAGATTATGTCTTAAAAGAAAACAAACGCAAAGGTTCCTGGTGGATGATCAGTTAAAATCAAGGAAGGCAAAAATTCCAAATCATGTTTTTGTTTACTTTTGTTAAAAATTGACCGATGCCCGTTTTGTTTACCAGGCAACCAGGGAGACATACCTTGTTAGGGGTTTGGAAGATCAGCGAAACCGTTGACGAACTATGCGCCCAGCTCGTATTGTCGGATACGGAGAAACAACTACTGGATTCGTATAAACACGAGAACAGAAAAAAACACTGGCTGAGTTACAGGGTTCTTATCAGCAAAATGCAAAACGATTGGTACAGCATACATTATACGGATTATGGCAAGCCCTACCTGAAAAATGATCTTAAAAGCAAACATATTTCAATTACACATTCCGGTGAGTTTTCAGCGGTAATCATCGATCCCTGTACCTCAACAGGCATAGATATTGAAAAAATCAACAACAGAATTGCAAAAGTTTCCTCCCGGTTTTTATCCGAATCTGAGCTTCAATTCCTTGATAAAGATAATTTTCTTGAGCATCTCACTGTATGCTGGACAGCCAAAGAAGCCCTGTTTAAGATATGCGGTAATGATTTTTACGATTTTAAGCAGGAGATTAGTTTATTTCCTTTCGCATACGCAGACAATGGCAGTATCCGTGCATCACTTATTGGAGAAAAAAATGAAATAATGAACCTTACCGTATGTTTTGAGAGAATTTCAGATTATTTTCTGTCGTATGTGACATTATAAATTCATGTTGCTTGTTTAAATATTAAGAAATGTTAAATCCAATTAATCAAACAAAAAGTTTTTTTTCAAACGATTGATTATGAATGTCTACCAAAAAATAGTTAATAATACATCTTCGGGCAAAAAACAGCTCAGCATACTTATAGATCCTGATAAATCAACCGCTGCCTGTGTGAAAAAAACAGCAGAACTGGCTAACGAAGCCGGTGTTGACTTTTTTTTCATTGGCGGCAGCCTGATCACCAGCGATAACATGAGCAAATGTATCCTTGCTTTAAAAGAGTATTCTGGCATACCGGTGGTTATCTTTCCTGGGAGTGTGATGCAGGTGAACGGACATGCAGATGCTATTTTGTTTTTATCGCTGATATCGGGGCGTAATGCCGAGATGCTTATCGGCAAACATGTTGTGGCAGCCCCTTATATCCGTGGTGCATCGCTTGAAGTTATTCCTACGGGTTATATGCTTATAGAAAGCGGAAGCCCGACGGCTGCCTCATATATGAGCCATTCGTTGCCTATTCCACATGATAAGGATGATATCGCCATGTGTACCGCCATGGCAGGCGAAATGCTCGGATTAAAAATGGTCTATCTGGATGCCGGAAGCGGTGCCGGGACGCATGTCAGTACGGCGATGACAGAAAAAGTAAAGAACGCTGTTTCGGTGCCGCTCGTTGTTGGCGGAGGCGTCGATACGGCAGAAAAAGCAAAAGAATTATACAAAGCCGGTGCGGATATGATCGTGGCAGGAAATGCCGTTGAAAAAAATCAGGCAGTAATAGGCCGGCTTGCTGATGCACGGTTTTAGAACAGCCTTAACCCTGCAGAATCTGTTGACAACAATTTCTTTTTTTTCAGGTGCTGGTATATAAGATCTGAACAGGTTTTTGTAACAACCTTACTTTTCTGTATTACTTTTTTGCGTGTCCCCACGCCTTTGGCGGGGCAGGCAAAAAAGTAATCAAACCTGCCTGCGTGACGAACACTTCGGCAGGCAGGAAAGGACCTCCTGGCGAATGCTTCAGCCCGCTCTCAGAAAACATTGAAAATCTATGCAAAGTAGTCCTGACGCAGCATAGCTGGTCAGGAAACCCCGCCTGTGGCGGGGCCTTTGCAGATTTTCAAATGTTTTCTGATTCACGCCACCGCCGGCTCGCACGCCAGGAATTGCCCGCGCGCCAAATATCGGCTAACCTGTCCCGAAAAAGCCGAATTGTTTCGCAGAAACAAAGTGCGCTGGCAAGAAAATATGTCGGTGTCAGGGAGTGGCTTGTGCGAAGCCTGCCTGGCGGCAGACAGGGTTCGATATATATTTTCTTGAATTTTTTGGTACTTTTTGTTTCAAGACAAAAAGTACAATAGAAAAA
>DAOORA010000081.1:0-17219 GCA_035389045.1 Bacteroidales bacterium | reverse complement strand
AGCAAAAAAGACGCATAAAGATATGAAAAGATAAAATCAAAACAATTTCTTATTGTTTTTATCTGTGATGGTTACAGTAAATATTAATAATTCATTGTTGATAAATCTATGTGCCGGAAATTGCATTTCATCATAATATTTATTACTTTTGTACAAAAATAAGTATTATGAAAAAAATATTTTCACTGTTAACAGCATGTGTATTGTTTACCAGCGTTCTGGCTCAGACGAACGTACTTACTTATGAAAAAAATGCGCCGAGAGTTGGTGATTCTATTCAGGTTTATGAAGTTGTTTATATGAATCCGGGGCCGGCTGGAGCCAATAAGATCTGGGATTTTTCAAATCTGACCTATACCTCTGCCGCACGGACGGATCATCTTTATGCACAGCCCACATCATATCTTCCGGGTGTTGGCCTCTACAATGCAGTTACTTCCGAAAACGGCAATGAATGTTATTATAATGTTACACCGGCCTATACCGAGTTGAAAGGTTACACCAACAGCGATATCTCACTGGTGTATACTGATGCCATCACCAAAATGAAATATCCTTTTGCTTATGGCAATACATTTACTGACAATTTTTCCGGCGATGCCATTTATAAGATTTATTCTGAGGTTACTTTTTTCGGCACATACACCGTTACCGCCGATGGATTTGGTAAACTCTACCTGCCGGGCAGAAGGCTGAACAATGTGCTTCGTATCAAGATACATAAAGTTCACGAGGAAACACATCCCTGTGCCAGGGTTGAAAACGACCAAACCATCTACATGTGGTATGCAAAAGGTTACCGTTATCCCATCCTGGTGATGTCAAGCAATACTTTTCAAAATGATGTGCAGGCACAGGTTGTTACCAATACCGGGCTTTACAGTCCTCAAACCACACTGGCCAAAGAGGATCTTGCATCCCTTGATGAAACCACGGATAACAGCTTTGCTGTGAGCACTTACCCCAATCCGTTTGAGGATTTGATGAATTGTACTTATTTCCTGAAAAAACCAGCTGCTGTGACTATTGAATTGTACGATGTTTCAGGAAAACTCAGCGTTTTCATCATGGAAGATCAGGCACAGGCTGAGGGTATGCACTCTTTTGATATTGATGCAGTAGCCTATGGACTGGTGCCAGGTGTATATTACCTTCGTTTTATTTTCGACAACAAAGTGCATGTTCAGAAGATCGTAAAGATCTGATCTGTCAGAAGTTCTTGCTTCGGAGCCTGCTCTTTTCTTCCAGTTTTTGCATTTCCTCTGACCCGGTGAAGTTTAATACTTCATTCCTTATTTTTTCAGGAAATAATGTTTCTATATCTTTGCTAAAGAGTTCTCCGTCGCGTGGGGCGGTATGGCTGATAACCGTTTTATTTCCGGAAACGTTTCCGATATTCAAAACCAAAGGCACAGACCATCCGCTGCCGGGCAACATACTGCCGTCTTTTTTGTATTTTTCCTGCATAAAGGCCCAGACATAGATTTTGTCGCCTTCTTCAAGGAAAACCTTATAGGAACTGAATATCCTGCCGCCGTATGAAGGCTCCATAACTTTGGTGTCAAGATATGTTTCAATAAAATCCCTGTCCGTTGTGCCGATCGGTGCTGTTTTTTGTTTGCATGACACTATTGTACAACTGATTATCACAGTCAGCCAAAGGAACTGAAGATTGGTAAACGAGGCTCTCATAACATGTTTATTAATCGTTTGATTTATTTATGTTTTATGCGATAACACATGAAAAACAGCAACATTCCATACAACTGAAAACCTTCTGTCTGCAATACATTATGGTAAATGCCGTTTCTATTCTTTTATAAACTTCCTGTAAATTGTTCCGGCTGTGTTTGAGTATTTCAGTATATAGATGCCTTTTTTAAATTTACTGATATCTATAGAAATGCTGCCTGTTTCAGCTGATGAAGTATAAATTTCTTTTCCTGGCAGGTCATAGATGCATATGTCAGCTTTTCCGGAAAGGGGGAGGTGTAAGTTGAGCACATCCTTAACCGGGTTTGGGTAAAGATAAGCATAGGCTGTCGGGTTCAGGTTTTCAATGTTTGCTGTGCTTTCGGTGAAATACGCATAGGCAGCGGAATTTCCTTCATGTATTGAAGAGTCGGTACTGCAAACCACAAGTACCAGTTTATTATAGGCGACTCCGAAACTATCGGCATTTACTATTGCATTGCCGTCTCCATCGGGAATTATATAATCAATGTTTGTGACATAGCCGGATGGCGCGATCATTTTTATAGCGGCCAGCCTGAATTCTGAATTTGTAGCGGCTGAAAATGAAACGATCATCGGGTTCGGTCCCGGGCTGTCGAAACATAAATAGTCAGTGCCAAAGGCTTTTACCGATTGCGTGCAGACGCCCGTGGGGTAAGTATTATGCGTGGCCGTGACCACACATGAATCGAAGTTATAATGATTATAGCTGTATTTTCCGCCTTCAAAAACGGAATCGTCTAAAAAATTTGTCACGGACCAGTGCAGGAAAGCCTCATCGAAGGTTGCCGGAGCATTGATCTGCCGCAAAGCGCTATCCATGCCTGCTATTCCGTTAAGCTGGTTGCTGATCAGCGCCGAGATATAATTCCATCCGCCATAATGTTCAAACATGAATAAAGTCCAGAGTTTTACCTGATTATAATTAGAAAAATAGATAAGCGGGATATCAGGATTATGAGAAAAAAAGGCGCTGTGATCGGTTACACTGGGTTCGAAAATGTTTTCAGTAAGGTACATGGCTGCAAACGTGGAAAAACCTTCATCGATCCAGGCTTCTTCCCAATACATGACGGGGTTTGAGGGTGGTTCGGGGGAATGGTCCTGCAGCGAATGAAGCATGTGTCCGAATTCATGAGCTGTGATCCATACAGCGCTGTTGAAACAGCTGGCTGCAATATATATTATTTCATGTTCCGAGCTGTGTCTTCCCCATGTAGAATAAACAAAACCGTCGGTCATTTGCTGTGCGGGGTCGAAATATCCGCACCAGTCAGGTTCGTCATGGATAAGTATATAAACACGGGGGTCGTTATCCAGGGTGTCGGGTAAAGGCCCGTAAACGGCTGTCAATTCGGGGACAAAATGGTAGTCGAACTTATGCACCAGAGTATCTAACTGCCATTGCTGAAAAGGAGGCAGGCTGCTTTCCCTGAAAATATAACAATACTGGCCAACCTTATCGCAGGTTGCATGTATTACATGCTGCGGGGTTCCTGCCAGCGGCGGCCAGTCAATATAGGTGACTGACCAGAACGACATGGTGTCGCCCTCGCTTAGCTGGGCAAAGGCACCACTATTTCTGATCATGAGCGTGATGAACAGTAAAACAAATACTTTAAATGATTTCATAAATTAGTATTTAAAACAAAAATACACAAGTTTATCAACAAAGAAAAATAATCCCGGCTTCCATGAATTCATTTTTTGGTATAGGCGTTTAGTTATCATCATAGATTTTCAGGGTAAAATATAACTGTAATGACAAGTGCCTGATACATAGTGAATAATAATTATTAAATAAAAAATATCATCTTTGCTATATTTCTGTAAATTAAATGTTTACGAATGCGGGGAATAAATACCATGAAAATCTATGTTGTATGAAAGAAGGATGAAACTTAGGTGGTTTCCTATATCTTTTTCTCATGAATATGATGTTTTTTTCCTTACTCATAGTAACAATCTTTTCTTATAGCATCTCAAAAAAAAATTTCCATTGTTTCCTTCAAGTCGGATATTTCAAAAATGTAACGATGTGAATTACTATTGATTATTTTTCTATTTTTGTGACTTCATTTAAAAATACTGCTTATGCCTGTACGGAAACTTTGTACAATACTATTTGTTTCTGTCTTGTTTGCCTTTGAGGTTTGCAGTCAGACCTGGGAATTGCGAAAGGAAGGAGAGGGGGTAAAGGTATACACCCGTAAGGTTAATGGATCAGATATTCAGGAATTTAAGGGAGAAGTCATTGCCAAATCCAATCTTTCATCTATATTGTCTGTCATCGATAATGTTTCGGATTATCCCAAGTGGATGTATAAATGCACCTATGCGGAGCGTTTATTGAAAAAAAATGAATCGTCGGGTTATACCTATAGTGTGCTTAGTCAGTCATGGCCGGTCAGCGACAGGGATCTGTGTACATTTTATAACGTCAGCCAGGACCCCGAAACCAAGGTCATTTCCATAGAAATCAAATGCGTCAGAGATTACATACCTGAGAAGCCCGGAAAGGTTCGGATACCCAAGTTAAAAGGTTCGTGGCAGCTCATACCCCTGTCAAAAGGAGTCACTAAAATTGTTTATCAGGTACATAGTGAATCCGGTGGGTATATACCATCGTCTGTTGTCAATTCGTTTATTACCGACACACCTTATTACAACCTGCTTAACCTGAAAAAGATTGTGGAATCGCCGCTTTGCCCAAAAAAGGTGATGGAAAATGTCAAAGAGTTGTAGTGAAAGGCTAATAACCGGTTTACTGGATACCGGATGCAATGCTCTTTTTATTCAACTAAAAATTTAAGTAACAGCTTTTAGATGATTTATTATTAATTATTTATGTTTTTCATTTTGTCTATACATGTGAGGTGTTCATCAAGGGAATATATAACAAGTCTTTTACCCTTTCTACAACCCATATAAAACCATAATGGTGGTTACTGATCCTGCCATAAAAAAACTTAAGGCCACCTCTAAAAACTTCAAATTTCTTCGTTCATCTTCGTTCTTCAAATCCTTGCTTCCGGCAGGCTCAGCACAGGCATGTACGCATAGTACACTGCGGTTTTCAGAACTTCGACTGCCTCGAACTTTTTTGTTTTAGAGGCGCCCGATCAAGGTTAGCAGAGATGCCCTTAAACTTATTTTTTCCTTTATCACGGCTTGTCTGCCGGCAGGGAATCTTTACGGTGCATCATGGAATCCACTGCCCTGAGGATAGAATCCGGTATGGAAGTTACGCAGTTATAGTTTTTGGAAATTTTTTCTTTGGGTCCCGGGAATTTCTGCCTGTAAGCTTTCAGCGATTCGTCTTTCATGACTTTTTCCATAAAATACCCGAAGACGGGCAGGGCTGCATGGCCGCCTTCACCAATTCTGGTCCCCGGCCTGAAGTGTATGGAGCGTTGTTCTCCACCCACCCATGCACCGGCAACCAGAGCGGGCGAGACGCCTACAAACCACATGTCGCTGTGATTGGATGAGGTACCTGTTTTACCGCCTAATTCTGTCCCGTACCTGAAAATATCGTACGACCACAGGTTCTGCACCGTAGAGCCGCGTTCTTTGACGCCGGCTTTGAGCATTTCCTGCATCAGAAAAGCTGTTTCGTAGTCTATCGCCTGTTTTCTCAGCGGTTTATATTTCCAGAGCACTTTGCCGTTGCGGTCTTCAATACGGGTTACCAGCACAGGGGCTTCATACATGCCGTCGGCGATCACCGAGGCGTAAGAGTTGACCAGATCGAGCAGTTTTACTTCGCCGGAGCCTAAACATACTGACGGCACCACTTCGAGCTTTGTCCTGATGCCAAGCCGGTAAGCATATTCGATGACCTTCATGATACCTACCTCCTTAGCAAGGGTTACGGCGATACCGTTGATCGAATTGGTAAAGGCTGAGCGCAGGCTGACCGGTATGTTATAAAACACACCGTTCACATTGTGTGGCCGCCAGATTTTCTCCTGACCTTTTTCCCGGTATCTCCATTCCACATAGGCATCACGGCGCATATCGCACGGGCTGAGCCCCGAAGCAATGGCTGCGGTATACACAAACAATTTAAACGTCGAGCCAGGCTGGCGCTGCGCCTGTGATACATGGTCGTACTTGAAAAAACGGTAATCAAGATCCCCGACCCATGCCCTCACATAACGGTTTTCCGGTTCCACAGCCACAAAGCCGATACGCAGGAGCCGTTTAACATAACGTATGGAATCCATGGGACTGAGCACGGTATCTATGGCTCCCTTTCTTAAATCGTAAAGTTTCATGGAAATGGGCTTTTCCATGAGCGCCATGGCGCTGTCACCGTTACCGGTTTGCCGGCGGAAAGCTTTGTACCGCGGACACTCCATGGCGTTGTTCCTGATGAAATCAGGGATTTCACGATAATTAGCATCCCGCCAGGGATTTTCACGTCCCCATTGCCTGTTGAATTCGCTTTGAAGAATTTTCATTTGTTTTTTAACGGATTCTTCGGCATAGCGCTGCATACGTGAATCCAACGTAGTATAAATCTTCAGGCCGGAGGTGTATACGTCCAGGTTGTTTTCGCGGCACCAGTCGCTGATGGCATCGGCAACAGCCATACGGAAATAGGGCGCCTGTCCGTCCGACAGGTCGTCGACCTTATAGGTAAGCCCTAAGGGACGTTTTTTAAGTGTGTCGTAACTGCTTTCTGTTATCAGATGCTCTCTTTTCATGATTCCCAGCACGACATTTCTGCGCTTGTTGCAATTCTTTGGATTACGGAGCGGGTTGTAAGTGGTGGGCGCCTTGAGCATACCTACCAGCATGGCAATTTGTGCGGGTTTCAGCTTATCGGGTGTGGTGCTGAAATAAACCCGTGAAGCCGTCTTTATGCCGAAGGTGTTATTCCCGAAATCCACGGTATTGAGGTACATGACAAGGATCTCCTCTTTGGAGTAGTACACTTCTATTTTTAAAGCGCCTATCCATTCCTTTAGTTTCATGATTACCAGCCGCACATAGGGAATGTGTCCCAGCAAGCCTCTGGAATAGGCGGTGCGTGATTTGTACATATTTTTGATCAGTTGCTGTGAGATGGTGCTGGCTCCACGGTAATTTCCTGAAAACCAGTCGTAAAAAGCCGAAAACAACCCCCTGAAATCTATCCCCATATGCGAATAGAAACGTTCGTCTTCAGTGGCAACGAGTGTTTTGAGCAGCATGGGCGACAAATCTCTGAGTTCAACGGGGGTGCGGTTTTCCCTGAAAAAACGACCGATCATTTTGCCATCGGCGCTGTACACCTCCGAGGCAATGCTTTGCTGCGGATTGCGTATCTCGGATATGCGCGGCGATTTACCAAACAACCAGAGAAAATTGATGTTGATCAGAAACAGGAGGAAAATAAACAGTATGAACGAGCCAATGATGGAATACAATATTTTCAAATACCAGCGGCTTTTTCTCCATACTTCCTTAATAGACTGCAGCCAGGGCTTTATCCGCGACCAGATGACCTGCCATTTTGCACTTAATTGTGTGTATCCCTGTTTTATCCGTGCAACGATGTCCTTCAGCATATTTTGCAAAGGTACTAAAATGATATCAGAACATGTTTTTTTATGCAAAAACATCAACAAATCAATTTTTGATGCAGAAAAAGCAGCCTTTGGCTGATAGCAGAGTCGTGTCTGGATTGAAACTGGCCTAAAAGGTTGTGCTCCGGGCGGATTTCAGTGAAAACCATCTACCCGTGCTTTACTTCTGGGCATAAGCTTGGGGGATAGGTTTGTTCGATGTCGGCAGCAGCTACGAAAGTAAAATCCACCTGCCGTGGTTAAACGATAAGAAATCTTTTTTATCAGGGAACAAAAATCCTCACGGTATGCTGAACTTTACCAGTGTATATCTTAACGAAATATATACCTGATTTCAAACCGGAAGTTCCGGTAAGCGGAAGGGTATGCGCACCGGCATTTTGGTTGCCATCAAGAATTACGTTCACCAGTTTTCCCGTCACATCATGCAGGGTAAGGGTAACATCCGACGGTTCGTCAAGGGTATAGAGGATCATACTTGAGCCGGAAACCGGGTTGGAAGTAATGGTCATAAGCGGTTTTTCAGGGTTGTTTTCTTCCGATCCAAAGGTCGATGGAGTCCAGGTCAGGCTCATATCGCTGTAATTACCGGTGTTGGCAGGGGTGAGCGTAACTTCCGAAGGTCCTTTGGTGAAAGAAATATAAGCTGTTGCACCATTCATATTCTGTGCCGTCATCTGCATCCAGATATAATAGGTGCCGTCAGGAACCAGGACGCCGCTGGCGTTGGTGCCATTCCATGAAAAACTCAGGGTTTCGGGGGAATTAGTCCTTGTAGCTCCGGTAACGGCATCGGTGGTATTCTGCCCGGAGGCAGAAACCCAGGCATTAAGAAACTGCAGGTAACTATAACCGTATTTTATCTTGGTTTTAATAAATGATGCTGAAGAGCCCGATGTGCTGCTGTTTTGTATCCATATTGCAACAAGATGGCGCGGATTATACTGTCCGGAGGGGGCAGTTGTTTTTACTGTAAAGGTAAGGGTACCGGCTGTCTGCGCAAAACCGGTGGCGTATATCGCCATAATACAAACAAGTAAAAGTGCTAGTCGTTTTGATTTCATAGTTATAGCTTTTTATGTTTTATTTCTTTAAGGAACGGACAAAATTTACAATATTCCAGCGATCGGTTTCGTCGGGAATCTTTTTTTCCAGGTTGGGAGCTTCATCTCTGCCGATAAAAGCTTTATAATAAATTTCTCCGTCTGACGCGGTCTGTACACTTGTTGTGCCGAGATCGCTGATGTGAGTTTTCAGGGTTTTGGCTTTTACACCATCGCCTTTGCCGGTGCTGCCGTGGCACGATTTACAGTGTTTGTCATACGTAAGCTTACCTGCTGAAGTGCTCGCCGAACTCATTTTTACGGGGTTTTTCAGCGTTTTATACTTGGCAGGGATCACCCAGGGTTTATGCTGCAGATTGGCCGACATGATTAACACGGCCAGACAGATGGCTGTGATGTTCAAAATTATTATTTTCAGTTTCATAATATTTTTAATTAAATAATTTCATACCTGATTATCAGAATTAATAAAGACAAATTTACAAAAACTACACAATTCTTAAGTTTTTTATTATTTTTTTTCAACAATAGTTATCATATGACGAATAACATAAAAAAGAATTATGAAAAGAATTATCGCGGTCAGTGCGATCAGGACAGTATTCAGGACGGGATCATCCATTTTTTTGGATACAGGCTTGCCGTCTAAAGATAAGTCTTTCAGAATGCTGATCTTTTTTAATCCGGCTTGTTTTCTGTTTTTGTAAAGGGTATTGAGCAGCACGGAGTTTTCGGAGTGGCAAGCCTTACAATCTTTTAAGGCGAGAGTTTTGGGTTCAATACGATGAGATACCATCATGTTGTCATTTGAAGCGGCATGACAGTCAATGCAACGTACATTATTCATGTGTAGTTCCGTTTCGGGCAACCAGGCATGTATTGTAGCCATATCAGTTTTGATGTTGCCGGTACGGAATGTTCCCCGGTATGAGGGTTCCTTGCTGTGGCAAGTGAGGCACATCATGTTATCGTAGCTGATAACCCTTCGCAGAGGTTGTATGGTATCCCTGCTGTGCAGCTTGTCATAATGGGCAATATGGCAGTTCCAGCAGGAAAAGTTGATGCTGTCTGTCATATAATGAACACTGTGCATACAGGCCGTATCTATGTCTTCAAAATGAAAATGTGCAAAGGTTTCATCTCCGCCGTGGCAGTCGAGGCAGGTGATCATAGCATTTTCTTTCAGCGATGAATCATGGGGTACGTTCAGATATTCATCTGAATGGCAGTCGGTGCATTTAAAGTCCCAATGGTTTGAGTTGTAATATCTCACCGTGTCGATCCTGTTCTGTGGCCGGATGGAATATATTTTGTTTTTTGATATATTTTTAGAACCGGGAATTTCACAACTGCTGCGGGAATGACATTTCAGGCACTGTGCATTATCTTTTTTAGACGTAAATTCCCTGATATCAGCTGCTGTTATATTTATTGAAGTATTATAGTACCGGAAACAGAAAACGATCATCAGGGTAAGCCCGATCATCAGGGCTATCGCTCCGACATTGCGTATCAGGTGTTTTTTTTCCTTTTCCTCCACAGGTTTTTGTTTAATTCAGTCGTACAATGATGTTGAAGCCGATCATCAGTCCTTTGAGTTTGGTGAAGTCGAACTGGTTATAAGCAAAGTTATGTTGAGGATTGAGTGCTCGGTAAGAGGAGGCAAAGACCTGGAACACATGGGTGGAAGTGCCTATTTCGTAACAGAGCGCCAGGTTGGGCTTGGGTTTCAGTTGTTGTCCCGAAGCTTTCTTCAGGAAAAATCCCTGATCGTATTCAAGAATCACCGACATGTTGCGGTAAAACCGGATACGTGCTCCTGCAGACACCCCGAGGATATCGTTTTGTGTAATTCCGGTGTAAGATGAATGTATTACAGAGTTGGCTGTGTCGGCCTGATTGATGATGGTATCGGACACCTGAACACTCTCTGTTTTGTTGAAGTGGCTGTAACTTATGCCGGCTTCCAACGAAAACATGTCATGGAATTTCCGTGAAACGATCAGTTGCCCGTGGTACGACAGTTTGTCGATGAATTTGTATCCCTGGCCCCAGTAGTTTTTACCCCGGGCAGCCAGGCTGGTGTTCCCGTATAAAGTAAGCGACAGGGGCATCTTACCGTTACGTGTCTGTTCGAGCAGGTTGGCTTTGACAAAAAGTTCCTGGTATTTATGGTCTTTTTCGGTGCCAAAACCCACCAGCAGCCTGTCCAGTATGGAGTAGGTCATCGCAAGTCTTATATTGGAAGCGCCATAAAGTCCGAAAAGATCATGAATACCGTTGTCAAGATTGGAAAACCGATGCTGGATATGAAACTCTAAACTCCCTTTTGATGGGATATAGGCCGTCGGCATATCCACCAGGGTAGCGCCTGTCCAGGCATCCTGCACGGGTTTTTTGCCCTGGGCTATCTGAAAAGCAAGCGTGTCAACCTGCTCTGTCGGATATGCAGCAGTACTGTCGTTATCTTGCGGGAATAAGGTGTCGGGGGAGAGTAGAGTAAAAACCATTAGGAATACAATAAGCAGGTATGTATATTTTTGTCTCATCTGAAAATGTGTTTTTGATTTGTTAATTATTTTTTGCTCCCTGCTGTATCCAGGTCAGTATTTTTGCTCCTTCGACAGTATAGGGGCCGCTGCCGTGAACACTCTGTGTGGAAACGATGGTGGTATAGAGGACACTGGAAGGAGGGTCAGCCAGATTGATATACTGTCCGGGAGTTGCTGTCAGGTTGGTGTAGGCGACGCCGGCATCCAGAATGGGATTGGAAAACCCCTGGGCATGGCAGCTCAGGCAGCTTGCCGTAAAAATGGGGATGATGTCGGCGCTGAACCGGACCGAATCCGTGTGGTAGGGATTAAAGGGCTGGTTGTAAGAGCCCCTGTCGATTGTTTTCTTTTCACATGAGATAAAAAGCCCGGCAGATATAAGCGCAACCAGGGCAAAAATCAGGATGTTCTTCATAAAAACGGATAAAAGTGTAATTAATATTGACTGACAAGTCTTTAACCCGACAAAATTAAACATAAAATATCCTTGTTCCAGTGGGCACTAAAATATATTTTTCTTTGACATTCAAAAAGTTTTGGTGATTGAGTCAGAACTGATTTTGTAAATGAATTTCTGCAAAATGGTGCTACCTTTGTTCAACGCATTACTGCCATGCAGGGAGTTATTGATATAAACTAATTGCAAATATGTTCTGGCCGGAAACACAGTTAAAAATTGCCGATGGCTCCTTCGTGAAGGCACGTGCGCCTGTGATCATTTCGGCCAGCCGGGCCACCGATATCCCGGCTTTTTATTCCGGCTGGCTCATCAACCGGATTAAGCAGGGTTACCTGAAATGGAAAAACCGTTTTAATGGTGAAGTATGTTATGTGTCATTAGCCTCGGCACGCCTGATGGTTTTCTGGTCTAAAAATCCCAAGCCACTGATAGAACATCTTGATTTTTTTGATGAAAGAAAGATGAACTACTATTTTCAGTACACGCTGAATGATTATGATGCTGAGAACCTTGAACCGCATGTTCCTCCGCTTGATTCAAGAATTGAAACTTTTATGGAACTTTCGGAAAAAACCGGCAGGGATAAAGTCATCTGGCGTTTCGACCCGCTGATACTCACGGATAAGATGGGTGTTGACGAATTGCTGCGGAAAGCCGAAAACGCAGGTGACAAATTAAAGGATCACACCTCAAAAATGGTGTTCAGCTTTGCTGATATCGGCCCATACAAAAAAGTACAGCACAACCTTCAGCATCATGCTGTCCGCTACCTCGAGTTTGACGAAAAGGCCATGAATGAATTTGCAGCCGGCCTTCAGCAGTTGAATAAGCGCTGGAACTTTGAAATCGGCTCCTGTGCTGAAAAACTGCCGTTAGAGCAGTATGGCATCATTCATAACAAATGTATTGATGATGATCTGATCATTCGCTTGTTCAATGCCGATAAGGTGTTGATGGATTTTCTGAATGTAAAAATTATAGCTCCGGATTTATTGAATCCTGAAACATGCATCGTAAAACAAAAAAACAATAAAGATAAAGGTCAGCGCAAATACTGCGGCTGCATAGTGAGCAAAGACATTGGCGAATATAACACCTGCCCGCATCTTTGCAGGTATTGTTATGCCAACGACAACGCCGAAAAAGCCCGTAAGGGTTATCAGAAGCATTTAAGCAATACTACCTCAGAAACTATTAGCGGGGAGTGATCATTCGGTTTGATTAACTGCTTTTAATTGATTTTTTGGAGTAATGGACATTTTAAGTGGTCGATTCCACTCCAAAAAGCCCCGTTTTTCTTATCCTGCGACTTTTTGCCTTTTATCCCAGAGGGAAGTCGCAGATAATCTGCCTCCCTGCCCTGACTACATGGCGCAGCCTGGCAAGTCAGGCTGGCTTTTGGGCCGGGGCAATGCTGATTTTCAAAAATCATACTTTTCGGAGTGGGCTCAATTATCAAATTTTCGGCAGCAAACATTACTTTGCTGCCGATTTATTTGATATTAGAAATTACAGCTAAATGAAATTAAATTTCGGTTTGTTTTTATTGAATTAATCTTAATTTTATACATTTGTGATGTGTAAATAATTTATAATGGCCAAACAAATAAAACAAAAAAGCATCGAAGAAACCTTATGGGATTCTGCCAACAAACTCCGCGGCACAGTGGAATCAGAAAATGAATAAATAATGCCCGAAACATTTAAGAATAAATATCGCAGAACATCACACCGTAAACCGGGCTGGGATTATTCGTCGGATGGTATGTATTATATTACCCTGGTAACGCAAGACAGGATTTGTAATCTGGGTAAAATTATTAATACGTCCTGCAATGCCTGTATGCAATTATCGAAATTTGGTCAAATTGTGGATGCCGAATGGCATAAATCATTTGAAATTCGCAAGGAATTATTTTTGGACGAATATATAATTATGCCCAATCATTTGCACGCCATAGTAGTCATAGACAAAAACGATAAAACAATGGCGGATACCGTTGGGGCGGAAATTGTAGGGGCGCACGGCCGTGCGCCCCTACAATTTCCGCCATATTTACCATTGCACCCATTTGTACCATTGCACCCATTTTATCGTTTGCCAAAATCCATATCATCGTTTTTGGCGGGTTTTAAATCGGCGGTAAATTCCAAAATTGACGATTATATTGATGCAAACCATTTGAATATTCCCAAATACAACAGGCATAACCATTTTTTTCAACCTAATTATTACGACCACATCATCCGCGATGAACAATCGTATCAACGTATTTCGGAATATATCAAAAACAACCCTGCAAAATGGCAGGATGATAAATTTTTTTAATAATGATATAAGGGCATCTTTAATAACCTGGATCGGGCGCCTCTAAAAACAAAAAAGTCCGAGGCAGTCGAATTTCTGAAAACCGCAGTGTACTCTGAGCGTACATGAGGATGAATCCCTTGAATCGTACTTCACCCGGCTGATTGAGTATATCAACAAAAATAGACAAGCAGAATAGGCTGATACTTGTTATAATAAAAATCAAATAGTCGGTATCATAATTTCCCGGAATTCAAATAATCTGTATTTATGGGGAAATCTTTTACCTATGTTTTACCCCTGATGTAAAAAATCCCTTGCAAACTTTTAGCTTTCAAGGGATTTGTGTTTTGGATGGTGACTCCGGAGGGACTCGAACCCCCAACCGACAGAACCGGAATCTGCTATTCTATCCAATTGAACTACGGAGCCAATCGCTTGCAAAAATAATAATTCTCGCTGAATTATACCGATGTTTTTTTGTTTTGATTCTCCACCTAAAGAATGTAACTTTGCTTACTAAATTTTTTAATTATGATCACAAAAGCACAAATAGATGATTTCTATAAACATGGAACCATCGCCATCATTGGCGTTTCAAGAAATAAAAGAAAATTCGGACGTACGGTTTATGATGAACTGAAGAAAAAAGGCTACAGCGTGGTTCCGGTTAACCCGAATACCGACCATATCGAAGGGGAGAAGTGCTATAAAGATATTGCTGACCTGCCGCAGGAGATAAAAGCTGCTGTCGTACTTACCCCGAAACCCAAAACACTGGAAGTTGTGCAGCAATGTGCCGGAAAAGGGATAACAAATATCTGGGTACAGCAAGGCTCACATACCAAAGAGGTGTTGGATTATGCCGGCAAAAACAAGGTAAACCTGATCCACGGCAAATGTATCATGATGTTCTCTCAACCGGATGGTATGCATAAATTTCACCGGTCCATCATGAAGTTTTTCGGAAGACTGCCCAAATAACGACCGGCACTGATGGATAAGCCATATACCGGGCTATTGGTGTATTACCTCAGCGGGACAGGAAATGCCTTGACATCGTGCCGCTGGATGGCTGAAAAAGCTTTAGAAAAAGGCATGGCTGTTCAGTTGATGCCTGTCGACAGGCAAAAGTTCATCGAAAAACCTGATATAAAAGGAAAGGCTTTGATAGGATTTTGTTATCCCACACATGGTTTCGGCACTCCCTGGCTGATACTGAAATTTTTCTGGAGATTTCCCAAAATCAAAAACGCGGATGTCTTTTTGAGCAGCACCCGCGCAGGTTCCAAACTCAGCAAACTATTTATACCGGGTATGAGTGGCATAGCCATGTGGATACCTTTTATCATATTGTTGCTGAAAGGGTATCGGATAAAAGGAATGTTACCGATAGACCTGCCTTCAAACTGGATCAGCATACACCCGGGATACAGGAAAAAAGTCATTGCTTCGATGTTCAGGCGTTGCGAAGGCATTGTTAAGCGCTTTATCGAAAAGGTAATGGATGGAAAAAGTTTTTTTCACTATTGGGTATTTGTCATGCTGCCCCTGGACATAGCATTAATTCCGGTCACTTTTGCGTATCAGCTATACGGGCGCTTCTTTCTGGCAAAGCTTTTTATTGCCACCGACAAATGCAATGCCTGTGGTATCTGCTATGAAAAATGCCCTGCAAATGCCATCAGGATGTATGGAGGCAAACCATACTGGACGCTTCATTGCGAAAGCTGCATGAGGTGCATCAATCTTTGCCCAGAGAAAGCCATACAGGTTTCTCATCTGCTCTTAGCGATGATCCTGATAACAGTGTCGGCGCTGCCGGTATATATTCTGATCTTCAGGTTTTTTGGAACTTTGCCCGATCCGGCTTTTAAAATTACCGAAAGCCTGCTGAATTGGGGTATAACACTATTGATTTATATTGTTGTTTATGCATTCGTATTTTTTCTTCTGAAATTCAAAATATTCAATCTGTTATTTGAATATACCTCACTGACTCGCTATTGGCGCAAATATATGGCTACGGGCATCAAAGCCGCCGATTTTAAAATTATGAAACCTCCTGCCAAAGACAAAAAAGATTAAGAAACAAATTCTAACCTGCCAGGGCTTTTTTTTCCACCCTGCGTGCTATTAAAATGCTCATTTCGTAAAGCAGATACAGCGGTAGTGCAACCATCATCATGGTAAAAGCATCGGTAGAAGGGGTGATGATAGCGGCAAGTATCAACACGATGATGATGGAATACTTCCTGTTTTTTCTCAAAAAGCCAACATGGATTAAGCCGGTTTTTGCCAGGAAAAATATCAGCGCCGGCAGTTCAAACACCAACCCTAATGATAATGGAATGACGGCCACCGTGGAAATGTACGATTGGATGGTGATCTGATTGGTGATGTATGGGCTTAACACATAATTACCGAGAAACTGAACACTTAAAGGCAGTATAAGGAAGTAACCGAACAGCAAGCCGCCCGCAAACAGAAAAAAGATATAAAAAACAGCTCTGCCTGCGTAGGTTCTTTCTTTTGCGCTCAGGGCAGGCCTGATAAATATCCAGAGCTGCGATAACATAAAGGGAAAAGCAATAATGAAACCTGCTATCAGCGAGATGATGATATGCCAGCGGAATTGCCCGGCTATGCTGAGATTGATCAACGGAAAGCTGACATTACCGGCACAGAGGGCGTCGGTGCGGAGCAACGCTCCGAGTTTGCATAAAAGCCGGTATGTGATAAAATCATCGTTTTTAGGCGGCAGGATGATCGAATCAAAAATAAAATCTTTAAAGAAAAAAGCAGTTGCAGCCAGCACAAAAACAGTTACCAGCGACCTTATTATCAATATCCGAAGCTCTTCGGCATGTTCCCAAAACGTGGCATCTTCCTTTTTACCGGCAAGGTGGCTCAGCAGGAACCTAAACATATCAGGGCCTTTTACTCAGTCGGTTTTTCTGAAGAGGAATCACCTTTTCCGGTAATATCCTTAAGCTCGTCCATTACATCGCTTTTGCCTTTTTTAAACTCTCCGACACCACGTCCCAGGCCGCGCATCAGCTCGGGAATCTTTTTTCCGCCAAATAACACCAGGATGATAATGGCGATGATGATGATTTCCTGCCCGCCGATAATACCTAACAATATTGAATAAATGGTCATAACTATGATGATTGGTATTACAAATTTACTTAATAATCCTGAGTTCACAAAATTATTCCATAGTTTCCCGTCATGGAATTAACCCATATAATCAAAAAACGTTAATGCCCAATGAGCAACCCTTTTTCCTGGGGCATAGTATTATATTGATATTAAAACCCCACGGGCTATTGATGATATTCTTCATGCTCCTAATTCAATAAAAAAATTCACTGTTGTCCGGTAAAAATATTTTAAATATGCTGAATAGATTTATTTTCACAACATTTACAATATATCGCCACCTGCGGGCCTTTATTTTTCATTAGACATAGATTTTCACGGTAAACAACCGACCGTATATTACGAATAAGTGGCTCCTTC
>DAOORA010000080.1:0-17325 GCA_035389045.1 Bacteroidales bacterium | reverse complement strand
TTGTTAAAACTCATGTTTTCAGCAAGATAGACTTCTGAGGTGTCAAACTCAAGAATTATGAGTAAAATTGTTATCATAGTACATGGTATTTTTCATTTTTATTACGACGGTTTTCGTAATATGACCATAGGAAAAAAACTCTGGACTATTATTTTTATCAAGTTATTCATCATTTTCATCGTCCTCCGGATTTTTTTCTTTCCGGATTATTTAAATTCCAGGTTTACCACAGACTCGCAGAAAGGAGATTTCGTTATGGAGCAACTTTTAATAAACAATAGCAAATAAAATATGACCGGAACTATTGATATCGCTTTGGTTGACTGGTCGCGGGCACAATTTGCGCTTACCGCTATATACCACTGGTTTTTTGTTCCGCTCACCCTGGGCCTGTCATTTATTATTGCTATAATGGAAAGCATTTATGTCAGAACAGGGAAGGAAGAATGGAAACGCATAACAAAATTCTGGATGAAACTATTCGGAATTAATTTTGCCATTGGTGTTGCCACCGGTATCATCCTGGAATTCGAGTTTGGAACCAACTGGTCAAATTATTCCTGGTTTGTTGGCGATATTTTCGGGGCTCCGCTGGCCATAGAGGGTATATTTGCATTTTTCCTTGAATCTACGTTCATAGCAGTAATGTTTTTTGGCTGGAATAAAGTAAGCAAAAAATTCCATCTTGCTTCATCGTGGTTAGTTGCTTTCGGCGCCAGCCTTTCGGCCTTATGGATACTTGTTGCGAACTCCTGGATGCAATATCCTGTGGGTATGCACTTTAATCCCGAAACCGCCCGCAGTGAAATGCTGAATTTTTGGGAAGTTTTACTTTCGCCGGTTGCTGTTAACAAGTTCCTGCACACCATCACTTCGTCTTATGTTGTCGCCGCATTATTTATTATCTGTGTCAGCGCCTGGTATCTTCTGAAAAAACGCGAACTGCTGCTGGCAAAAAAAAGTATTGTCATCGCCTCGGTTTTCGGGCTGACATCTGCCTTGTTTGTAGCCATCACAGGCGACGGTTCATCCTACCTGGTTGCACAGAAACAACCGGTGAAACTGGCAGCCATGGAGGGACTGTACCAGGGAAAAGAAGGCGCAGGGCTGATCATTTTCGGAGTACCCAGATCAGATGCACATAAGGACAAAGAGGATAATTTCCATTTTAAATTTGAAGTCCCTAAAATGCTTTCCCTGCTGGGCTACCGCCAGTCCGATGCTTTTGTACCCGGTATTAAAGACCTGGTCGACGGCAATAAGGAGAAAAACATAATACCTGTAACAGAAAAGATGCAAAAAGGGCGTCTGGCCATTTCTGCATTAGGATCGTTCCGGAATTTTTACAAAATGAACAACAAGACAGCCGCTGATTCAGCCCTGAAGGTCTTCAGAGAAAACTCACACTACATGGGTTACGGGTACCTGAACGATCCCGACAGCATTATACCCAATGTGCCGCTGACTTTTTACAGTTTTCATATCATGGCAGGCCTGGGGTTTCTATTTATTTTATTGTTTATCGTAACCTTATATTTGTCAATAAAAAACAAACTCAGTAATAAAAAGTTTTTATTAAAAATACTGATTTGTTTTCTTCCCTTGGGGTTTGTTGCTTCGGAAAGCGGATGGGTTGTCGCTGAGGTGGGCAGGCAACCCTGGGCCATTCAGGATTTGCTCCCCGTGTCGGTAGCCACAACCCATATAGACGCTACCGCCGTGATGACCACTTTTTTTCTCTTTGCGGTATTGTTCACTATTTTGTTAATCGCTGAAGTAAAAATCATGCTGACCCAGATCAAAAAAGGGCCTGAAGGAGGTGAAAATGTTTGAAAACTGCACCTGGTTATTTCTGCAGCAATACTGGTGGGTAATTGTATCGTTGCTTGGCGCCATCCTGGTTTTTCTCAGTTTTGTGCAAGGCGGGCAGACACTTATAGGAACTGTTGCAGGTAATGAAGAAGAAAAAACCATGCTGATCAATGCCACAGGCCGTAAATGGGAATTTACTTTTACCACTCTGGTAACTTTTGGCGGAGCCATATTTGCCGCTTTCCCTAAATTCTATGCATGCAGTTTTGGTGGCGCCTATTGGTTATGGATAGCTATATTGTTTTGTTTTATAATTCAGGCCGTTTCGTATGAATTCAGAAAAAAACCGGGAAATTTTCTGGGCGCTAAAACCTATGAGATCTTTTTATACATTAACGGCAGTATAGGCATTTTCCTTATCGGCGTGGCCGTAGGGACATTTTTTACAGGGTCTGAATTCAGGCTTAATGAGCTGAACCAGGTGCAATGGCTCCATAAAACCAGAGGACTCGAAGCCTTGTTTAACTTTCAGAATGTTGCCCTGGGACTTGCTGTTTTTTCGCTGGCGCGTATACTTGGCGCCTTGTATTTCATTAACACCATTGACGATTCAGCTATTGCTGAACGTTCGCGTAAACAGGTCGTATACAACACGGTGATCTTTCTGATATTCTTTCTTACCTTCATTATGATGCTCTTCCTGAACGATGGATTTGCATATGACACTAATTCAGGTCAAGTATTATTGGAACCCAACAAATATTTCAACAACCTGATCGATATGCCGCTTACCTTGTTAATTTTTATTTCAGGGGTAATACTTGTACTAACCGGAATTATAATTACGGCTTTATGGAAAAATAATAAAGGAATATGGTTTTCAGGATCCGGCACTATTATGACTGTTCTGGCCTTACTGCTGATCGCCGGATTGAACAATACCTGCTTCTATCCGTCTTCAGCCGATCTGCAGAGTTCGTTAACCATCGAAAACAGCTCATCTAGTGAATATACACTGACCATAATGAGCTATGTCTCACTTTTTATTCCCTTTGTCACACTCTATATTTATTTTGCCTGGAAAGCAATCAACAAGAAAAAAATCAGTAAACATGAAATGTCAGGTTCGGATCACAAATACTAAATAAAAATGTATAATTCACTATTAACATCGGTTCTCTGGTATCTGAGCTGGCCAGCCTTCATTATGGTTAACTACTGGCTTATCCTCCGGTTTATCAGGTATTATGAAAAAAAACATGCTACAAAATAATAATATACAAAATTCATCATGTCACACATTGTAAATCTCTCTGAAGCAGCATCGATAGGAATACACGTTATCGTGCTGATTGCGCGTTCCAAAAATCATAATATGAACGTGAAAAAATTATCCGAGCTAACAGGCGCCTCCAAAAACCATATAGCCAAAGTTATGCAGCGAATGGTAAAAGAAAATTTTGTAAAATCTACCCGTGGTCCTGCCGGTGGTTTTGTTCTGAACAAAGCTCCTGAAGAAATTTCTCTACTCACTGTATATGAAGCACTTGAGGGAGAAATGGCAATAAATAAATGCCCTTTCGACAATAATATCTGCCCTTTTGAAGAATGTTTGATGGGCGGCATAGTCCATAGAATCACAGGTGAACTCCGTGAATACTTTAAAAATAAAAAAATCAGCGATCTGATTTAAGCAATTGTTGAAGTGGTTTGTTTATAATTCACTTCAAAAGTACCGCTATAAATTACCACCTTATTATTCTGATTATATGATATTTATAATTTAGATTAGTAATTTTTGGTTTTTTTAAACATTTTATTTTTACATTTGCGTACTCATATACCTATTTAAAAATTAAGATCAAATTAAAATGAGAAGAACCATTATCAGGATAGACGAAAAGAAATGTACGGGATGCGGAATATGTGTAAGCGGCTGTCATGAAGGAGCCTTACAGATCATCGAAGAAAAAGCACGGCTGGTTAGTGAATTGTTTTGCGACGGTTTGGGCGCCTGCATCGGGGAATGTCCGGAAGGAGCTATCACCCTCGAAGAACGTGAAGCCGAACCCTACGACGAAACCAGGGTAATAGAACGTATCAGTAAATCAGGTAAGGGAACCATCATGGCCCACCTCCGGCATCTGCGCGATCATAACGAAAAAGAATATGTAAAACAGGGGGTGGAATATCTAAAGAAAAATAATATTTATCCGGAACTAATAAATGATTTTGAAATGGAAACACAAAAAAGTAAACATGTTCATGAGCAACAAGGCGGCGGCTGCCCCGGCTCTAAAATTATGGATTTCAGATCAGAAAAACCTGAAACCAATGCCACGACAACAGCTGTTACATCGCAGTTGCACCATTGGCCGGTTCAACTTCACCTGGTGAACCCTGCAGCATCCTATTTCAAGAATGCCGATGTGGTCATCGCCGCTGATTGCACGGCTTTTTCTTATGGCAATTTTCACAACGATTATATGAAAGGCAAAACAGTGGTCATTGCCTGCCCTAAACTTGATTCAAATACTGAATCGTATATCGAAAAAATAAAAATGATGGCTGAGGACTCGAATATAAATACGATTACTGTCGTCATGATGGAAGTCCCCTGTTGCGGAGGATTATTGCATATGACAAAACTGGCGGTGCAAAAAGCTTCACGCAAAGTGCCTGTTAAAGTGGTTTATATAAGTATTCAGGGGAAAATTTTACAGGAAGAATGGATTTAACAACTATATTTACAAAAAAATAAAATTATGAGTATGTTTTGTTATCAATGTCAGGAAACAGCCAAAGGATTTGGTTGTACCATCGCAGGCGTATGCGGAAAAAAAGAAGATGTGTCCAATGTGCAGGATTTGCTTATTCACGTCCTGAAAGGGATTTCGTTATATAGCACAGCGGCACGCAAAACCGGCTATACCGACAATAAACTCGACAGGTTTGTTATCGAAAGTCTGTTTACCACCATTACCAATGCCAATTTCGATAAATTTGCTTTTTATGAAAGAATACGAAAAGCACTTGAATGGCGCGAGCAAATAAAAAACATTTGTATCTCCAAAGGTATAGATATTTCAGCCATTCAACACGACGCTGCTTCATGGTCGGGCAGTTCGCCTGAAGAATTTGATGAAAAAGCTAAATCTGTGGGTACTTTATCCTATCAGGATGAAGATATCCGTTCACTGGTACATCTGCTTCTTTTTGGTGTTAAAGGAATGGCTGCTTATGCCGAACATGCCTCCAACCTGGGTTTTGAAAATGAAGGTGTTCATGCCTTCATTCAGCATGCGCTGGCCGAGATCACACGCAATGATCTTGATGCCGCATATCTGGTTTCGCTGGTGCTGGAATGTGGTAAGAATGGCGTTGAAGTGATGGCGTTGCTGGATGGAGCCAACACTTCACGGTACGGCACTCCTGAAATCACCACAGTTGATATTGGTGTACGCAATAATCCCGGTATCCTCATCAGCGGCCACGACCTGCGCGATCTTGAGGACCTGCTCGATCAGACCGAAGGCAGCGGTGTAGATGTATATACGCATAGCGAAATGCTGCCGGCGCATTACTATCCCTTCTTCAAAAAATATCAGAGTTTCGCCGGGAATTATGGAAATGCCTGGTGGAAACAACGTGAAGAGTTTGAGACCTTTAATGGCCCGATACTTTTTACCACTAACTGCCTGGTTCCGCAACATGCCAATGCATCATACAGCGACAAGGTATATACTACAGGTGCTGCGGGATTCACCGGATTCAAACATATTCCCGACCGTGAAATTACAGGCAAAAAGGATTTTTCAGAAATCATTGAACATGCAAAAAAATGTCCACCTCCCACACAGATTGAGACAGGCGAGATCATCGGCGGTTTTGCCCACGACCAGGTGCTGGCTCTTGCTGATAAGGTAGTAGAGGCCGTTAAAAGCGGCGCCATCAGGAAATTCATCGTTATGGCAGGTTGTGACGGCAGGATGAAAGACCGTGACTATTATACCCGGTTTGCTCAAAGACTGCCACAGGATACTGTTATACTCACAGCAGGCTGTGCAAAATACCGCTACAACAAATTACCTCTTGGCGACATCAACGGTATACCACGGGTGCTGGATGCCGGACAATGCAATGATTCCTATTCACTGGCAGTGATCGCTTTGAAATTAAAAGAGGTATTTCAACTCAAAGACATCAACGAGCTTCCTATTGTATACAACATAGCCTGGTACGAACAAAAAGCTGTAATCGTGTTACTGGCGCTTTTATTTCTCGGGGTAAAAAATATACATTTAGGCCCTACCCTACCCGCATTTTTGTCTCCGAATGTAACAAAAGTGCTGGTCGAAAATTTCAACATCGGCGGTATTACAAATCCGGATGAAGATATAAAAAATATGTTGTAAAAAAAAGGCTGTCCCATAAGTTCTTTACGCGCTTTTGTAAAGCACCTGCCTCGCCGTCAGGCAGGCCTTGTGTCCCTTTGTGGTAATTATAAGAAATAAAGTTTCGCATGATTTTTTTATGTCACGCGGACACAGCGCGGCAATGAGGGTTGATACGAACCATTTTCTTGATGTTTAATTTATTTCTTCCTTCGTGTCCCTTTGTGAATTTCCTTCGTGCGACTTCGTGGTTAAGTTTTTTTACCACTAAGGCGCACAAAGTGTTTGCACTAAGGCGCACAAAGGAGAATCTGCTCTGACTGACCGTAGTTTTGTTCTTTTTGACTATATGTAAAAAAGTTGTTTCCCATAGTGTTAATCTCTTTACAATCCACTAATGATTGGTATTTATCAATTTATTTTTTTATGCGAAACTTCAAATAAGAAATAAAACCATAAAGGGACATTAAGTACACGGTAAGCTTACTAAAACTATGTGGACACAAAATTTGACTTTTCAAAGCAGCTTTTTTTTATCGGCTTTATCACTGGATATTCTTATTTTCATCATTAAAATAAATTTCTTTATAATGCTTTTTGCTTTAAATAAATTTCTAAATTAGCACGCTTTATTCACGAATTAAAAACAAAGCTTATGTTAAATATTGAATGGAAAAACCTACCCTTCGGGTATGTGAAAACAGACTACAATGTACGCTGTTACTATCGTAATGGCGCATGGGGCAAGCTGGAGATTTCATCTTGGGAATATATGAACATACATATGGCAGCAACCTGCCTTCATTATGGTCAGGAAGCCTTTGAAGGAATGAAAGCCTTTGGCTGCAAAGATGGCAAAATACGCGTATTCCGCTGGGAAGAAAATGCAAAAAGAATGCAACGTTCTGCAGCAGGCATATTAATGCAACCTGTTCCTCTTGACTTGTTCAAAGAAGCCATGGAAACGGTGATAAAACTCAACAAGGCCTATGTTCCCCCACACGAAACAGGTTCATCCCTGTATATCAGGCCCTTGCTTATTGGCAGCGGGCCAAAAGTAGGAGTTTCTCCTGCCGATGAATATATGTTCCTGATTTTCGTCACGCCTGTCGGGCCTTATTTTAAAGAAGGGTTTAAACCTGTTACAGCACAGATCATCAGAGATTATGACCGTGCGGCACCATTGGGAACCGGCACCATTAAAGTAGGAGGCAACTATGCAGCCAGTCTCGTGGCCGGTATGCGGGCACATGACGAAGGATACTCCACAGCCTTATTCCTTGACGCCAAAGAAAAGAAATACATTGACGAAGCCGGCCCTGCAAATTTCTTTGGTATAAAAGGCAATACCTATGTCACCCCGGAATCTTCATCAATTCTGCCATCCATCACCAATATGAGTCTCAGGACACTTGCTGAAGACATGGGAATGAAAGTAGAGCAAAGGCCTGTTCCGGTGACCGAGCTCAGCGAGTTTGACGAAGTGGGCGCCTGCGGCACGGCGGCGGTTATTTCACCGCTTAAAAAGATACAGGACCGTGACAACGGCACCGTATATGAATACTGTAAGGATGGCAATGCCGGCCCGGTTTCCACCAAACTATACAACAGGCTGCGAGCTATTCAATACGGCGAAGAACCCGATAAATTCGGATGGATACATATCATCGAATAAATGATCTCCAAATAAAAAAAGCTCTTTAAAGAGCTTTTTTTATTCCTTATCGTTCAAACATTTACACGGAAGCATCTGCAAAGTCATTTTATATCACATGGAATTTTCTGAGCTGAACTTCCATTTCCTCTTTAAGATTTCTGGCCTCTTCGTGTGCTTTCAGAGCAAAATCCTTTTCCGCGGATGCATATAAAATACTCCGGGATGCATTGACAAGCAATCCGCAGTTGCTGTTCATTCCAAAGGTGGCTACCTGCTCAAGGCTGCCTCCCTGCGCTCCCACACCCGGGACAAGGAGAAAATGGTCGGGTACAATTTTTCGGATATGCCCAAGCATTTCAGCTTGTGTAGCACCAACTACAAACATCATGTTTTCAGCCGTACCCCATTTTGAAGATGTTTCAAGTACTTTCTGAAACAGCAATTTCTCTTCCGGTCCGCTGATCTTTAAAAACTGAAAATCAGATGCTCCTTTGTTGGAGGTCAGAGCCAGCAGGATTACCCATTTATTAGGGTACTCAAGAAACGGACTGACAGAATCGATGCCCATGTAAGGTGCAACCGTAACAGCATTAAAATCAAAACCGGAAACTTTTTTATCAAAATATGTTTTTGCATATTGAGCTGAAGTATTGCCAATATCGCCGCGTTTGGCATCTGCAATTAAAAATACTTCGTTGCGGTATGGTTCCAGAAAATTAATCGTTTTTTGCAAACTGATCCATCCCGGAATTCCCAATGATTCATAAAAAGCGATATTGGGTTTATAGGCAACAGCATAATCAATTGTAGCACTGATGATACTTTTATTAAACTCAAAAACAGGATCCTCTGTATCAAGCAAATGCCTTGGAATCTTACTCATCTCGGTATCAAGGCCTACGCAAAGAAAAGATTTCTTTTTTTTAATAGTGCTGATTAATTCCTTCCGGTTCATATATTTTGGTTTAAACTATTCACCTGCCGCTTTGAGCCGTTCCGCATTTTCGGCCAGTTGTAAGGCGTCGATCAGTTCCTGCACGCCATTACCCTCCATTATAGAGGACAGGTTATAGAGCGTAAGATGAATACGGTGGTCGGTCACGCGGCTCTGCGGATAGTTATAGGTGCGTATTTTCGCAGAACGATCGCCCGTAGACACCATGGTTTTACGTTTTGAAGATATATCGTCCAGATATTTCTGATATTCGATTTCATAAATACGGCTACGGAGGACCGACATAGCTTTTTCGAGGTTTTTCACCTGAGATTTCTGATCCTGGCAGGTAACAACAATACCGGTCGGAATGTGTGTCAGCCTCACCGCCGAATAGGTGGTGTTTACAGATTGTCCTCCGGGGCCGGAAGAGCAGTAAGTATCTCTGCGGATATCGGCATCCTTCAGTTCCACATCAAACTCATCGGCTTCGGGCAACACCACCACGGAGGCCGCAGATGTATGAACCCTTCCCTGTGCTTCTGTTTTTGGGACCCGCTGTACACGATGCACCCCCGATTCGTATTTCATCTGTCCGTAAACATTTTCACCATTAATATTGAAAATGATTTCTTTATAACCTCCTA
This sequence comes from Bacteroidales bacterium, assembly GCA_035389045.1. Taxonomy (GTDB): domain Bacteria; phylum Bacteroidota; class Bacteroidia; order Bacteroidales; family CAIWKO01; genus CAIWKO01. The sequence goes on along the minus strand of DAOORA010000080.1, from coordinate 7,881 downwards.
CCGTACCTTCGGTCATATCTACCAGTTCTGTCTTCCATCCTTTGATCTCGGCATATCTGACATACATACGATAAAGATCGCCCGCAAAAATTGATGCCTCATCGCCTCCGGTACCTGCACGAATCTCGACTATGGCATTTTTACTATCTTGCGGATCGGCAGGGATAAGCATAACACGAATATCTTCCTCGAGTTTTTCCTTTTCTGCAGTGAGCAGTTCCACTTCTTCTTTGGCCAGCGCTTTCATTTCCTCGTCCTTTTCATTATAAAGCATATCACGGGCAGAAGCTATATGATTAATGATCGTATCATACCTTTTATACGCTTCAATGATCGGCGTAAGCTCCTTGTAGTCCTTGCTTAATTTGATAAATCTCTTTACATCATTCATGGCGTCAGGCTCATTCATCAACCTTCCGATCTCTTCCCAGCGTTCGTTTATAGCCTTGAGTTTGTCAAGCATAACAATAGTTTTTTACAAAATTAATATAAATACAGGAGTTAATAAGTAAAACAACCAAATTCTGACTTGATGGTCAGGAAAGATTGCGGTGACGATTCACAATGGCCGACAATCTGTGCACAAATATTAAATTCCTTTGATAATTGAATGATCTGCAAGGCTGTTTTTTCGTTGGTATACAACTCCATGCGGTGTCCCATATTAAAGACTTTGTACATTTCTTTCCATTCGTAGGCTGCCTGTCTCTGGATCAGCCGGAACAGCGGTGGAACAGGGAACATATTGTCCTTAATCACGTTTAAACCCGAAACAAAGTTCATCACCTTGGTCTGTGCACCACCTGTGCAATGTATCATTCCGTGTATCCCGTTCCTGAATTGTTCAAAAACTTTAATAATTAATGGTGCATAGGTTCGTGTGGGTGACAATAGAGCTTTGCCAATATTTACAGGCATTTCCGGCACCTGGTCTGTCAGGAGGAATTTTCCTGAATATACCAGGTATTCAGGTACAGCGGTATCGAAACTTTCAGGATACTTTTCCGAATAGATTTTATTCAGCATTTCGTGACGGGCCGCGGTAAGCCCGTTGCTTCCCATACCACTGTTATATACATTTTCGTAAGTTGCCTGCCCCGATGACGCTAATCCGACGATGACGTCGCCATGGGAGATTTTTCCATTGGTAATGACCTCGTTGCGTCTCATACGGCATGACACCACAGAATCAACAGCTATGGTCCTGACCAGATCACCCACATCGGCAGTTTCACCCCCGGTGGAATATATGGTCAGGCCATTTTTGCGCAAAGTTTCAAGAAACTCTTCGGTGCCGTTAATGATTTCTGAAATAACCTCTCCGGGGATAAGAAATTTGTTTCTGCCGATAAGCGATGACAACAGGATGTTTTCAGTAGCGCCCACACAAAGCAGGTCATCGGTATTCATTACTATCGCATCCTGTGCAATGCCTTTCCATACCGACAGATCCCCGGTTTCTTTCCAGTAAAGGTATGCGAGTGAAGATTTGGTACCTGCCCCATCAGCATGCATAAGAGCACAATAATCTTCATCATCGGTGAAATGATCGGGAACGATTTTACAGAATGAACGCGGGTAAAGACCTTTAGAAATATTCATTAATGAATTATGTACATCTTCTTTGGATGCTGAAACTCCGCGTTTGTTGTATTTATCGTTGCTCATCACGTTCAACAAAAAAAGCATCCCGATAGCTATCGGGACGCTTTTTTAAAATTTTTTATAAACTACTTATTTTCAGGGACATTAGGAGCTGTTCCGAAAATAAGCTGTTTCTTTTCATCATCAATATAATACTCGCCAAATTTTGAAAGAACTTTGGATCCAAGGGTAATATCCGGACTCAGGTTTTTCACAACAGTAGCAGTAAGGAAGTCCTGTGACTTTTTGGCAATAGTCATCTTTTTCAGGGTGACAACAGAATTATCCTTTATGGAACCATCTTCATTGAAGGCTTTGTCTTTATCTTTAAAATCAGATTTGGTGACACGGTATTCGGTGAGCAACCTCATGATCAGCTTATCGGAAATCTGCATGCCTTCCTCAGCAGCATCATATTTAAAATCAGTTGAAATACCGTTTACAATGCATCGCCCTTCAAAGGTGCCGCTTCCGCTGGGTAAAATGGTAAGTACATTATCCATAGGGTTAACCTCGATGACCACATTTGCAGCATTGGAATCGTTGGATGCCGGAGGAATAAAATCTTCGCGGAGTACGGTGAACTCAGTTCTTCTGTTGAGCTGGTGTGCAGCTTCTTTTTCACAGGTAGTCTTCAGCGATTTGATATACTCTTCTGTGATCTGAGTGCCTTTGGGAAAAAAGTATGATTTATCCTTGCATGCCGGGTATTTTTCAGGATCTAAAAAAACGGATTTATCGCGATCAAGGATTCTCGGGCTGTTAGCTCCGTAACCTTTGGCAAAAACTCTTCCCGGATGTATCCCCATAGAATCAACAATATAATGAACGGCAGAACGTGCCCTGCGTTGAGAAAGCGTGTCGTTGGTCATGGCTATGGGCCGGATATCGGTATGGGATGATAATTCAATAACCCATCTTTCATTGGTGTTGAGAATATCCACCAGCCAGTTGAGCGAGTCCATTGCCTGAGGTGTAAGATACCATTGTCCGATAACATACAGAACATCGGGTAATACCTGTGGTTGTTTGGGAATAGGAGCCAAATTAAAATCATGGGTAAGATCCTTACTGTTTTTCAGCCCCACCGTTGTTTCACGTCCTTTAGTGCCGGTAAAATTTTCTTTCGACACGGTCAGTTCGTAAGAAGTATTTTCGCGAACCTGAGTTTTACCAAACTGAAAGGTACCTGTTGCATCCGTTGAATCTTCCACAAGAGTGCCATCGGAGCCTTCGAGTTTAACAAGCGCACCGGCAATGATCTGTTTGGTGCTGTCGTCCCTCACCACACCCTGTAAGGTGAAAACCAATGGCGGCAGATAAAAATAGTAAATATCGTCGGAGCCTTTACCTTCCTTACGGTTTGACGATAAAAAGCCTTCTTCTTTGTTACCCTTAAAAATAATGCTAAAATCATCACCGGCAGAATTGAGGGGGAATTTCAGGTTTTCAGGTTTTGTCCATTTGCCGTTCTGATATTCCGTTTTATAAATATCAAGCCCGCCAAGGCCAAGATGTTCTGCGCCGTTTGATGAAAAATACAAGACACCATCGTCCCTGAGGTAGGGGAACATTTCATTGCCAGCGGTGTTGATTTCCGGGCCCAGGTTCAGAGCTTTATCAAAAGGTTTTGTTTTTTTGGTACGCTTAGCCACCCATATATCTTTTCCACCATATCCTCCGGGCATTTCAGCAGAAAAATAAATGGTAAGTTCATCATCGCTCAGCGCGGGATGCCCCATATGCAGGCTTAGATCAGTGCTAAGTTTTAATGTATCAGGAGGCGCCCAGCCGCGGCCCTGTTTTTTAGAAAAATAGATCTGGCAACCCATTTTTTCTTTCTTCACGATCGGACAGCGCGTAAAATAAATCACATTGGCTTTATTGTTCAGCCAGGGTGTTCCTTCGTTAAATTCAGTATTGATATTTTCATCGGCGGGTAAGGGTTCACTCCAGGCGCCTTTTTTATCGAGGGTAGTAACATAAATATCAGAAAAACTCTGGTTTGTCCATCCATCCACAGATTTTCCCATAGATCCTTCACGGGTGGAGGTAAATAACAAGGCTTTAAAATTCTTGTCGGCCCAGTAGGGTGCAAAATCAGATTGTTTGGTGTTGAACTTTTTTACATTTTCGACTACATAACGGGTGGGATCTTCTTTCCATTTAATTGAATACTCACAGGATTCCACGCCATGATTTCCGCGGGGATCAGCAGGCGCCAGTTTACTGTATTCTTTGTATTCAATGATTGCCTCGGCATATTGCTCATCAGCTTTTAACGCATCAGCAAGATATAAATGTGCAACCGGATCGGGATAATTGGATTTTACAACCCTGCTATACCAGTTTATCGCTTGTTTCTGATTGTTGGTGAGGCGATAACATTCTGCAAGCCGAAACAAAACACGTGCTTTTTCGGGTTTATTCCCTTTTATTTTGTTGTAAGCTTGTTTATACAAATCGATGGCTACAGAGTATTGTTCCAACTCGTAAGCCTGATCGGCATCTGATGAATAATTACGCTGTGAAAAAGCAGGAGAACTTTGTGCCAGAACGAACAATAAAAATACTGCAATTCCTAAAAAATATATTTTCTTACTCATAATTAAATTATATTAAACCCTGAATTAATAACCGTGCTAATTTAAATAATTATTTAATACCAATAAAAGAACATTTTTTATTATTTTTCTTAAAACTCACCATTGCTCTAATTTTCAATCATTTAGTGGCGAAAATCTTGTGAAATAATATACTTTTTCAATATTTTTTTTGATTGTCTGTAAATATTTATAACAAAAAATGTTTTATCAGCGCATTATACGTTATTTTTTCGCCTGAAGTTTCAACGCTTTCTTTTCTTTTCGCCTTTGCTGCCAGATTAATAAATCATATGCGACAGGTGTGGCATTAAAGATGGAAGAATACGTACCGACAAGAATACCCACTAATAATGCAAAAATGAATCCCCTGATCATTTCACCACCCAGTATAAATATGGCAAACAGTGTAATCAATGTTGTTCCGGCGGTATTAATGGTTCGGCCCAGGGTGCTGTTCATGGCGGCATTCATGTTTTCTTTTATGTCGCGTTTGGGATAAAGCCCGGTGTATTCCCTGATCCTGTCGAAGATGATCACAGAGTCGTTAATAGAGTATCCGATAATGGTAAGAATAGCGGCAATAAATGCCTGGTCAACCTCCATTCCGAAAGGCAATAATCCCCAGAACAGCGAATACATGGATATAACAATTAATGTGTCATGGGTTAATGAAATCACACCGCCAAGTCCGAATTGCCATTTCTTAAAACGGATTGCTATATATACAAATATAGCAAACAGCGCAATAATAAGGGCATAGAGTGACGATAATTTAATATCGTCGGCAATGGTTGGCCCGACTTTATTGGAGCTCAATTTCCCCAGCAATTTGCCGGCATTATCGCTCAGGAACTCATCCCTGGTGATCGGGGCTGTATAAACAGTTTTCAAACCTTCATACAGTTTGCTTTCCACTATGGAATCCGTTGCCTTATCGGTGTTATCAATCATATATTTTGTGGTGACTTTCACCTGGTTACCCGGCCCGAAAGTCTTTACCTCGGGGGTTTGTCCAAAAGATTTTTCGAGTAAAGTGCGTATGTCATTGGTTTTTACATCCTTGTCAAAACGAACCACATAAGTACGTCCTCCGGTAAAGTCAATACCAAAATTCATACCTCTGACAAAAAGAGAGATAATACCGATGACAATGATCGACAAAGAAACAATATACAGCTTTTTACGAATTTCAATAAACTTTATCTTCGTATTGGTGAAAGCATTGATGGTGTATTTGTTCCCGAATTTAATCGCACGGTTTTTGGCGCTCAGGCCTTCGAAGATCAAACGCGACAAGAAAATAGCGGTAAACAGAGAGGTGAGGATACCGATGATAAGTGTAGTAGCAAAACCCTGAATGGGGCCGGTTCCAAATATAAACAATACGATACCGGTCAATATGGTGGTAACATTACCGTCGATGATGGCCGAATAGGCATGTTTGTATCCGTCTGCAATTGCCAGTTTCATACCCTTTCCGGCTCTTACCTCCTCCTTGATACGCTCATAAATAATAACGTTAGCGTCCACGGCCATACCCATGGTGAGTACAATACCGGCAATGCCGGGTAAGGTGAGGGTGGCGCCCAGAGAGGCCAAAACGCCCATGAGGAAGAAAACATTAACCAGCAGGGCTGTATCGGCCACTAATCCGGCAGTATTGTAATACAGCGCCATATAGATCAGTACGAGCACAAAAGCAATGATAAAAGACAGCAAACCTGCATTAATGGCTTCTTTACCCAGCGATGGACCTACGACGGCTTCTTCAACAATTTTTGTCGGGGCGGGTAGTTTTCCGGCTTTAAGAATATTGGCAAGGTCTTTGGCTTCCTCCAGTGTGAAATTTCCGGTTATTGATGATTGTCCGTTGGGTATTTCACCCTGCACTGTGGGGTATGAATATACGAGGTTATCAAGAACAATAGCGACTGATTTCCCTATGTTATTAGCCGTCAGATTCTTCCAGATGGAGGCTCCTTCGGAGTTCATACTCATTGATATCTGGTTACCCTGTTGCTGATCAATATCCTGACGGGCATCTACAATGACATCGCCGGCCAGTGCTGCCGTGCCGTCGCGTGAGGATTTGAGGGCTATCAGCTGATGCGTGGCGCCTTTTTCGTCAATGGCTTTGACACTCCACATAAAACGGATTTCGCGCGGAAATATGGTCTGAATCTGCGGATTGCGCAACATCGTCATAACGCGGTTGGTATCAAATGACTGGCAATAACCAATGACCGGGCCTTTATTGGGATAATAATTCCCTGCTTCATCCTGTATTAAAGCCGGCTGTAAGTATGCAAGAAGCGGATGTTCAGCTGCATATTCCTCAAACGATTGCTGACCCTGCCCCGTGGTATCTTTTGCCGAATCGCTTATGGCCGTTTCTGTGAGGGATGTGTCTTTTTTTTCTTCTGTAACAGCCACCTCTTCTTTCGTGACCGAATCGCCTTCTGAAACATTAGTGCTGTCTTTTATTTCAAGAGAATCACCTGAAGACAGAACTGCTTTCAATTTTTTATCGGCCTGTTCCAGGAATCCGTAAACATCTTTATATTCATAGGTTTCCCAAAATCCCAATTGGGCAGTTCCCTGAAGAAGTTTTCTGACACGTTCGGGTTCTTTTATCCCGGGCAATTCGATCAGGATCCTTCCTGATCCCGATAATTTCTGGATATTGGGCTGGGCAACGCCAAAGCGGTCGATACGGGTACGCAAAATATTAAAGGTCCGGTCAACGGCGCCATCGGTTTCAATACGTATGGCTTTCAGAACATCTTCATCGGAAGTGTTAAAATTGATTTTGTCTTTTAGTCCGACTATGAAGAAAGACGCTAGTTTGGCATTAGCGGTATTGTTCTTTTTAAAAGAAGCTTCAAATAATGAAACAAAATCGGCAGAACTGTTTTTTTGCATTTCAACGGCATCATCCATCACTTTATTAAAGAAAGGATCTTTGGAGTTGCTGGCCAATGCTCTGATGATATCGGGAATGGACACTTCGAGGGTAACATTCATACCGCCTTTAAGGTCAAGCCCGAGATTTATTTCACGTGCTTTACAGTCTTTGTAGGAATATTTACGTATCCACGCAAAATTATATACTACCTCGCCCGACATTGAATCCAGATAATGTTGTTCCCTCTTGTTGACTATGGAGTCTTTATAGTACATCTCCATTTCAGGGATTCCTTTGGCCATCGCTTTGGCGAGGCTGTCAACATTACCGCTTAAAGCAAATTCTTTAGCATCTTTTTCAACCATTCGCGTACATAAAGTAAATGAGAGCTGAAATAAACATACCAGCGCGATCAAAATCGCTAAAAACCTGAAAACTCCTTTGTTTTGCATATCTTACAACGTTTTTATAATATTCTTTTTTTTGAAGGTGCAAAGATAGACTTTCCTTAATAAATTACCAATTTATTATAAAAACTTTAAAAAAAATATCAGTAAAGTTTGAATTTTATCATTTTTTAATCCTGCAACGAGCTCCATAGTTGCAACATCCTGTAAGGGCACCCTGTCTGCCAATGCCGGTTATGCGGGTGACAAAAATCAAATTGCTCTTTGAGATTAATGGGTACTAAATTGATTCTCTTTTCACAAAGTATAAATTAATAAT
>DAOORA010000079.1:0-18036 GCA_035389045.1 Bacteroidales bacterium | reverse complement strand
CGCGCATGGCCTGTGCTGTTGTCAGTCACCCCGACAGTTTCATTACGCGCATGGCCTGTGCTGTTGTCAGTCACCCCGACAGTTTTACTGCGCGAATGGCCAGTGCTGTTGCCAATCACCCCGGCAATTATCTCTGGATAATTCACATAGGCCATGATATGAAAATGATTTGGCGTCAGGCACCATGCCAGAATATCTGCAAAAGGTAATACATTAGTTTTAATCTTATTGATGAAAAAGTAATAGTTCTCCTTTATGAAAAATATTTTTTGTTTGTTATTTCCCTGATTATAAATGTGATAAATATGATCTTGTTCAAAATTCATTTCAAGATTTTAAGTAAGTTTTTCAGAAAGCAGCCTGCTGACATGGCTTTTACCGCTTCCCAGGTCGCCGGTGAGGGATATTTTTGGAAAAATTTTCATTATTATTTTGAATTTGAAAATCAAAAATAAGTTTTTTTTATGAATTGCAACCTGCCCTTTATCTTACCTGTATTTCATATCCGGTTTATGCAAGCTGTTTCTTGGCACTGAACACTTGCCTCAATACAATATTTCGTATTAGATTTATTTATACTTTTGCCTCGAAATCAAAACTTATCATAATGGAAAGAGATAGTAAAATATTTGATCTTATTCAGAAAGAATATGAACGGCAATTACACGGAATAGAACTTATTGCTTCCGAAAACTTTGTAAGCCAGCAGGTACTCGAAGCTATGGGGTCGGTACTCACCAACAAATACGCTGAAGGCTATCCCGGCAAGCGTTACTACGGCGGCTGCCAGGTAGTGGATCAAACCGAACAGATTGCCATAGACCGTGCCAAAGAGCTTTTTGGTGCGGAATGGGCAAACGTTCAGCCGCACTCCGGGGCACAGGCCAACATGGCTGTCCTGATGACATGCCTGAAACCCGGGGATACGTTCATGGGACTTAATCTTTCGCATGGAGGACACCTGTCGCATGGCTCACCGGTGAACTCTTCGGGGATACTTTACCGGGTTGTGGACTATGGTGTGGAAGAACAAACCGGGACTGTGAATTATGATACGATGGAAGAAGTGGCGCTGCGCGAACGCCCGAAACTCATCATTGCCGGTGCGTCTGCCTATTCACGCGACTGGGATTTCAAACGCATGCGCGAAATTGCCGACAAGATAGGCGCCATCTTAATGGCGGATATTGCACATCCTGCCGGACTTATTGCAAAAGGGCTTCTGAACAACCCTGTTCCGCATTGCCATGTCATTACCACCACCACACACAAAACCCTGCGCGGGCCCCGTGGCGGCATGATCATCATGGGAAAAGACTTTGAAAACCCCTGGGGATTGAAAACACCCAAAGGCGAAATAAAGATGATGTCGGCACTGTTTGATTCAGCTGTATTTCCGGGCATTCAGGGCGGGCCGCTGGAACATGTGATCGCATCCAAGGCCGTTGCTTTTGGTGAAGCGCTGACGGACTCCTATAAAAGTTACATGGTTCAGGTTCAGAAAAATGCCGCGGTAATGTCGAAATGCTTTACTGACAAGGGATACAAAGTGATCTCCGGCGGCACCGATAACCACCTGATGCTGATTGACCTGCGTACAAAATTCCCGGAAATAACAGGCAAACTGGTTGAAAACACGCTGGTCAGGGCACATATCACCGTGAACAAGAACATGGTCCCCTTCGACAGCCGTTCACCTTTTACCACTTCCGGCCTGCGCGTTGGCACTCCTGCCATAACTACCAGGGGCATGAAGGAAGAACATATGCCCGTGATCGTCGACCTGCTTGATGAAGTGATAGCCAATATTGAAAATGAAACAGTGATAGTTTCAGTGGGCGAACGTGTACAGAAAATGATGAGGGATTTTCCCTTGTTTGCATACTGAGACTGAACATTTTGATAAAGAGGGTGCCTCAAAAGATATTTTTGTTTGAGTTTTCCTTTGTGTATGCCGTGGAGGACTTTGTGGTTCGATATTATGGATTAACAACAAAGGACTCAAAGGTTAACACTTTGGTAGCATGAAGTGCTTTCGGGACATCCTCTTTTTTACAACATAATATGAAAACATTATACCTGATGCGGCATGCAGAAGCATTGCCGGGAAAAGGAAAGATGCCTGATTATCTGAGGCCCCTGACTTACGATGGCGTTCAGAGCGTCATCCTAATAGGTGAATTCCTGAAAAACAAAAATATTGGTTTTGATAGCATAATAACAAGCCATGCCGTCAGGGCTTTTGAAACAGCGCTGCATTTAGCCGGGCAGACAGCTTTTCCTGAACCTCAGATTATCGAAGATAAACGTCTGTATAATTCGGGTATCGATAGCTATTACGATGTCATTTTTGAACAATCCGATGCTATTGCTCACCTGTTAGTCGTTGGCCATAATCCGCAGATTACCGGCCTGGCCAATGGTTTTCTGAAAGAAAAAGAAACTTTTTTGTTTCCTGCAAATATGGCTTCTTTTTGCTTTCAAACAGATAAATGGTCAGATATCCGTCAGGCAGAGAGCGCTTGTTTGTTTGTGTGGCCAGCCAAAGCAGAACACGGTATTATTTATTGAATTAGATTATGTTGTATCTCATATGAAATAAGCGAGCTGTTGGCTTAGATATTAGATATTAATAGTTATTACATACATAGTTCATTATTACTATATTTTTTTTTCTTTTTTCAAAATGAAATTGTCTTGGCAGAAATAAAAAAATATGTAGTTTTGTAAACATCGAATTAATATTAAATGATATAAGATATGCAAAAATTAATGTTGCTGGGAGACGAAGCAATAGCCCAGGGCGCCATTGATGCAGGTATTTCAGGAGTGTATGCATACCCGGGAACGCCTTCGACTGAAATTACGGAGTACATCGAACATGCTAAAGAAGCCAGAGAAAAAAATATTAAAGCCAACTGGGCTGCCAATGAGAAAACCGCTGTTGAAGGGGCTATCGGAATGGCTTATGCCGGTAAACGCGCCATCACGTGCATGAAACATGTCGGACTGAATGTTGCCGCCGACGCCTTTGTAAATTCTGCAATAACAGGTACCAATGGCGGGCTGATCGTAGTTGCAGCGGATGATCCTTCGATGCATTCCTCACAGAATGAGCAGGATTCCAGGTTTTATGCCAAGTTTTCGTTACTGCCGATACTTGAACCGGCCAATCAGCAGGAAGCCTACGATATGGTGCATTATGGTTTTGATCTTTCAGAAAAATACCACATTCCCGTCCTGATGCGTATTACTACCCGGCTTGCCCATTCGCGCTCCGGGGTTGTACGCAGGCCTTCTCGGGCTCAGAACGAATTAAAACTTCCTGAGGATATGAGGCAGTATGTGTTGTTACCGGCTATTGCCCGCAAGAGATACAAGCTGTTGCTCGGGACACAGGTCAGCCTTGTTGAGGAAGGAGAGCAGTCGCCGTTTAACAGGTATATCGAAGGTCATGATAAAAGTATGGGGATCATCACTTTCGGCATTGCCTATAATTATCTGCTGGAAAATTTCCCCGACAGGGTGGTACCTTATCCCTTACTGAAAATTTCCCAGTATCCTGCACCGCGCAAACTGATAGAAAAACTGTGCAGCGAGTGTAAAGAAATTCTGATACTTGAAGAAGGGGCTCCGATGATTGAAGAATTACTCAGAGGCTACCTTAATAATAGCTTGAAAATCAAAGGAAAACTCGATGGCACCCTGCCTCGTGACGGCGAACTGACTCCCAACATTGTTGCTGCCGCGCTTGGAATTATTGAAAACGAACCGGGTGTTATCCCCGGCATCGTTGTTGGCCGCCCCCCCTCACTATGTAACGGATGCCCGCATATTGATACCTACCTGGGTTTAAATGAAGCTATTGCAAAATATGGAAAAGGGCGTGTTTTCTCTGATATCGGATGTTATACGCTGGGCGCGCTGCCTCCGTACAATGCCATCAATTCCTGTGTGGACATGGGCGCTTCCATCACTATGGCAAAAGGCGCTGCCGATGCAGGGCTGGTTCCTTCTGTGGCTGTTATTGGCGATTCTACATTTACACATTCCGGCATGACGGGCTTACTGGATGCTATCAACGACAATACGCCTATTACTGTGGTTATCCTGGATAACAGCATTACTGCCATGACCGGCGGTCAGAAATCCGCAGCTACAGGAAAAGTGGAAAATATTGTCAAAGGACTTGGCGCCCATCCTGAACATGTGCACGTGATAAAGCCTCTGAGAAAAAATCATGAGGAAAATGTAAAGATTTTTGAAAAAGAGCTGGCGTATGAAGGATTATCGGTGATTATTCCTACCCGTGAATGTATCGTTTCGCTTAACAAGCGTATGCAGCAAAAATTCAAAGATAAAAAAGAAGAAAAGGTATAATTAAACATTATGAGTAATATTTTTCCGCAGATAAACGCTGTTATGGAACTGCGAAGAGCAGCTAAATCAGCGGGAACTAATTAAAAATAAATAAAAATGAAAAAAGATATCATATTGGCCGGAGTGGGAGGACAGGGAATTCTCTCCATCGCAGCAGTAATTGGTTATGCAGCTATTGATACGGGATTATATATTAAGCAGGCCGAAGTGCATGGTATGAGCCAGCGCGGGGGAGATGTGTCGTCGAACCTGCGTATTTCCGACAGCGAGATTTTCTCTGACCTTATTCCCCAGGGAAAAGCCGACCTGATCATTTCTGTTGAGCCCATGGAATCGCTCCGTTATATTCCCATGCTTTCGCCTGAGGGCTGGCTCATCACCAACAACGAACCATTTGTCAATATTCCTAATTATCCCGAAATCGAAAAAGTTTATGACGCTATCAGGGCTTTTCCGCGTCATCTGCTTGTGGATGCAGGTACGATGGCCAAAGAGATCAACGCCGCCAAATCCGCCAACATGATTATTCTTGGTGCGGCATCGCCATTCCTGGGCATTGACTATGAAAAACTTGAAAAAGCTATCCGAATGATATTCGGAAGAAAAGGCGAAGAAGTGATTCAGACCAACCTCAATGCCCTGGCGCTTGGAAAGAACTTTGCTATGGCAAATGTTAAATAATAAAGAATTTTTTTGACGAAATAAAAAATGTTCCGTAATTTTACATACGTTAATTTTTAAAATTAAAAATTATGAGCAAAGAAAAATCCAAGCAACAGAAAGAAGAAAAGAAAAAAGCTACCAAGAGTCTGAAAGAAAAAAGAGACGAAAAAAAAGCTAAAAAAGCTAACAAACAATAGAAAAGGCCCGGCAGGGCTTTTTTTATGCAGCTGAATAATAATTTTCATAATAAACGGGCAATAATTATATTTGCTATAAATATTCCTATGATGAGAAAGTTTTTCTTCATCTTCATTTTTTTGTTTTTTGGACAGTATTTACGGGCACAAACGACGGTAGCCGGATCTTTTGTTCATGAAGGAATAGAACGCTTTTATAAAATTTATGTTCCTGAGCTATATGACGGTTTGCATCCGGTTCCTGTAGTCTTTAATTTGCATGGCTTATTTGTCAATGCCGATATTCAGGCCCAGGTTGCTGATTTCAGGCCGATAGCCGACACGGCCGGTTTTCTCATTGTACTGCCTGACGGAGCCACCGAATCGGGTTATCAGTCGTGGAACACCGGATTCTCTTCATCACCGGCCGATGATGTTTCTTTCCTTGAAGCACTTATTGATACGCTTGCAGCGCATTATAAGATTGATCCGTCACGCATATATGCAACCGGATATTCCAACGGAGGGTTCATGTGTTATCTTCTTGCCTGTTCAAGCACAAGATTTGCTGCCGTGGCATCTGTGAGCGGCACCATGATGAACGATCATTTTAACACATGTTTTCCCGTGAGCGCTAGGCCTGTAATGCATATACACGGCACTTCTGACAATATTGTGGCATATAATGGAAACATCGCTATGGTTTCTGTTGCCGATCTGATGAACAGATGGGTAGAAATTGACAGTTGTCAGGCCACATGTTTAACCGATAGCGTCCCGGATATTGATCCAGGTGATAATGTCACTGCGATACATTATATATATTCATCCAATATAAATAGTGCCGGTGTGGAACATTTTAAGATCATCGGGGGCGGACATACCTGGCCTGGATCTTCTTTTTACCTTCCTTTTGGAGCGTCATGCAATGATTTTAACGCTTGTACCGAAATATGGAGGTTTTTCTGCAAACACGAAAATCCGGCTTACGCAGGGTTAAGCGAGATGTATCACACATCTTTTTTCGTTTATCCCAATCCTGTTTCCGATGTAATAAATTTTTCTTTGTCACAGGATGCCATAATTTCTGTGCAGATTTTTGATTTGCAGGGGCAGATGTTATACAACCGGAATGTCTGCCATAGTAATAGTGAACAGATTTCTTTGGCCGGACTGCCTTCGGGTATCTATTTTACCAGAGTGGCAGGTGTCCGGGGTACCTTCAGTATGAAGTTTGTAAAATATTAAGAAACTGTTTTGATTTTATGTTACATAAGATTTATGATGGATTTTTTAGCGAAACGAGGCAGATTTTGCAGACATAGTTTATCCTATGTCGAAAAATCTAACGAAGTTGCGGCAAAAAAGACGCATAAAGATATGAAAAGATAAAATCAAAACAATTTCTAAGAGTCTGCGATATCATCACACCCGGACTGGCATAAACCCGCAACACAAAAATTACGTATTACTGCCGGCTTCATGATTTGCATATGGTATCAGTTTTTTGTGTAAATTTGCCTTTTATTTAATATATGTCATTTTTAAATCCATACTTCCTGTTTGGGCTGTTTGCTGTAGCTCTTCCGATTATAATTCACCTGTTCAACTTTCGCAGATATAAAAAAGTTTTTTTTACCAATGTCCGCTATCTTAAAGAAGTAAAACAGGAAACCAAAAAGAAATCACAGTTACGACACTTGATCATCCTGGCACTCCGCATTCTGGCCATTGCAGCTCTTGTATTTGCTTTTGCCCAGCCTTATATACCGGTAGCAAAACAAGTCATCAACCCCAAGTCTGTTAACTATATCAGTGTTTACCTCGATAATTCATACAGTATGCAGGCCGCCGGCAGTAAAGGAAACCTGCTCGAAGAAGCCAGGGCAAAGGCTGTTGAAATAGCGTCTGCTTATCGCAGTGGCGATCATTTTCAGTTGCTGACCAACGATTTTGAAGCACGCCACCTTCAGTTTGTCAGCCGTGAGGAATTTGTAGCGTTGGTCCGTGATGTGGATTTCAGCCCCGTGCGGCGGAGCCTGCCCGATGTTATCCGGCGGCAATCCGAAAGCTTCAGCGAAATGCAGGGAAGTACCCATATGGCCTATATAATTTCCGATTTTCAGCGATCGACAACAGCTTTGGCTCAAATCAATCCCGATACAGCAAATGCTTATTACCTGGTCCCGGTTAAACCCAATAAAACAAACAATCTGAGCATTGATTCCTGCTGGTTTGAATCGCCTGTCCACCTTTCGGGCCAAAAGGTCAAACTCTATGTTTCCGTAAAAAATAATGCGGAAGAAATGGTCGAAAAAGTGCCCCTCAAACTCATTATTAACAAAGTACAGAAGGCGGTCAGCAGTTTTGATATTGCTCCAGGCAGCAGTGCAGGCACGGTAATTACTTACATTGACAAAGAGCCGGGCATACACAGCGGTGTGCTCGAAATAATGGACAGTCCTGTAAGTTTTGATGATAAATTCTTTTTTTCCTATGACATTCAGTCGTCGGTGCCGGTGTTGTGCATCAATGGCGCTCAAAGCAATAAATACCTGAATTCTCTTTTGGCTGAGGATTCGGCATTTTTGTTCAGGAATGTCTCGGTCAACCAGGTCGATTATAATATGCTGGCCTCCTGTAACCTGATCATCATGAATGAACTATCGGAATTATCTTCGGGACTGTCTCAGGAACTTCAGAAATTTGTAGGCAATGGAGGGCATTTATTGGTTATTCCCGCTCCCAAAATAGATATGGAGCATTATAAAAAGTTTTTAACAGCCTTAGGATCAAACTGTTATATTGCACTGAATAAAGTGTCTCAGAAAATTGCATATGTGAATTTTAACAATCCTGTATATTCCGATGTCTTCGAGAGTGTGCCGGAGAATATGGATATGCCCCTGGTGACTTCGTATTATTCTGTTAGCCGTATCAGCCGGTCGGTGCAGGATCATCTGATGAAACTTCAGAACGGCGATCCTTTTTTAACCATTCAGGACTGTGGCATGGGGAAGGTTTTTCTTTTGTCGGTTCCCTTGCAAACCGAATTCAGCAGCTTTCCCAAACATGCTCTTTTTGTTCCTACGCTATATAAAATTGCGATGATGAGCCGCCTTCAGCCCGCGCTGTATTATGTCATTGGCAGGGACGATATGGTGGAGGTGCCTGCTGCCATGGGTTCAGAAAAAGATTTGGTCCTGAAGTTGAAAAGTTCGGATGGCAGCAACGAGATCATCCCTCAGCTACAGAATTATTATGGGCGGATATCACTGGTGTTGCATAACCAGGTGCGGAACAACGGAAATTATACCCTGACCAACGGAGGAGAGGATATTACTGGTTTTGCCTTTAATTATGATAAGGCAGAATCAGATATGAAAAGCTATTCTGCTGATGAAATAAAGAATATCATTGACAAAAACAATTTAAAGAATACAGCACTTCTTTCAGGAAAAGCAAAATCGCTGACAGATGTTGTAACTGAATTGAGCCAGGGGAGGAAATTGTGGAAAACTTTTGTATTACTGGCATTGCTGTTTCTTGCTTCAGAAGTCTTACTTTTGCGTTTATGGAAATGATACCGCAGTAAATTATGGATGACGAAAAACTGAAAAACAGTGAAGATGAAACCCCGCCTGATAATCATGGAGATAATCAGGACGAAAATCAGGGCGGTGTACCGGTGCAGTTCAAGACTATGCACCTTACAGGCATGTATAAGAACTGGTTTCTGGATTATGCTTCATACGTCAACCTCGATCGTGCTGTTCCGGACATACTCGACGGGCTGAAACCTGTTCAGCGACGCATATTGCATTCATTGAAGGAACTTGATGACGGGCGCTTCAACAAAGCGGCCAATATCATCGGAAACACCATGAAATATCATCCTCATGGTGATGCATCCATCGGCGAAGCCCTGGTAATACTCGGACAAAAAGAACTGCTGATTGATACCCAGGGAAACTGGGGCAATATACTTACCGGCGACAGTGCTGCAGCGCCACGATATATTGAGGCACGTTTATCAAAATTTGCCCTTGAAGTAGCATTTAATCCGAAAACCACTATCTGGCAGAATTCATACGACGGAAGAAACAGAGAACCGGTAACACTGCCTGTAAAATTCCCCTTGTTGCTTGCACAGGGTGTCGAAGGCATTGGTGTCGGTTTGTCTTCAAAAATATTACCGCATAATTTCATTGAGATCATTGACGCCTGCATAAAACATCTCAAAAACGAAGAATATGAATTACTTCCTGATTTTCCGACCGGAGGGATGGTGGATGTCTCAAAATACAACGATGGCGCCCGGGGCGGAAAGGTACGAATAAGAGCAAAAATCTCTCAGGAAGACAAGAAAACCCTGATCATCAATGAAATTCCTTATGGAACTACCACAGGCTCTCTGATCGATAGCATTGTGGCCGCCAATGATAAAGGCAAGATCAAAATCCGCAAAATTGAGGATAACACAGCCGCAAAAGTCGAAATAATGATTCATCTTGCCCCCGGGGTTTCTCCCGATACTACTATTGATGCCTTATATGCTTTTACGGCCTGCGAAACCAGCGTTTCGCCGATATGCTGCATTATTGAAGACCAAAAGCCACGGTTTATCACGGTTCATGAAATACTCGAAAAATCGGTTCAGCATACCCTCGATCTGCTTCAGAGAGAACTCGAAATCGAAAAGGCTGAATGCCTTGAACAGCTTCATTTTGCCACCCTGGAACGTATTTTTATCGAAAAGGAGATCTATCAGCTTATTCGCAAATCCAAAACAGATAAAGATATTGACGATACTATTGAAAAAGGCCTGAAACCCTTTGCAAAATTGTTCATCCGCAAGGTGACCATTGATGATATTCACCGTCTGCGCAAAATCCCTATCGACCGTATTTCCAAATATAATTCCGATAAAGCCGAAGACATAATCAGTTCTTTAAAGGATGACATTGAACAGGTGGAATATGACCTTGACCATCTGGTCGAATATGCCATCACGTATTACGAACGCATCAAAATGAAGTACAGCAAAGGCCGGGAGCGAAGAACTGAAATAAAGAACTTTGATGTGATACAGGCTACCATGGTGGCTATGGCCAACCATAAATTATACATCAACCGAGATGAAGGCTTTATCGGTACGGGCATGAAGAGAGACGAGTATTTATGTGATTGTTCGGATATTGATGATATACTGACGTTTAGAGAAGACGGAACCTTTATGCTGACCAAGGTGGCCGACAAGGTTTTTGTGGGGAAGAATATCATTTATGCTGCGGTATATAAGAGGTTTGACGAACGTACCATTTATAATATGGTATACAGGGATGGAAAGGCAGGCCCGGCCATGGTAAAACGTTTCGCCGTTTCCGGCATCAACCGCGATAAAGAGTATATACTTACCAAAGGGAAACCCGATTCCAAAGTGCTTTATTTTACCGCCAATCCCAACGGAGAAGCGGAAATAATCAATGTGAGCCTGAGGCCCAAGCCCCGGCTTAAAATACTTTCTTTTGATTTCGATTTCAGCACCCTCGCTATAAAAGGCAGAGGTTCTATCGGTAATATCCTTTCCAAAAACCCTGTGCGGAAGATATCTCTTAAGGATTCCGGTGTGTCGACACTCAGCGCACGCGATGTCTGGTTCGACGACAGCGTTAACCGTCTCAATACCGAACAGCGGGGACGACTGCTCGGAGCCTTTGAACCCGAAGACAAGATCATTACATTCATGAAATCGGGACAGTTTAAAATTTATAATAACGACCTGGCCATACATTTTGATGAAGACCTTTTCAGGATTGAAAAATACGACCCTGAGCGAGTCTATACCGTGATCTATTTCGACGGAGAACACGGATTTTCTTTCGTCAAACGTTTTAATTTGGAAATGACTGACAAAAAGTCTTACTTCATCAGTGAAACCCCCGGGTCTTATATGATTGAATTTATGCCCGAGCCCAATCCTTCGGTCGAACTTATCTATGAGGTCAAAACAGCCCGCAGCAAACCGTCTGAAACCATTAACCTGGTTGAATTTATTGGAGTTAAAAGTTATAAGGCCAAGGGGAAACGATTATCCAATAATACGATACTCAAAATAATCCCGATAATCCCTGAGACCCCTCCGGAAGAGCCAGTACCTCAGGTTGAACAAAAGGCTGCAGAGCAAGTAAATGAAGAAAAATCAGAAGACGGTGAGATGAGCAACAGTATTAATCTCTTTGATATTTCTGTTCAGAAAGAGTTTGAAAAACCGGACGACACTAAGGATAAGCCAGACGCTACACAACCAAAATCAATAAAAGAAAAGCCCGGAGAACCTGAAAGCTCAAAGGGAACAGAAGATCTGACCACCCCTCCAATTAAAAAAAACGTAAAAGAGAAAAAAGCACCTAAGAAATCAAAAGGCAATAATGGCTTTCCGGGCGCTATACAGATTGAATTTGAGTTCTAATCATTAAACATATGAATACCTATTATGAAAGATGACAAAATACTGAAAATCACTGACGATGTGGAATGGATCGGCGTTCTGGATCCCGATATCCGTACCTTTGATATCGTGATGGAAACAAAATACGGCGCAACTTACAATTCTTTTTTTATCAATGCGGAAAAGAAAGCTGTTGTTGAAACAACCAAAGAGAAATTCTGGGATGTTTACCTTGAAAAGCTCAGGAGGGTGGTAGATCCTGCTGAAATCGAATACATTATCATGAATCATACGGAACCCGACCATTCGGGAAATGCCATCAGGCTGATGAAAATTGCCCCTAAGGCTAAAATAGTGGGCACCGGCAACGTGATCAGGTATATGGCCGATCTCATGAATATGGATTTTCCTCATATCGTGGTCAAAGACGGCGATATGCTTGATCTGGGCAATAAAAAGGTCCGTTTTATCGGAGCACCTAACCTGCACTGGCCCGACAGTATGTATTCCTATCTCTTGGAAGACAAGGTTCTTTTTACCTGTGACTCCTTCGGATCTCACTATTGCCATGAAGAAATGTATGATGACAGGGTTGGCAATTTTGATGACGCGTTCAAATATTATTATGATGTTATCCTGAAACCGTTCAGCAAATACATGCTGAAAGCTATTGAAAAGATACGTCCGCTCGAAATTAAGGCCATCTGCACCGGGCACGGCCCGCTACTCATTAATAACTGGAAACGTTATGTGGATCTGTCGGAACAATATGCAAAAGAAGCTCTTACTTATCCGAAATATGGCAGGGTATTGATAGGCTACGTGTCGGCTTACGGTAAAACCAAAATCCTTGCCGAAAGCATTGCCGAAGGTGTTTCACAGGTTGAAGGTGTTGAGGCTGACCTTTGTGATATTGAAACAATGCCTGCCGGGGTGCTGGCTGAAAAACTTGCTGAAGCAAGCGGAATAATTATTGGCAGTTGCACCATAAATCAGAATACGCTGCCACAGATTTTCACGATGTTTGCATTGATGAGCCCTCTGCGCGACAAGGGCAAACCGGCCGGATGTTTCGGTTCGTATGGATGGAGCGGCGAAGCGCAAAAGATTATCGAAGCCAATCTTTCTGCGCTAAAACTACAAGTGTTTGCGGATAATATCTTCATAAAATTCACCCCTTCTGCCGGCGATATTGCCCGTTGCAGGGAATACGGAAAAAACTTTGCCGCCAGAGTTCTGGAAATGAAATGTAGTGGGTAACCCATGGTTGGATACGTTGTAAGGACATTTCACGAAATGTCCCATCCTTAATAATAACTAATTCTTAAATTTTAATAATATGAACCAGGAAATCCTAAAACTGAAACCCAAATCTGTATGGGGCTATTTCGATGAAATAATGCAGATACCAAGGCCTTCGGGCAAAGAGCAAAAGATAACCGCTTACCTTAAATCCTTCGGAGATAAGCTGAAGTTGGAAACTCTGGTTGATGAAGTGGGTAATGTGTTAATCCGCAAACCTGCGACCAAGGGTAAGGAAAAACGGCCTTCGGTTGTACTGCAAAGCCATGTGGATATGGTCTGCGAAAAAAATTCCAATATTAAACATGATTTCGAAAAAGACCCCATCAAGGCTGTTATCGAAAAAGGCTGGCTCATAGCAAAGGAAACGACGCTGGGTGCCGACAACGGCATAGGTGTGGCCATGCAGATGGCTGTCCTGGCAGCAAAAGACATAGAGCATGGGCCGATTGAATGTTTGTTCACAGTTGATGAAGAAACCGGGCTGAAAGGCGCTTTTTCATTAAAATCTGATTTTCTGAAAAGCCGTATGCTGATCAACCTCGACTCGGAGGAAGACGGCGAATTTACTATTGGCTGTGCCGGCGGCGGCGATACGGTAGCACGTTTTCTGTACAGGAAAGAGCCGGTGCCGGCCAGATACGAGGCATTTCTAATCAATGTCTGCGATCTACAGGGAGGACATTCCGGCGAAGACATCAACAAAAACAGGGGCAATGCTGTAAAACTGCTGAACCGTATCTTATGGAATCTATCCAATAAATTCGAAGCAAGAATAGCCTATATCAAAGCCGGAAACCTGCGCAATGCCATTGCCCGCGAAGGAAAAAGCATATGCCTGATTCCTAAAGATAAATCTAAGGATTTTGCTGTCTATTTTAATAAACTTGCAAGTGATATAAAAGTTGAATATCAGACTAACGAGCCAAAACTCAATATTACCTGCATTGCTGCCAAAAAGCCACCCCATGTTCTTGATGTCAAAACACAGCAGACGTTGCTGAATTGCCTGTATGCCTGTCCGCATGGTGTTATCACGATGAGTCCGGATATACAGGGCCTGGTGCAGACCTCAACTAATCTGGCCTCCGTGAAAATGAAAGGCGACAAAAAAGATGAATCCGACGACAAGGAAATTCCATTATTGAAAGACAATGAGATTAAGATTGCCACCAGCCAGCGCAGTTCGGTAGAATCGGCAAAACAGGATATGGTGGACATGGTGGACTGTGCATTCCAGCATAAGGGAGTTAAAATATCTCATGCCTCCGGCTATCCCGGATGGAAGCCAAACCTGAACTCTAAGATGCTGACCGTATCGAAAAAATCCTATAAAAAGCTATTTGGCTCCGATCCCCTGGTTAAGGCCATACATGCCGGCCTTGAATGTGGACTGATCGGTGAAAAATATCCCGGTATGGATATGATCTCTTTCGGCCCGACGTTGCTAGGTGTTCATGCTCCCGGTGAAAAGATAGAGATTCATACTGTGCAGAAATGTTATGACCTGCTGCTTGAGGTGCTGAAAGATATTTCATAGTTTTTACATACCACTTGCTGTTTGAATGCCTGCAATGCCGGCACTGATTGTAATCAGCCAGGTATTACTTATCTGATGACTTCAAGTCATCAGATAAGTAAAAACTCACCCTATGACCTTGCCATTTTCCGGAGGACTTTGTATTTCAGCTTGCCAGCCATGAATGGGGAACTTTGAGGTTGTAGATTGAAACCTCAAAAATACTGAAAAAAGGCGTAAAACTTCGACGTTGCATAATGAAACCTCAGAAAAAAGGTTGGAAGACGTTATTTGCCTCATGCTTTTACTGAGCAGTGGGTAGGCACACTTTCAGGTGTTATAAAAAAAAACGGCGCTGGTAAATATTGTAAAAGTTCGTGTTTTTATAGCGCTAAAACAATTTGCCCTTACGCATAAAGAACTGTCCGAAGAATCACCGACAGTAACGAATACTATCCAAGGCGTGCTCCGACTGCAGTTTTATAAACCTCAATCGCCCGTTTGCGCGCAAAGTCATGCTCGACTATTGGTGAGGCATATCGTGGTGTCCCGTATTCCGGCACCCATTTTTTTATGTATAAGTGATCCGGGTCGAACTTGCGCATTTGCTCCTGAGGGTTGAATATTCTGAAATACGGGGCGGCGTCACAGCCGCATCCTGCTGCCCATTGCCAGTTGCCGTTATTCGACGACAGCTCGTAATCGAGGAGTTTTTCTGCAAAATAGGCCTCGCCCCACCGCCAGTCAATCAGCAGATGTTTAACGAGGAAACCCGCTGTTATCATCCTTACCCGGTTGTGCATCCATCCCGTTGCGTTAAGCTCCCGCATCCCGGCATCCACCATAGGGTATCCCGTTTCGCCCCGGCACCAGCGTCCGAAATCATCTTCATTATTACGCCAGTGAATAGCATCGTATTTTGATTTGAAACTGTTCACCACAACAGCCGGGAAATGCCAGAGGATCATCATGAAGAATTCCCTCCATATAAGTTCGTTCAGCCAAATATTGTTCGTTTCTGCTGCCGTCCTCACTAGTTTCCTGATGCTGATGGTACCGAATCTTAAATGAGGACTGAGCCTGGAGGTGCCTTCCAACGACGGAAAATTTCTTGTCTGGTCGTATGTTTTTATGATGTCGTAAGGTATGTCCGGACTGGCACAATAATTCTGTATGCCTTTTTTATTCAGAAGCGGATTAATAGCATGGGAAGGATTTAATCGCAGTAAGTTTGAGCTGAGCAGGGAGGAATCGTATATTATTTCCGGATACGATAATAACCGTTTCTTCCATGCAATGCTGTAGGGAGTAAATACCGTATATGGCTTTCCGTCTGATTTGACAACCTCATTTTTTTCGAAAATTACCTGGTCTTTAAACAAGTGGAATGTAATTCCCTTTGTGGCAAGAAATGCGGTTATCTCCGCATCCCTTTTTATAGCGTAGGGTTCATAATCTTCATTAGCGTAAACGTCATGGATACTGAGCATGCCATTTAATTTCCTGAAGATTTCCAGAGGCTTCCCGATAAGGATGAGAACAGATGATCCCTGTTGCCTCAGTTTGGTATCAATGGCTTTCAGTGCATTCAGTATGAATAAAACCCTGGGATCTTCACTATTATCTGGACTTTCAGCAGGAACCGTATCAAATATAAAGACAGGAAGCACTTTTGCCGGTGCTGACAAAGCTTGAAAAAGCCCTGCATTATCCTCAATCCGGAGATCCCTGCGAAACCAAAAAATATTGATTTTTTCGCTGGCATTGATTTGAGGGTAGTGTTGATTCATAAAATAAACACAGCTATGATACAAATTATATCCCGATGTCGAAGCCAGCCCGTATCACCGGGTTTTGGTAAAGGTTGTATTCCGATTCATTAAAATTCCACAGTATCATCAGGGTTATGGCAGATCTTCCGGTAATCCTCTGTCTGTAGCCTATGCCGGCCAGCACATTCGATAATGATATCCACTCGGGCATCAGGTTTGAGCTGAAAACATTTGTTTTATAAGCCAAGTATTCATATTCGCCGTAACCAAATATGCTATTGTAAAACGGAAAATGCAGGCGCGTGAAAACCCTGCCACCAAGAACATGCATGGTGGCAGGAGGAGAGTACCTGCGGTCGCTGATGAACTGATAGGTAAAACCAACACCTACCGAAATATTTTCAAGGACATAGTAACCGAATTGGGGAGAAACGTCTACCATGGTTACAGTTCCAAACTGCAAGCCTAAATTTCCGCCCGTAAAAAATGTCTTTTTAAACAGATCTTCATCGACAATAGTTGCGGGTGTTGTATGTTCCTGCTGGGCTTTTACAACAACATTCAAAGATAATAACAAGATAAAGATAAGACTGTAATGGAATTTTAATTTCATCAGAATTATATGATCATGATTTGAGCTTGTAAAAATAATAAAAGCATGTCATATTTTTCGCAATATGTAATATAATTGTATGCTGAAAGAAATTAAAGCCCCAAATAAATTTATACTTTGTATTAGAAATGAGGCATTTATATCAATATTTCATACTCTCCGGCGGGACGGGTATACATTTTTTTAAAAAAAACTAAAAAAAATCTTTGAGAACGGAAAAAATGTATTATCTTTGCACTCCCTAAATGAATAAAAGGGGAAAAAAACGTTCTTATAAATTATTTTCTATTTTAAATCACTGATAATAAATATTTTAAAAAATATTTTAAAAAAAAGTGAAAAAAAATTTGGAGATAACTAAAAAGTGAGTAATTTTGCAACCCCATTTGAAAATGATGGGAACAAAACAGAAGAAAAAGTTCTTTGAAAATATTGAAGAAGGTAAGAAAAGAGTGAATATCTCTTGTCAATAACCTGAGAAGAATAGTAAATCTTGAGAACATTTAAGATCAAATTTTACAATGAAGAGTTTGATCCTGGCTCAGGATGAACGCTAGCGGCAGGCTTAATACATGCAAGTCGAGGGGCAGCGCGGGTAGCAATACCTGGCGGCGACCGGCGCACGGGTGCGTAACACGTATGCAACCTACCTTAAACTGGGGAATAGCCCCTCGAAAGAGGGATTAATGTCCCATAACATTGCGAAAAGGCATCTTTTTGCATTTAAAGCTCCGGCGGTTTAAGATGGGCATGCGCGACATTAGCTAGTTGGTGAGGTAACGGCTCACCAAGGCTATGATGTCTAGGGGTTCTGAGAGGAAAATCCCCCACACTGGTACTGAGACACGGACCAGACTCCTACGGGAGGCAGCAGTAAGGAATATTGGTCAATGGGCGCAAGCCTGAACCAGCCATGCCGCGTGCAGGATGAAGCATCTATGGTGTGTAAACTGCTTTTGTACGGGAAGAAACACCTCTACGTGTAGGGGCTTGACGGTACCGTAAGAATAAGGATCGGCTAACTCCGTGCCAGCAGCCGCGGTAATACGGAGGATCCTAGCGTTATCCGGATTTATTGGGTTTAAAGGGTGCGCAGGCGGAATAGTAAGTCAGTGGTGAAATCCTGCAGCTTAACTGCAGAACTGCCATTGATACTGTTA
>DAOORA010000078.1:1643-18066 GCA_035389045.1 Bacteroidales bacterium | reverse complement strand
GGACGAGGGGACGAGGGGACGAGGGGACGAGGGGACGAGGAGAACGATGGAACGAGGGAACGAGAGGGTGTGTCGTCCTAAAAAAAGTTGATAAACTTTTAAATCCGAATGTTTTCTGATTTTTTCCATATTCCTCATTAAAACGTCCTTTTTCGATCAACGGTTTTATTTTACTAACTCCTTGATCTCTTTACTGTAAATCTCCAGCAACCCTGTCACATATTGTTTTATATCAAACTTTTTAGCATACATCTGCACATATCTTGAAATTTCACGGTATTTCTCTTTATCCTTCCATAGTTCTGTAATTTTTTCTGCAAAGGTTTCAGGGTTTTGTTCATATAACAGATACCCGTTTCTCCCCTGTTCCATCACATCGCGGTTGCCCCGGCCATCAAGAGTTACCACCGGCAGCCCTGCCGCCATAGCCTCAAGTAATACCAATCCGAAAGGTTCGTATGTGGCGCTGTGCAAGTATATATCCGCATTCCACAGAAATTCCTCAACATGATCCACATTGCCATGAAAAAGAATCCTACCTTCCAGTTTCATGGTTTTTGCTTTTTCTTCCAAAGCTTTGCGATTTTCTCCATCCCCAAGAAGATGAAGTTCAAAATCAATATTTTTTTGCCCAAGCACCCGGCAAACATCCAGCAGGAATGCCTGATTTTTTTTTGCCACAAATGAACCGACATTTAGCAGTCTTAAACTGTCACTGCCATCTGTTATCTCTTTTTTTCTGTAAAATTTATTATAATCTACGGCATTGTTCAATAAGGTAACCGGATATTCAGGCGCCGTTTTTTCAAAATATTTTTTTGTATCCTCAGAGATCGCGATAAAATGTGTTCCTCCGTTGGCTTTATAACGTTTCAGTAAGAATTTTTTTTCATAGAAATTGGTCAGTCTTTTTTTGGTGAACAGGGTTTTCCAGGAAAAGTTCTCAAACTGCACCATATTGTCATGGCAATGCGAAAACCATACAGCACGGGGATAATGAACACAACGGCTGATAATTTCCGCTTCGAACAAATGGGTATGAATAACATCAGGGGCATACCTCTCTATTTCGCTTTGTAATTCCTGAATTCTGAATTTGTTTTTTTTGTAGAGTGACAAACTGATACCCGAAGGAATGACTGCGACCTGCTGATGAGCCGAAAGGGCTTTATAGTCATTGCAGTCAGAAAAACAAATCAGTTTGACGACTATTCCCGAAACCTTTGCGAGCCCGCTACACATATCAAGAGCGAGCCGTTCGGCGCCTCCTTTACGCAATGAAGGTATGATGTGAAGGATTTTCATCTCATTTTAACTTAAGTTTCGCATGATTTTTTTATATCACTCAATCTTCTCCTTCTCTGCCTTGCCGCAGCAGGCACTTTTGTTTCAGGAGAATCTGCTACCAATGATGACTTTATGTTAATTATTTGTAAGACAGTATTTTCGGTCAGACAGAGCCGTTGTTCTGGATAAAAATTCTTTATTATAAAAAACACCAAGAACAACGTGTCGAAGTCGACCGAAAAAAATGTTTGAAGAAATTCTTCAGTAAACAGGCCCCATTTCCCTGCCTGCCGAAACGGCAGTACAGGCAAGGACACCCCGCCAAGGCGGGGACTCAATGTGACCTGAATTTTGTCATAATATGTTCTATTTATGCGTTGCATAATTACTACTCTGACTGACCGTAGTTTTTTTCTTTTTGATTATTTGTAAAAAAAGTTGTTTCATTGTTTTATTTTTTCCTCCGATTTCAAAAACATAAGTGTCATCAATTATAAAAAATACTTATAAAAAGGCACAATAGTAACTTTAATCCCGTCATAAACTATATTTTCTTCTGTATCAAATGTTATTATTGTTCCATTATTCGAATTAATATAGTTACAGGCTTCAATCAAAGCTCTGATCTCACGGTTTTTTGTTTCATTGTCTGCAAATGCAAAAGAAGCCTGAACAGGTAAATAGTTGTGATTATCATCAACAATAAAATCACATTCAAAATTATTTTTAAAATAAAAAATTTTCTTGTTATTCTTTATAAATTCCATGGCCACCATATTCTCAAACAGTTTTCCCATGTTTTGCGAAACCGAAAACTCAATGGCGCTAATTAATCCATTATCAATCACATACGTTTTTTTATCACTTTTTTCCTGCTTAATTTCAGAATAATTAAATTTATTAATATTCTGTATTAAAAAAACAGAATTACAATAATCTAAAAACTCGTATAAATATTTATTGCTTATGGAATACCCCAGAGACCTAAGCTCGTTATAAATTTTATTTATTGATAGTGGTTTAGTAACGTTTGCAAATATTTTTTTGACAAAAAACTTTAATGTTTCAATATTGCTAACATGGTATCTTTCAATGATGTCTCTAAATATCATCACATTAAAATACTGTTGTAAAAGTTTGTTTTTTATAATGCCATTAAAATTCAGGGATTCTGGGAATGAACCCTCCGTTAAATACTTATGCGCCAGATTTATAATCTTGCTTTTGTTTTTTTGCGGATATAATAAGGGCTGAGTATTATTAAACTTCAAAAACTCTTTAAAATTCAGAGGAAAAACCGTATATGTGATAGTGCGCCCACGAAGTTCTGTGGCTATCTCACTACTTAAAAGTTTCGAGTTAGAACCCGTTAGAAAGATATTACGCGTTTTTGTATCAAATATCCTTCGTATAAACTTTTCCCAACCGCTGATGTTTTGAATCTCATCAAAAAAAAGGTAGGCATCTTTAATTTTAATTTCCGGAAATAATTCCTGATAGGATTGTATTATATAATCTAAATTTTCTGAATTAAGATTTAATCTTTCATCTTCAAAATTTATAAACAATATGTATTTATTTGAAATTCCGTTTTCTACAAGTTTTTTTATAGTTTGATAGAGAATATAAGTTTTTCCACTTCGCCTGGCACCTATTAGACTGATTATAATATTTTGATTTACGGGAATTTGAATATCGCGCTCTATAATAACTGGCAGTTCAGTATTTTGGTTTTCAAGTATTATGTTTTTTATTATTTCTTTCATTTTACAAATTTAGTAATATTTACTAAGAAAACAATATTTTATTTGGTAAATTTTACTTAACCTGTCAAAACAAAACACAAGCCTTCCTTACTGTTGTGTCGGAATGGCCGGCATCCGTATAAAACCTGCGCACCGTAACCCCGGCTCTTACACAATTATCAGGCATTTGCCATAATCCTATAATTCTCCTGACCCGCTTTATTTTTTCTTACATATAAAAAAAACACTGCTTGAAATACTTTTGTATTTCCTCATTTTAAACAATTGCCGGAACTCGGGATAAGGATAAAAAGCCGGTAATAGGGTTTTTTGTATCTGGAAATAATTTTCGATGGCTTTTTTCCAGCGGGATATTCTGTAAAACCGCATATCAAAAAAAACGGTATCGGCCTTGTTGGGGCTGTGTGAACCGGGAATGAACATGTGTATCATTTTCGTTTCTCCCTTATGAATGAAAGGGAAAGGCTTAGAAATGACATTAAAAAAACGGATATGCGAAGTAAACAGCAAATTCGTAATAAAACTCACCCAGGCCATAGCTGCGGTGGGCATCCCGATAATCAGCATACCATCATCCTTAAGTACCCGCTTGATTTCCATTAATGATTTTGGTTCATCATCCACATGCTCCAGCACATGGGAGCTATAAACGACGTCAAATGATCCATCAGGAAAAGGGATTTGTTCTGCTATACCGCGAACAATATTCAGTTTTTTTTGAGTATGGTCCTGGAATTTGTCAACACCATGTGTCAGCGGCTCCGGATCAATTCCAAAACAATCTCCTGCAAATTCATTTTTTATTTTTTCCATAACATACCCGGTACCACAGCCCACATCGAGAAATTTTATATTTTTTCGCATAAAACCGCTGATCGCATCCCATTCTGTTTCTCTGATTTTTTTTTGATTAAAATCATATTTTTCTTTCGACAGGTAAGGCCAATAATAGATTTTCAGTAAGAAAGGTTTGATCTTCATGAACTAAGATTTATTAAAAAGACACTTCGGTAGTACTTTCACCTGCCAACGATGGTAAAAACGTTTCAATTTTTTTCTTGATAGCAAAACCTGTTTTGTCCCATGTAAACTTATCCTGCATTATTTTATAACTTCTTTCCCCGAACAATCTGCATTTTTCAGGGTCAGATACTAAGACACAAAGCGATCCGGCAATACCTTCCACATCATCCCACTCATGGATAAATCCGTTATAATTATTGCTAATCATATCGGGCAGAGCGCCAATATTTGAAGCGACCACCGGTATTTTCCGCTGCATCGCTTCGACAAAGACAATCCCGAAAGGCTCCTGTTTGGTAGGCATGCAAAATACACTGGCTTTTTGATAGTACTTTTCAACTTCCTCTAAAGGTATCCTGCCTGTAATTTCGACATTCGGGTGCTTAATTCCGGGAGAACATCCCACAACGGTTAGCGTAGCATCGGGCATCGTTTCGAGTACTTTCATGAATGACCTGAATAAAATATCTCCGCCCTTTCTTTCCCAATTCACACCAACAAAAAGTATATTCTTTGTATCGTAATTTTTTTTGACATGATCAGATTCATTGTAAATAACATTGCTCCCGGCAAAAACACATTCGACTTTGTTTTTCTCTATTCCATATTGGTCGATAAGCGATCTGGACTGATTAGTGGAAAAAGTAAAGTTACATGTGGCATTATCATATATCTGCTGTTCTTTTCGCATCCAGGCCTTTGATTTTAAAACTTTTTTCATGTCAATTCCGGGATAATACCGGTTGGCAAGTACCGTGCTATCGGTATACACAAAATGAGGAATAAGACCTGAACTGCCATCAAACATGGATTGTGTCTGAAAGCTGAACACATACTTACCGGGATTCTCTTCAATTTTTTTAACGATCATTTTTTTTATCCTACGAAAATTATAAGATGTAACTATCTCCCAGGACTTATAATCATACCTTGATTTATTCCGGGTTAAGAAGTCCCATCCATATTCGTATAACAGATAAAAACAACTGGCAACTTTTCTTGTTTGGTAAGAATCAATGAATTCAGCAATATCAATTGTATCAACTTTGAAGCGGGGGAATTTTTCAGACAGTTGCTGATGCACCCTGTCATTAATATGTGAAAATCCTCCGAGTTTTATGAACAAAATATGCTTCATCTATTTTTCAATTATTAATACCGGTGCCTGTGCGGGAACAATATCATGTGTATTTTGGCTTTGGTTTGCGGATGTACCGGGCAATAGAAAACCGAAATCAATAAATTGAAGGCAGATTTAAAATACGCCCTCTTATGACTGTGATACCGTGCCATGCCGAAATAACAGTCGCTTATCAGTTTACATTTTAGTTTTCTTCTGAGTTTTTTCTTAACATCCTTCTGTGCAAAAAACCTCCTTAATGCTATTAGTCTGATCCTGTGACAATTTTTTGATATATTCACAGAGTTGTCGTCGCTCATATTGTATACGACAGTATATTCAGACACCTGAATCACCGGGTAATGTAAAGCAATGGTTCCCCATAAAACCTGATCTTCGGCAATGACGGTATCTTCCCTGAAATTATACCTTCTGAGTATATGGTTGTGAATACACACCCTTGCCGGTATTACCGGATAGATCATCAGGTACCCGAAGATATCTTCCTTCATTTCAGGCATTTCTTCCCTTATAATCTCCCCGTTTTTACGGAACAGTGTGTGCGTAAAAAAAAGAGCCTCGGGTTCCGATTCTGCCTTTATCTTCTGAAATAAAACGCTGAGATGGCACGGAAGGTATTCGTCGTCGCTGTCCAGAAAACATATATATTTTCCCCCGGCATTTCTGATGCCATTATTCCGGGCCGCGCTGCGTTCGGCATTTTCCTGGTAAACATATCTGAATCGGGTGTCAGCTTCCGACCATTTTACCAGTAAATCCCTGGTATTATCAGTAGAGCCATCGTCAACAACAATACATTCCCAGTCAGGACAAGTCTGATCTCTGACAGACAGCAATGCTTTATCCAACACGCCGGCACGGTTATAAGCAGGAATTATGATGGAAAAAAATGGATTCATGTTTTTGCCGGACATTTTTATTTTTTTATTTTCTGACGCCGAATAATGAATTGACTGATACTGTTTTCTGTGCATTACATCACTGGTCACAAATCAAACGGTCCGAATTTCGCGGAGCAGCCATCCTGATCAATATAGATTCACAGGCAGATAAATCAACTTTTATATCGTACATGGCTACTGATGGAAGCTGTTTATCAATTACCGGATCACAAAACTGAACATAATATTTTGCATTCAGACAATCCAATATTTTTTTGAAATGAAATTTGTACTTTTTATCGTTAATATACATTTTGTTCGTTAAATCAAGAGCTGCCGAATCTGCATTTAAAAATACATAGTTGGCCATGGACGCACCGGTAATGGAAATCAGATTTTGAGTACTTTGCATCAGCGCCGCTTGTTCAAAGACAGATTTTCCGGACATAGTATGCACTTCATAATTATATTTGGCGGCTAATTCAATAAAATCCTCTTCGTTGGCGATCTTTTTGTATTTCGCATCATTCCTGGAAATATAGACATTTTTATGTTGATGTCCGAAATTCATTCTTTTTTTTGCTTCACTTACGATGAATTCCCTGACTTCAAAAACCTGCTCAGGAATCACCATCGGTGTCCAGGGTTTAACCTCGGGCATTACCAGGTTTTTTACAAAAAGATGCGTGTCGGCAGGAATAAGACATTTGTCCAGTTCCGGAAATAATTCCAGGGTATCGTTGACATAAGCACAGTATTTCCAGTTTTCCGGATAAATCAAAACGAGGTCTTTCAGTTCATTTTTCACCATCAGTAAGCGGGGTAAACATTCTGTCAGCCAGAAATAATAACTGAACCAGGGAGAATGAATAAGTAGATATCTTTTATTATCATCGAGTCTGAGCGAGGTCAAACTTTTTCCATACCTGCAAACCAGCATCTGTTCGGTTGCCTTTCGCCAATGCTTAAAATAGTAACCATTATCATAATTTGAAAATCCGGTATTGGGGGCGCAACCCTGCACCAGAAGCCCGTTTTTTATGACCAGCCCGTAATGATTTACAAAAACATTACTGAGCTCCCTGACTTTAAGGTCAACGCTTTTGTATTTATAATCAGACCTGAACAAATGTGACCATCCGGTTTGAAAATTCTCAGGAAGTTTATAATTTATATGGATGGCACTTTTCATTCGGTTCTGAAATTATACACAGGCGTGATTGAACGGCTCTGCAAATTTAATAAGATTAATGACCGGTTGTGATTTAAAAGTATCTAAATAGAGTTTGTCCATAATGTCCGACTTCATCCCTGCCTGGCTGAGCCAGTCAGACAGGCCCGCCTGATCCGCCAGTTGGCGGACTCCTTGATTTTCAAAACTTCGAAAGCCCGCCTGAATGACGCAGTCGGTCAGGCCTCGAATTCGAACATTCTGATCCAAACTCTGACTTTATGGACAGGCACTAAATAGCCCCTGACACTTCCGGTGCCGACTGCTATCACCCTGCAGAAAGGCAGCATTCTTCCGGCTTATGAGAGAAAAACGCTTAACAACACGGTATTGATAATCCGATAATTGTTTAATCAACTGTTTCTGTATGCAGATAATCCGTTTTAGTGTCCAGAAAATGATCGTTATGTTTTCTGTAGATCATTTTGTCAATCACTTTATTTAGTATTTCTATATTACTATTTTTTATCCGTACAAGCCAGATTTTCATTTCAAAACCGGAAAGTATTTTTTCCCGGGCTATAAAATCAAGTAAGATATCAGCTTCCCGGGAGTCTGTTTTATATAAAGATATATAAATATTTATTATCAATTTGCCAAAAAGGTATTTCCTCCTTTTATTAAGTGTTGAATTGTTTTTCATCAGCAGGAAAGTACTTTTTACAGCGGCAAACCTGCTTAACAAAGATTCTTTGGATATATTATGTTTTCTGATGGCATCGCGATCGTGCAGGCGGTAAAAGATATCGGGCTTCTGATCAATTTTTATATATTTTAAATTCAATACGAGCGCTTTCACATGAATTTCCCAATCCTGCCAGCAAAGCAGCTCCTCATCAAAACCGCCTGTATCGAGGAACGATTTTTTCTCCCATACCGGCGAGGCTGTATGCCATGGCGGGTCGGCATTCAAAAACCGGTCCAGATCATTATGTTCATTAAAGACATTCCATAGCAGGCGGGAATCACCCGGGATATCCATAAACACCCTGACAGGAAAAATCCACATCTGACAGCCAGGTTCTTTCGCCATCGTTTCAAGCCTTGTCTTGACAAAGTCTTTACCGATCATATCGTCCGAATCCAGGAACACCATATAATCAGACGTTGCATAACGCACGCCGAGGTTGCGGCATACCGGCGCTCCGCCCCTGGTACCGTCCCTGCGTTTGAGCTTTATGCGGCTATCCGCCATGCATATCTGCTGAATTTTCTCAAACTCATGGTTGTCCGACCGATCATCAACGACAATGGCTTCCCATGCTGAATCAGATTGAGTGAGCAGCGAGCTGATGGCCTGTTCAAATAAACCGGAGCGGTTTTTTACGGGAATTATAAATGAAATTACCTTCATAACTAATTTACCCATGCGTAAAAAGGAATAACTTTAATTGTTTTACCATCTATATGAAATGAATCCGATTGATTATAAGTAATAATTTCCGCAATGGAAAGATTAAAAAATTCCATGGCTTCCAGTAAGCCGCCTATCTCTCTATCGGTATTACTTTCATTTAACTCCCAACACACCTGACATACATATTTAATCTTAGCATTTTCAAAAACCACAAAGTCGCACTCTTTTTTTTCGTTAAAATAATAAATTTCTTTTGTCTTATGTCTGATATGTAAAAAAACCATATTTTCCAAAAGTCTTCCATTATCCTCTGAAAACGAAACAGAATTTGTTGTTATAAATCCATTATCTATACAATACGCTTTTTTAGGATTCACAATTTGATTTTTTATTGAATAACTGAATTTCGGAACAAAGAAAAACAAATAAGCATCCGAAAAAAAAGACAAATACTCCATTATACTTGAAGAAGAGCCGATATTAAATATTTTTTTCAAACTATTTCCTGTAATTGGTTTTCCTATGTTTGAAACTATCCATACCGCTAATTGTTTTAGTGTTAATACATTTTTAATATTATACCGGACAGCGATGTCTCTGATGACAATATCGCTAAATGTATGCATCAGTATTTCTTCATTTCCTGTTTTAATAAACTCAGGAAATCCTCCCCCTGTCATATATTCTGTTTGAGTATCTTTATTTTTGGTTTTAGTTTTAAAATCTAAATATTCACCATAAGAAAAAGGAAACAACTCTTTAGATATATGTCGTCCCGCCAACTTAGTTCCTAATTCCCTGCTAAGCATAGAAGCTTTTGACCCGGTAATAAATATTTTATACCCCTCATCTACCCGGAATCTGACAAAATTTTCCCATTTTTCAATAATTTGAGTTTCGTCTAAAAAAAACGCAGTTATATTGTTTTCTAATGCAATTTCATGCAAACGATTAAAATCATCCATGTTAAAAGAAGATAATCTTGGATCTTCAAAATTGATATACATGGAATTAAACTCATTTGATTTGTTGATTTGCTGCAA
Source organism: Bacteroidales bacterium (assembly GCA_035389045.1). GTDB lineage: Bacteria > Bacteroidota > Bacteroidia > Bacteroidales > CAIWKO01 > CAIWKO01. The sequence goes on along the minus strand of DAOORA010000078.1, from coordinate 8,337 downwards.
AACCGTGCTTTTTCCGCATCTGCGAACGCCCGTTAAGATATAAGCATTCGAACCAATATTTTGATAATTATAAACATTCCTTTGCAAACCGGTATTTAATGAATCAATCCTCTCTTTCTGAGATTCTAGTATTTGCTTTAATACTAATTTTGTGATCATTGCTAATAGTTTTCGTTTGCAAAGTTAATTAGTTTTCGTTAATAACAAAAACTTTTTATTTTATCGGTTAAATCTTTTTTTGAGGTGCTGACATTATAAATTGCACTTCTTTAAAAAATCAAATTGCCCGTTTGGGGATAAATATCCATAAAACATAAAGAAGATCTGATTTGTCACTATTCACCCCACTGAACCATTTGAAAACAAAAAGATTCCTCATTTCGTACCGATTGCTATCGGTACTACATTCGGAATGACATTAGGGTTTGTTATTAGGGAGGAGGAAAGCAGCGGGGCGCTTTGCGCCCCGCTGCTTTCCTCCTCCAATACCCACCAAAATCGAACTGTCATTCCGAGCATAGCGAGGAATCTTTAATTTTTTTTGAAAAGTTTTACATATTATTTTTTTTGTTTCGTATTATTTCCCAATCAATTTTTCCGTCATTATATAGATTGACCCATTTTGGATTTAATGCATCTATAAGTGCAAGTTTTTTCATTCTCGAATAACCCTTAATCTGTTTCTCTCTTTTTATTGCCATATTAATAAAATCAAATAATTCAAAATATATTAACTTATCAACATTATATTTGGAAGTAAATCCTTTAATAATTTTCTTTTCGTGTTCAAAAGCTCTTCTTGCCAAATCATTAGTAACTCCAGTAAAAGAACAGTATGATTAGTGTTTGTTAGAATATAGACGTAATAACAGTGAATTTTCATAAAAAGGAATTACTCAAGTTTTAAACAAGTTGCGTTTCAAATGGTGCTTAATTTTTATTTTAATTAAAAATTAAAATAATTTCTTCCAGTACCTCAAAAAAAGATCCAAACATTTCATCCAAATTCAATGTCTGAGTTTTTACTCAACCACGACGCTAATACAAATAAATGCCAGACCATATCCTTATTGACATGATGATCCAGTTTTGAAAACATTTTTTCCACCTTATCCATTTCAAAAAACCTCGACATACCCGTTTTGTGATCAAAAATATAATTTTTATACAGCCTGTTTACATGCTCATTTTCTAACCATTGGTCCTTAGGCATGACAAATCCCTGTTTTTTCCTGTTCACGAAATCAGCGGGAAAATGTTCCGTCAATATTTTTTTTAATACATATTTACCTTCAGGGATATGGTCAATGTAATGAACTTTCATCTGATAAGGCAATGAAAAAGCCATACGGGCGACTTCGGTATCAATTAATGGCGGACGTGATTCAAGACTGTTGGCCATGGTGGAAATATCAACTTTTGAAAGAATGTTTCCATGAAAAGCCGTCAGGATATCCAGCGCCTGGACATAAGACATTTTATCACAGTGTTTATAATATGAATGGGCATTTTGAAATTGCAAAATGTTTTTATTTATTTTTGAATGATACTTTTTCGGCATGATCTCCTGAATGTTCCCATCGTATTTGGCCGTAATATCCATCCAGAAACCTACATCATTCAAGACACCGCGGTTTTTCAGGTATTTTTTAAGTGTACCGAGCAAATATCTTGGGATGCTTGCCATTTGATTCATCCTGATTTTTTTTTCGATCACATTACAAACATTTTCATTGATATATCTGAGATATTTCGGGTAACCGGCAAACAACTCATCGCCTCCATCGCCGGTGAGCACAACTTTTAATTTTTCTCTGGCCATTTTGGACACGTACCAGGTAGGTAAAATGGAGCTGTCGGCCATTGGCTCGCCATAATGCCCTGTGATCAGTTGGGGGACAATTTCAATATCCGTTTTTTGTACGATTTCATAATTCAGCTTTATCCCGATTTTTTTTGCCGCCTCCTGTGCATACGTCAGTTCGTTAAATGCTGATTCGTTGAAACCTATGGTGAATGCTTCAATTTCATTGCCTGCAATTTTGGCGGCTTTTAAGGCAATCAGTGTAGAGTCGATTCCTCCGGATAAAAAAATGCCGACAGGCACATCAGATATTAAATGACATTTTACCGAGTCTTCGATCACTGAACCCGCATATTCAAGCCAGTCCCTGCTGTTTAACTTTTGCGGCATAAATTCAGGAGCCCAGTATTTTTTCTCTGTCAGCTCATTTTTTTTCAGGTCATATGTCAGATAATGCGCAGGGGGAAGTTTCCGGATGTTTTCATAAATAGTCAATGGTGCAGGGATATATCCGAGCCTTAAATAGCTGATCAGCCCATCCGTACTTCCTGAGGGTTTTTGCGTTTCAACCTGCCGCAAAGCATTTATTTCAGATGCAAAAGCAAAATAATCCTTTTCCTTTCTGTAAACCAGCGGCTTTATCCCAAAATGGTCCCGGGCCAGAAACATCATATGCGCATTGTAATCCACCATGCAAAAAGCAAACATCCCTCTCAATCGGCCCAACAAACCTTCCTTCCATTCTTCATAACCGTGAATAACACATTCGGTATCGGAATTCGTTTTAAAGACATGTCCTAAGCTCTTCAGTTCCTCCCTTAATTTTTTATAATTATAGATTTCACCGTTAAAAGTGATCCATACCGACCTGTCTTCGTTGCACATGGGCTGATCGCCTGTCTGCAGGTCAATGATTGACAGCCTTCTGTGCCCGATACCCACATTTCCCTGAATATGCATGCCCGAGCCATCGGGGCCTCTGTGGGCAATGGCGTCGGTCATTTTATTTATTTCCTCTGCTGACGGGGGCCTGTCACTGAAACATATTCCGGCTATTCCGCACATTTATTTGTTGTTATTGTTTTTTTTATATAATAGAATGAATTTCTAAGTCCCAAATCATTCAAATGGGTACATATCTTTTTTATAATATGTTTTTTTTGTTTTTTTGATAATTTATTTTCCAGTAAAGATAATATCAATTTCCTGGCGCTGTCCTTATAGTATTCATAAAACGCCCTATCATTCCGTTTGTTATAGAATTTCATAAGTTCCAATGGGGTTGCCAGTGTCCTGATCTTACGTTCGACATCGGTCTTCATGGACCATATCCCCGTATTGCTGATCCGGTAACAACTGGGTTTAATACCGGTCAGATATGCCCCTCTGCCGTAATTGCCAAGCAAAGAGGTAATAAACGTATCTCCGTTAACCACTTTAAAATAGTTTTCGGGATATTGATCCACTACATTCCTGAAGCACATCGTATTTGTCATGATCCATATTCCCTTTTTCAGTTCTTCACTGCTGAAATCTCTTTTCCGGTCTTCGGGAAGCAACGATTCTTCAATAATATTTTTATTATTATCCACTCTTGAGGCATCATGATACGTTATAGCCACATCAGGATTATTTTCTAAAAAATCAACCTGCTTTTGCAATTTATACGGGTCGGTCCAGTAATCATCGCCCTCGCACAAGGCAATATATTTACCACGCGAAGCCATGCGGCACCTTCTGATATTTCCCATCATACCCATATTTTCATCAGCCGTGATCACCCTGATCCTGCCGGGGTATTTTTGGGCATATTCCAGCACAATTTCGCGAGTCCCGTCGGTGCTGCAGTCCTCGCCGATCAGATACTCAAAGGGGAACGTGGTTTTTTGCATCAGTATCCCCTCAATGCAGTCGCGAATATAAGGGCCGTGTTGGTAAGTGATGGTCTGTACCTGAACCATGGGATCGGGGATGAGCTCTTTCACCCGGTTGGGATATTCGTATGATGCCGCAAGTATTTTTTTAGTTTTTCTTTTCATTGATGAGTTGTGTCTACTCTGGAATAAATTCGTATATGCAGGTTGATCTCGTCAATAATGCTGCGCTGCTCCATACCTGCCCCTTCGTACTGATAGGCTTTACAATTTAAAAAATACGGTTTCGATGCTATCCGTTTATAATCATTCCCGGGATCAAACAAATGATATTTATTAATATCGTCAAAATAATGATATAAATACGCATTGGTCACGATCACATCCTTTGACAAACTGTCGGCCGTATTTTCTGCAAGAAAAAAAACATGATTCATTTCAGAGCCGCTTCCGTGGTAAATATCTTGATATTCTGCGATATTGGCCACCTGGACGGGTTGATATTTTTTCGACAAATTCCAGGCAATGTCGCGCGGATAGGCGTAAGAACGGTAATCAAGGAAATTATAGCCATAATTCACGAACAAAATCAGCGACAGCATTACAATCCATATACTTTTCCCCAACTTTTTCCCCGTCAGGGCCGCTATCGCATACACAGAAAAAATGCAGATCAAGGGAAAATATTGATGCAATAAGCGGCCATAAAAGATCATTTTATGAAAAAAATATCCTGTTCCGGCATAAAAAAGAAAAATAGCCGTAACAATTATTGCCAACACAATGATGAGGGAATGTATCCCTCCCCGTTTTTGAATCATGTGTTTTATCACAACAACATAAAAAATCAACAGGCAAATAAGTACTATAATTCCTGACAACCGCTCCACTTCAAACAGATATTTGATCAAAAAAGAAAAGGATTCGTCAAACGAGCCCATATTTATGGCATCCGACATCGAAACCGCCACTTTAATGTATGAATACTCCCCCACCCTCGACAATGCTTCAGTAGCAAACAAACATAACAAGGCCCCACAGACAAAACAAAATAAATATTTTATTTTTTTAACTATTTCTTTCCTTTCCAGCTTATATAAAAACAACAACAGGCCAATGATAATAACAAGGGGAAAATAACCCGGGTAGGTCAGATACCCGAAAGACGAAACCATTCCCAAAAATAATGACCGTCTGAAGGATAATGCTCCCCTGCTGGTGCAGATGACCGTTTTGTATAAAACCACATATAAAATCAGCAAGCCGGCATCATAAGGAAAAGCATGACGGAGATAAAGGTAAGAGTTGGTGAGCGTAGCGAACAACAGAACACTGAACAAGGCCAGTGACTGATCTTTTACTACCCGTTTTGAGAATTTGTAATGTATGATCAGGATGCAACAATAAATGATAAAGTTAAATATGAACAGCGGATATGAATTATCACTTTCATAAACATCCAGATGAAATATCTTTGCTGTAAGGAACTGTAACAGTGCCGGGATCATATCGATCAGCACATACAGTGGCCTGCCCATGGCAGAAAATATGTAAGACACGGCATCTTTGAAATTCAGGTTTGCCAGATCATAAGCTACCATCAACGAATACCTGTGCCTGAATTCATCGGAAAACGCAAGGGCGCCTTCTCCGATAAGGAATAATTTTGAAATAGTGACCAGAACAATGCCAGTGACAAGAAAACACTTTAGCGGCTGCCTGCGGCAGTCCTGTGCCCGGACAGCCAGCTTTGAGGTAAACACAGAGAATAATTTTTTTGCCGTGAAATTCATCTTCAGGACATTTAAATCTTTGTCGTTTTGAGATAAAAATAATTTTTGTAACTATTCACCCCATATAAAACATCATAAAGTAATTCTATCCGGTTTGCCATATGCTTGTTATTCACAATGTTTTGTTTTGTTTCATGGATTAAAAAAGATTCCTCACGATTTTCGGAATGACAATTCAATTTTGGAGGGTATTGGGAGGAGGAACGCAGCGGGGCGCTTTGCGCCCCGCTGCGTTCCTCCTCCCTGGCAACAAACCTTAATGTCATTCCGAATAGAGTACCGATTCCGATACCGATATCTATCGGTACTATCGGAACTATCGGTACGAAATGAGGAATCTCTTTGTTTTCAAGTGCTTCAATGGGGTGAATAGTTATAAATTTTTCTTTCATCGTTGTTTTATGTTCGGTAACCTTTCTATTCTTTAGTACCGCTGATAATGATACTCAGGCCGGCCTTGTTCATTATTATCCTGTCCGTAACTTTTATCAGGGGAACCAGGAATTCAAACAAACTCATCTGACATTCCGGTATGTTTTTACTGCGCAGCATACTGCCGCTGAACCACCAGCCCAAAATGCCTATGAAATTAAAATACCGGGCGCTATCAATCCTGAATCCTGCATGAGCAACCAGTGTTTTCAGATCTTCAATACGATAACGCCGGAAATGCTCCAGTTCTGTGTCGAAACGATTGTAAAGCCACTGGTAAGCGGGTACCAATATGACCAAACGACCGCCTTTGCGCAGAATTTTTCCGCAATTCTGCACAGCGAGCCGATCATTTTCAACATGTTCCACCATATTGACGGCAATTATGCTGTCATAATTTCCAATTAAATCTGCATATTCATTATCAAAATCCTTATGAATAATATCAATGCACCTGACTTCATGCAGGTATGAGCTGTTTTTAAAACGGTCTTTCAATATGGAACAGTATGAATCACTTATATCGCTGCAGGTCAGCCTGCGCCTGTCCTCAATAAAACACTGCGTAATATTTCCTATGCCGCTTCCGATTTCAAGGATATCACCTTTAATAAACGGCTTTACGGTCTCATATATCCACTTATTAAATTTGTTGGCTGACGACAGGATATTTAAAGTAAGATGCCCCTCATTCACCGGATCCTTTATAGTTTTTTTTTCAGACATTTTTATATACGGAAGATTTTAATTATTTCACTTGAGTTTTGCGGGACTTTTTTATGTCACGCTGA
>DAOORA010000078.1:0-1543 GCA_035389045.1 Bacteroidales bacterium | reverse complement strand
TGAAGAAGAAAATCATATCTCAATTAAATCAGAAACCCTGCATTTTTCTGTAGTTAACACCGCAGCGCCCCAGGATAGTCCCACCCCAAATCCACATAAAAGCAATTTTAGTTTATTATTTTGTATCTGTTCCTTCAGATTGGTCACCATCAGTAACGGAATAGTTGCACAACTGGTATTTCCAAAATCTTTGATGTTATACGGAACTTTTTCTTCAGGAATTTTCAGCTTTTTCCGGATCTTCTCCACCATGAACCGGTTGGCCTGATGAAACAGGAAATAATTAATAGTATCCATGTCCAGGTTAAAATTTTCCAGCAGTTTTCTGACGGATTGGGGCGCTTTCGTGATACCGAAAGAAAACACTTCCATCCCATCGAGGCCCTCATGCAGCCGTGAACGGCGGATACCCGCCCCGCAATCTTCCATTTTGAAAGATTCCGGCGTCACAGGGTTACGACAGCCACCGTCGGGCAAAATAATAGCCTGGTAACCGCTGCCGTCAGTACCGAAATGAAAGAACATTTCACAAGCATTTTCGTCTGATACGAGAGCTGTGGCTGTGCCGGCATCAGCAAACAGGGGATAAGCGCTTTTATCTTCAAAAGAAGCATACAGGGATTGTGTATTGCCGGCCAGTAAAAGTCCTTTTTTAATTATTCCGGACGACATCAGCGATGCTGCAGTATTCAGTCCATGGATATAACCGGAACATCCCAGGCTGATATCCAAAGTCATACATTCGTTGGATAAGCCGAGCCTGTGTTGCAAAATACATGATGTGGCCGGTAGTTTATAGTCGGCTGTATGGGAAACAAAAACCAGTAATTCTATTTCTTCCTTGGTCCAGTTCAGGTCTTTTATCAGTTGTTCCGCCGCATGAAAACACAAATCGGAGGTGCATACGCCCTGCTCCACGATACGGCGCCTTTCAATGCCTACCGAGGCGACAAATTTGTCGTACTCGTCGTTTTCGAACAAGGGGTATACCGAGTTTTCAACAATGTTCTTTGGGACACAAGCCGCAATACCGGCTATCTTTACATGTTTGGTTCTGGAAAAAGCCATATTTTAATTTTTTTTACCACTAAGGCGCTCAAAGGGTAACACTAAGGAGCACTAAGGGTTACAGGAAACATATTTTTTTAACTCTAATTTATTTTTTAATTCTTCCTTTGTGTCCCTTTGTGACTGTACTTCGTGTCCGCCGCGGCGGACTTTGTGGTTCTTTTTTTTACCACTACGGCGCACTAAGGATGGCACAAAGGCGCTCAAAGGTTTACATAAAGCATTTTTTTGATATTTATTTTTTTAAATTCCCTTGTGTCCCTTCGTGAAAGTACTTCGTGTCCGCCGCGGCGGACTTTGTGGTTCTTTTTTTACCACTAAGGCGCACTAAGGGTTACACTAAGGCGCTCAAAGGGTGACATGAATCATTTCTTGATATTTATTATATTTTTCCTTTGTGTCCCTTCGTGAATTTCCTTCGTGCGACTTCGTGGTTAAGTTCTTTTACCACTAAGGCGCGCAAAGGGTGACACAA
>DAOORA010000077.1:2502-18727 GCA_035389045.1 Bacteroidales bacterium | reverse complement strand
CTCCCGACTCCCAACTCCCTCCCGATAGCTATCGGGACCTCCTGACTCCTGACTCCTGACTATCGACCCCTCCCTAACTTTTCCCTGTTTTTTTAAGCACACCAGCATACATCATCGATACTTTATTTTTTTCGGCCTTTGCTGCAGGCATATCTTCTGAATATACACATAATTCGTCTTTTATTTCAAATCCTGCTTCACTGATTATTTTCCTGATCTCACCGGCATTATTAAAAAGATAAATATGATCAATAGCCGGTGCGTTGGTAGGTGTCGTGATAAATAAGCTGCCGCCGTCGTTTAATAAGCTGAATGTTTTTCTAAGCAATCCGGCGGGATCTTCCACATGTTCCATAACTTCACCCATGGTAATGAAATCATATTGCGAAGGAGAATTGTAATCGCGAATATCGGTTTGATGGTATAAAACATCATTGTTGCCGGTCATGCATTTTGCTAATTCGATAGAACTTTTACTGATGTCAACCATATCGTAACAGGCATGTTTTCCGATGACTCTGATGGCCTCTGAAATAAATAATCCATGGCCTCCGCCTACTTCGAGATAATTTTTTACCTGTCTTCTTTGGTCTGTAATGATTTCAATAAAAAACTGAAAGACTTTATAATGCTGTATCCATAAAAACTGCGACAGGAGCAAACCATGCATATAATACGTCATTATATCAGGATTGCGGTAGATCCTTTCGTTAACTCCGGTAAAGGAACTGTTGGAATACGATCCGTTACGAAGAAATTGTACCGTTTCGTAATTGACATCGGCCAGCATCCGCAGGTAACAATCAATGGCAAAATCAAGAGTTTTATTTTCGGCCAGCAGCATCGATTCATATTTTTTTAGAAAAACCTCTGCGCGCTCAAAATATTCAAGATCACAGTTGTCAATATTTTTTTTTAGCTTTTTGCTGTGTAAAGCGTTGAGTTCACTGATGCGGTCAATAATATATTCGATTGTATGCGGCATGTCTGGCTTTATAGTTTGCAGTATTTGTTGAGATGAATAGTTATAAAATATTGATTATGAGTATTTTAAGGAATAACTATTTACAAGCATTACATTGAATTTTATGATATGGGACATCTTCATATGGTATCATTCGACAACCTTCAGGGTTTTATGGAATAATATAAATCATTGGTTATCAATTACTTCATTAATTTCTCGCAGATACAATCTATCATTTCACCCACATTTTCCCAGCTTTGCATATCTTTTGAAGAAAAACGAATGTTGAACTTTCGCTCGATAGCCACGATCAGGTGGATATGTGCCAGAGAATCCCACTCTTCAATATCGCGGGCGCTGGTTTCATCGGTGAGATTGATGTCTTTTTTGTCAAGTACATCAATAAAGATACTGTTTACCTGGTCTAATACATCTTGTCTTACCATTTAACGTTCATTTTTTGTTATATAACATTTTTTGTTTTCATATTCAGCAACCTTTAATATCCATGAGTTGCCCGATTTGATAAATCCTAGATTTTCATAATGATCACGCACCATTTCGTTTTTGGCGGTAGCTGCATATTCCCCTTTTATCTGGGTGTATTCATTTTTTTTGGCAAAGGATAAAATGGTGTTCATGACAAATTGTTCCATTCCCCGGTTCAGCACACGGCAGCTCATGAACCAGTTTTCAATGAATAATGTTTTCGTTTTTTCTTTTTGTAAAACCACTACACTGATCAAGCCATAGTCGCCGAATTTGTCCTCCAGCGTAAAGGCAAAAGTGAAATGATCCGGTGAAAGGATGAGCCAGTCAATATCTTCACGGGTATATCGCAAAGTCCTGAGGTTAAACTGGTTGGAACGTTGTGACAGTTGCGCCACCCTCGGCGCATTGAATTTGTTAAATGGTTCCGCCACAGAACGCATATTCAGGCTTTGCAGGTAATCATCCTCATTGATAAATAACTGCTGAATGCTTTGTCTATGGGCTTCAAGCTGATAATGTTTCGTTCTTTCAGCATCTTCAGCTGAAATAGTGCCGGTTTCAAAAAGGTTCAAGGAATATAAATATTCAAGATAATCAGCGGGATCTTCCGGTAATTCGGGTACACAAACCTCCGGCAGGCTTTGTCTTACAAGATTCCTTTCAAAGGGATTGTCATCGAGAAAAACCATCGTGTCATAGCCGATATTGAGGATGTTCTTTATTTGTATGATGTTGTCCGCCTTATTTATATAATTAGCGACAAATACGGCGATATCGTCCAGGCGCAGGACCATATCGGGGTGTTTTTCAAAAGGTTCTTTAGCCGTTGGTTCTGAATTTTTGCTGCATACAGCAAGGATGATCCCCCTGTTTTTCAGTTTTTTCAGCCAGTGCTGAAATTCTGTGAATGTTTTTCCGATCCCCAGGCTTCCGAGCTGGATATTTTCTATGCCGTCATCTCCGATAATACCGCCCCAGAGGGTATTATCCAGGTCCAGAATCACGCATTTTTTGAACCTGCCTTTCAAAGCGCCTATAATATCAAGTGTTTTTGATGATACTTCGGGCAACACATCAATGCTTAAAACCATCCCTGAATTGATGTATACCGATGGCTGAAAAAAAGTTGCCTTGCCCACAATGTTTTGAATGGTCGAGAGATCGCATAAATAAAAATCCGGATTTTCGGATGCGAACAGCATCAGCTCATAATTGATTTTTCGCAACTGAAACAAAAATGAGAACGCTGTTTTGTTGGCAAAACTGCCAAAAACAGCATCATCAATCTCGGAATAGTTGAAGAAAATAACTTTCGTATGAAGATTTCCGTTTAATGCAGAGCTCATGTTTTTAACCGACTCCATTTCATCATCAGCAAACCTTTGGTAACTTACAGTATCCAATTTATTGTATTTCTCCAGCAATTTATGTGTGGATTTAAATACAACGGTTATTACGGGCTTAAATTCGTATAAGGCAGAATTATTGTCGAATACCTGGCGTTCTATCTGGTCGTAATCGGCTTCGAAGATTTGCAGGTCAAATCCTTTTTCATAGCCCATACCCCGCAATGCCTGAACAAGAAATTGGGTTGAAGTGTCACCCAAAACAGCTAGTTTTACTTTTTCCAATCCCGAAAAATCCTTTTTAAGATTTTTGCACAGGTACAAAAAATCTCTCATTGCGCCTCCATTCTGATCCGAATAAGGCAAAATTAACAATAAATATTATATTTGCTGGAAATAACCGTTGCTATTTACGTGGGGGCAAAGCACACGGCAAAAGTGAAACTATGTGATAATGATAACCGAAAGGCTTGATAATTAATACAATGATACAGAGAATTCTATTGATAGATGTTGATGTCATGGAAAGCAGAAATACTTCCCACTCTGTATTTTACAGTCATCACCCGGTAGGGTTATTATATCTGGTTTCTGCCGTAAAAAAATCATTTCCGGAGATAGATTTCAAAGTACTGCATACTTCTGTATGCCACGACCCATTGGAAAAAGCTGAAACAATCATAACTTCGTTCAAGCCTGATTTGATCGGTTTGCGGGCGCTGTCTTTAGCCAGAGAGTCATTCGAAATAATGGCTCGAATGATACGGAAATTAAGGCCGGATGTGCCCTTAGTCGCCGGCGGACCTTATCCCTCATCTTCGTATGCCGAAATTATAAAGGCCGGATGGGCTGATATTGTTGTGATAGGCGAGGGGGAAGATACTTTTGTCGATTTGGTGGGACGACTCATGAAATCGTCCGGAATACCTCAGGATATTCAAGGTACGGTGGTGATTGAGAATGGGATGGTAAAAGTAAATGATCCCCGGCCGTTGATACCGGTTGTTGATGTTTTACCATTTCCGGATTACAACTATATTGACCTGCAGGATTATTGCGGCATACAGAACCACGCCCTGCAGGATGCCTCTAAATCGGCATTTATATTCAGTTCACGGGGGTGTCCCTACGCTTGTTTTTATTGTCACCAGATGTTCGGAAAAAAGATCCGCCGCCGTTCTGCTGAAAATGTGGTGGCAGAGATGCGCGAGCATCTTGAAAAACGTGACATTCGTGATTTTGTTTTTCTTGATGATGTTTTTAATGTCCCCATGACGGATGCCAAGAAACTATTGTCGGTCATCATTAAGGAGTTGCCGGGGATAAGGATCAATTTTCCCAACGGCCTGCGTGCCGATATGATTGATGATGAACTGATTGAACTGTTTGAACATGCAGGAACGGTTGAGATGGCCTTAGCCGTGGAAACGGTGACACCTCGCCTGCAGAAATTAACGGGTAAAAACCTGGATATTGACAAAGCCCGTCATGCCATCGAGGCCTTATCAAAACGCTTTATCACCCGTGTGTTTTTTATCACAGGATTTCCATCGGAAACTTATGATGAAGCGCTTGAAACCATTGACTTCGCGGCATCTCTGGAGTATGCCGCCCAGCCCATGCTGAGCGTATTACGTATTTATAACAATACAAGACTGTATCATCTCCTTGATCCCAATCCCGCTCAGGCCCTTGAACTGGCTGTCCAGGAACAAAAAGAGCTTCACCTGAAGATGTTTGATGATATTGAATTTTACGGCGACCTTTTTCCGGCCGAAAAAGTACCTTTGAAATCCAATGATTTGAAAGAACTTCTTGTCTGCTGGATGCGTAATGTACTTATTAATCCTAAACGCATACAAAAAAGCCATACAGTATTGAAGAAACACCTTGATCATGAGAGAATCCTGGCATTTTATGGCAATGTTTTTAATAAAACCGTTTTTAAAGATTCCGACCTGAAAAAACTGCTGGAACTTTGATGTACTAACGGTAAATCAAAACATTGTAAAATCTTGTATTATAATATTTTACAGCAATTATCATGTATGGCAGGAAAAAATTGCGGGATATGTTTTTCTCAAAAATCGTTTTTAAATTTAGTAGTACATTTGCTGCACAAATGCAATACAGCCTTTCATGGTTTTCAGTTCGGTAGTTTTTATTTTTGCCTTTCTTCCGGTATTTCTTGCAGCCTATTATCTGGTTCCCAAACTGTGGGCGAAAAACATACTGCTGTTACTTTTCAGCATGGTATTTTATTTTTGGGGTGCAGGAAAACTCGTAATACTGCTGCTTTTTATAGGATTTGTTTCATGGTTTTTCTCCTGGCTTATTGCACGTACCCGCTTTAAAAAAGGTTTCCTGGTTTTTGCAATTCTGACATTCATTGGGATACTTATTTATAACAAGTATCTGGGATTTATTATAGACAATCTTATTTATGCCGGTATATCTGGTCTTCCGGAAGTACACACCATGATTTCACTGGGGGTTTCATTTTTTACTTTTCAGGCTGTTTCATACAATATTGATGTGTACAGGAAAAACAAGCGTTATGAACAAAATCCCTTTTATATCATTCTGTATATCACCATGTTCCCCCAGCTGATTTCGGGACCTCTGGTGCGTTATCAGCAAATCGGGACACAACTGAAAGACCGTGTTTTCAGCTTGCCGGTGTTTGCCGAAGGTATTAAAAGGTTTATTATTGGTTTGGGGAAAAAAGTTATTATTGCCAATCAGTTGGGAGCCCTGGTTAATCTGATGGTCGATAATGACTCGATTGTAATCAGTCCGCTTGTGGCCTGGACTGCCATGGCGGTTTTTGCCATACAGATATTCTTTGATTTCAGCGGATATACCGATATGGCCATTGGAATAGGCAAGATGCTCGGATTCGAACTTCCTGAGAACTTCAATTTTCCATACATCAGCAGATCGGTGACAGAGTTCTGGCGCCGCTGGCACATGTCATTTGCTTCATGGATAAAGGATTATATTTTTACCCCCCTGGCATTTCAGATGCGATATTGGGGCAAGGCCGGCATCGTTATCGCCCTGATGATAACTTTTACCGTATGCGGTATCTGGCATGGCCCCACATGGAACTTTCTGATCTGGGGCCTGGTGCAAGGACTGTTCCTCTCGCTGGAAGAACTATTCCTTCTGAAATTTCTGAAAAAGCTGAATGGCTTTGCAGTAGTTTATTTGTTGTTTATCATTGTTACATGCCTGGTTTTTTTCAGAACAGAAAACGTCAGTCATGCCTTCGGCTTTCTTTCGCTGATGTTCTCTCCTGAAAAACCCGGAGCATTGGGATTAAATGCCTTTTTTACTACGGAACATACCTTGATACTGTTGTTGGGAATTTTTTTCAGTATCCCGGTTTCAATTCCGGATAAACTCCGGCAGGGCAGGATGAAGAGAATTATTCCTGTTGTGCAGGCAACGCTTTTGATATTGCTTTTTATTATGTCTGTAATGAGACTTGTTTCAGAAACTTATAATCCATTTATATATTTCAAATTTTGATGTATAAACATACAAGTAACGAAAAAGTATCCGTGGGATGTTAAAAAAGAGGCTTAAACCGGTTTATTTGCTTTTTCTGGCAGTACCACTAGCCTATTTTTTGTGCTATGGTTTTAAGGTTAAAGATTATCCAACGGAAAAAAAAACAAATGATTATTTCTTTTTTTCTGTTAAAACCTCAAAACCGGTATCCCTTAGTTTGCTTGATGGGAGGAATACTCTGATAACCAGGAGTGTGAGCCCCGGAGGTTACAAAGATATGGAGTGCCTCGGGCAAATTGCAGACAGTAGCCGGCTTAGCCTGATGATTAATGATGCTGCTGCGGGTGACACTATTTGCTTTCTGGGATTTAACCTGTATCATAACGATCACGTCGCATCACTTGTTGAAGGTATTAAAAAGAAATGTGATGTTAAAAATGCAGAACTAATTGAAAATGATGACGGAATTGCCGTGGTTGTGCAGCAAAGCGGGCAGCCGGTGATCATTGATCTTCCCCCTCCAACTGTTTGGGAAACAAGTGCTTCAGGTTTTAATCCCCTGTGGCTGGTAATTTTTGCTTTTGTAGCGATAATTTTGGTGCTACTGGCCTGTGCTCCTTCAAAACGTTATTTTATTGCAGTCCTGCTTATTACCCTGCTGGTGATGGTCATCGCTCACCTGACATTCGATAAAAGCCTTATAGGACGGGCAACGATGAATTGTGATACGCAGCTAAAAAATGCGGAGATTTTTTATCATAAGGATCCGTTTTTTACCCCGGAAAAAAAGTTCTCATCAGTCCTTATTTCAAATTCATTTAGTGTTCCCGTAAATTACTCAAAAGACAGGTTTCTTAGATTGGATCCCGGCGATAGTATTATTAATCTTCAGGATTTGAAAATAATGATCAAGCCCGGATTTTTCTGTTCCGAATACGATCTGGCATCGATGCCGCAGAAAATACTTGTTCTGAATGACCTGGTCAGGTCACAGGATAAATACTATATTACGGGCAACGATCCATACATTAAACTGTCTTCCGCTTATTTCATCAGGCACCTTGAATGGCTGTCCTTTTTGGAACAAAACCTATTCTTAGCTTTGTCCTTGCTTGTTTTCCTTGTT
This sequence comes from Bacteroidales bacterium, assembly GCA_035389045.1. GTDB lineage: Bacteria > Bacteroidota > Bacteroidia > Bacteroidales > CAIWKO01 > CAIWKO01. Next base: position 11,280 of record DAOORA010000077.1, on the reverse strand, counting down.
TTATTGTTGCTTCAGATTTTCTATAGTGGATTCGACAGGCTGTTGATCAAGATTAGGTTCAAACCGGCATACTATGCTTTTTTATTGTTGCCTTTAACCTATTACTCTATTTCTGCTGTATGGGAGAAAGAAGCACCTTCGCAAAGCGACGATCACCTGTACTTTTCCGCCATGACCTCAAAGCCTTCGGCTGTAAGCCTCATTAACGGCTCCGATTCCGTTGCTTCATGGATACTTGACGCGCCATCTTATAAATATCTTCATTATTCAGGCCGCTTTAACACAGATGAAGGTTTCTTTCTTAAATTTGACAGTCTGAACAGTAATGACACCATACAACTGCTGTCTGTAAATCTTTTTCACAACGATCATGTTTACTCCATATTTGATAAGAATGAGCCTGTATGCTCTATCAGTAATGCTACCATCCTTGTTGATAATGAATGTGTTATGGCTGTTGCTCAGCAGGTTGGCAGGCCTGTCATTGTTCATTTGCTGCCATTTACCTGCCTGAAAAACAGCAATACAAAAAATCTTATTGACAGTTTTGTGCTGCTTTTGTTTTTTATCGTGTTTACAGTAGTGGTGATAATATCTCCGCGAACGCGATATTTCATGGCATCATGCGTTATTTCATTGTTGATGATGTTTGTTTATTACTGGCTATGCCTCGATTTGCAGGATCAGGTAAGATTGAAGACATCCACTCTTGTAAAAAGTGTACAATTTTATTATAACAACAATCCTTCTTTTGAAGCTACTAAAATTATTTCAACCGACAAAGGCCTCAACATTTTCAAAACTAATATTGATCTTTCAGCGAACAAGTTCCTTCGTTGTGATGTCGCAGAAACAACAAAGGAACTAAAGGACACCCGAATTTGTACAAAAACAGGCCTGATTAAGAATACCTGGAATTATGATGATTTGCCTCCTGAAAAGATGCTGTTGAACGACATGGTCAGATATGGTAATGTATTGCAGGTCAAAGGAAATGATCCGTTTTTTGTATTGACGGCAGCTGGGCAGATGGGTGAGATAAATTTACAGTTATGGTTAAAACATAATATCTTTTTACTGATTACAATAATTTTCTTTCTGTTATTACTTCTTCTGGGAAACACTACTGGCAAGCAACAACTTACGGCTGTTTTTTTTACTTTGGTGTTTGTCTCCCTGATCTCTTATGGATTCCTTTTGAGTTTATTTAGTTCCGAAGGACTGGTGCTCACTGCTGAGATGCGCTATACCAATCCGCGTCCTGTTTTTAAGCCTGATTCTTCTGAAGTTTTTGTAAAACGGCTTGATGATTACCTGAAAGACCAGATACCGGGAAGAAACAACATCATTATTTTGAATAATTATATTGAATATTCGATTTTCAGGAAAGTGCTGAATAATCAAAATGTACATTTCGGAGAAAACAATTGGATGTATTATATTGGAGGAGTGTGCAGGGAGAATTATGAAAACCGCAACCCGCTTACACCGGAGGAGCTGAAGAAAATGAAGGATGTGCTGGTGGCTCGCCGCGATTGGCTTATGGAACGGGACATCCACTTTTACCTGGTATTTCCAACCATGTCATATGCCGTTTATGAAGAGTATATTGGCCCCCGTCTATGGCGTTATCATCAGAAATCAAAACTTGAACAATTACTCGAATATCTGAAGTTAAACACCGACCTCGATATTATTGATATTCATAATCCATTGATGGAAGCAAAGAAAAATAATTATGCCGATCTGTATTACAGAAGTAATTCACATTGGACCCACTATGGAGCTTATGTGGCATATGCTGCCATGATCGAACAGATCAGCAGGGATTATCCGGAGACAGGAACTCCTTTGCCGTTAAAAGATATTACATGGATCAAATTTCCTAATTATAAACCCGACCTTTATGTTTTGATTGCTATCGAGAAATTCGTCAAGTATTGTGAATATATGCCCTCTAATGATAAACTGACTGCTGCAACCGAAACTACCTATCCGGTTTATCCTGAATTTTCATCACCGGCGCCTGCCTATTGTTTCCATAATAAAACAATCAACAACCCTTCTGTGCTGATGTACGGCGACTCGTTCGGAGGGTTTCTTCTGTATTATTTAACCAATAATTTTAGTAAGACTTATTTTCTCTACACACATCTTTTTTATCCAACCATCATCGAAAAAGAAAAGCCCGATATTGTGATTCAGGAAATGGCCGATTATACTATTTACAAAATCCTTGATCAGAATCCGGTAATGATTGATAAAAAAGATAGTATTCACTCCCGTATTAATTGATATTATATTTGCTATTTTTGTTTTAAAAATGAAGGGAGAAATCTGAATCTTTTTCAGTTTTTTCTGAATTTAAAAATTTGGGAACAGTAGTAATGGCAGCAGAAAAATATACAGGTATTCAGGAACTTATCAACGTATTTGCCATCCGAAAAGATCTTCAGGCTTGTTTTCCTGAAGTCTGGGAAGGCGATCTGGAGAAACTGCTGGCCTGGGCATTGGAATATGGAGTTGTAATTGATGCTGCAAAGGAAATACTTGAACCTTATGAAGACGAATTCAGGAATTTCGATATGGCTGACTATAAAAACAGGTTCATCTGGGATGATTCTGTCCGGCATTATATCAGCAATGGCTTTAAAATATACTGGGAAACACTGGATCAGGTTGCTGCATATCAGTTTGAATGTATTTCAGGCGATCCCAATATGGATATGCTTTCTTATACTGTTAATGTCCTAAGAAATAATTTCGATGGACGACTGATCCGTGCCGGATTTATTGGATGTGATGAATCTGCAAAGCCGGAAATCCGGCTTGTAAAAAATAAGTTCTGCAGCGAGGTCATAGTGATGGATATTGCAGAAGGATTACTTGCCCGTCAGCAGGACAGGTGCAGGGCAGAAAATATTACCAATATCGAATACCGGCAGGTGGATTTTAATGAGTTCGTTTTAGGTGAAGATGAATACGATTATATTAACGCATGGGGTACGGTACATCATATTAAAAATCTTGAACATTTCTTTTCCCAGATTCGCAGGGGCCTGAAAAAAGATGGTATACTGGTGATGTATGAATATGTGGGACCTGACCATTTGCAGTTTACTAACGAACAGCTGGGAATGGTACATGCACTTTTAAATCTGTTACCCGAAAAACTGAGACGTTATCAGAATAATGTGGATATCAAATCTTTTGAACACCGGATCGACCTTAAAAAACTAATGCTGACCGATCCTGATGAAAGCGTCCGATCAGGAGAAATTTTACAGATCATGGCTGATTATTTTGATATATGTGAATTTCATAAAACAGGCGGTACTATACTTCATCCGCTGCTGAACGGAATAGCCGGAAATTTTGAGACTAGTTCAGAAGGGGAGAAAGCCCTGAAGGTGCTTATTGAAGTGGAGAAGTCGCTGATAACGAGTGAACTGTTGCCATCCGATTACATCTACCTCGTGGCCAAGCCAAAAAAATAACTTATGTTGGTTTATTTATATTTATAAATAATGAATACTTCGGTGAAATCGTACCCCCTTATGGAAAAGGCAACCGATGAAAATTTTAACGAGGATGCTTACCTGGATGCTAACCCTGATGTTGCACGGGCTGTAAAAGAAGGATTATCGGTATTGTCAGGCCGTCAGCATTTCGATATTTTTGGAAAAAATGAAGGCCGGTGCATTAGATTACCTTTGAGTGTGATTGCTGAACCTAAACGAATTAAACTGGAAAAGATAAGGCCATTGCTTTGTGATGATTTGACTTACATCGAAAAAACGGGGCATTTTTACGATTTCCTTAATACGGAAATAAGATCAAAGTATAACATCCTTGATACCTTAGCCGTCAGCAGCAATAATTACGACAGAAACATTGAAAAATTAATCAGTAAATATGCAAACGGGTTGATCCTTGATTGCGGAGCGGGAAGGAGAGACGAGTATTTCGAAAATATCGTCAATCTGGAAATTGTAGGTTATGATTCTACTGATGTAATAGGCGTGGGAGAAATGTTGCCATTTATTGACAATTCATTCGATGCTGTGATATCATTGTCGGTGCTTGAACATGTCAAAGATCCTTTTCGTTGCGCCAGGGAAATATCACGTGTGTTGAAACCTGGCGGGCAACTTATCTGTAGTGTCCCTTTCTTACAGCCATATCACGGATATCCAAGTCATTATTTTAATATGACCTATCAGGGATTGATGAGCCTTTTCGATGGTATTTTGGATTTTGATAAGATTGAAATTAATGAAATGGCTTTACCGATATGGTCATTAACCTGGATATTGCGAAACTGGGCTGATGGATTGAAAGGTGAAACACGAAACGAATTCCTGCAATTGAAGGTTGCAGACCTTATAGATACTGGTGATAAATACCTTGATAAATCTTATGTTAAAGAACTGACCGAAGAAAAAAATCGCGAACTTGCTTATGCTACCGTTTTATTTTCGCATAAAAAATAAATGATTATTCTTTATGGACAAGCCTAAGAATGGACAACTGCTCAGATTGTTTGATTATGCCAAACGCGGCTCAAAAGGGTTTCGTGACGATTCGGTAAAACCGCTTCTGGATATTTTTTTTGATTTTGCGTCCCAATGTAAAATTGTTACTGAATTGGGCATTGATTCAGCTTGTTCTACGCTTGCTTTTCTGGCCTCAGGTTGTGAAAAAGTATACAGTTATAATGTGGTCGTCAGCCAAAATGCTTTGCGGGTAAGGCAAGCGGCGGAAGATGATGGCATGTTCTTCAGACATATAACAAAAGATAGCCTGAAAGTCAGGATAAAAATGACGGATATGTTATTTATTGATACGGATCATTGGTATGGGCAGATCAAAGCAGAACTGGAGCATCATCATATGAGGGTGAAAAAATGGATAATGATGCACGATACTGAAACTTTTGGGATCGTAAATCCTTTCGATGGCCGCCCAGGGATGAAGGCCGCTATTTATGAATTCCTCGAAGAGCATCCCGAATGGCAGATCAGGGAGCATATTGAAACAAGCCACGGACTGACAATTCTGGAAAGGCAAACTCCCATAAAACGAAAATGGTGGTTGGGTAAAAAATGAAAAAATCATAACTAAAGGGATATGGCCTGATATCCTTATTTTGCTTGGCTTACCTGACTAACGTTACAGTTCCCCTGTATTTATACAGCTTTCCCATCAGATTCCGGTAAACGATATAATAAACATATACACCGGCTTCTATCTTCTTTCCCTTATATGTTCCATTCCATCCCTGATCGATATCATCAGTATAAAAAATATTCATTCCCCAACGGTCATAAATATACAATTCATAAGTCTTTTTATCTATTCCTGAAATCTCAGGCTTCCATATATCATTCAATAAGTCATTGTCTGCTGTGAAAGCATTCGGAATGAAAATTATGATCGATGGTAAAACAACTAAAGGCTTTTCAAGTGTATCGGAGCAGTTTTGGCTGCTGTATACAATAAGTTGAACAGTATAAGTGCCTGAATCAGTATAGATGTGATAAGGATTTAGTAATCCTGAATAGTTATCGTTATAGGAAGCGGGATCACCGAAATTCCATGTCCATGCGTTAACGCCGGTAGTGAGGTTGATAAAATCTATCCTGCCATTATCGGTATAGGCAAATTCCGGGTTAAATATGAAATCTGCAACCGGTTTTTTATAGGCAATCACGGTATCGGCGGCTGACACGGGACACCCCTCGATAGTCTGAGCGCTAAGGTTGACCGGATAAGTGCCGTGATCTATGTATAAATGTGAAGGTGCTGTCGCTGTTGATGTATTATTTGCAGAATTGGGATCGCCAAAGTTCCAGGATAATGAATTGGTATCTATTATTCCGGCCGGTATATATCCGAAAGTCACTTCCAGTGGGCTGCACCCATCTTCTGGTACAGGGGTTATGGACAACAAAGGAATATGATAAACCATTACCGTTACAGTGGCAGAACCTGCACAACCATCAGGATTAGTCCCGATAACCGTATAGGTGGTTGTATTTAGTGGTGATGCAACAACATTTGCTCCGGTATTGGGAGATATACCGGTATTGGGCTGCCAACTGTAATTGTAAGCCCCTTCAGCAGTCAGCAATACATTGCCGCCATCGCAATATGACGGGTGGTCAGGCGTGACGGTTATTGTTAATCCACTTGTTATAACGATTTGTGATGATGCAGAGTTATTGCATCCGGTAGATGGTAATGTATATTCATAGGTAAGGGTATGAGTACCGATACCCGCTGCTGCCGGATCAAAAGTATTACCCGTAACACCGGGACCGGAGTATGTGCCTCCAGACGGAGATGCCTGGGACAAATTCAATAATGGCGAAGTTACGCATAGCTGAGGCAATATGCCGAATGTAACAACAGGCAAGGGATTCACGATGATAGTAAATGCCGAAGGAGTACCTGTACAGTTATTTGCTGTTGGCAGTACTGAAATTGTTGAAGTAATAGCCACGGTTCCGGCATTGGTAACAATAAAGGATGGTATATCTCCGGTTCCGCTTGATGCAATACCTATAGCGGTGTTGGAATTTGTCCATGCAAAAGTAGTCCCGGTTGTAAGACTTGTAAAGGTGATCGCAGGAATAGTATCCCCGCTGCATGAAGTTATATTAGCTATGCTTGCCACAGAAGGAATTGGATTTACTGTAATATTGTATGTTGATGCTGTACCCGGACAACCGTTGGCAGAAGGTGTGACTGTGATAGTCGCCGTAATAGGCTCTGTGCCTGTATTAGTCGCTGTAAAAGCTGCAATATTCCCCGTTCCATTGGCATAGAGACCAATAGCTGTATTTGAATTTGTCCATGCAAAGGTACACCCTGGGGTATTACTTGTAAATGCCGTTGCCGGAACTGTTTCACCGCTGCAAACAGACACATCAGCAGTAACGCTGACTGATGGCGTCGGGTTGACGGTAATCGTATAGGTGGAATTTATGCCCGGGCAATTGTTCAGGGAAGGAGCAACGGTAATAGTGCCTGATATTGGGGTTGATCCTGTATTCGTTGCTGTAAATGTTGCGATATTTCCGGTTCCGGCGGACCCTAAGCCTATAGCTGTGTTGGAATTGGTCCATGTAAAAGTTCCACCGGCAGGAATGCTGGTGAAATTCGTTGCCGCTACACTGCTATTATTACATAACGTGATGTTTGAAGGCACAGTAACTGTTGGCGTAGGATTCACTGTGATAATATATGTGGAAAAAGCCCCGCTGCAGTTGTTTACTGTCGGGGTAACCGTAATAGTAGCTGAAATAGGGGAGGTACCTGTATTAGTAGCATTAAACGAAGCAATATTACCTGTGCCATTGGCTGCTAAACCGATAGCAGTATTTGAGTTGGTCCACGAAAACGTTCCTCCGGCAGGCGTGCTGGTAAAATTGGAAGCAGTTACAGAGCCATTATTACATACGGTAATGTCTGCCGGGACAGTGACGCCTGGCGAAGGATTCACCGTGATGGTATAGGTAGATGGAGTACCGGAGCAGTTGTTTATGTCTGGTGTGACGGTAATGGTGGCCGAAATTGGAGACGTTCCGGTATTGGTAGCGGTAAACGAGGCTATATCCCCTGATCCGCTGGCAGACAAACCGATAGCGGTATTGGAATTGGTCCACGAGAATGTTCCTCCGGCAGGTGTGCTGGTAAAGTTTGTTGAAGGTACAGACCCATTGTTACAAACGGTGATGTTTGCAGGAACAATAACTGTCGGTGTAGGATTCACGGTAATAGTATAAGTGGATGGGGTTCCGTTGCAGTTGTTCACACTGGGTGTCACAGTGATGGTGGCCGATATAGAACTTGTTCCGGTATTTGTAGCCGTAAATGAGACAATATCTCCTGTTCCGCTGGCAGACAAACCGATAGCGGTATTGGAATTGATCCACGAGAAGGTTCCACCTGCAGGTGTGCTGGTAAAGTTTGTAGCTGGTACAGTGTCGTTATTACAAATTGTGATGTTTGCAGGAACAGTAACCGTTGGCGTAGGATTCACGGTAATGGTATAAGTGGATGGGGCTCCGGTGCAGTTGTTCACACTAGGAACAACGGTAATGGTTGCTGATATAGGGCTTACACCTATATTGATAGCGGTAAATGATGCTATATCTCCTGATCCGCTGGCAGATAATCCGATAGTGGTATTTGAGTTGGTCCACGAAAACGTTCCACCGGTTGGTGTGCTGGTAAAATTAGTTGTAATTACAGAACCATTATTACATACAGTAATGTCAGCAGGAACAGTAACTGTTGGACTTGGATTCACAGTAATGGTATAAGTGGAAGGGATTCCGGTACAATTGTTCACAAAGGGAGTAACAGTAATAGTTGCCGATATAGGGCTTGTTCCCGAATTGGATGCAGTAAATGCAGCAATATCCCCTGATCCGTTGGCAGATAAACCAATAGCGGTATTGGAATTGGTCCAGGTGAATGTTCCACCGGTGGGAGTGCTTGTAAAGTTTGACGCAGGCACATTTCCATTATTGCATATAGTGATATTTGCCGGAACAGTAACCGTAGGTGTGGGATTTACAGCGATTGTATAAGATGAAGGAGTCCCCGGGCAACTGTTTACGATGGGTATCACCGTCACGGTGGCCATGATCGGGCTTGTTCCAGTGTTTGTAGCGGTGAAAGCAGGGATATCGCCGGTTCCGCTTGCTGCAATTCCGATAGCAGTATTTGAGTTGGTCCACGAAAACGTTCCTCCGGCAGGCGTGCTGG
>DAOORA010000077.1:0-2402 GCA_035389045.1 Bacteroidales bacterium | reverse complement strand
ATTGATAGCGGTAAATGATGCTATATCTCCTGATCCGCTGGCAGATAATCCGATACCGGTATTACTATTTGTCCAGTTGAATATACTTCCTGTCACCGTGCCACTAAAATTAACAACTGTTGTACCCGAACCATGGCATACCACCTGATCTGAAGGGTCGTTTACTGTTGGAGTCGGGTTTACAGTGACTGTAAGGTAAAAAGCAGAGCCATTACAGCTTCCTGAAGTTGGTATAACGGTATAAATAACATTTATTGGAGCATTTGTGATATTAGTCAATGTGCCACTAACATTCACAGCATTTGATCCTGTACTGGTACCGGTAATTCCAGTTACAAATGGACTAGGCCAACTATAAACAGTTCCGGAAGGAACTGTTCCGTTAATACCATTAACCGGAGTTACTGAAAACGAACCACCGCTACATATTGTAACAGCCATATTTGTAATAACAGGTTTGGGATTTACTGTTACAGTTATGGAGTTTGTTGTTGTACAACCCGGATTTGAACCTGTTACAGTGTAGGTAGTGGTGGAAGTTGGAGAAGCATTAACAGAAGTTCCTGTAGTATGATTCAATCCGTCTGACGGGCTCCAGACAAAATTGCTGGAACCGGCAGCCGTCAGATTGATAGAATCTCCTTTGCAAATAATGGGATTTACCGGAGCAAGGTTTGTACTGCTGGCTGACATATTGATAGTTATCTCATCATCAACAGTGACTGGTATTCCTGTACAGGTACTGTAATCAGCTTGTGCTGTATATGTGGTGTTATTCGTAGGACAAACCTGAATTGAATTTCCTGACCCTATCAGACTACCTCCTTCATACCATTCAATTCCAACAACCGATGAACCTGTGGGCGTAAACCGCCAAGCTTCATTCTGAGCGCTCCACAAAGGAATAGTATTACGTCCGGGAGCTGTAAGGCCCTGAGTTCCAGTTGCGTTCTGAATCCCTACAATAGCGTTTCCATTGTTCGAGCAACTGCATAATGGTTTGTTCTTAATATATACTTCTATAATATTTGAAGTTTCGTATAAAACAATCTGGTGCGTTGCTCTCATGGTGTCACAATCGCATTCATTAGGATTATAAAACATGGGCATTTGATCCCAGTTAACAACAAAAGTCCTACAGGGATATTCTCCAAGAATTGCGTAATACAACCTTCCCGTATCCGTAGGGTCAATATCGTGATAAACACCATAAATAGCATTTAAAATCAAGCTAGGGGATGGACATGAATCAATAAAAGCATAGTTGCAATAACCTGTCGCCTGCCATACATCAAACGAAACAACACCATTTGAACCGGCAATTATTTGATTATGACTGATTCCATAAAAACAGAAAGTAAAAGGCAGATTTATGACACTGCTCCACCTATCATCAATATTTACTAAAATTGGAGTCCCTGTGTCGTATGGATAGGGAGGAGCATATGGAACGGCAGAAACCGAATATGTACTTGTCTGGCCACTGGTTTGAATTGCAATTGCTTCTAAAGTTGTACAAGACTGAAGACAAGGCAATATAAAATCGTTCCCTCCATTTGTGGTTATGGTCACACTGGCACATCCCGGTTGTCCATAAACTCTTGGGTTTGGAAAGATTATTAATAATAAAAAAAATGTAAAAAAGAGTATGGCTTTTTTCATGGATCGTATTTGGTTTTATAATAATAATCATAGCTTCTGTATATAACGTATTTTATCGTCAAAATACTTGTAATAATCTCGAAAATAAGGATAAAAGTAAGTATTTTTTGTTAAATAAATTAGCTTATCTAACTATTCTTTTTTGATAATTAAATAAAACATGATTTATACTATAATATACTATAAAAAATTATATAAGAATTATCATTTAACTTATTGGAATTCTTATTTTTCATTACTATTTTTATGACAGTTGATTTTTACCTTTCTAAATTTTTTTTAGTAGTAACTAATGCATTATATTTTATGGTTTTGTATTATTTTTCATTTTAATTATATGTATTAGTTTAATAAATATTTTAAAATTTTGGTATTATAGAGTGATTCGAGTAGTGTTTATGCCTATGGATAATAAATTCAAATAAGTAGTTTTACTATCATAAAAAATTCGTTATAATGAATATGAATTTTTATTTTCCAGCAAATATATCCTGAAAGGTAATGAATCTCTGACAATTTGGTGTTATAGCTTTTTGTGAAGCAATATCAGAAAAATTAACACAGCAATTGGATCAAAAGAAATATCTTCCTGAACTTAGCGATATTATTAAAAAGTGCTTGTAATATACTGTTTGACAGCTCCCTTTATTTTTTCCCGATGCTGGTAACTTTGAATTCTGTTCTACGGTTCATCTGGAATTCTTCTTCGGTACACTCCACGCCATTGACGCATTTGTTCA
>DAOORA010000076.1:0-19059 GCA_035389045.1 Bacteroidales bacterium | reverse complement strand
CAGTTATTGTAGCCGAAATCGATGTCGTACCGGTATTGGTGGCTGTAAACGCAGCGATGTTCCCGGTGCCGCTGGCGGCAAGGCCGATAGCGGTATTGGAATTGGTCCATGTAAAGGTGCCGCCGGTGGGAGTACTGGTAAAACTGGTTGCAGCGACAGTCCCGTTATTACAGACAGAGATATTAGCCGGAACCGTGACTGTAGGAGTGGGTTTAACGGTAATGGTATAGGAAGAAGGCGTTCCGGCACAACCGTTTACCGTCGGTGTTACAGTTATTGTAGCCGAAATCGATGTCGTACCGGTATTGGTGGCTGTAAACGCAGCGATGTTCCCGGTGCCGCTGGCGGCAAGGCCGATAGCGGTATTGGAATTGGTCCATGTAAAGGTGCCGCCGGTGGGAGTACTGGTAAAACTGGTTGCAGCGACAGCCCCGTTATTACAGACAGAGATATTAGCCGGAACCGTGACTGTAGGCGTGGGGTTTACAGTAATAGTATAGGATGACGGTGTGCCAACACATCCATTTAAATAAGGAGTAACAGTGATGGTGGAAGAAATTGGTGTCGTACCGGTGTTGGCGGCTGTAAACGATGCAATGTTTCCGGAACCGCTGGCCGCCAAGCCGATAGCGGTATTGGAATTGGTCCAGGTAAATGTGCCGCCGGTGGGAGTACTGGTAAAACTGGTTGCAGCGACAGCCCCGTTATTACAGACAGAGATATTAGCCGGAACCGTCACGGTAGGTGTGGGGTTTACGCTAACAGGGTAATTTGCAGATACAGGTCCGTTGCCACAGGCATTAGTTCCCATGACTGTCAGATTTCCCGATGTTGCTGAAGCTGAAAAATTGATGCTCACGGAGTTAGAGGATCCTGAAATGGTAGCTCCGGTACCGGAGTATGACCAGATATAGCTCGAAGCATCTGTTATGGCAGGTACCGTGTAGGCCACGTTGTTTTGTCCCTGGCATACCGATGGAGAGCCGGTAATGGAGCCTGCTGCGGCAGGGAGATTGCAACTGGTACAGATGATCGGAGAAACATATATGGCGGAAACGAGGGCATTCCCGGTGAGGGCAGAAAATGAATACCAGGAGCCGCTGTATTTTACAAATCCTGAATTGGTAAGACTTGATGTTGTTTGTGCCACATTGAACGTGTCCGCAGGAGTGTTATAATAAATAGTATAGCCGACATATACGTCAGTTCCAGTAAAAGCAACCGGCGTGGGGAATGTTATATAATTTATGGCATAATCATTTAAGGTTGTCAATGCCACATCGGTTGATCCCAAAACAGTTCCGGGGGTAGTGCCGCCCTGATATACATTAAATGTGACTTTATGATTTCCGCCTGTTGCTCCGCTAAAGGCTGTTCCAACGAATACTTCAAGGCCGGAAATACTCGAAGATGTTACGCCGGTGTAATGCTCTGCAAATTCAGAAAATGAATAGGAGTTATGCCCTGTCCAGGTTCCCCAGTTACTACCGCCAAAACCATAAAGAGTGAGTGTATCGGTGGGAAGTATGTTGGTCAGTGTATCACAAGTGGTGCCGGAGGATCCCGTGGTGGTTGCATTCCCGGTCAGCGCCGGTGTTTTATAACAAGTGCCGGTAGTGTTATACTCATAAACTGCATAATAATATGCTGTGCCAGCCGATAATCCGGTAACATTTACCGAAGTACCTGTACCTTTGTAAACAACATAATTTGCCGTGCCTATTTGTGTACCACTGCCAAACGTGGCACTGGCAGTGTACGAAGTTCCGTTTACGGGGTTGGCATTGACTGCGCTCCCGGCTCTTGCTACAACGATAACACCTCCGGTGCCGTTTCCCCGTGTCCATCCAACAGTCATGGACGTGTTTGTTACAGAGGATGACGTAAAAGAGGTTGCCTGAGTAGTAGGAGGGGTGCAGGATGAACAGGAAGCCATCCCGGCCAATGATGTAGCGCCTGTATTTGTTGGATCCAGCCAGTCCTTTAATCTTTTATCAGCAGTGGTGCCGTTTTGATCCCAATGATAGTAAACTTTTCCATAATAATCCGGATTCGTGGGGGTTGAACAGTAGGAACTGCCACCGGTCAAAGTACCGACGATTTTTCCGGTGCTGTTAAAAATCGGGGAGCCGGAAGAACCCTGTTCGGTAACTCCGTGACCATTGGTGGTTGCCGCCCAAACTACGCGCCAGTGCGTGCCTGTGCCTCCATAATTATAAGATGTCAGCGCCGAGGTATATGTTGAAATTTTCATGATGTCGGCATCAGGATGGTGAATGCCTACGCCGCTTGCACTTGCAGTGTTATTACGGTCCCATCCGTTATAGTAAACATCCTGAGTGATGGCCGAGCTGATCTGTACCAGGCAAAAATCAGAACCAACATCATTTTGTCCATAGGTGTCGTGAGCTTTCAGAGTGCAGCCGGTTTTGGTGAATGTTCCGCTTGCTGTTGTTCCTGCGCATGTGGAAGATTCATAGTGGAAATTAAATACCCATGAATTGTAATCAGAGGATGATGGATATCCATTGTAATAATGGCAGTGATCCGCCAGCAGCACATAGGGAGTACAGTTCAGGCTGGTGTTGTTGACCAGCGAACCGCTACAGTTGAACCAGTATGAACCATTTTTGATATCAATCAGGCATACGCCTTTTTTTTCATCCTGCCAGTTATCTCCTTCGGGAGAACAATTAATATTAACCTCGCAGGAGCCGGAAAGTTTTGCCATATTGTTTTCAGGCTGCCGGTAAAAATAATTCAATTCGGTTATGTGCAAGAACACATTGTTTTTTATCTCATTCGGCAGAAACAATTCAAGGGTGATCTCATCACCTTTTACCTTTTCATTCACAAAAAAGTAATTATCTGAATTATTCAGCGAAGTGTAGGCGCCAATGACCATTGACCTGTCTTTATTATATAGAAATAATTTTGCACCCTCAGGTAAATAAAAGGAAGCATAGCCCAAACCAATAGCTTTGGCGCCTTCAGATTTAACTGTAAGTCTCCAGATATTTGCGTTTTGGCTGGGGGCCTCAGTCCAGGTGCCTGAATTGATGATACTTAAATCCACAGGCAGGGTGATGCCGATACGATAAGGTTCGCTTTTTGCTGCTCGGTCATTATCTTCCTCCATAAGCAGCGCCATGTCGGGTGGCTGCACCTGAACAAGATCAATATCCTGAGAAATATTTTTTAATTCGAAACTTGGCGGTACTCCGCCCTGACTATCCTGGGCAAAGGTTGTAATCACTCCGTAACAGAGGATGATAACGATCAGAATGAACTTTTTCATGATGGTGGTTTTTAAAAATTCGTTAGAGTCTGGTTTGTTTTAAAAATGAAGTATAAACAGATGTTTTTTTGTTTTATTTCGGAAGACCTGATAATTATTAAGGCAACGGCCTTGTAAAACATTGTTTTACAAGGCCGTTTTTTTCTGAATGATTAATCAGTATTTATAGTTAAAATCATAGATGGTGCCTCACAAGATATTTTACACGGTCAATATCTCTGAATTTATTTTTTAATAATTTTCTTAATTTCAAATGATTTTCCTGTGTTGAATTTAATAAGATAGACGCCGGACGCAAAACTGTTCATAGGTACCTTGGTTTTTTGCATAACTTTTCCTTTGAAAACAACAGTTCCCATAGTATTGTATATCTCATAATCAATGGATTCGTTATACTCGCCGGGTTCAATGATCAGTTCGTCGGAAACAGGATTGGGATACACATTAAATAGGTCGGACGTCTCATTGTCTGCGACTTCTGTTACAGGTGAACAGATTATTGGAGATACATAAATTGCTGAAATAAGGGAATTGCTGGTAAGGCCGGGAAAGGTAAACCACGATCCGTTGTATTTTACAAAACCTGAATTTGTGAGGCTTGATGTTGTCTGAGCCACATTGAACGTATCGGCGGGAGAATTATAATAAATGGTATACCCGACGTATATATCTGTTCCTGTAAAAGCAACAGGCGAGGTGAATAGGATATAATTTATGGAATATTCAGTAAGAGTTGTAATGGCAACATCTTTTGAACCCAATACAGTTCCGGGTGTTGTGCCCCCCTGGTAAACGTTAAAGGTAACTTTATGGTTTCCGCCGATTGCCCCGCTAAAGGCTGTCCCAACAAATACTTCAAGGCCTGAAATGCTGCCGGATGTCAGTCCTGAATAATGCTCGGCAAATTCAGAAAATGAATACGAGTTATGACCGGTCCATGTTCCCCAGTTGGTGCCTGAGAACCCATAAAGGGTCAGCGTATCTGTTGGAAGAATGTTTGTCAGGGTGTCACAAGTAGTGACCACGGTGCCAGTGGTTGTTGCATTACCGGTCAGTGCGGGTGTTTTATAACAGATACCGGTGGTGTTATACTCATACACTGCATAATAATATGCTGTGCCAGCCGATAATCCGGTAACATTTACCGAAGTACCTGTACCTTTGTATACAACATAATTTGCCGTACCGATTTGTGTGCCGCTGCCAAAAGTTGCACTGGCGGTGTAATTGGTTCCGTTCACAGGGTTGGCATTTACAGCGCTCCCGGCTCTTGCAACCACGATTACACCTCCGGTGCCGTTTCCACGGGTCCAGCCAACGGTCATGGACGTATTGGTGAGGGAAGATGAGGTAAATGAGGTTGCCTGCGTGCTGGGCGGAGTGCAGGATGAACAGGAAGCTATTCCGGCTAACGATGTAGCACCAGTATTTGTAGGATCCAGCCAGTCTTTTAATCGTTTAGCAGAAGTTGTGCCGTTTTGATCCCAATGATAGTACATTTTTCCATAATAATCGGGATTAGTGGGCGTTGAGCAGTAAGAACTACCACCGGTCAAAGTTCCGACGATTTTTCCTGTGCTGTTAAAGATCGGGGAGCCGGAAGACCCCTGTTCGGTAACGCCATGGCCATTGGTTGTTGCCGCCCATACTACACGCCAGTGCGTGCCTGTTCCTCCATAATCAACAGATGTTAGAGCCGAAGTATATGTGGAAATTTTCATGATATCTCCATCAGGATGATGAATGCTAACGCCGCTTGCACTGGCCGTGTTATTTCGATCCCACCCGTTATAATAAACATCTTGTGTAATGGCTGAGCTGATCTGTACCAGGCAAAAATCAGAACCAACATCATTTTGTCCGTAGGTGTCGTGAGCTTTCAGGGTGCAGCCTGTTTTGGTGAATGTTCCGCTTGCTGTTGTTCCTGAACATGTAGAAGATTCATAGTGGAAATTAAATACCCAGGAATTGTAATCTGATGTGGAAGGATATCCGCTGTAGTAATGGCAGTGATCGGCCAACAGCACGTAAGGTGTGCAGTTCAGGCTGGTGTTGTTAACCAGAGAACCGCTACAGTTAAACCAGTATGAACCGTTTTTTATATCGATCTTGCAGACACCTTTTTTTTCATCCTGCCAGTTATCCCCTTCAGGTGAACAAATGACATTAACCTCACAGGATCCTGAAAGTTTAGTGATGCTGTTTTCTGGCTGCCGGTAGAAATAATTCAGATCGGTAATGTGCAAAAACACATCATTTCTTTTATCATTTGGTAAAAATAATTCAAGGGTAATCTCATCACCTTTTACTTTTTCATTCACAAAAAAGTAATTATCTGAATTATTCAGTGAGGTGTAAGCGCCAATAACCATTGACCTGTCTTTGTTGTATAAAAATAATTTTGCACCTTCGGGTAAATAAAAGGAAGTATAGCCGAAACCTATCGCCTGTGCACCTTCTGATTTAACCGTCAGTCTCCAGAGACTTGCATTCTGCCCGGGAACATCAGTCCAGGTGCCGGCGTTGTTGATACTAAGATCAACCGGCAAAGTGATACCAATGCGGTAAGGTTCGCTTTTTGAAGCACGGTCAATATCTTCGGCTGCCAGTTGAACCAGATCGGGTTGTTGTATCCGGACCATGTCAATATCTCCGGAAAGGTTTTTTATTCCAAAACTTGGCGGAATGCCACCCTCGCTATCCTGTGCGTATCCTGTCATAAGTATATTGCAGAATACCAATACAAACAGTAATAATTTTTTCATAAAAAAAGATTTTATTTTTTAACAAAAATAGTTTTTTATATACAAATTGATCAGTAAAACCTTGAGTTTTTTTAAACAGGTCTGAAAAGGAATAATCTATTTGCATAGATAGATTGTGTCTTTGATTTTTTTGTCTTGATTTTACAAGCAGGAGCAACCTTATTCGGGAATATTTTGTAAATTGCAACCTCATTAATAGAGTATCTAAAGATGAAAAAAAATCTAATCTTAACGACGGTATTGTTTTGCAGCTGCATCTTTATTTTAACTGCCGGTTACGGGCAGACTAAAGAGGAGTATTATAACAGCGGCCAGGCAAAGTATAAGCAGAAAGATTACAACGGCGCTATTTCGGACCACACCAAAGCCATAGAAATTGATTCAAAATATGTTGCATCATACCATGGCAGGGGTTTAGCCAGATATAAACTCAAGGATTACAGCGGTGCAATCGAAGACTATAACAAGGCCATCGAGTATAAACCGGAATATGCATCAGCCTATTATAACAGGGGGCTGGCAAAGTATAGTTTAAAGGATTATAAGGGCGAGTTAGAAGACTATAACAAGGCAATAGAATATAACCCGAAGTTTGCATCGGCCTATTATAACAGGGCACTGTCGAAGGAAGGTTTCAAAGATTACAGTGGCGCCATTGAAGACTATACCAGGGCCATAGAGAATGACTCCGGATATGCATCGGCTTATTATAACATCGGTGTGGCAAAGTATTACCTTCAGGATTATTCGGGAGCTGTGGAAAGTTTTACCAAAGCTATTGAAAATAATCCGTCGGACATAAAGGCATATTATAACAGGGCTCATGCCAGATATGACCTGAAGGACTACAAAGGAGCAAATACTGATTTTACAAAAGCCATTGAGATAAACCCCCGTTATGCGGATGCCTATTACAACAGAGGTTTAACCAGTTATAAACTCAGGGATACGGAGGGGGAAATAGCTGATTATACCAAGGCTATTGAAATCGATCCGAAGTACGAGAAGGCCTATTATAACAGAGGCCTGGCAAGGGAAGAACAAAAGGATCACAATGGTGCCATCGCCGATTATAGCAAAGCTATTGAAATCAATCCCCGGTATGCCGAAGCATACAATAACCGGGGGTTGGTTAAATATAACATCAAAGACTATACGGGCGCAATCGCTGATTATTCTGAAGCTATCGAATATTCTCCGGATTATGCTGTGGCTTATTACAACCGCGGGTTGGCAAAATTAGAGGCAGGTATGAAAGACAGCGCTTGCATGGACTTTAAAAAATCATCTGAGCTGGGAGCGACAGATGCGAATCTGATAATTGAACAGCATTGTAAATAATGTAATAAACTGCCGGCAACCGTCCTGTTATTCTGCCAAAGGGGAACTTAGTTCGGAATGTCCGGCAAACAAGTATATTAATTTGTGAAAACATATCAGATCAGGATAAACAAATTTTTATGAAACGTTCAGCAGCATTGGTCTTATCCGCCGGTGGCTCAAGAGGCCTTGCCCAGATCGGTGCTGTTGGCAAACTGGAAGAATATGGATTCAGGATATCGTCTGTTGCAGGTTCTTCTATCGGGTCGATAGTCGGCGGACTTTATGCCATGGGAAGACTGAAGGAATACAGCGAATGGGTGAGGACCCTGGATAAAAAGGCCGTTTGGGGGCTGATTGATTTTACGCTGAAAACCAGCGGATTAATAAAAGGAGATCGGGTTCTCGAAAAAATGAAAACGTTCATTCCCGACATGGACATTGAAAAAATGAATATACCCTTTGCGGCTGTGGCAACAGATATACTTAACGAAAGAGATTTTGTTTTCAGACAGGGTAGTTTTTATAATGCCGTTAGAGCGTCCATTGCTATTCCGGGAATTTTTACGTCGGTAAAGCATGAAGATACGGTATTGGTTGACGGCGGCGTGCTAAGCCCGGTACCTGCAGAGCATGTTGTCCGCAAAAAAAACGATATTCTTATTGTCGTGAATTTATATGGAGACAGGGATGGTGAATTGATCAAACCGAGGCAAAAACGGATCCATCATAATACACTGCTGAATAAAATTTATAAACATACCGGGTCTGACGACACACGCAATCCGGGGTATGTTTCTCTTCTGCGAAGCTGTTCGTCAGCCATGATACATAAAATTGTTAAACTCAATATCGAAAAGTATAAACCAGAAATCTTGATAAACATACCTTGCGATTCTGCCAATACTTTTGATTTTTATAAAGCGGACAAACTGATCGCTATTGGTGCAGATGCTGCAAAAAAAGCCATCGATCAATATTTGGTAAAGAAAGAAAAATGATTTTATGCTTTGTCAGAAACGCAGAAAATCCGGCACAATAGTATCTTAGTTATGCTTATGGATAAAATATTATAGCAATTATAAAAACAGGTTCACTGATAAAAAGAATCAGTATAATAATACAGAAACATTGCCTCAACAAGAGGGTATGCTTAATGATAAAAGTTTGAAAATAATGAAAACAATGATTTCTATAAATTAATAACTAAAGTTTCGCATGATTTTTTTATGTCACGCAGCCGTACACAGCGCGGCAATGAGGGTTGATACGAACCATTTTTTTGATGTTTAATTTATTTCTTCCTTCGTGTCCCTTTGTGATTTTCCTTCGTGCGACTTCGTGGTTACGTTTTTTTTACCACTAAGGCGCACAAAGTGTTTGCACTAAGGCGCACAAAGGAGAATCTGCTCTGACTGACCGTGGTTTTGTTCTTTTTGACTATATGTAAAAAAGTTGTTTTCTATAATGTTATTCTCTTTGCAATCCACAAATTATAAGTATTTATCAATTTTATTTTTTTTATGCGAAACTTCAATTAATAATAGTATGAATGGTTTTTGAAACAGCAGAAATTGGTTCCATAAAGCTGAAAAACAGGATTATCCGATCAGCAACACATGAGGGACTCGCAGATGAAGCAGGATATCCGACCGGCAGTTTACTTAAAAAATATGAAGTGCTGGCCCGAAATGATGTGGGATGTATTATTACTGGTTTTGCGGGAATCATGCAAAATGGAAAAAGTAATTCCCGCAATATGCTGATGATACATGATGATTCTTATATAGATTCCTATGCCCAAATTACACAAAAAATACATGAATACCAGACACCAGTAATCTTACAGATTGTTCATTGCGGAAGCCAGACCAGGTCGAAGGTAACAGGATTCCCGACCGTCGCACCGACAGCAATAAGGAATAAGTCATTTAATGAAACCCTTCCAAAGGAATTGTCAGAGCAGGAGATCATTGAAATAATACTGAATTTTACGGATGCGATCGTCAGGGCAAAAAAAGCCGGATTTGACGGGGTTCAATTGCATATAGCCCATGGTTTTTTGCTTTCAGAGTTTTTATCATCCTATTCGAACAGGCGGACCGACAAATGGGGCGGGACGACCGAAAACAAATTCAGGATTATCAGGGAAATTCTTGACCAGGCAAAATTCAGGGTTGAAGATTTTCCTGTTTTGGTGAAACTGAATGCCCATGATGGCCGGAGAGGAGGCATGACATTGGCAGAGTCCGTTGAAATCGCACAAATGCTTGAGAAATCGGGATGTGCGGCTATTGAAGTTTCCTGTGGGGTGCACGAAGACGGTCTGTATACGGTACGTGGGGACATCCTGCCCGTTGATGCTGCCTTTAGATATAATTTTAGATATAAGTCGTATCCCAAAATAGTTAAAGGCCTAGCAAAACAGATAGTGCCTCTGCTTACTAAAAAAATCAAACCCTACACGGGCTACAATATTGCTTATGCCTATGAGATCAGAAAAAATGTCAGTATCCCGGTGATAGTGGTCGGGGGGATCAGATCAATAGCTGAAATAAACAAAATAATTTCAGAAAAAAAAGCAGATTTTGTTTCAATGAGCAAGCCTTTTATTATTGAACCAAATATTGTCAAAAAATTCAAAGACGGCGCTCAGCCAAAATCAAGATGCATTGATTGCAATTACTGTACTATTGCAGCAGAAGAAGAATCCCTTAAATGCTATTATGGAAGATTGAAAAAATAATACGGATACGCTGCGGAATTTTATGAAAACGTTGTCGGGGCATATTTATTGCCTGTGCCCAGAGGGAAGGATGCCGGCAACGGGATATAAACCTGCGGAAAACTTTTTTCTCTTTATCAAATATTTGTTTCAGTGATAATGTGTAAATTTGAGCATCTGTTTTTATTATTATGTTTTTTTTGTTCAATTAAAATCTTTATTATGAGAAAAAATTACTCACTGTTCATAGTTCTAATGGGGTTATTAATTTGGAATAACACGTGTACTGCGCAAGATACCACCTGGTTCAAAAATGTTACCGGACAAGTTGGTCTTATCGGAGTAAAATCCTTTTACCTTATGGTTTCAGATGTCAATAACGACAATTATCCCGATCTGTTGGTAGTTCGTACCGGCGATATATATTGTAAAGACGCCATGAGGGTTTACCTAAATGTGCAGGATACAAATTCCACAAACCCGCTCGACAGGTTGTTTCTGGATGTTACACCCATATCAGGTATCAATGCTAATATTATTCCCGATTCTGCCGGGCACAGGATTTTAAATGCCGTCTTCGCCGATGTGAATAACGACGGAAATGTGGATATGATCACCGGAAACGATACGTACAATCTGGAAACCTATTATGATAACGGCGACCGTGGCGAAGTGCTGCTGGGCGATGGAACAGGGAAATTTACAACAGTTCCCAATAACGGAATCCACGAGATCGGATTAAACAACCCCACAGGGCATTCTTTCCTGGATTATGATAAAGATGGTAATCTGGATGTTTTTATGGGTACTTTTTTTAAGGATTATAACAGCAATATCTGGAATCATAGCTTTCTTTTTAAAGGCAACGGCGACGGTACATTTACAGATGTATCCACGGCGGCAGGACTTTCTATTAAAAATGAGCCATTGTATGGCTGTCAGGTGACAGACTGGAATAACGATCGATGGCCCGATATTCTTACATCTCCCTATTGCCGGACGGGCGGGACATTATGGAAAAACAACGGCAACGGAACATACTCTGATATTTCTGCCATTGCAGGTTACAATGCCCGGTTTATGCAGGGCGACAACGGGCAGAATCTCTGCAACTGGATTGCCGCCCCCGAGGACTTCGATAATGACGGCGATATGGATCTGATGCTGGCGCAGGTTCACGGAGGTAATGATGCTAATGAAGGACGCAGCACTATCGTGATCAATGAAGGCCCAGGCACAGATTATCATTTGCATTGGGAACTGAACAGAATCACATGGGACGCACCCAAATCCTCCCATCACGGAGATTATGATATTGCATGGTTCGACTTCGATAACGACGGGCTTGAAGATATGTCGCTGATGCAGGGACATTATGTGCCTGCGACAGACAGGCTATATATGTTTTATCAGAACACTGATCATACTTTTGCGGATATAAACAGTGAGCTCGGATTTATAGGAGACACACTGTTCAGTTCAACACATGCCACCGAACCATTAGATTACGACCTTGATGGTGATGATGACCTTATCTTTGCCAAAGACAATAACCTTAAAACATATTTAATCAGAAATGAAATCGGGAACCAGAATAATTGGGTTTCAGTTAAGCTTATTGCGCCTCCGGGATGTAACTATAATGCCATCGGAGCAAGGATTTTTGTATATGCGGATTCGTTGGTGAAAATGAGGGAAGTTTATGCCGGAAGAGGTAACAAATGCGGACAACAGCCTTTTATCATGGTATTCGGATTGGGTGATCATACCGCCATTGACTCCATCGTGGTGCACTGGCCGGATTCTTTAGCCACGGTAACTGTTGTGAAGAACCCTCCTATCAATCATCTTGACACCATCGACGTGAACGGATATGCCCATATCCCTGAAAACACGAACGACCTGCCGCAAAATATTAATTTATTTCCCAACCCGGCTCATGAACATTTTGTGCTGCAGGGAATAAATAATTATTCATTGAATAGTATTACTACCATTGAAATTTATGACATTTCAGGAAGAAAAGTTAATAATTTTAATTATTATAAAAACAATGGAACTATTGCAGTGTTTGATATTTCCAATTTGAATAATGGCGTATATATTACCCGTATTAACACGAAATCCGGATCTGTTATAACCAAACAATTCATCAAATTGTAAAGGGCATCTCTAATTACCCTGATCGGGCGCCCTAAAAAAGAGAAATCACAGCCGGTAAAGAAGTCCGGCAAAATTATTCGACAACAGAAAGTGGTTTCATTTGACAAAATGAAACCACTTTTTTATCAGGTATAAAACCACCTTTTATAATATACGCGCATCGCATTCCAATGCCGGATGGATGGTGCATACGTTTTTACGATAGCATTGTTTACCCTGTTTCCTTGCGGTCCGCCGGAGCGGATATCGTGCGGATCAGTAAATTCTGTTAGGGTTAGAGCGTAAATTATCAGTCGGGCAAAAATTATATTTTAATGAAATTTTTTACGGTAACTCCTTTGTCTGAAATAACTTTGATAAGATATAACCCTTGTGGAAACCCGGATACATCAATATTTGTTTTGTTTACAATCACAGATTTTTGTATGATTTGTCCGGTCAGATCCGATATTTCATAACTTATATGGTCATGGTTTCCGGATAATTCAAGTTGGATCTGTTCTTTTACAGGATTGGGATACATTAGTATATTAAAATTTTCTGTTTGGTTTGTTTCATCAATTCCTACCGGGGTGAACAGAATATTCATGTCCAGTGTCATGGGAGTTTTTTGATAGGCGAGGTGTGCGGCGTCGCGGATAGAAATTTTAAAAATACGGTTTTCTGGAATAACCTGTATCATTTGTAGGTTTGTACTTTGTGTGGAAAAGTTTTTCATAATGTCCCAATTGTCCTGCGAACCAATACCTTGTCCGTTGTAGTTCAGGTTTATTTCATTTTTTACGGCTGTGTAACGGGAACAAAAATCGTAGGCATTATTTCTTTTTATCATGGAGTTTGCGGCATAAATATTTTCGCCCGTAATGGAATCGGCAAAATCTGCGTTGCGGTATGTGACATAGGGCTGCTGCGATGCCAGTTCGATGATGCCGGCCGTCAGGCTGTCGGTGATTTCGGTTGAGGGTGCGACAGCACATACTATAAATCCATTGGCATATCCGTTAACGTTTGATGATAAGGCGGCGCGCATGTCATCCGTATTGTTTTTCCCGTCATTGTTGTAGTCGGCGGTTTCTATGGCCTTTCTGATAGCAAGGGTTATAGGTTCGTAATGCATGTTTATTTGGGCGCTGAATCCTTCCACTGAATTTAAAAAGGCACACAAACCGCTATTGTTCACCGTTTGTGCCGCGGTCATCTGTCCTGCTGTTCCGGTAAGCAGCCACGGCTGTTCGTCCGGTTCCGACGGAAAATGAATGACAAGCACCTGGTTGTTAATAATCGCTGTATCCGGCTGGTCGGCATCAAGGTGGTGACAAATGACCGATTTTCCATTCAGGTCTGTCCCCAGCGTAGCATCGCCC
The DNA here is from genome assembly GCA_035389045.1 of Bacteroidales bacterium. GTDB lineage: Bacteria > Bacteroidota > Bacteroidia > Bacteroidales > CAIWKO01 > CAIWKO01. The sequence goes on along the minus strand of DAOORA010000076.1, from coordinate 5,424 downwards.
CAGTCAAGCAGGCTGGAACAGTTTTGTGAAGGCAGCTTCTTGGGCATAAAACCCTGAAGGTCGTTAAGAAAATTTACAACAAATAAATCAAGGTACGAAAGTCCGGTAGTGTCAAAACCTGCCGCGCCGATTCCGTCAAGTATGGCGCCAGCTTCGACACGGTAACGATTATCAATGGAAAAATAATTTTCATTTCCGACGATTTGTTTGGCCAGGTTCAGATAAATTCCATACGTCGGAAATACATAATTATTCCATACCGACATAATGTCGTGTCCACACAAAAATCCATAAGCAAAACCCCGTTGGTAATGGGTGCCCCAGATCTTTACCACTTTCAGATTTCCCGAATCGGAGACTATTGTTCCATTTACCTGTTGTGAATAAGTAAGTCCTGTAATAGTAACAAGAAAGGTGATGGTAAGGATGATATTTTTCATTGCGGCATTATTAATATGGAGTATGCAAAAGTAGCAATTTGATAATTACAATTTTTGTGGCCCATGATTAAGAAACTGTTTTGATTTTATGTTACATAAGATTTATGATGGATTTTTTAGCGAAACGAGGCAGATTTTACAGACATAGTTTATCCTATGTCGAAAAATCTAACGAAGTTGCAGCAAAAAAGACGCATAAAGATATGAAAAAATATAATCAAAACAATTTCTAAAATGTGCAATTAATTTATTATGCACATGGCATTCCTGCCTGATACTCACCCGTTGATATAAGGTAATCTCTGGTGTGTTTGCTTTTATAAGCAGAGCATAAAACTGTTCTTAAAATGTATTGGTATATTTTAATCGATATTAATTGCCGCAAAGGAACAGGTATCTAAAGATCCATCACATTCTTAAGTTCTTGCAAGTACTGCAATGTCTGTTGTCCGGCCTGCTGCATCGTTTCTGCCATTGAAACAAAACCATGTTCTTTGATAACAATAAAGCTATGATGGTCTAATATTTTAAGTACGCTTTCGGCCAGAGCAACAGACCCGTACGATGTTTTTTCTATTGTTTCCGGGATGCCCAGAACAACAGCGTTTTGTGTGATGGGCTCATGGTGTCCGTGAAAGATGGCGTGTATATCCGGTCTGTTTTTATAAATGATATAATGCATAAAACTTTCGGAAGATGGTTCGCGAAAGCCTTTCGCATAGACGTTCTTTTGCGGTACATCACAATGGGTGACTTCCACAAAACAGGTATTATCAAGGTTTCCTTTTAACCCAATGGAGGTGCCGGTGATAATAAAAGAATTGTTTTGTGTTCGGAAACTGAGGTTGCCGTAAGAGCCTCCGGGATAAGGAGGCGACAAACCTTTTTCGTGAAACACTGCACACCACTTTTTCAGTTCTTCGAGAAACGGGTGATGCAGCCAGGGTTTCTGCACAAAAACCGTTTTAAATTTTACGCCACCATACTCCTCTTTACTCATGTTGAAAACAGTTTTTTGATATCGTTTTTATCAGGATTGATAATCCCCTTCTCGGTGATGATTTTTGTGATCAGTTTGGCCGGTGTTACATCAAAAGCGGGATTCATGGCCGGTGAATCAGGAGAACAGACAAGAATTCTGTGCATATTTCCTTCCTGGTCGGGGCCGGTCTGGTACAGTATTTCTTCCGGGCTGCGTTCTTCAATTGGGATTTGTTTTCCACTGATGCAATCTGGATCAAACGTGGAGGTAGGTGCAGCCACATAAAAAGGAATTTTATATTCACGGGCAGCTATGGCTTTTTCGAGTGTGCCGATTTTATTGGCAACATCTCCGTTGGCGGCTATACGGTCGGCGCCGACGATGACCATATCAATTTTTCCGAGCGACATCAGGTAAGCTCCGGCATTGTCAGGAATTATAACATGAGGAATGTTCTCATTTTTAAGTTCCCATGCCGTAAGCCGTGCTCCCTGGCTCCTCGGGCGGGTTTCATCGACATAAACAAAAATTTTTTTTCCTGTTGCTGCCGCCCGGTAAACCGGCGAAAGAGCGGTGCCGTAATCTGTAAAGGCCAGCCAGCCGGCATTGCAATGTGTTTCTATACCAAAACCATCTATGATGAGTTCGTTGCCAAGTTCTCCGATACGCTTGCTGGCATCCACATCTTCCTGTGCCAGTTTTTCTGCTTCAACGATGGCGTCCGGAGGATTATTTATCCCTGCATTATACACCCGGGCTACAGCATAAAAAAGATTTCTCGCTGTAGGTCTTGTTTCTTCAATTTCTTTTTTTGCGTCAGCGGCATATTTGAGGATATCTGTGTTCGATCCCTCAACGAATGCCTGGGCCATGGCATATCCTGCTGTAACGCCAATGGCTCCGGCGCCGCGAACGATCATGGTTTTTATGGCATGGCATGTCTGCCTGAAATTTGCTGATTCGTAAATACGGAAATCAAAGGGCAGCAGGTTTTGTTCTATCATAAAGACAGAACTCTTTTCCATCCATACCGTTCTGTAATTTTTACCGTTGAAGTGCATATATATCCCTTTTACAGTTTACCAACAGGTATTATTTATCATTGTTGTACCAGCTGGCATACATCATGTAATTTCTCGATATGCGGTTTACTTGTCCCTCCAGCAGTGTTTTGTCAATGCTTTTTATTTTTTTTGCAGGCATGCCGGCATAGATACTGCCCGATTCAACCAGGGTGTTTTCGAGCACCACCGCACCTGCAGCAATAATACTGTTGCTTTCGATAATCACACCATCCATAATGATGGCGCCCATCCCGATCAGAACATTATCATTAATAGTACACCCGTGGATAATGGCCCGGTGTGCGATGGAAACATTATTGCCTATGGTAACAGAGGCCTTCTGATAGGTACAGTGAACCACAGCTCCATCCTGTATGTTTACATTATTACCAATGCGTATACTGTGCACATCACCACGGATAACGGCATTGAACCATACACTGCATTCTGCGCCCAATACCACGTCGCCGGCGAGTGTGGCATTTTCAGCAAAAAAACAATTTGCTCCCCATTTGGGGCTGATGCCGTTTACTTTTTTCATCAGAGCCATAACATTATTTTTTTAGTTCAGGGTAATCGAGAGAATAATGAAGCCCGCGGCTTTCTTTTCGCAGCGCAGCCATTTTAATGATCAGGTAAGCTACATTTATCATATTGCGCAGTTCGCAGATTTTTTTGGTCAGGATAGAGCGTTCGTATAGTTCTTCTGTTTCACGATACAGGATTCTGAGCCTGTCCATAGCTCTTTTCAGGCGGAGGTCTGAGCGGACGATGCCGACATAGTTGCTCATGATCTCACGGAGTTCTTTTGTGGTCTGCGTGATCAGGATCATTTCTTCGTTCAGAACGGTTCCTTCGGCGTTCCAATCCGGAATGTTGTCATTCAGTTCAACTTGTTTTAGTTGTTGCATGGAGTCAATGGCCGCACGATGCGAAAAAACCACCGCTTCGAGCAAAGAGTTGGAGGCAAGTCGGTTGGCGCCATGCAGCCCGGTGCAGGCACATTCGCCGGCAGCATACAGATTCTTTATTGAACTCCGGCCATATTCATCGATTTTTATACCGCCGCACATGTAGTGAGCGGCAGGGACAACAGGTATCATTTCCCGGGTAATGTCGATGCCGATGCTCAGGCATTTTGCATAGATGGTAGGGAAACGGTTGATAAGCTGGTTTTTGTCGAGGTGGCGGCAATCAAGGTAAGCATATTCTTCACCGCGAAGTTTCATTTCGCTGTCGATAGCACGTGCTACAATGTCGCGCGGGGCAAGGCACAGCCGGGGATCGTATTTTTGCATGAATTCACAGCCATCAAGAGTTTTCAGTATGCCCCCAAAACCTCTGACGGCTTCACTGATCAGAAAGGAAGGCCGTTCTTTGGGATTATATAAGGAAGTAGGGTGAAACTGCAAAAACTCCATGTGCTCGATCTGTCCTTTGGCGCGGTATACCATGGCAATACCATCACCGGTGGCTATTGGTGGGTTTGTGGTGTTCCCGTATACATTTCCGACGCCACCCGTTGCTACCATGGTGATTTTTGACAAAACCGTTGTGATCTTGTCTTCTTCGGGATTCAACACATAAGCCCCGAAACAGTGTATTCCGGCCGTCTGACGGGTTACTTCGACACCTAAATGATGCTCAGTGATCAGGTCAATTGCAAAATAATCTTCTAAAACCGCAATGTTTTTATGATTCTTCACCTCATTGAGCAGGGCTTTTTCTATGGAGGCGCCTGTATGATCTTTGTTGTGCAGAACACGGTATTCGGAATGCCCGCCTTCTTTTGCGAGGTCGAATTTTCCGGATGCTGTTTTGTCAAATTCAGTTCCCCAGCTTATCAGTTCTCTGATACGTTCAGTAGATTCCGTGATGGTGATACGCACCATGTTTTCATCGCAGAGGCCGGCGCCGGCGATAAGCGTATCCTTTATATGTTTTTCAAAAGAATCAGGATCGTACATTACAGCTGCTATGCCTCCCTGTGCAAAGTTGGTGGAAGATTCTTCTGCTTTAGATTTGGTGATGATGCAAACACTTCCTTTTTCAGCAACTTTCAAGGCATAACTCAATCCCGCAATACCCGAACCGATAACAAGAAAATCGACATGTTTCCTCATGAAAAAATTTGTATTTAAGAATTATTTTAACAAAAATAATAAAATCACTAAACCCCGGATAATGATAAAATAAAAAAACCCTTCTTTGCCGGAAGGGTTTTTTTGAATAACAATGTGGTTATTATTCCGGGTGAATAGCTTCCACCGGGCAAACATCAGCACATGCGCCACAATCGGTGCACACTTCAGGATTGATTTTATAAATGTCGCCTTCAGAGATAGCTTCAACGGGACATTCATCAATGCATGTACCACATGCTGTACAGTCGTCAGAAATTTTATAAGCCATGTCAATAATTTTTGGTTAATAAACTGATGCAAAGATATTCAATAATTCTGATACAACTGAAATATTTTTTCAGGTGCATGTTTTTTGGTCATTAATAACTGATATGAATTTGTTTCTGTAATGTTTTTGGTATTCATGGTTGCATATATGTTTTCACCGTCGCCCAAACACAATAATCAGTGTTAATAAATATGTTTATTTCTTTGTGCCACATTCTTTAAACAGCGGTTTTTTGATGGTATTTTTACATCGAAATTAACTTTATATACAATGGCAACAGCAAAAAAAACAACCAAAACCAAAACTGAAAAACCAGCAAAAGCACCTGCAAAAAAAGGCTGCTGCGGTAGTAAGAAAAAATAAAAAGGTTTAAAAACACCTTTAATTTCAGGCATCAATGATATTTTGATGCCTGTTTTTTTTAGAAAAAATTTTTTAAAAAAAACAGTTGTCTGCAAAACTTTAAATTTGTTGATTGCTGTAATGCTTGATTTTAAAGGGATGCAGACTGTTGATGTGAAAAAAA
>DAOORA010000075.1:0-19099 GCA_035389045.1 Bacteroidales bacterium | reverse complement strand
CCTTGCTGAATAAGGGTTTCAGAGGGGTATGGGCGGTTCAAGTGTCAAACCCAGGCGAGGAACAGGGAGAATGGTAAATGGCATAAAAAGGCTGTTATTGAAAAAAATATTATTTTTACAAAACAAATCACGATCCAGTGAACCGTTTTTATAGTTTAAATAAAGGATTTATTTATAGCATAAAACAAGTAAGAAATATGAGACAACTGTTTGTATTATTATTTTTCATTGCAGGTATGTCTTTTACGTATTCACAAAAATTTCATGGTGGATTTTTTGCCGGTATTGCAGCATCGCAGATTTCCGGTGATCAGCTTTCGGGATTCAATAAAGCCGGCCCTTATGCCGGAGCATTTACCAACTTCCATTTTGATGAAAAGTCAGCCTTACAGTTGGAGTTATATTATATACTAAAAGGCAGCAGTAAAAACCCCCATCCAAAGAATAATGATTATTCTGTTTATAAGCTGAATCTGCATTATGTTGAACTTGCCCTGTTATATAAGTGGCAGTTTTCCAATAGGTTCTGGTTTGAAACCGGTCCGGCAATGGGAGTGCTGATGAAAAATATCAATATTGAAAAGGATGAGTATGGTTTAGTGTCTGATTCTCAGCGTCCCCGTTTTAATAAGTTTGATTTCAGCGCCATAGGCGGATTAGGGATAAACATCCTAAAACACTTTAAAGCCAACCTGCGTTATGAAAACTCCATTCTACCGGTGCGCGGTTCCGAAATAAAATACTGGCGCATACAAAAAAGGTGGCAATTCAGCAGTACGATAACATTATCTGCAATTTACGAAATATGACCGCAAAAAAAATTGTGATTGGTGTTACGGGCGCCAGCGGCGCTATATACGCCGAGGTACTGTTACAGAAGTTGACAACGGTCAGGGAGCAGATTAGTGATGCCGGGCTTGTATTTTCTGATAATGCCATTAAAGTCCGTGAATTGGAACTGGGATTGACGGCAGAATCCATTCCCTTTTTTTGGCGTGTTTATAAAAATAATGATTTTTTTGCCCCTTTTGCTTCCGGTTCTTCACAGTATGACATTATGATTATCTGCCCCTGCAGCATGGGAATGTTAGGCCGTATTGCTCATGGTTACGCTGATGATCTGATATCCCGGGCTGCTGATGTAATGCTTAAAGAAAACAAAAAGCTGATACTTCTGGTCAGGGAAATGCCTTATAATCTTGTTCACATCGAGAATTTCAGGTTGCTCGCCCAGTCGGGGGCCATCATCTGCCCGGCTTCACCCTCCTTTTATTCAAAACCGCAAAACATGGACGCATTAATTAATACAGTGATTGATAAACTACTGTTACTTGCAGGTTTCGAAATAAATACCTACAGTTGGGGGAAATGATTTATCAGGATTGTCCGAATACGGATTAAAAATTATCATCATCATCAGGACGCGGTTTCTCGTGGGATTCAGTATCCTCTTCATCTTCTCCTGATGATTTAATATCTATATCGGGGATATCGTCTTTTGAAAACAATTGTTCGGCAATCTTTTCGTCTGTTGCATTGTCAATTTTAACATCCACTTTGATGAGATAACTGGCGTCTTTGGTGTCAATGGTAATTGCATGAAAAAAATCACCATTTGGTTTTGTAACTTTAAAAATATGATCCTGATACCCATCAGGATATTTTTTCTGGACAGCTTCTAAAACTTCGGATGAGATGTTATTGAAGTGAATGATAACTTTCTTTTTTTGTTCCATATTAATTCAATTTCAAAACCATCAGGCTTATCAAAAAATGTACCGATTTGAAAATAAAAACTGATGTCGGCAAAAATAGCAACAATTGTTTTCTCTGACAATTTTTCAATAATAATATTATTATTATCTGATCAACAATACGCTTCCTGTGTGTTTTTTCTTTCTCTGAAGAATGTCTTTATAGGTAACCACCCAGGTAAATACCGCAGATTCTTTAACCAGGTTGCCATTAATTTTGCCATCCCAACCTTTCTCCACGTCGGAGGATTCAAAAACCTGTTTTCCCCAACGGTCATAAATAATCATATTAAAAGTACTGTTATCTATCCCCGTTCCTTTAACAAAAAATTCCTCATTAATACCGTTTTGATCGGGGGTAAAGGCATTGGGGGCATAGAAGGTAATGCTTTCTTTGACATAAATATCATGTGCAGCCGTGTCCCGGCAACCATGTTCTGTTTCGATATAAAGGACTATATGGAAATTTCCCGTATCAACGTAATGATGCATGGGTTCTGTTTCATTTGAATATTCTCCGTCGCCTAGAGCCCAGTAACTCCAGAAAGTATTATCAGACAAGTTGTTAAAGGATACCCAGGATTCAAGAATATCGGTTTCGGCAGGCTCAGGCAGGAAGTCGGCGTTAGGTTTGGGAAATACGGTGATCATGTCTTCGATGGTCAGCGAGTCGAGGCAGCCGTGATTTGATGTTACATAGATCGTAATATCGTACTCACCGGCATAGTTAAACGTATGTATAGGATTTTTCACCGTATCCGTCATTCCTAAGTCGTGGTAATCCCATAAATAAGTCTGACCGGAATCCGGCGTGGTTTCATAAAACTGAACGGTGAGTGGCTGGCAGCCGCTGTCGGGTTCTGCTTTAATGTCAATTTCCGGTAATGGCCATAGTTCAATGAGTGTGGCCGTATCGCTTATGTCGCAGCCCAACAGGTCAGTGGAAATAACATAGTATGTTCCAGCCGGCAGATTGCTGGCAATAGAGTCGTAACCTCCAAAGGGAAACCATTCGTAGGTATAACCAGGCGTGCCTCCTGTTACATGAGCAGTAAGCTGACCGTCGGAACCAGTGACGCAGGTCACATGTTTAACATCAAGCGAAATAAACAGTGGTGGATCCAAATTGCTTATTTCTACGGTATCATAGAAATAACACGGGCCTGAGTCATACACAGTTACATAATAAATTCCGGAAGCGAGATTTGAAATGGAATTGGATGTACTGTTTGTCGTTGTTGAATCTCCCGTCGACCAGATATACGTGTAAGGGGGAGTGCCGTTTTCAACAAAGGCGGTAATAACGCCGTTGGTATCACCAAAACAGATGATCTGTGTGGTGATCTCAGCGTGCATGGTCATGGGCGGATTGGGGATAATCTGTTCAGAGGGCATGATGGTATCAAAAATTCCTGTCTGGTTGGGCAGCCATCCGCCAAGCTGCCAGGTGTTATTATACCAGGTTATCGGAATGTATCCCAGCGGAAAAGTCATAGAGAACAAAGGCCCGATATGGATGGTCAGGTCGGAAGGAGTATAAATGACGGGTGGTGTGCATATCTGTGGCATACATACGGTTTGCCAGCAGGTGTCCGGCCCGTTTGATTTTTCGGGACAGGGACCGGGGATATCAATACAATATTCAGGGACGCAGATATCGGGAAGTACCGGGAAGGAAGGAAGATTGATCCAGAATTCAAAAGCTGTAATATTAAAATAAAATGCCAGGCTGTCCCATGTGTGATTAGTAAAATCATTGGTCATATAGTGTTGAATTCCAATATCCCAGACAGGATAGCCGTCGCAGGGATATTTAAAATTCAGGTCATTTCCGCAGCGGATATCGAAGGTGTCATCAAATCCTGAGTCAACTACCGAGTCCCCGTTACCGGGATCGGTTTCGGTATAGTCCACCGAGGTGGGAAACGAAAACCGGGTCCATATAGTCGGGCATAGGGTAAAATCCTGTTGCATATAGCTGTCAAGACCGAAATTCAGGGATAGCAAAACATAATCAATGGAAACCCCTCCGCCAATGTCGATAGTTCCGCTTAACAAGCCCAGAAATTGTGATATGGCAGGGCCTGCCGGTGGCGGAATTAATTGTGCTATTGCCGATAACAATTGTATGATATCGATGTTCAGATGAAGCCACAGATCTTCACCGGATGCATATAGACAATTATCTGTTCCCAAATGGTCAGTGGTTACGATATACGGGATATCAATAAACCCGGTCAGACCGATATCCCACCAGTCCTGAATAATAATCGGAAGGATATCGTCATGGCATATTGAAAAGAAAAACCCGTCCCAGCAAGGGTATGATACCTGCCCGGTTTGTGAATTCAGGTAAAATATATTAATAGAGTCTGTCGGAATATTGATATTTATAACATCAAAGGTAACACAGTCCCAGATGCACAAGGTGGCAGAAATATCTAATCCGAATCCGAAGAAAAAATCGAGCTGGATGATACCTGCGGTCGGAAAGTGCGTAGTAAGGTCCCATCCCGGCTCAACCGTGTAATCTGTGTTTATTGTCACCCATTGTCCGGGATTAAAAGTATAATTGTCAGGGAACGTCAGTGTGATTTCTACCGGATACTCCGCATCAATGGAGCCTGTGGTGAATCCGTGTATACTAAAGACAGAAGCCGCCTCTATCCAGGTACCGATGCTTATTTCGGCTCCAAAATCCCCGCCGAAAAAGCTGACAATTTCACCATACGTATTTGTATCGCCGAAACTGATATCGAACAATTCAATATCCATGTTCAGTGTAAACGGGCTGCCATTGGGGCCCCACATATTCTGGTCGTGGGTTACCCAGTCAATATTATGTGTTACAATATGGGTTTGCGAAAACGCTCTTTTACCCGCGAACGTGAAAGAGAGAAGCAAACAAAAAAGTACGATCAGGTATCTTTTCATGAGTTATTTTCGCTTAATCAAATTGTACCGATAACAAACTTTCTTTTAAAGGGACAAAGAGCATTTTACGCGCCACAACAGGATAATTGGCGCTTATCCAGATGGTACGGTTATAATCTCCGGTAAACAGCATCATTCGTTCGTATTGCAGTTCCTTGCTTCCGTCTTTGCTTTTTACCGGAAAACTGACGAGGTACATCACCCCGTCTTTTTTTTGTTTGGTCTGCACATTTTCTTTAGTGATGAATTTTACACCCTGAGTTTCCAGGTGTTCTTTTGACATGTATTGAACTACGATAGGATATGGCGTTCCGCTTATCTCCTGAAAAGAAATCGATGCTCCGGCTCCTTCATGCATGAATCCGAATTTTCCATCATTGGCAAATGCTTTGAAGTAAGCAGGTGGTACTATCCGGACATCACTGTTGGGTAAAGTGACGTAAGCATTGAGTATTGAATCTTTCTGTGCCTGGCTAAGGCCTTGTGAAAACGATAGGCTACTCAAACTAAAAAAGACAACAACAAAAATGCTTATTATTAGGTTGCCGGTTAATTTATACATAGATTGTTGGTCGGTTTCAAGTAATTACATAGTACGCAAATATACGAAAAAATTAATTATCAGGAATTAATTAGTTGTGTTTTTACAAAACAGTCAATTATCAAACATAAAACGGAAAACATACAGTAATAATTGGGTTTTTTATTTATCAGTTAATCTTATCAAAGTTTTATAATTTTTTCTTTATATGTTTTACCATTGATGGTAACAGACAAAAAATAAACTCCATTTGAAAAATCAGAGATGTCAATGATCTTTTGTCTGATTTTCTCTTCAATATTTCCTGAGTAAAGCACTTGTCCATCAATGTTGGAAATACTTATTATTACGGGATGGATATTGTTTTTAATATCAATAACCAAATGGTCGTCGGCGGGGTTGGGATAAATGTGGATGTTTGTTTCGGATTCAGTTATTGAAATGCCTGTATTATCCAAGACGGTAACCGTAATATTATCTGTGGCTGTGCATCCCCAGTTGTCAGTGACCGTAACCGTATACATGTGTGGTCCGATACCGGCTACAGTTCCCACTATGGTGATCGTCTGTGTGTTTTCGCCTGTACTCCAGTCATACGATGCGAACCCACTACCGGCATCAATGTCTACGGATTCATTATACAGATAAATTGAGGTGTCAGGGCCTAAATAAACCGTAGGCAAGGAATGAACAATAAGCTGTGCACTGTCTGATGTTATGGCCGGGGGGCAGGTGTTCTGCACACGGCAACGGTACCAGGTCCCATTAGCAATCATCGACGCATTGTCGATCTGATAAATTGCTGATACGGAAGTGGGGCCGGGAGCATTCGACCATGCGGTATCTGCCGGGGCTTTTTTCTCCCACTGATAAGTGAGGTTGCCGCCGGTGGCGGTAACGCGGAACGAAGTGTCTGAATTCAGGCATACATTGGCATCTTGCGGGTGGGTGGTTATTGCAGGGCTGGTATTGACAGAGAGTGTAACAACATTTGAAACTGCAGCAGGAGAGCAGTCGCCGGAAATAACACATCTGTATTTATAGCCATTCATGGAAGGTATGATCCCGTTAACGGAATAAGAGGATGTTGTCGAAACTCCAGGAGCTGTATGCCAGGTAGCCCCGCCATCGGTGCTTTCTTCCCACTGTAAAGTAATGCCTGTGCCTGTTGCCACAATGTTAAATGTAACATTCTGTCCCTGACATGCACCTTGGTTGGAAGGTTGGCTTGTAATTGCCGGAAGGGCTTTAACGGTGAGCAGAGCATCAATTGTGACTGTGTCGGGTTCACAGTCACCGGTAATAATACAGTGGAATTTATATCCGTTCAGGCTGGTTGATGCATTCGTAATGGTATAGGTTGGCAGGGTTGCAGTAAGTCCTGTACAATTTGACCATGTGCTCGCAGGGGGTTGTTGCTGCCATTGGTAAAGAATATTTGATCCGCTGGCAGTAACAGAAAAACTTGCCGAGGCATTCTGACAAATAGTCTGATTAATAGGCTGAGTATTGATTGTTGGCGGCTGGTTAACGATTAAGACGGCGGACTGTGAATTCTCAGCAGAACTGCATGTTCCCGAAACAACACAACGGTAATAATAGCCATCCTGTGATTGGGAAACATTATTGATATAATAAACAGAATCGTTGTTGTCTCCCGGGGCTGTAAGCCAGATGATCCCGAATATTGAATATTGCCAGAGGTATGTTGGAGGAAAGCTTGATTCCACTGAAACTGAAAATGCGGCAGTATCACCTGCGCAAACAAATATTGTCGTTGGCTGAACGATGATATGAGGTTTTATTAATTCATAAGCGCCGATATCGATACGGTTAGCATAAATACGAGCATTACCCCCGAAGTCTCTTGTGGGCAGCAATAGTCCCGTGGTGTCTGTTTTTCCCTTGTTAAAAAGGTTTGAACAGGGCGCCAGCGACCAGTTGGCGGTTATCCCTGAATAAGAAACCCCGGATCCGGAAGGCGCAGCAGTGTATGCAGGTATGGTATCAATGTTATACTGGTAGGTGCCGTGAAAATGAGTAAACCCGTTTTTACCCATAGCTGCAGTGTCTCCCTGAACGTCGCAATAATAAAATTCGGGCATGCTTAACGTGTCGTTTATATATACCTGATTTCCAGTGGCGAAAGCTACATTGCTGTGTAATATGGTGTTGGTGAATTTGGGTATGCCACGGTCTAACCGGACAGCACCTCCGTTCATAGCGTCATTGTAAGAAACAGAGGAATTAGTAATAACCGGATTGCAACGGTTTATGTATATTCCACCGGCATCGGTAGTGGCTGTATTATTGACAATGATACTATTGATGATTTTTGCATTCGATGTATCGCAGGTAATACCGCCTCCGCTGTTTGCGCTTGAATTTGATATCATTGATAATTTGATGAGCGGACCCGAGAAAAGTGAATAAAGGCTGCCGCCTGAGTAACTGCTGTTATAGGCAAAAAGGCAGTTTATTATCTTCATACCGGAAATTGAATCACAGAAAATTGCACCTCCTTTTCCGGCTCCTGAATTTGCGGTATTATAACGGAACGAAGAATTTTTAATAAGCAGCGAGGAATAATGAGCGTATATTGCTCCGCCGCTGTATGCGTAATTGGATCTGTACAGGCAGTTGCTGACCCTGATTTTTGAAAAATTCCGGATGTTCATGACTCCGCCCCAGCCGGTATTGTTTTTAGCATAACTGAATCTGCAAAAGGAAAACACAGATGAGTCATTAGTGACCGGCGTTTTGTTGAAAATAATCCCGCCCCAGCCTGTGGTGGTGTTCTTTGCTGTAAAAACTATACTGTCGGATGGTAGTGCATTGGCTGTAATTCTTCCGTTTACCGTGATGGAATAATATCCCTGAAATACAACATGAACGCCCGGAGACACAGACAATGTCATGCCATTATTGATGACAACATTACAGGTTACTTTCACAGTATCGGCATCCCATACGGTATTTTGTGATATGGTGCCACAGACACTTACTACCTGCTGGCGTTCGTATGCACCGATATCAATACGTGCCATATTGATACGCGGTTTTTTTGCAATATCAGTACTGAGGAGTTTCAGCCCTGTGGTGTCGGGTGTACCGGCATCCATGCAGGGTGAGGTCTGTTTAATCAGATAATTATGCTGGATGGTATCTTCAAATTGAGGAAGCACAGCCATATTATTCAGGTATTGTCCGGTATAGGTTTGGGTTCCCTGTATACCGAAAGCTGCAAATCCGCCCTGGATATCACAGTAGTAGAAGTTAGGATCACACAGGTCGGTCATTAGTGCCACCTGATTGCCTATGCCAGAGCCGGTATTGTTGTAAAGAATACTGTTTTTGTAAGTGGGGCTGGCATTGATGCATGACAAACCTCCGCCATGGGTGGCTTTGTTAAAAACCAGGGTGTTATTGAAACAGATGGGGCTTGCATTGTAACAGCCCATGCCGCCGCCCAGCAATCCCATATTATGCCTGATGAGGTTTCCGTTGATTTTTGCCAGGGTTGTGTCTGTACAGAATATCCCGCCACCGCCATTACTGGCAAAATTTGTCAGGAACGCATTGTTGAAAATCGAGGGGGCGCCGGAACTGATATAGATTCCCCCTCCGCTGGTGCATTTGTTACTGATAAAGGAGTTAAACCTGATATTTGCATTTGATTTTTTAAGGTAAATAGCGCCTCCGTTTGTTTTGGCGACATTGTGGTCGAACGTACAGTTTGCAATCAGGAGTTTGGAAAAGTTATTAACAAAAACAGCTCCTCCATTGGCATCGTCGCCGGTGCCGCTGGCCTTGCCATATGTGAAAGAACAATATATGAGTTTCGAGGAATCGGTACTCGTGACATTCATGAACCGGATACCATACCAGCCGCCGGTATTCAGAGAAATATTTGAGAAACCGGTGGTGTCGTTGATTGTAAAATTGATCGTCTGCGACATGTTACCAACAGCATTAAGTCTTCCGTTGACATTCAGTTTGTAATGTCCCTGGAAGATCACCCTGGTCCCAGGGTTAATGGTAAGTGTTACATTGCTGTTGACGGTAATATCGCCAATAACCTTAACGGTGTCTACCGACCAGATAGTGTTAAAAGAAATTGGCCCGTTGGCATATATGGAGGAAGCTTGTGACTGGTTGGACAAAATAAGAAATAAGCCGATCAGAGAGAGTTTTACAAAAGCAAAGGCTGATATTCGTTTCATAATAATAATGTTTTATCTCATAATAGTGATTGTTCCTTCTACTGGTTTGCTGCCGATGATACCCGGATTGAAAATAAAATAATAAACGCCATCGGGAACTCCTTCGGCATTCCAGGTATTACGATACTGATAGGTATCAAAAACTTTAATGCCCCAGCGGTTATAAATGGTCAGTTTATTTTCGGGATATTTTTCAACATTTTCTATTTCAAAAACATCATTATACCCGTCGTTATTGGGTGTAAAAACGTTTTCAAAACGGAGTATGTCATTGATGACTTCAACTTTGTGAACCACCGTGTCTTTGCATCCAAAGTCGGAGGTTGTGATCAGGGAAACATAATACATATTTTCGCCGGAGAATGAATGAGCCGGCGACTGAAGGTCGGACGTGTTGCCTGTTCCCGATCCGGGATCATTAAAGTCCCAATCCCAGGCATAAGCAAAGGTTGAATGATCTTCAAAAAACACGGTCCAGGTCGGATATTCGGTTTTCTTTACAATGTGGGGATCGTAAGTAAATTCAGCAACGGGTTTGGGATGGACGCTGATGTATCCGGGCCTGTACATGGTGCTGTCGCATCCAAAGATGGAGACCACGGTCAGGGACACATCATACGTTCCGTAATCCTGATAAATATGTGTGGTGTTTTTAGTAGTGTCGTAAGCGGTGCTGTCGTGATAATCCCACAGGTAGGTCTGGCCCTGGTCGGGACTTAGTTCGCTGAAGTTAACAACCAGGGGTTGGCAGCCTTCGGTGACATCAGCAGTGAAATTAACCGGAGGCAGGGGGTGTAATTCAATAAGGGTGATGGAATCTGTTTTATCACAGTCGACAGAATCAATAACCGTGAGGATATAGGTGCCATGAGGCAGGTTTGAAGCGGTATCGGTAGTTCCTCCGAAAGGCGACCAGCTATAGGTATATCCCGGCGTTCCGCCCCATACATGAGCAACGATCATCCCGGTACTGTCGCCGGCGCAATTGATGTCGGTGCCTGTCAGCTCAATAAAAATTTCAGGATTTACGTAATAAATGATAAGTTGTTCGGTGGAGGTGCATCCGTTAGCATCAGAAACTGTAACGGTATAGCTTCCGACCCCGACCATTATGCTATCTGCCGTTGCACTGGTGGTGGTGGAATCTCCAGTGTTCCATACATAGGTGTATGGAGGTGTTCCATATATAGAATGAACTGTAATAACAGCGTTGGTGTCACCAAAACAGATCACATTTGGTCCGTCAATTTCAGTTGAGAATGGCGGGGTGGGATACATCACCATCTGGTTGGGCATCACGGTATCGAACAAGCCGACTCCGCTGTTATCGGGATGAAATCCTGCCAATTCCCATGTCTGGTCGAACCAGGTTATAGGGATATATCCCAGGGGGATACTCAGATTGATAAGTGGCCCGATGGTATAGCTGAGATCGGGTTGTGGTGTGGTGGCCGGAGTGCAGACTTCGGGAAAACAAACCTGTTGCCAGCAGGTATCGTTACCCAGGGATTTTTCCGGGCAGGGGAACGGCATATTTATACAGTATTCAGGTATGCAGAAATCGGGCAGGATAGGGAACGACGGCAGATTTAAAGTAAATGTAAAAGCGGTAAGTACGAATGTGAAAGTGATACTGTCCCAGGTGTGGTTTCTGAAATTATTATCCATGGAAAACTTTACATATGCCGGCAGGTGATTTGGCATGGCACAAGGCAGGTCTAAATTCAGGTTATGGTCAACCTGGAATGTAATGCTGTTGCTGTATCCCGAATTGACCACGGCCCCTGAACCGGGTACCGTCTCTGTGAAACTGTAATGATTGGGAAACGTAAGGTTTGCCCAAATGGTAGGGCAAAACGAAAAATCCTGTACCATATAGCTTGTAACCAACAGGTGCATGGTTAATAAGCTGTAATCAATGGATATTCCTCCTCCAATATTAATTGTTCCGTTCAGCAAATCGAGGATCGAGTCCAGGCTCGGATCGAAGGCGCCGAGAAAGGTGAGAATGTCAAGGTCGAACCACATAAATGCGCTGTCGCCTTTGGCATACAGGCATTTGTCATTGGGGAGCATATAATCGTTTGTCTCTACATAAGGCAATGTGATCATCCCGCTTAGGCCAATGCCGCCAAGATTATTGAAAATCAAGGGAAGTATGGTGTCATGAGCCATATAGAATCCCAGTACGGGGTCATACCAGGGATAGGTGATGGAAGCCACGCCGTTGCTGTCAGAAATATCGAAAAGCAAGGTTGTATCAAGAGGTACGCCGACTTCAAAAACATCAAAAGTAGAACAACTCCATACGCAAACGGTAGCATCCACATCAATATTAAATCCAAAATAAAAGTCAAAGGAAATATGTCCTGATGTTGGAAATTGTGTTTCTAAGTACCATCCGTTATCCACCTGATAATCTGAAGCAATGGTGATCGTCTGTCCAGGATTAAAAGTCTGGCTGGCAGGATATGTAAGATTGATGATGGTTGGATAATTTACATCAACCCAACCCGTTGTAAAACCTTCAATATTAAAATTCGAGCCCAGCCTGAGCCAGTAATCTATAGAAAGCATAGCGCCGAAATCACCGCCGAAAATATTGGTGATAGAGCCGGCTGTGACCACATCTGCTTCGTTGACATCAAACAAATTGATGGAGGTGTCCATAAGGAATGCCGAACCATTGGGGCCCCACATGTCCTGACTTTCTGTTTCCCATGTTACATGATAGGTGTCGGTTTGAGTTTGTGTAAAGGCCAGGCCGGGGATGAACAACAAAAACAAAGAAAAAGCATAGTATAATTTTTTCATACCAAACGGTTTGATTAATTTATAATGACGGATAACATGGATGTTTTCAGTGGTTCCAGGATCAGGTCTCTGATAATCAGAGGATAACTTGCAACAACACAAAATGTTGTATTATTGTTGCCTGTGAGCAGCACCATACGCTCAAAATCAACTTTTGTAGTGTTGTCTTTGCCGGGTAACGTCAGTGTGAGTGTATAAAGAAGTGCGTCCTGTCCGGCAGCTGTTTTTATTTCCTGCATTTCTGTAACCTTCGCCCCGTCCTTTTCAAGATTTTCCGGCTTAAAATGACTCACCGTAAAACTGTAAGGAGAATTTGATATTTCATTGATCATCAATGTAGAAGCACTGCCCTTGTGAAGAAATCCGTTTTGGTTGGGGACTGCTTCAAAACCATCGGGAATATCTATGGTGATATTGTTAAAACTGGCTTTGAAATACCTGCTGCCGGATTCTTTCGTCTGTGAAAAACAGTTGAAAGAGATCATTGTAAGCAACAATATAATAAATTTATTTTTCATGAATATTAATTTGTTTTTTGTTGTATTTGTTTACAGCAAACAAAGTTATAAATAAAAACAAAAAATAAGATAAAAAAACAAAAAAATAAAATAATTTTACGATGAATTTTGTTATTGTAAGGTTTAGTATTCAATAAAGTTGTACAAATATGAAAATTAACATTTCAACGGTCATTATTTTTATGAGTTTGTTAGCAATAAAACCGTGTTTGATTTATGCACAGGAAAAGCCCGAAGACATTACCGGTCATTTTTTTGAATTGTTTCAGGCGAATGGCTCAGATGCTGCGTTTGATTATATTTTCGGAACAAATAAATGGATAAATAAGCAGCTTCAGGAAAGTAATAAGGTAAAAGTTAAGGAAATACTGCCGATGATGGGGCAATATTACGGGTATGAGCTCATTGAGAAAAAGGTGATTTCGGAAAGTTATGTGGTGATGATCTTTATGCTCAAATTCGACAGGCAGCCCACCAAGTTTTCTTTTTCGCTGTACAAGCCAAAGGAAAACTGGCAATTAATAGAATTTAAAACAGCAGATTTCAGGGCGCAGGATGACGAGGCAGGAAAAAAGAATTAGTGACACTGTATTTAAATTTTTCTGTAAAACAAATACAGTAATATTATAATAAAGACCATGCTGTATGCAACATTGTACATGGCATGGAGCAATGTTCTGAAAAAGTCCGTGAATCTGAAAACCTCCAGATAGAACAGGGTGACATGATGTATGGCTGTGAGTATCAATCCGTATGAAAAAAACCAGGTAAAACCGAGGTTTTTTATTCCGGGTTGTATGCCTGGTTCATATTCTTGTTTTGAAGAAATTACATTTTGAGTCCAGGGTCTGACATAAGCGATCAACACCGTGGCCGCGGTGTGTATCCCTCCGGTGTCGGAAAAAACATCCATGGTTATTCCCAGGGTAAAACCGGATAACAACAGCAGCCACCGGGGTGTTTCGAACGGGAGCAGCAAGACAAACAAAATATAAACGAATGGTGTTATGTATGAAAAAACATGAATGTTATTAAAAACCAGAACCTGAAAAAATATCAGAACAAAAAAGCGGATTATATTTTTCAGTATCAGATTAGTCATTTTGCGACTTTGTTTTTAGTGAATCCAATTCTTCTTTCATCAGTGATTTTACCACATACACATAGGAAATTTTATTGAATTCGGTGGTGAGGCGGATTTTTATTTCATAAAAATCGTTGCCCTTATTCAGGTTGTACAGGTAAATGGTTCCTATGGGTATTCCCCCCGGAAAAATCAAAGAGTATCCGCTGGTAACAATAGTGTCACCGGAAGAAATTTTAACATGTGCGGGGATGTCTTTCAATGTGGCGAAATTATAATCTCCGCCTTCCCAGATCACAGTTCCCACATAATCATTTTTTTTGACTTTAGCGGATATTTTCGATTTGGAATGCAATAAGGATGTGACGGTGCTGAAATTATCCGATACATCTTTTACTATACCAACGACTCCCTGAGAACTGATCACTCCCATTTCCTTACGAACTCCCTGATTGTACCCTTTGTTTAAAGTAATATAATTATTGAGCTTATGATAGGTGTTTGAAATAATGGATGCTTCGGTATATTCATATTGTTGCTGGTAAAGCGTGTCGTTGATCACATAAGTCCTGTTATTGGTCTTTAGAAATGCACTCTGATTGGAGCTTCGGAGTCTTGCATTTTCATCTGCAAGCATTTTGTTGATTGTCTTTAATGCAAGATAGTCCGAAATATTACTTTTTGTTTTATAGATTCTTCCGCTGATTACGTTGGCAGAGTTAATAAAAACGGATTGCTGATAATAGTTGCTTCGGACAATATAAAACAACGCAAAGAACTCCAGTAAAATGAACAGGAAAAAATTGTAATGTTTAAGCAAAAACTGGAGCAGCGGGCGCATAAGAAAAAATTACACTCAGGATTTTCGTGATAAAATCATCAACAAAAAGCAACGGCTCTATTTGATGAGGAACGGAAATTTATCAAAGTTTTTCAAGGCAATGGCAGAGCCGCGTGCTACTGCTTTCAACGGTTCTTCAGCTATATGCACGGTCAGTTTTGTTTTCATGTGCAGCCTTTTGTCAAGTCCGCGCAATAATGCACCGCCGCCTGCGAGGTAGATACCGGTGCGGAAAATATCTGCGGAAAGTTCGGGTGGTGTCATGTCCAGGGCGCTCAGTACGGCTGTTTCAATTTTTGATATGGATTTATCGAGTGCATGGGCTATTTCAGCATAATTCACCATGATCTCTTTGGGAATGCCCGTGAGCATATCGCGGCCATGTACGGCAAAATCGGGCGGGGGATTTTCAATATCCGGCAAAGCGGCGCCCACCTCGATTTTAATGCGTTCGGCTGTCCGTTCCCCGATGTTCATATTATGCTGTTTGCGCAAATATTCTTCAATATCATCATTAAACTCATCACCGGCAACACGGATTGATTTGTTGTTCACAATACCTCCGAGGGCTATTACAGCTATTTCGCTCGTTCCTCCGCCAATGTCAATGACCATATTTCCGTTTGGTTCCAGCACATCGATACCTATGCCTATGGCTGCTGCCATGGGTTCATGTATCATTCGCACTTCCTTGGCGCCGGCCTGTTCTGCCGAGTCACGCACAGCACGTTCTTCCACTTCGGTGATGCCCGACGGAATGCTGATAACTGCTTTCAGAGACGGCGGGAACAAAGAATGTTTGGTGCTCATCATTTTAATGAATTCCTTTATCATGATCTCAGCCGAATGAAAATCGGCAATGACACCGTCACGCAAAGGTCTTATGGTTCTGATGTTCTGATGGCATTTGCCATGCATCATCTGAGCTTTTTTTCCCACAGCCTCTGTTTTTCCGGTAATGAGGTTCACGGCAATAATGGAAGGCTCCTCAACAACAATTTTATCGTTATATATGATGATTGTATTGGCGGTTCCAAGGTCGACAGCGATTTCTTTGGTGAAAAGTGACAATAAGCCCATAGCAGGTTTTATTAATTTTATTAGTGTTTAAAATGTCTGAATCCGGTAAAAACCATTGAAATATTATGTTTGTTGCAAAATTCGATGGAGTCGTTATCCCTTACCGATCCCCCCGGTTGAATGACAGCCCGTATTCCTTCCCGTGATGCTATTTCTACACAGTCTGAAAACGGGAAAAACGCATCGGACGCCATCACGGCTTTGTTCAGTTCTTTTTCGAATTCCTTTGCCCGGGCGATAGCCTGACGTAACGCATCCACCCTTGAAGTTTGCCCGGTACCGCTGCCCAGCAGTTGTGAGTTTTTCACCAGGACAATAGCATTGGATTTGGTGTGTTTTACAATTTTGTTTGCAAACAGCAGATCTTCAATTTCTGTGGCATCCGGCGCTGTTTCTGTGACCACCCTGAGGTCGTCGGGTGTTTCGGTTTTCATATCTTTATCCTGAACGATGACACCGTTAAGCAACGTTCTGAATTGTTTTGATCCGAAATTATTCATCTTTTGTTTCAGGATGATCCGGTTCTTTTTCTGACAAAGCAGTTCCAGCGCTTCTTTCTCATAATCAGGGGCAATGAGCACTTCAAAAAACAGAGCATGAACCGCTTCGGCTGTTTCTTTGTCTATAGTCCGGTTGGTTATCAGTACACCTCCAAAAGCTGATACGGGATCACCGGCGAGGGCATCTTTCCAGGCATCACAGAGTTTTTTACGGCTTGCCACTCCACAGGCATTGTTGTGTTTTAAGACTGCAAATGTAGTTTCCGGAAAATCAGAAATAAGATTAATGGCCGCATCAATATCAAGCAGGTTGTTGTATGAAATACTTTTTCCGTGCAATTGCTCAAAAATTTCGTCAGGGTTCCCAAAGAAAACTCCCTGCTGATGAGGATTTTCGCCATAACGGAGTGCTGTCGGGTTGGAAAAACTTTTCTTGAAAACAGGGATACTACCGTCTGAATTAAAATAATTAAAAATGGCTGTGTCATAATGCGATGTAACATTGAAGGCCTGTGAAGCGAAGTATCTGCGGTCTTCCAGTGAGGTACAACCGTTTTTTTCTGTAAGCACCTGCAGTAGTTTACTGTAATGTTCGGCAGAAGGCACAATAACCACATCGTTAAAATTTTTTGCCGCAGCGCGTATCAGGGATATGCCACCGATATCAATTTTTTCAATTATTTCTTCTTCAGTTTCTCCGGCAGCCACTGTGGCTTCAAAGGGGTAAAGATCAACGATTACCAGATCAATAGGAGGGAGCCCGAATTCTTCTGCTTCTGCAAGGTCCTGATCGTTGCTGCGCTGGTACAGTATGCCGCCAAAAACTTTCGGATGCAGGGTTTTTACTCTGCCGCCAAGCAATGAAGGGTATCCCGTAAGCGATTCGACGGAAATAACATCCTGACAGAATTGTTTTATATACTCCAGCGAGCCTCCGGTTGAATATATCGTAACACCGGAAGATTTAAGCCTCTCAATTATTTCTTCAAGACCTGTTTTGTGATAAACCGATATCAATGCGCGGTTAATCCTTTTCATCCTCACCTATAATTATAATTGTTGCAAAGTTCGATAATTAAAACGAATTAAATTATTTTTACCAATTATTATTTTATATTTTTAATAAAAATTTCAACTCACAGACAAAAACTTACGTTGTCGCCGGGAGTAATTATACTTAAGTCAACACTTTTTGTAATTTTATACCGTCATATAAAAATCAACGATAACCAAAACAGGTGTTAAACGAAAGAAATCTAAGATTGTTACTCTTTAAATATAATACATGATACTTTTTATTAAACTTATTCACGAAAGTTTTATATCTGCTTTTCAGTCGATTATCATCAATAAATTGCGGACATTTTTATCATTACTGGGAATCACTATTGGTATTTTTGCAGTGATTTCGGTTTTTACCATCGTGGATTCTTTAGAGATGACTATTCGCAAAAACATTGAAATGCTTGGCAATAATGTTTTGTTCATCCAGAAATGGCCATGGTCATTCGGCAGTGATTATCCCTGGTGGAAATATTTCAACCGTCCGGAAACCAAATATTCCGATCTGGCGGATCTGCTGAAACGATCGAACAGTGTTGATGCCGCCACGTTCATGATTTCGACGGGCAAAACCCTGGTTCATCTTCAAAGAAGTATTGATGATGTGGGCGTGTCGTGTGTTTCACATGATTACGATAAGGTTTTTCCGGTTAAGTTGAGGGCCGGGAGGTATTTTACACTACAGGAATCTGCGGGCGGAAAGAATGTTATCATCATTGGGGATTACATTGCTGAAAATCTTTTTGAAAATCAGGAACCTATCGGCAAACAGGTAAAAGTTTTCGGACGGAAACTCGAAGTGGTAGGCGTTTTTGAAAAAGAGGGAGATGATATTTTAGGCAATTCTACAGATAAACAAGCCATCATACCTGTAAACTTTGCCAGGAATGTTATTGATATTTCTCATGAATATTATAATCCGGCACTAATTGTTAAAGTAAAACCTAATTTTACCAATGCAGAAGCTAAAGATGAAATTACGGGAGTGATGCGTTCGATTCGTAAACTAAAGCCGGGCAGTGAAGATGATTTTTCGATCAATGAAACCGATTTGCTTTCAAGAGGTTTTGACAGTATTTTCAGTGTGATTTCGATTGCCGGATGGATTATTGGTGGTTTTTCCCTGCTGGTAGGTGGTTTTGGAATAGCCAATATTATGTTTGTTTCGGTTCGTGAGCGTACCCATATCATAGGGATACAAAAGTCGCTGGGCGCCAAAAATTATTTTATATTGTTTGAATTTTTGTTCGAGGCCATCATCCTCTGCCTGGTCGGCGGATTACTCGGATTGTGTCTGGTGTACATCGGAACCCTCATTGTTGCAGGTTTTTTTGATATGGATTTGTCACTAACATTTGGAAATATTATGGCGGGAATTTCTGTTTCGGCAATCATTGGGCTTATTGCTGGTTATATTCCTGCGTATATGGCGTCAAAACTCGATCCTGTTGTGGCAATACGGACAGGGAGCTAATAAAGGGCATCTCTTATAACCCCGATCAGGCGCTTCAAAAAACAAAAAAGTTCGAGGCAGTCGAAGTTTTGAAAACCGCAGTGTACTGAGAGCATATGCCCGTACTGAGCCTGCCGGACGCAAGGATTTGAAGAACAAAGACGTACGAAGAAAATTGAAGTTTTAGAGGTGCCCTAAAATTACTGTGCAAAATTTTAGAAATTGTTTTGATTTTATGGCACATAAGATTTATGATGGATTTTTTAGCGAAACGAGGCAGATTTTGCAGACATAG
>DAOORA010000074.1:0-19158 GCA_035389045.1 Bacteroidales bacterium | reverse complement strand
GCAGCAAAAAAGACGCATAAAGATATGAAAAGATAAAATCAAAACAATTTCTAAACTTCCTGACGAATAGTTTTATTGGCGAACATGGCAATATTCGTCATCATTTGTTCGATAAGTTCGGTGACCTCGGGAGGTTTGTCCAGCGAGATCATCAGATCGTAATAATCTTTATTTTTTTCTGAATATTTACCGACTTTTAATCTGGCTTTTGAAAGGGCTGCAGCATAAGTCAGAGAAGGGTTATCCGAGGTGTCAATATTTAGCAGTATGTCAAAATCCTTGTTTATGAAGTCGTTGATCTTTTCACCCGAAGGTTTGCCAAACCAGTTGATGTTGCGTTTGGTGATATAATCGTACATCAGCCTCGGGTAACAATAGTGGGGAGGGTCTTTAAGGTTGATCCACCCCAGCGTGCGAACTTCTTTTTTCTCGTTTTGCAGCCGGCTGAAAAAATCAGTAACAATCAGATAATCCTTTTCTTCACCGACTTTATATAATATCCCGATGCTTTTTGCAGCAGACGGGTGAATGATCTGTTTGCTCCGTATCACTTTGGGGAGTTTTTTCTGTATCTCGGCATTCCAAAAATACTTTCGTATAGCGTCAAGCATAGCGGATCGGTTTTTTACAATTATATCAAATTATTTTTTCTATACGCATCAAATCCGGTCTCTATGAGATCAGAAATGGCATTAAATATGGATTGTTCATATTTTTTAATATGAAAACAAGATTTGCCGGTCTGTAATTTTTTCAATGTTTCGGGAACGTCTATTAAAAGTTCCGGGTAAATATATATCGGCATGAAATAAAAACCAATGTATTGTGATTTTAGTATGATACTCCCAAAAAAAAACTCATCGTATTTTTTTCCGTTAAGCTCAACATTTTTTTTTGTATACAGTTCATACCGATCGTTGGTTTCTGTTTTTACCGACAAAGGAGGAGCGTATTTCTGAATCATATTTTTAAGCCGGGTGTAAATTTCCTGATGTTCCATAAATCATATGTTAAGGGTGGCATGAATGTCTTTTTGCAAGTATACCGTAGTCAAAATGAAAAGTGAACTCAGCCGCATATGACTTCTTTGAGCGTTTTCTGGCCAGGAACAATAAAATCATAGTGACCGTATGGAACATTTAATTGCCAATTATTCAAGTATTTGTTCTTTTTATTGCCAGGTGGCATTATTTATTGTTTTTTCATATATGCTTTTGTTATTTCGCAGATATACATGCGGTGGTAGTCTTTGATGGGATAATTATCATTAATATCACTTATGATAAAATGTGCCGGCTTGATATCGTCATAATACAACTTCCGGCACTCAAGCACCAGCCGGGCCTCCTCAAAAGCCACAGCACCGTCTGTAGTTTCAAGCGGTGTAAGGCCTTTGATATTCATTTTATCTATTTCCTTTCCCGATTTTGTGCCGCAGGTTTTTAATATGCTGCGGTATTTTTCATGAAAAAAAGTAAGAGTGAGATTATGATATTTTTCTGCATATCCATAGGTATGGCGCTGCGGACGTATAAAGATAAAAGCCACGGGTTTATGCCATAAAATGCCCATGCCGCCCCACGAAGCGGTCATCATATTATAATTGCCCATGATGCCTGCCGTTACCAGCATCCAGTCTTTATCGAGCAGTTCAAAAACATTTTCATCTAATTTGAAAACCGCGGTTGGTTCAAAGGATGTGTTCATTTGAATCAATATTAATTTGGTGTAAAATTAAAAAATTATATTTGTAACTCTTTTAAAAAAGTGCTTTCTGAAACAAAACCTATTACTGTTTAATAATGCAAATCACCTTTCTTGGGACGGGAACTTCACAGGGAGTTCCTGTTATCACATGTAATTGTTCCACATGTACTTCGGATGATGCACGTGATAAACGGCTGAGATCATCCGCGCTGATTGAGACTGCAGGACAGACCATCGTTATTGATACCGGTCCTGATTTTCGTCAGCAAATGTTACGTGAACATGTGAAAAAACTTGATGCAGTGTTGTTAACCCATGAGCATAAAGACCATATAGCCGGCCTTGACGATATCAGGGCCTACAATTTTATGCAGAAATGTGCAATGGATATTTATGCCCGGGCCTCGGTTCAGCGTATCATAAAAAAAGAATTCAATTATGCGTTCAGTAAAAATAAATATCCCGGAATCCCGCAGATGGTTCAGCATACGATTACCAATAAGCCTTTCTGCATAGGTAATAGTGAAATAATACCAATAGAAGCTATACACTATTTTCTGAAGATTTTCGGTTACCGTATTGGTAATTTTGCATACATGACCGATGCCAGCGATATTGCCCCCAAAGAAAAGAAGAAAATGACAGGGCTGGATGTTCTGGTGGTAAATGCTTTACGAACCAAGGTGCATTATTCTCATTACAATCTCGAACAGGCATTATTTTTGATCAGTGAACTGAAACCCCGTAAAGCTTACCTGACACACATAAGCCACTATATGGGAAAACATGAAGAAATTGAAAAGCTATTGCCCGAAAATGTTCATTTTGCTTTCGACGGTTTGAAAATAACGGTATAAATTCATAATTTTGTAAAAAAATTCGCTCAGTTTGATGAAAAAGCCGTTGCAAATATTTCTTTTTTTACTTTTTTTACATGTTTTATCTTACGGTCAGTTTAATCCTAATAATCCGAATGATACCAATCCGGATAATCCGGTGGGAGTGCCGCTACCGCCCAATCTAAAAATACCCAAAATTGATTCTGTAATTAGTAAAAATATGACCATAGGAGGTATTCCTGTACAGCCTAATATTTTTGCGAATACCAGGGATACCAATATGGTTTTTGATTCATTACACGGAAACCTAAGTGTTTTTATTAAAAATATAAATAAAATTATTGGAACCATAAATGTGGCTGTTTTTAACAGTTATGCAAGTTTTATCAATAATGGCCCGGTGTTCAGAGGGGCTATTTTGCCGGTAACCGCTGCCAGTATGCTGGTGCCTTTCGATTCCGTACCCAAAGGGATATATACGGTGGCTGTTTTTCATGATGAGGATAAAAACGGATTGCTGAACAAGAACCAGTTGAATATACCTCTCGAAGGTTATGGCTTTTCAAATAATGTGGCAACAAATTTAGGTCCCCCGAATTATAGTCAGACAAAATTTATTTACACAGGGAAAAACAAAACGATAACGATTTATATGACCTATTTTAAGTTTCCTAAATAACCGGCTGCACATTTCGATACCTTTTAGTCCGTTAAAAGTTGTCGGTTTAAGTTATAACAGTTATAATATAGATTAAATAATCATAAATTATATAAAATGGAAAAAATTATCTACGTCGATTTTGTGACCATGGAACGTTTTATGGTTGATGTCCTCATCAGGGCTGGAGTGCCTGATGAAGATGCAAAAACATGTGCCGATGTGCTGATCACAGCCGATAAATTAGGGATTGACTCACACGGCTTTAACCGGCTGAAACCTATTTATTACGACCGCATCAAAGATGGAATATTAAATCCTGTGACACAGTTTGAGATTGTCCGCGAAAGCCTGACCACGGCGGTTGTCGACGGACACAACGGCATGGGGCATGTGATTGCCAAACGTTCCATGCAGATGGCTATTGAAAAAGCCAAAAAGTACGGCATGGGTATGGTCGCTGTTCGTAATTCGACACATTATGGTATTGCCGGCTATTATGCGCTGATGGCCGCAAAGAGTAATATGATCGGTATCACCGGCACCAATGCCCGGCCATCTATCGCACCGACATTTGGTGTAGAGAATATGCTGGGTACCAATCCCCTGACATTTGCCATGCCCACCGATGAGGATTTCCCTTTTATGCTTGACTGTGCCACCTCGGTGAGCCAGCGTGGAAAAATCGAGTTATATGCCCGCAAGGGTAAGGATTTACCAAAAGGGTGGGTTATAAACGAAAACGGTGAATCCAAAACCAATGCACAGGAAGTCCTGAAAGACCTTATCGCCGAAAAAGCCGCCCTGACCCCGCTGGGAGGGGTGGGCGAAGATACAGCAGGGTACAAAGGTTATGGGTATGCTACGGTGGTGGAAATTCTTTCCGCGGCCTTACAGAGCGGAAGTTACATGAAGATGCTTCTCGGGCTGCAAGACGGAAAAAAGATACCGTATCCCCTCGGCCACTTTTTTATAGCCATAGACATCAATGCATTTACTGATCCTGAGGAATTTAAAAAAATTTCAGGCGATATCCTTCGTGAATTGCGGGCTTCGAAAAAGATGCCCGGGCAGGAACGTATTTTTACGGCCGGCGAAAAGGAATATTATGTGTGGTTGGAAAGGAAAGAAAAAGGCGTTCCGGTAAACGAATCACTTCAGAAAGATATTATAAAACTGACTGAAGAGTTGGAAATAAAAGGTTATGATTTTCCTTTCTGATAAGGGCTGACAGTAACCTCTAATAAAGTTTCCTTTATCACAATAATTGCTTTCTCTCAAGGGAAGGATTGCGAAAGCAGACAGGTAGCAAAAAGAAACCTTCGCTGATGGTACAGAGGGATATCGTAACTGCTCACGGCAGTGATATTTCCGGCCTCAGACGGTAATTTTGCATGAACTTCCTTATCGCTTTGATGTCTTTTGATTTGGTAGTGTCTTCGGCAAAAGCGGGCACCAGTTCTCTTAGCTTATCGTATATGAACCGGGTGTAACCCGACATGTTGTCCTGGTATTTCAGATAATCAATGGCCTGTATCAGTGTGATGAGTTCTATTGCCAGCACATCATAGGTGTTGCTGATCACCCGTTTGGTAATAAGAGCCGAATTGGTCCCCATGCTGACAATATCCTGATTATCGTTATTACAGGAGATGCTGTGCACATACATAGGAAACGAAAGCGTCTGGTTTTCAGCAACGCTCGACGTAGCTGTGAACTGAACGCCCTGCATGCCGAAATTATACCCTAACGTGCCCAGGTTCACAAAAGGAGGGAGCAGATCGTTAAGTTTCGGATTCAGCAGGTAGTTCAACTGACGTTCTGCAAGCATTGAAAGCTTGGTCATGACGATCTTGATCTTGTCCATCTCAAGCGAAACGTAATCTCCATGGAAATTGCCGCCGTGAAAGATATTCTCATTTTCAATGTCTACGATGGGGTTGTCATTCACAGAATTAAACTCTTTGATAAGTATTTCTTCGCTGTTGACCAGTGTGTCGTATACCGGACCAAGAATTTGTGGCACGCAGCGCAACGAATAATATTCCTGTACCTTATCAGCAAGGATGTTTTCTTTAAACTCCCGTCCGAAAAGGTGTTCATGGCGCTTGCGTATCAGTTTGCTGCCCGAGAGTATATTACGCATATAACCTGCAATTATATCCTGTCCTTTATGGCGTTTTACGGTGTTCAGTTCGTGCGAAAAATGATCGTCATAAGAGCCGACAATCTCATTGATCAGGCAGGATGCAAATATGGACCAGTTGAGAAGGTTATAGGCATTCATCTGGTTGATAACGCCTATACCGGTCATCACAGAGGTTCCGTTTATCAGGGATAATCCTTCTCTGATATGAATAGAAATAGGTGTTATGTGTTCTGCGGCAAAGACTTCAGGAGTAGGAGTGATCCTGCCTTTATACCACACATCGCCTTCGCCAATAAGCGTCAGCGCCAGGTGTGCCAATTGCACCAGGTCGCCGCTGGCGCCAACACCGCCATGTTCAGGAATAACCGCAGAAATATTTTTATTGATGAGCAGAGTGAGCAGTTCCACCACTTCGGGATGTATACCGGAATATGCACGTAGCTGAGTATTCAGGCGCGACAACATGGCTGCCTTTGCAAATTTGTCAGGCAATGGGTCTCCGCACCCTGAACAATGTGAACGGATGGCATTATATTGAAATTGTGACCGTTTTTCTTCTTCGATTTTATAGGGAGCCATTGGCCCCAGGCCGGTATTGATACCGTAAATGACTTTATCTTTGCTGAAATCTTTCAGAAAATCGTGGCAGTTACGAACCCGCTGCAGGGAGTCATTGCTGAGTTCAATTTCTTCCTTATGGAACAGAATACGGTAAATTTCCTCTAGTGTGAGATCGTGCGAACCTAGTGTTATCATGAAGGTAATTTTTTTAAAAACGGGTGCAAATTTCGGAAAAAAAAGCTTACCGTATTGTTTTTTGTGTGTTATTATTTAATGTCCGCTGAAACTACTTGCGAACATGACTGTTAGAGATTTTTTCAGATGGGAAGAGCGGTTTTGACGGATGTTTTCGTTATCTAACAACAGTGAGGGTTCCTTTTTTGCTTTTCGGTAAAGAAAACATACCTCCCCAGTCTTCCGAGTAATTTATCAGCCATGTATAAACATCTTCGGGAACCACGGCGCCTTTAAATGTACCGTCCCACCGGCAGCTGAGATCATCTGAATGATAAACAAGCCCTCCCCAGCGGTTGAAAATAAAAATCGCAAAATCAGTGACGTTCTGCCCGGCGACATAAAAATAATCATTAATACCATCACCATTGGGTGTAAAACAGTTCGGAACAAACAAGGTGGTCCTGTCAAAAACAATCGCCGTTTTTGTGATGGAATCAAGGCATCCTGACTGGTTGAAAATAGTCAGGGTGATATTATATTTGCCTATCGCATCGTAGGAATGGTATGGATTTTTAATGGTGCTGGTGCTGTTGTCTCCAAAATTCCAAAGCCAGTTGCTGATGATCCCGGTGGAGCAATCTGTGAAACGGAACACAGGGTCATCAATGGTTGTTACCGGCGGATATAAAGTAAAATCTGCTTTGGGTCCCGGTATGAGCGGAACAGAGAATGATGCCGTTACGGTACAAAAACTGTCGGTGACCGAAACCTGGTAGGCACCCTCCGAAAGGTGTGTGATAAAGGTATTATTATTCATTGAATCAGCGCTCCACAAGCAGTTGTATGGCGGATGCCCTCCGCTGATGGTGATGGTTGCAGCCCCGGTTTGTTTCCGGCATGTGTCAGCCTGAATATGGCTGAACAACATTACGGGAGGAGGGACGTTGGTGATAACAGTATCGGCAGTGGCACTGCAATTATTGATATCTGTTATAGTCACGGTATAGTGACCTTCATGGACATGGATCAGATGTTGTCCGTTCTGCACCGGTGATGAATTCCATATAAAGCTGAAAGGTGGTGACCCGCCTGTGACTATGGTATAGACAGCACCGTTGGCAGCGCTGCAGAGTTCGTTTTGAACACTCTCGATGCTGAGTTCCGGACCTGAGAAATTAATCAGTGTGACGGTGTTAGTTGCTGTGCAGCCATAACTATCTGTAATAGTTACGTTGTAGGTGCCTGCCGACAGATTATGGAGTGATGCTGTATTTCCCGAACCCGGATTGTCCCAATGATAATTGATTGGAAGATTTCCGTTGCTGACCACAGCTTCCAAAGAGCCGTTGCCGGATCCGCATGATTCATTGATGATGTTGGTGAAGGTTACTGCCGGGTCGGGTATGGACGTGATGACGATGGTGTCATAAACAATGAAACAATTGTAAGCATCTGCCACCTGGACAATATAGGTACCTGCACTGAGGTTACTTATGGTGCTGGTGTGCAGTCCTGCCGGTTGCATCCAGGTGATCGTGTATGGCCCGCTGTGTCCATCCTGTATATTAATGGTGATGCTGCCATCGTTTCCGGCACAGCTCTCATTCTGAACGACGGATGTCAGCACAGGCGGTGTGACACATGGCCCATTGCAATGGCGTGCGGTAGCTGTTACAGGGCCACTGAACCAGGTGGCACTTCCATCGGTGATTCTTTGAAACGATACGTCGGTGCCGGGGCTGCAC
This sequence comes from Bacteroidales bacterium, assembly GCA_035389045.1. Taxonomy (GTDB): domain Bacteria; phylum Bacteroidota; class Bacteroidia; order Bacteroidales; family CAIWKO01; genus CAIWKO01. The sequence goes on along the minus strand of DAOORA010000074.1, from coordinate 11,322 downwards.
ATGCCGATATATTCGATGCCTGCTATGTTGCGTGCGGCAGATAATGATTGTGTGCCACTACAGGATGTTGTCGTAATTACATTATGCGAATATTCGGTCTGATAGAATAAGTTGGAGGCGTTTCCGTAAGCATCCCAGTAAACGGCATCCACAGGAGCGCCAGCTGGATTGTACAGCGCTATCCATCCATATTCATCACGAAGAAACCATCGGTTATCATCACCATCAAGGTACTGTACGCCAAAAGTGGTTTGTCTGTAATATGTGGTGTTAAAATCAAGTACAGGCACACTGGAATTGTTTCCTCCGACGATAATAAATCCCAGTGGAGGAATTATGGTTCCGGAAGGAAACGTAAAGGCCCCCCAGTTGGGGACATCGTCAGGGGAAGAAGGCTGTAGCATATTGGATGCAAGGGTATAGCAGCTGATATCCGCGCTGTTACAGGGATGGGGATTATACAATTCAATCCATTCCCTGTTTTCGGGAGGTTGCTCGGTACTGCTCATATTGTATAATGAATTGGCATTGATCGAAGAACCCGTTGCCCCTGAAGCGGGGCTGGTGCAAACTTCGTTGATTACTACCACCTGTGAATATACTGAAAACAGAAAACCGTCAGAAATAATAAGCAAAATTATCAGATACCAGTTTCTGACCATTACAGAGGAAATTTAGTTTAACACAAAGTTAATTAAAATGACATTAATAAATACAGATTTAAAGGATTATTAATACATTTGTTCATTAATATAAGAAATATGGATAGCAAACTTTTTGCCAATATTGTGCTACTGATCATTTTTGCTACTGCTGCTGTCGGAAACCTTATGGCCTGGGGTTTTAATAAAACCAGATGGGTGCCGGTTACCAAGCCTGTGCTGATGCCCGTTCTGGCAATTTATTATGTATTGAACTGCCCGGACGTGAAGCTTGTTCTTGTTTTTGCATTATTATTTGCATTTCTGGGTGATGTGTTTCTGATATGGCCTCAAAAGAAATTATTTTTCATTTGCGGGCTGGCTTTTTTTATGATCATGCAGGTATTATATGTCATTTTTATTGTTAAGAACCAGGTAAATGACGTGGGGTATACGGTGCCGGCATTAGCAGCGTCCCTTGTTTTTCTTGTTTTCGGAGCCATGATATATTTGAAGTTATATAGATTTCTTAATGAGATGAAAATCCCGGTGCTTGTGTATGTCATGGTGCTGCTTACGGTTAGTTTTTTATGTTTTGTTAATATGATTGCCAATTTCAACCGATTCAGTGTAGTGGAGTTTTTGGGCGCCGTTTTTTTCGTTGTATCTGATACGATACTGGCATTTGATAGTTTCAGGCGTCCGGTGCGGTATGCCAATTTATGGATTATGGCGACCTATATCAATGCCCAGTTATTTTTATTTGCAGGTTTTATGTACACATGATATGAAAACAGAAACGTTTATTCTCAGAGCGGAAGATAATGTTGAATTATTTATCTATTCATGGGCTCCTGACGTTGCAGGGGAAGCCAAAGGTGTTATTCAGATTGCCCATGGCATGGCCGAGCATGGCGCCCGGTATCAGGATTTTGCCCGGTATATGGTGGCGGCAGGTTATGCGGTTTTTGTCAACGATCACAGGGGACATGGGAAAACAGCCGTAACTGTTGAAAATACAGGTTTTTTTGCAGGTGAAAACAAATGGCAGCGTGTGCTATCCGACATGCATCTATTAAACTATCATATCCGCCAGACTTATAACGGTTTACCGGTAGTTATGCTGGGGCACAGTATGGGATCGTTTTACACCCGGGCATATTTGAATAAATACCCGGAAACAATTTCCGGAATAATATTATCCGGTACTGCATGGCATCCTGCAGTTTTGCTTAATTTCGGTTTGCTTGTTGCAAAAATGCAAAGTTTCTTCGCGGGTGAAAAAAAACGCAGTAAATTGTTGGATGGTCTGTCGTTTGGAGCTTTCAACAAGAAATTCAAGCCTAACAAAACACCTTTTGACTGGCTTAGCAGAGATGAGGTGATTTGTAAAAAATACACCGGGGATGTTTTTTGCGGCTGGGTAGGGACGTCTTCATTTTTCCGGGAACTATTCAGGTTATTAAAATATATCCACCAGCCTGGTTTGTATCAAAATGTGAACAAAAAGCTGCCTGTACTTGTTTTTTCGGGCGAAGAAGACCCTGTTGGAAACTTTTCAAAAAGTCCCAAAAAAATGTATGCCTTTCTGAACAACAGAGGATTTTCAAATACCACGCTGACGTTATATCCCAAAGGGCGGCATGAAATGCTGAACGAGTTGAACCGAACAGAGGTTTATAATAATATTTCAGACTGGCTTGGAATAAACTGTAACCTGTTACATTGAAAATGGGTGCTCAGAAAGAATTGCATTTTACCCGATGAGATCAAATATGTATAATAGAGATATAAAAGCCTTGATTTTTGACTGGGGCGATACTGTGATGCGTGACTTTCCTGAAAAATCCGGACCAATGGCATACTGGGACAGAGTAGAATGGATCCCCGGTGTTGAACGAATACTTGAAAAATTCTATAAGAAATACATGATGGTAATAGCTACCAATGCAGGAGCTTCGGACACAAAAGACATGATTAAGGCTCTGGAACGCATTGGCGCCGGGAAATATTTTCAGTATTTTTTTTCTTCAAAAGATCTCGGATACCAAAAACCCGATCCCCGTTTTTTTACTTCAATTGCCAGCCATATCGGAGTGCTTCCGGAGAACTGCGTTATGATTGGTAATATCTATGAAACAGATATCAGTGGTGCAAAAGCATCCGGTATGCTTACCATTTTTTTTAATGAAAGAAACATCAATGCTTTTTTCCCGGACGCAGACTTTGTGATAAAGAGTTTTGATCAATTTTCTGATTTTTTTTCTGAACAGGAAGAAAATCAAAGATAAAAAACTGATATTAGAAAAAAAATCATATATTTGTTTGTGAGTTTTTTATATGTACTGCGGAAAATGTCATAAGGAAAAATATTTCGGTTAGAAATGAAATGTTGCTCGCTGACATGAAAAAATCCGGCAACTTATATGGATTATTAATGTTTTTCATAATCATTATTCAAAGCATAGATAAACCTCATGATGCGTAAAAAAGAATCAGAAGGTCAAAAAAAAATTCAACAACAGGCGCTTAGGTCAGAGATAGTTGAGCATACGGAACTGTCAAATGAAGAGCAGGCAGCGCGTCGTAAAGCCGAACGAAGGATGAAACCGAAGGATGAACATCATAGCCTCTGCAACAGAAATGTAAATGGCCTGCATCGTGAGCTAAAAAACAAGGCCGGGGAGAGGCAGGCAGCCGAAAAAGAAATGGACATGAACATGGCTGCGCAAAAACTTGTTTACGGATTTTCGCTGAAACTGTTAAGCCTGACTAAACTTGATGATGTTTTCCAATATGCCGGACAGAAGATATTTGAAAATGTGCCGGACAGTTATGTTTTTGTAACAGCCTATAATCACAACAGCAAGACCTTTATTTTTAAATATATTGATGGAATTAGCAAATTCAGGAAGAGGATCTCCCGGCTTTTTGGTTTTGACCCTTTTACTAATGAAACAATCACTTCAAACTATTCTTCTGATGAGATGAAGGATCTTAAAAAAATGAAATTTTTCGAAACACGCGACAACATTATTCATTTCTTACTGGCTCATTTTCCGGATAGAGGCACATGTGATAAAATGGAAACTATGTTGCGGGTGAAAAAGATCTGTACAATGGGTTTTTCCTTCGGAGACGAATTATTTGGTGGAATCCATATCCTGATTAAGCATGATCATCCTATTCTGAACATCGGGATTTTGGAAAACCTGGTAAACCAGACATCAGTGGTTTTGCAGCGCCTGGTCGTTGAAGAAGAACTACATATGAATGCTAAACTGTACCGTTCGCTTTTCGACACCTCGCCTGATGGCATATTAATGTCTGATCTTAAAGGCTTTCCCATGGCGTCAAATAAAAATAATTTCAAAATATTCGGTTATGCTGAGGAAGATATAAACTATATCGATACAAACATTGTAGATTTTATTGCTCCCGGGGATCGCGAACGGATGCGATCGAATTTTCTGAAAAGAATAATGGGAGAATCCATGCAAAATCAGAAATATGTTGCTTTGCATAAGGATGGAAGTGAATTTCCTATTGAAGTAAATTCATCAGTGATCAAAAACGAATATGATGAACCTTATGCCGTGATAAGCATCATAAGGGATATAACAGACCGGATAAAGGCCGAGAAAGCGCTTTCAGAAAGTGAAAAGAAATATCAGTTTATTGTTGAAAATACCGACGATATTCTTTGGATAATGGATGGGAAATTTAAAATGGAATATGTTTCTCCTTCGATCGTGAAGTTTCTGGGTTATACGGTTGAAGAACACATGTGCCAGAAACCTGAAGATTATCTGACGCCCGAGTCAGCCAAAATGATCCGGGACGAGTTTCGGCAGGGTATGATCCAGCTTCATAAAAAGAATTATAATAATTTAAGGGACAAGGTGGAGATGGAGATTGAATATATAAGGAAAGATAACACCAAGGGTTTTGGCAGGATATCTATGTTCATTGTGCGGGATGAGCAATTCATCATTAAAAAGATCCGTGGGATTACCACAGATATCACTGTGAAAAAACTTGCAGAAATATATGGAGAACTGAGCAGGGAGGTACTCCAGATACTTAATGAACAGATAGGATTCCGTGAAGCAATTCAGCGTATTCTGAGGACCATGCATTCAAGGCTGAGATTTGATGCAGCAGGCATTTGCCTCCAGGAAGGTGATGATAATCTTTTTTATGAGCAAATCGGTTTTTCCGGAAATTTATTTCCGGCAAAAAAGTTTCCATTTAAAGATGACGCAAAAGGCCCTAAACATAAGAAAAATATTGACAACAAATTTTCCGGATGTTATTGCGATCTCGTTCTTCATGGAAAAACCCTCCATGGTGATAAAAGTTGTTTATTTAACGGCAGTTTCTGGACCAATGATGCTGAGCTTTACACTGATTTGCCTGCTGAAGGGGACAGCAGTTGTTATAACCGAAAAACCTGTTTCCACCGGGGATATGCTTCTGTGGCGCTGGTACCGGTCAGGATGAATGACAAAACGGTTGGCATGATTCATTTGTACGATAAGAGAAAAGGACGATTTACCAATGAGGTTATTCAGTACCTCGAAGGCATAGCAATGCATATTGGAACATCAGTAATGCGTAAACAAACGGAAACAGCCTTAAAAGACAGTGAGGAAAAATACAGGTTGCTGGCTCAGAATATGGTAGATGCCTTATCGGTTATTGACAGGTCCGGTAAGATTTTGTATGTAAATGATTCTGCTTGTGACCATTTGGGATATGTGCCCGGAAAGGTCATTGGTAGAAAGATTTCCCATTTTATTGTGGATGAGGATATACACAGAATCAGGGAAATTATCAGGGATATGTTGTTAAAAAAGTCTCCCAGCCGGGGGTTCATGTGCCGGATAAAGAAAAAAAACAAAGAAATTATCTGGCTTGATACCAAGCTATTATTTATCAGGGATGAAAAAGGAAAAATTAACAGCGTTCAATGCGTTTCGCGTGATATTACAGAAAAAATAGAAGCAGAAGCCCGTCTTGAAAAGGAACGTCGTAAGGTGATGTCCGCCCTGATCGATGGGCAGGAATTGGAGCGACAGCGATTATCAATGGAATTGCATGACGGACTTGGTCAACGGCTTGCCGGAATAAAAATAAAACTCGAAAACTCAACGAAATGTGAACTGGAGGAAACGCGCAGGACCATCAATGAAGTTAAAACGGAATTCAGGGAAGTAATTGAAGAGATAAGATCCATGTCAATGAATGTCAGCCCAACCATATTATCCAACATCGGGCTGACTGCCTCACTGTCCATGCTCTGTAAACAGTTTGTCGAAAACAATAAGATAGAATTTGATTATTCAGTTTTAGGAGATTTTGACCATATATCGGAGAAAAAAGCTTTCTATATATACAGAATAGTGCAGGAAGGTCTAAATAATATCGCAAAACATTCAAATGCCTCCTTAGCAAAACTGGCACTCATCGAAAAAGAAGAAAATGTACTTATTCTGATTGAGGATAATGGTATTGGTTTCAACCGGGGTAATAGTGATACATCCAAGGGTAGTGGCTTGTCCAATATGCGTCAGAGGACTTTATTATTAAATGGCGAATTGAATATTGAGTCCGGTATGAATTCCGGTACAGTGATAATGATAAAAATTCCAAAATAACCGTTATGAAAATTATTAAGGTATTATTAGTGGATGATCATCAGATAATCTTGGATGGTATTCACAAAATGCTTTCCGGAGAAAGCAATATCTCGATTTGCGGAACTTGTCTGACCTGTAAGGAGGCCTTTGAGGCTGCAATAAAACATAAACCTGATATTATCATTACAGATATTATGCTCCCGGATATGAGCGGACTGGAATTGATCAAGAAAATAAAAGCATATCAATTAACATCCAAAATACTTATTTTATCTATGTTTGCTTCCGGCGAATATATCCAGGACGCTGTAAATGCCGGAGCTAACGGCTTTTTAATGAAACAGAATGCTACCAATGAGGAACTGATGACGGCCATAAATCACCTGATATCCAATAAAAACTATTTTAATACGGAGGTCGCCAACACCATTGTGTCGGGACTGAAATCCGAAATTGATTTTCAGGGCAAATTCCTGAATGGAAAAGAACCTGATAAAAAAATTCTATCCAAAAGAGAATTACAGGTACTCAAATTGTTTGCAGAAGGAAATTCAAACAAGGAAATCTCAGAAAAATTATATATCAGCCTGCGTACAGTTGAAACCCATAAATCAAATATGATATTAAAACTGAATCTTAAATCTTATGTTGACCTAGTAAAATATGCCATTAAGAATAAACTCTGTGATCTGTAGTTACACCAATCTGTTCCATTTCTGATTTGTTTTTTTTGATACCATTAAGAAACAATTTCTAAAACAATGTTTGAAAGTGATTCGATATAACTGTGCCCGGCTTTAACGCCAAAAAGTTGATAGAAAAAATATTTATACCGATGCAATATCTGTAATGACCCAATAGTGTATCTCACTTTGACCACCAAAAGTTAATCCTTAAGCATAACCATTACTATATCCAGATTTCATCCTGAACTCGTTCAATCGCTTTTTAATATGTCGTAGTTAAATATTAAAAATTTTAAATATTAACTATCCTGAATGATTTAAATTTCATCTCAACATTTTTGATTAATTTCTTTTAATATAATGTTAAATTAGTGTTTCACTAATAAAAAAATTAGTGAAACACTAATGAAATTTAGCGTTGTACTTATTTATAATAAACTACCATTATACTACATTTATACTTTAATAATGTAATTAATATTAAAATATTGTGTAATCTGCTGATAGTAATTGAATAATCATGGACTCAATCTTTAAAAAATAGACATACACTGATTTAATAAAATATTAATATGAAAACTTTTTATTTTATTATTTTTAAAAAAATAACAGAAAAATGCTGTACAGGTTTTTCTGTTTCATATATTTTGGTTTTATTAAAAACATTAGTATTATGTTCAATATTTGCTTTTACAATAAACAAGTCCTTTGGGCAATATCCGGCAGCAACGTTTGCACCAGGTTCATATATCATAAATATGGGAGTTACGCCACAGACTGTTGCCAACGGGCTGAAACCATATGGGCTTGTTTTTCAATTACTTAATTTTGATTATGTGCCGGTAAACTGGGCGATAGATTCTTTAAAAGTTAAAGACGGAATTGATTTTTATGCTGATGGATATCCGTTCAGGGGTGGCTCGTTCATTATTGAAGCAAACCAGATTACACCATCTGTACTGGCTACGTTGAATATATGGATAGCAAAAGGCGTTGTAGTCTACGGCCCGGTCATGCATTCTTTTACGGCTCCTATATACAGGCGACTCACAAGTTGGCCGCTGGCTATTATGGATGAGGCCAATGATGATAAAGTAGAGCCTATTTATACCTATGCAGAAATTCCTACTTCTTCCTATACTCTGGGGGCAGATCCGACATATCTGACCGGCTGTAATGATTTTTACGCATTGCCTCATGCCGACCCTCAGAACTGGTCTCAGAATTTAAAAGATGCCTTGTATAATTACGTGATGAATGACGGCTATTTATGGATCAACTGCCATGCGGTAAGCGCGATTGAAGCGGATGCACCTGATTATTGCGGATTTAATTTCCTGAGCACTACAGGTTTGGTGCCTTGGGGAGATCATATCGACGGCACGCCTCCGTACAGTTATTCGAATCACGGGGACCCTATAATGCAGTTCATAGGTATTTTGGATGGTGCAATAAACAATGGTTCAGAACGGATCTATATTCCTGATACTACGGCTGGCGGATGGAGGAGTACAACCACGGTATCGGTCTGGGATCCTAATTTTGTTAATACGGCTCCCAACCCTGATGTTCCGTATATCTATCCTAATGCAGCTGCAATACTCGCATATGGTCCGGCTTTCGGTACAACAGGATTCATTTTTTACGAACCCGCACATACAATTGTTGGTACTACTCCGGCACACATCGCAGCACAAAGGGCATATTTGAATTACTGCCTGCTGGTAGGTAATATGAAACAACTCCATTTTTCCAATGTTAACATTCCCGATAATATATCCCCGGGTATGTCTTATCCCGTAAGCGCTGTTGCAAGCGGAGGCAAACCACCTTACCATTATCAGTGGTACGCTTCCGAAGGTACTTTTTCATGCGACACATGTAATCCTACAGATTATCATGCACCCGACACGCTTACGCACACTATCATTAAACTTATCGTCACCGATTCGTGTGGAAAAAAGAATTTTCTTTCTTATATCATCAATGAAGCAACAATAGTTCAATGCATCATGGATACCATCAGGCCTGTCCCGCCGGCTTTTGTTGATGCATGCGGCGACACGGTAGTCTATACGTATCTCGGATATGAAATGATCCCGGATACCATCTATTGTGATGGGAAGGTCATTTTTAAATGGCGGTATCTGGACTGCGAAATAAATGAAAGATTCTGGACATTTACATATATCATTGACGACACCACAGCTCCTGTTATTACATTTACACCTCCTGATACCATTGTGAATTGCGCGGCAACCATTCCTCCTCCGGATATCAATGCGATCGTTGCCACAGACAATTGCAATGAAATTACTGTGCTTCATGCCGGGGATGTTATTTCTGATTCTGTTTCCGCTATCAGTTATACGGTAACCAGAACATATGGGGTTGCCGATGCCTGCGGAAATGAATCTTTTACGTCACAAACAATCTATGTGGTACCTATTGATATATCTGTTTCAAGTAATTCCCCCGTATGTCTGGGCAGCAATATTTATTTGTTTGAAACGGGTGGGACAGCAACCTTCTGGAGCTGGACAGGACCGGATGGATTTCTTTCTGATTTGCAAAATCCGGTGATTGTCGGATCTGACGTGCAGGATAGCGGTACATATACAGTCACTATCAGTGATGGCTATTGCACAAACATCGCATCTACCGACATTATCATTAATGATAATTCAATAGTCATGACCGGCTGCCCGAACGATATAACGAAATGTGCTGATACAATCGTTGATGGTATCCCGGGCTCATTTCTTGACTGGGAACTTCCTGCTTTTGATCTTACTTGCATAAGTGGAGAACATCAATTTATAATGATGTTTGAACTGCCCGAAAACAAATGGTCGTGTTGGGATTTTAACAGGGTACAAAGGGTAGAGGTTAATTCCGGCATGGTGGATTTATGGCTGCCGGCAGGTACCGGTGATCCGTATATTATCTCACCCCTGGTTTACCTTGAACCTCCTATGAATGTTGACATGGACATTATTTGCCCGCAGGGAAATGATTTTACATGGTCACTTTATCTGGTATCTGGCGGCACCGAAATATTTGCAGATAGTACACATGTAGATCATACAGATAGTTATACGATTTATCTTCCTTCATCTTTTTCAGATGGCTCTTACAGATTGAAATTTGTCTTTAGCGGAAACGGGGATAGTCAATGCAGGGTAGATAATATTTATTTTGATGGATTGTTATTGGATGATGGAACTTGTGCTGAAGGTATCGAATTTAATGTAACGGGTCCGCTTCCCGGCTTTTTTCCCGTTGGAGACAGTTCACTCGTATATACGGCTACTTTTAACCTGGTATCCGGTTCATCTGCCCGTGAAACCTGTGAATTTACCTCGGTAGTTGAAGGTATAGCTGCAGAAATAGACAGCGTAAATGATATAACCTGTTCGCTTGATAACGGATCAATTATTATTACAGCACAATCCTCAGCAACTTCTCATAATTTCGAATATACATTAGACAATGGTCCATGGCTACCGTTTGGCGCAGGTAATTCAATGGTGACCATTTCCGGTCTGGCACCGGGTTCATATCTAATAAATGTCAGAGATAATGAACTTGCCGGTGACTGTGAAATTTTAGAGCCTCTTTTGGCAACAGTAGGGATAATTACTGATACGACCCCGCCATTACTGGTATGCCCTCAGAATTATTCAATTGCGGGATGCGCTACCGATGTGATAACAAATCTGATATACTCTGAAAATTTGCAGGAAATTAATGATATTCAATTTTCTCAATCCGGTGGCTTAGTCACTGACTTTTGCGGGATCGTTTATTATTCTTATCAGGATTCACAAAGTGGCAATTGCCCTATCCTTGTTTCTCGTGTTTTTACTGTCAGAGATTTAGCGGGTAATTCTGCGAGTTGCATGCAAACCATCAGTATTTTTGACAATACAATGCCGATCTTTACGGCTCCTGCCGATATCACCATATCTACCGATTCTGCCTGCACTTATGATGTCAGTGTATTACATGTGGGTGATGTCACGGACGAATGGGACAATTGTTCCACAGGCATAGAGGCAACATACAGTGATGTGGTGACAGCGGGCAGCTGCGAAGGCACGTATGTAATTACGCGTACCTGGTCGCTTACAGATAATTGCGGCAATGCGGCTGCCAGCCAAATACAGGTGATTACGGTACAGGATACTACCTTGCCGGTATTCACGGCGCCTGCCGATATCACCATATCTACCGATTCTGCCTGCACTTATGATGTCAGCGTCTTGCATGTCGGTGATGTCACGGACGAATGGGATAATTGTTCCACAGGCATAGAGGCAACATACAGTGATGTGGTGACAGCGGGCAGCT
>DAOORA010000073.1:0-19531 GCA_035389045.1 Bacteroidales bacterium | reverse complement strand
TCAATTAAAAATAACTTTCGGGGCTGATTTCATATTCGGAATAAAATATTAAATTAATCGTATATGTCATTTTTTAAAAAAGTCTTTTTAAATCAGGCCGGTAAAGATGAGGGGGCAGGCAGTTCTGCCCAAAATGTTGCTGTAGGCCGGTATAGCGGGGTGAACAAGTCATCTGTTCAACTGTCATGCTGGACCAGGGCTCAGGATTTTTATCTCCAGAAAAAGTACATTGATTCTTTCGAAATCCTTTTACAGTACATGAACGATCCTGACACGAACAACATAAAAGTCAGGCGTAATGGAAATGAACTTGAGTTTGACCTGGTACAAGGTTCCAAGATCATCAGAGGCAGGGCGGATATGAACACTTTTTCAGCGCAATCGCGCATCGCCCGGTTCGACAGACTTAGTGTGGCTTTTTTACGGAAGCTGATCAACATGAACTTTATATTACAGTACAGCCGTTTTGCGATAAAAGACGATATCATATTTCTTAAAACCGACAGTAAAACTATCGATGCCTCTCCGAACAAGATTTATTATTCATTACGGGAGCTTGCATTGAAATCGGATAAGATGGACGATATGCTGGTTGGTGAGTTTGATTCGCTTCATGCTGTGGATCGTGAACATATTCTGGATTTATCCGAAACGGTAAAAGAAATAAAATACAAATACCTGCAACTATGGATCAGCGAGACCCTGGATAAGATAGCCGGCATGGATGAAGCTGCCCTTTCCGGTGGAATTTCTTATATGCTCCTGGGCCTTTTATTCAGGATAGATTATCTGCTGCTGCCACAGGGTAACTTTTTTAATGATATTGACAAGATCAATGCAATATACAATGCGAAAGACAACAAAAGCACCCTTGAAAAAAACCGCTTGATGATGGATGAGTTCCGGGCTTTGCAGTGCAAAGAAAAAGAATACTTTTTCAGGTGTTTGTACGATGCAAAAAACACGTTCGGATACGTCCCCGCTACCACGCATCAGCAGTTTTATGAGTTTATTCTCAATGAATTTAAAAACACCAAATGGTATTATGATAACCGGCATGACCATATCGTCACGGCTATTTATGAATGGATGATCGGCTATTCATTGTTTTACTACGGTCTTTTCCCGGCCAGCAGCGAATATCTGAAAATTGCTTACATGGTGTTGCAACCCGGGTTTTTCAGCGAGATGGGAGCCGCCCGTTGCTTATACGACACTTCCAATAATACGTTTAACAAAGCATTAATTGAAAAGGAGATCGAAACCGTGACCGCCAGGTACATAAATGAATACCCTAAATTGGCGATAATCACCGCAAACATCAATTACACCTCATTAAACGAGTTTTTATATACGTACTTAAATGAATTGACTTATTTAAATTATTCAAAAGTATGAGCGAGATCATTGACCTTTATAAAAGAATAATCATCCAGATTGCTACACCCTATGGCAGTGGAACCGGATTCTACCATAAGGAAAAACACCTGTTCGTCACCAATTATCATGTTATTGCCGGTAATGATGAGGTGGTGATCAGCGGCAAAGGTTTTAAAAAGACAACAGCGAGAGTTGTCTATTTTGATCCTTTGTACGACCTGGCATTTATACAGCCGCCTTCATGTATTGATATGGAATCTGCTGCGATTTCATCTGTACCTTTGACCGAAGGCGATAATATAATAGCTATTGGGCACCCATACGGATTAAAATATACAGCCACTAAGGGTATTGTTTCGCAAGCCAGCCGGCTTTACAATGAGATCAGTTATATACAGATCGATGCCGCAATAAATCCCGGTAACAGTGGCGGACCGCTGGTAAATATGAACGGAGAGGTTGTCGGCGTGAATACCTTTATCATTGAACAGGGCGAAAGTCTTGGGTTTTCCTTGCCATCCAGGTATTTACAGGAAGTACTCGATGAATATGCCAGGCTTGGCAATCAGAAAGCCGTCCGTTGCAAATCGTGCAAAAAAATACTCACAGAAAGCCTGATCGATGGAACCTATTGCTCTAACTGCGGCGCTGAGATCGACCTGAAAATACTCCACCCTCAGCCCTATATTCCTGCAGGGGCAGCCTATAAGGTGGAACAGATACTTAGTAAGCTGGGAATCAATGTAAAAGAAACCCGGATCGGACTCAATACCTGGGAACTGGAACATGGCAGCGCCAAAATAAAGATCATGTACAATCCCGAAACGCATTTTATAGTTGCTGATGCCTGGCTGTGCAACCTGCCTAAAGAAAACATCATTCATGTTTACGAATATCTTCTTAAAGAGAATTACGAAAGTGAAAGCCTTGTCTTTAGTGTGAACAATCAGGCGATCATGTTGTCTTTCATCTCATTTGAGGATGATCTTTCCACCGATACCGGATGTGAACTGCTTAAAAACCTCATGTATAAATCCGATTATTACGATGATATTCTTATTGAGAAGTTTCAGGCACAACTCGTGACTGCTGAAGAATAACACGCAGTCTTATTTGTGTGAGTTATTCAGAAAGTGATATTTAAAACCATCTCTGTGGTCAGGCGAAATATTTTATTAAGCTAAAAATCTTCTTATATCTCGACACTCACTTGACTTTCTGTTATTTCAATTTCTTATGATCATAGAATTATGTTAACAAGCTTTTGTTTATTATAAGATGGTTTATTATCATTCAGTGTCAATAATAATAATATATTTGAGGCGTTAATGTGCAGTTATGAAATCAGTTATCAAAGCTGTTGTTGTTTTTATGGTTTTTTGCTTTTTTTCATGCGGCAATACCAAAAAGGAGAAAGAAACACGCACGGTTTTCCGTTATAACGAATCAGCGGGGATAATGACGCTGGATCCGGCATTTGCCAAAGACCAGGCACATATCTGGGTGTGTAATCAGTTATACAATAGCCTGGTACAGCCTGATGATTCTATGCACATAAAACCATGTATAGCAAAATCGTGGATAATTTCGGATGACGGCCTCAGCTATACCTTTTCTTTGCGTGATGATGTTTTTTTTCACGATGACGCTGTTTTTCCTTCGGGCAGAGGACGCCGGGTGGTCGCAGCAGATTTTGTGTTTAGTTTTAGCCGGATACTTGATGACAAGGTGGCCTCACCGGGTGCATGGATATTCAATGATGTGGCGAGATCTGAAGATGGGAGAGGAAGTTTTTCGGCGCCAAACGACACTACATTCATTATCCGGCTCCGGCAGCCGTTTCCGCCTTTCTTGAGCCTGCTCGGGATGCAATATTGCTCGGTGATCCCATATGAAGCTGTGGATCTCTACGGGAAAGATTTCCGTTCACACCCCGTTGGCACCGGCCCGTTCATGCTGAAGCTGTGGAAAGAAAGCCAACGGCTGATACTGGTAAAAAACAAAAACTATTTTGAAACAGAAAATGGCTCCCGGCTGCCTTATCTGGATGCGGTATCTGTATCGTTTGTTGTTGACAAGCAATCGTCATTTCTGGAGTTTATCCGCGGGAACCTTGATTTTATGTCGGGCGTGGCTCCGAGCTACATTGATGAACTAATCACCAAAAGCGGTGAGCTGAATAAAAAGTATCAGGACCGTATCGTCATGCAGGTACAGCCCTATCTCAACACGGAGTATTTAGGATTCCTGATTGACGGCTCTTTACCTGAAAACAAAGACAATCCATTGCTTAAAAAGGAAGTCAGGAAGGCTATAAATTATGGCTTCGACCGGCGTAAGATGATAAGGTATCTGCGTAACAGCCTGGGAACACCCGGCATATACGGCATGGTTCCTGTTGGTATGCCCGCGCATGATACAGCAGCGGTAAAAGGTTACACGTATGATCCTGCGAAAGCCCAGGCACTGCTGGCCGAAGCAGGCTACCCCGGCGGTAAAGGATTGCCCGAGATCACTTTGTCCACAACATCCGGTTATCTGGATCTGTGTGAATACCTGCAGCATCAGCTGGGCGAAATCGGCATAAAGATCAGGGTGGATGTCAATCCCCCTGCCACCTTGCGGGAGATGGTCGCCAAATCAAAAGTCAGCTTTTTCAGGGCTTCTTGGATTGCTGATTACCCTGATATGGAAAATTATCTTGCTTTGTTTTATTCGAAAAATTTCTGCCCGAAAGGTCCAAACTATACACATTTTTCAAATTCCCGCTTTGATCAGCTTTTCGAAAAAGCCAGGCAGACTACCAATGACAGTCTGAGATATATATTGTATTCCGAAATGGACAGTGTTTTGATTGAAGAAGCGCCTTTTGTTGTGCTATATTACGATGTAGTGATGCGGTTTACACATAAAAATATTAGCGGACTTGGTAGTAATCCTATGAATCTGCTAAGCTTGAAGAAGGTGAGGAAAGGGGAGTAGTTATTAATCAATAGTCAAATAGTCAAATAGTCATATAGTCAAATAGTCAAATAGTTAATAGTCAAATAGTTAATGGTCAAATAGTTAATGGTCAAATAATCAAATAGTTAATGGTTAAATAGTTAATAGTTAAATAGTTAAATAGTTAGAATATCAGAACGTTAAAGGGGTAAATGGGGGAATGGGGTGAATTGATTCGACTATGGATCTATTAGATTTCGTATTCAACAGCTTTTTCGGCAATGACAATATTTGAGAAAAGATTTTCTTCCAGGGTTTTCTTATAATCGGTTAATACCTGTTCTTCGCCATGAACCAGAAAAATCTTCCGGATTTGTTTCTTATCCTGGCAGCTCAGGTAAACGATCATTTCAGCATAATCGCCATGGGCACTGAATTCTTCCAGTGACACGATGTCGGCTTTAACTTCATATTTGTTGCCGTGTATGGAAACTTCTTTATCGCCGCGCTTTATTTTTGCGCCCAGCGTTGAGGGTTCACAATAACCGACGATCAGGACGGTATTATCCGGGTTGGAGATGTTGTTTGCCAGATGATGTTTCACACGTCCGGCCTCCATCATGCCCGAGGAGGAAATGATGATGCAGGGTTCTTTGAGGTCATTGATTTTTTTGGAATCTTCCGAAGACTGGACATAAATCAACTGGTTGAATCCGAAAGGATCAGGGTCTTTTTCCATGGTCTGGAGCATGTCTTTGTTGAAGCACTCGGGGTGCATACGGTAGATGTTTGTAGCGTTGACAGACAGCGGACTGTCCACGAAGGTTCTTACTTTTGGCAGCCGTCCCTGCGTTTCAAGCTGATTAAGAGCATATACCACCTCCTGTGTTCGCCCGACACTGAATGAAGGAATGATGAGTTTGCCTTTTTTGCGGACACAGGTGTCGACAACCACTTTAAGCAGTTTATTGTTGACTTCTTTGCGTATGTCGTGCATACGGTTACCGTAGGTTGATTCAGTAACAATTACATCAGCCTGCGGAAAGGGCTGTGGCGTTTTTAAAATACTGTTGGTCTGCCGGCCAATATCTCCGGTATAGCAGAAATTAATGACACGGTCATTTTCTTTTATTTTCAGGTTGATCGCTGAACTGCCGAGTATATGTCCGTTATCCGTAAAGGTAAGTGTGACATTATCCGTAACGCGGAATTTCTGATTATAACCTATACTGACAAAATGTTGCATGCTTTCCTGTGCGTCTTCGGCAGTATAAATTGGTTCTGCCGGAGGCAGTCCCTGCCGCGTCAGTTTTTTATTAAAAGTCCGTGTATCATGTTCCTGTATCCTGCCTGAATCCTGGAGCATGATGGCGCAGAGGTCACGGGTTGCATGTGTACAAATAATCATTCCTGCGAAGCCATTTTTCACCGCGTAAGGAATAAGCCCTGAATGGTCAATATGGGCGTGTGAGAGGATGATATAATCAATTTCATGGGGGTCAAAGCCCATCTGGCGGTTCATTTTATCAGTTTCTTCGCCTTTGCCCTGGAACATTCCGCAGTCGAGGAGAATTTTCTTTCCATCACCGGTAGTGATCAGATGTTTGCTACCGGTTACTTCTTTTGCGGCGCCGTAAAATGTAATTTTCATAAATATTTTTTTGACAAAAATAGAGAATAAAAAAACCCGGTACAAAGGCACCGGGTTTTTAATTTAATAAAATCAGGTTATTCAATAACAACTTTTTTGGTAATTCTTTCGTTACCAGCCTGAACTGTAAAGAAATAAATACCAGAGCTGAAATCAGAGGTGTTTAATTTTACTCTGCTTGCTCCTGCAGCCTGTTTTCCATAGTTTTTGCTTAACACTTCTTTGCCAAGCAGGTTATATACAGAAACTTTTACATTGGCCGGCCTGTCGATTTTGAAGTCAACATTTACATAGTCAATGGCAGGATTCGGATTGACCGAAACATTATTGATAGTCACAGCGTTTTCGTTTTCATTGATGCCGGTCGGAATAGGATAAATCATTCCTTTGATGAAATGATGTGTCGGTTCAGCATCGGTGTCACTACCGTTGATAACGGCAAAAGTAGCCGGAAGATAATACGTGCCGTTGTTGTTATCAACAACATCGTGAGCGGCATTAAACAAATAATAATCAGACTGGCTGGTCAGTTTGTTAGAAGCATGAAAAGTTCCGGCAGTAACATCAAACATTCTGGCGTGAATGTCGGGCATGTAGTTGGCTGTATCCAGGTCGGTATCCGTCCACATGAAGAAAATCTTGTCAGCGGCTTCATTACGTGCTACATGGAAACTGTGATCCAGGTACTGATCTGATAAAACTACGCCTTTATCAATACCCGCATGGATAGTATCTACAAGCTCAATATCCCAGCCGGTAGAGGTGGTATGCAGATCAAACATGTTCCACATGTTGTAGGCATAAGTATAAAACAAACTGTCGGGATGGTTGGAGTACATACCTTCCACATTGACAGCAATATGCAGGTTGCCATTCATATCAACAACACCGGGGAAATTGGTTTCTTCAACGGTAGCTCCCGACATAATACCCGGGCGGTACACAAATAAGCTGGAATCCAATTCTAAGGTGCTTCTTATGGGTTTAAGCACACTCTTCATTTTTGCGGACATGGTACTCAGGTTGGGTATTGCCATTTTATTCCAGGTGAGGCCGCCATCAATAGTTTTCCATACTACCGGTCTTGGACCGTTAGCCAGCATATCATCGGTGGCTTCCAGCGCCATTACATAGAAATAGCCGGTCATGCCGTCTTTTGAGAAAGCCATATAAGGGGAAAACGCCCAGGGTGTGGTGTCGTTTGAAAAGTGTCTAGTCTGATAGCTATTGATGAACATATAGTCAGTAGACCAGGCTACGGAATCGCCTTGTATCTGTCCATTCTTGAAATAGAATAACCCGCCAACTGTTGCGTTCAGGCCGGCAGCTTTTATTTTACCGCCGTCGCATGCTGTAAGGTTTACGTAAGGAGGTCTGAACGTATCGTTAAGAGCTTCAAAATGAAATTTGATAGACGAGCCATCAAGTTTCTGGCTGCAGAAATAATTGTTTACCCATCCGCTTCCATTGGTGCAGGGGCCTGTGATGATCGCATAGGCATTGGCAGGATCGGTGTTGCCTGCAGGATTGTAGATAACGCCTCCGGGATACCTCATGAGGTTGGTTCCCTGGTGGATAAACTCTACAGAGTCAATGGCTGTTGCTCCGACATAGGGCGTAAAATGACAACGGATGTCTCCGCTGCTGCCGCCATAGGCGCCGCCAGCACGGTGAGTGAACATCAGATAATCCAGATCCTTATTGTACACACAGGTGTTTGCTTCAGTAGCCGTCAGCGTCAGCATGTTAAGTGATGAACCGAACGGGATTCTGTCGATGGCTTTGGAATCAGTAAGTGTAGCTGGCTTCAGCGGGCCATGATTAGATGACACCCCGATATCAAGAATTGTTTTTGCCCGTTCTTTGAGTAGCGGAGACGGCTGGTGTTTCTGAGCATTTGCAGCAAATGCAATGGTTACAGCCAAAATTAAAAATAATACTTTTTTCATAGTTGTTTGTTTTGGTTAATAATTAATCTTACGAAATATAGAATAATTTCGACCACAAATTTATAATATTTTTTTAAAAGAAAATAAAAAATGTTCATTTATCCATATATTACTTTCAAATTAATTAATATTTGGCAGAAACGAATAATTCTTTGAATAGTTCATCATTTGTGTAGTGAAGTCTGACGGATATTCTATTTTTATATCAATGATCTCATTGTTTTTCATTACGGGCACTAAAACAGGGTTGATAAAACCCGCATAAGGTGCCAGCTTTAGTTTTTCGTAACGTTCTTTTACTTCTTTGTGTAACACAGGGTCGATCTTTATGGCATATTTTTCCACTAGTTCTTTTCCCGCATTAAAATCCCCTTCGGAAGTAATACGTTGTATTTCTTTAAGCAGATCGCCAAAAAGCGAACGGAGCTTAATATAGTCGTTGATGACAAAAAATGTTTTTCCTTCACGTATCTTTTTTTCTATTACTTTACCGGGTTCTCCTTTTTCATAGACCCATCTGGCAATAAGCTGACGGTTTCGCATGTGAGCCTGTTCAATATTTTTGCCCAGTTCTATCCTGACCAGTTGTGTCATCAGGCCATTGCGGATGTAAGTATCATATTCTGTCTTTGCAACATCAAAGCTGGGCATAAGTTTCAGGTCGACCAATTTTTGATCCATTATAAAGTATAAAGCAAAAAGGTCGGCACGTGCTTCTTCGATGGCTGAATGATAGTTTTTAAGAGCATCCGCACTAATGCCTGGAAGCAGTTGCCCTGAACCATGCCCTAGACATTCGTGCAGATCAGTATTCAGGTTTCCGGCCAGATATCCGTATTTTTTTGACCGTTCTATTTCTTCGGGTGAATAACAGAATTCTTCCAGCATACCGCTTCCCAGCGAAGACTGGTCGTATGAGTACATAATATTGTCCATGGTTACCGATTTGGAACCATGCTGTTTTCTTATCCAGCGGGCATTGGGCAGGTTGATGCCTATCGGGGTACTGGGATGGCAATCGCCACCAAGCTGGACCACTGTGATCACTTTTGCACTCACCCCTTTGACTTTGTCCTTTTTGAAGCGGGGGTCAACAGGTGAGTTTTCTTCGAACCACTGTGCATTCATGCTGATGGTTTCGGCTCGTTTTGTGGCCTCGGTATCTTTGAAATTCACGACAGCTTCCCAGGTTGCCTTCATAGCCATTGGATCACCATAGACTTCGATGAAACCGTTCACATAATCAATATCAGATTCCAGATCCCTGACCCATAAAACATTAAAATCATCCCAGGTTTTCAGATCGCCGGTTTTATAATATTCAATAAGTTTTTCAAGTCCAGCTTTCTGATTTTCATTTTCAGCGACTTCTTTGGCCTGTTCGAGCCAATATGTAATTTTTTCAATGGCCTGCGAATACATTCCGCCTGTTTTATAAGTCCTTTCCGTGATTTTGCCGTTTTCTCTGACCAGTTTTGAATTCAATCCGTATGATATCGGAGTTTCTGATTTTTCATCAATGATATTTTTATAAAAATCTTCGGTTTCTTTTTGGGTTACATTTTCGTAAAAATTACATGCTGAGGTGGTAATCAGATCTTTTGAGGGATCCAGATTGATACGTTTGGAAAATAAATCAGCATCGAACATAATGGGAATGATCCTGTCGAGTAACTGATCGGTATTTTCTCCTTTTTCCAGGGGAAATTGTCCGCCGGTAGCATTTTTCACAAGTTCTTTGAAATATTCTTTAGAAAATTCAGGAATGAATTTGTCAGTAGAATAATGATGGTGAATGCCATTGCTGAACCATACCCTTTTGGTATATGTGATAAATTTTCCCCATTCGGGAGTGGTACGGTCACCGGTATATTTGTCTACAATGGCTTCCAGGGTCCGGCGTATAGCCAGGTTGTATCTGAAGTTCTGGTCGTAAGTAATATCACGTCCACAGAGTGCTGCCTGGCTCAGAAAATACAGGAGTTTTTTTTGTTTAAGCGTAAGTTTGTCAAACCCGGGAACCTGATAACGTAAAATCTTGACATCTGCGAATTGTTCAGTTTTATACTTAAAAGTATCTTGTTTTTCATGGTTTTCAGCTTCTTTTTTATTGTTGCCGCAAGAACCAGCTACTAACACAATTAAACCCATAGATAATAAGTTTGTAAATTTCATTTGCTGAAGATTTAAAATTAATGACAAACATACAGAATATAAGGTTTTCAGACAAACGACAGAACGCTTTTAACAAATATTTATGAGTATAGTGTCATCATTCATGACATATAAAAATCTGACTGTACAGTTTAGTCATGACAGATTTTATGACCGTACACTGCCGGATGGAATGACGGAAAGGGATTGAAATTTATAACCGATCGAAAAAAAAGACAGTTTTATTATAAGGATTGAGGCTTAATTTTTATCCTGAAAAATGTCCATTACTACAATCTTTATCGAACAATGATGTATTAAGAAGTAAGAATGGAGGTTGTTAAAAATTCGATTTCCGGGTTAGTTTCAGGATGTCTTTAAGGCTGTTTCTGTTATTCGGGATTTGGTCTTCCGATAGGTTTGCCGGTTTTCCACATTTTATCGATTTCTTCAAGTTCTTTTTTGTGTTCCTGAGATATTTCTTTGTTTTCGAGCCGGCTCAGGTCAGGTTGTCCGGCATTTACCCATGCAGTATACCAAAGACTTGTGACGGCATAAACAGCCCGCTGCATGCGGCGTTCGACCATGTTGTTCGTTCTCTTGTTAAATTCATCACAATATTTTTTTGAGAACTGTTTTTTTATCACGGTACCCTTTTCATCGTAAACAAATTGGGCATCTTCCGGATAATTTTTTCGCAGGTCCGTTTCAACGGTAAAAATGGTATCAACCGCTGCATGACTCTCTGCAATAAGTTGCCAGATGAATTCATAGGGTTTGTCAATGTATTCTGCCCGACCGACAAAAAAGTTATAATTGTCCGCGAAAAGCTCCGGGATACGTGTTTCCCAGAATGCGTGTATGCCTTTCTGTTCCGGGATCTTTCCATCATAAAAAGCGGATGTGTGTAACGGGGTGCAGGCATCGGCGATATAATGACCAAGATTGGCAGCCATATAAAGTATTTTGTCAAAGTCTTCGTCTTTAAAAGCCTGTATTAAAGAAAAGTACATTTTGTTTGTCCACCATGGGTTTATACCGTATTCCTGTAAGGTATCCTCCGTGTATTTTTCCACTGCAGCTTTCCAGAATTTTGGAAGATTTTCAAAGGGTTTATCACCATACATCTCAATATCAATATAGTGTTTCACATCTTCGCCGATGACTCCCCGCGAACGTTTGTCGGGATCGATAGCATGTTCGGTGAGGTAATCAATATGTTTTTTGAAGAAAGTGATCATTTGCGGTGGCAATGCAAATACGGCCATACGGTTGATCTTTTTATGTGCAAAAAATCCGAAAGCATTAACTTTTTCAGAGTGATGGATTATGAGCGCAGATGTCAGAAAAATAAACAGTATATTTTTAAATATTTTCATTTGTATCGATAATTTTATTTTCCGTAAATACGGGTAATGTATCGGTCGTGTCAAAGGTATGACAATATTCGATATCCTCGTTATAACCTAATTTTTTAAGGCGTTTACAGTGATCGCTTTTATCAACGTATTTAAGAAGATCATTCTTTGCATTATTCCACATATCAACAGAGACAATCGCTGCGTCATCATCCGTTTGGAAATATTTCCTTGCAATAAGTCTGTAGCATAAAGACCCGGCAAAAAGCATGTCCTCTATGGAAAATTTGTTTTTCCATCCGGAACATAACAGCAATGCATCATGATTATCTTTTTCAAGATAGTTTGCTACGGATGAAAAGTTGAGGTAAGAACCAACAACGAGCCGTAGCGCGTTTTTAGCAGCATTTATTGCTTTTGTACCATTGGTGGTGCAGAATACTATCGACTGGTCTTTTATTTTATCGTTCATAAAATTAAACGGAGAGTTTCCAAGATCTGCGAAACTCAGCACTTTCCCGTCACGTTCTCCGGCGACAATAAATCCTTTGGTCTTATATGCCTGTGCTTCCTCTTCCGATGCCACAGGTATGATCTCTTTTATACCCCAGGCAAAAGCGGTGCAGATGGTAGAGGTAGCTCTGAGAACATCGATGAGCACGACATTTTTATCCTTAATGTCATAATTATCAATCAGGGCAGGAGAGAAGCATACTTCGATGTTTTTTTGCTGCATCGGTTTTTAAATTGAAAACAAAGGTAGCAAATTATCATACATTTCCAGGGACATTTGCATCCTTGCAATATTGTTTGGTTACAGGTAAAGGTGGAATACACTTTACCTCAACATATACAGAATGTTAATATCTGATAAATAAAAGTAACCTTTACACTTTTTGCTTTTCGTAAAATTTTTGTGGTTTGCCTGTAAGAACATCCCCCGAAACACTTACCGGAAATCTGCTAATAGGGTAATTGTGTTTTAATAGCTGATTGTCTTTTTAATATGTTTCAACAAACTATCTTAATTATCAGTGATCATAAAATAGGATGTTGATATTATTTTCTTTTCCTGTGACAGACGGAAAAAGTATAGCCCGCTTTTTAAGCGGTCACGGTAAATCGTAAGTGCAAGTCCTGAAATTCCTGTATATTGTTTTACTTCCTGCCCAAGTGTGTTATATACAATAAGGTCTGCATCGGACAAGGGTTGTGTAAAATGCAATATTGCCTTATCGGAGAAAGGATTCGGATAAATACAGACGACAGAATTCTGTATGTCATTTTTTTTTATGAGTGTTGATATCGTATCAGGGGCCAGCATTTTTCTTCCGTTGATTTTTATAAGCAGGCCATCTGTTTTATGTCCGTCCGACAAGCCGTTTCCAAAACTTTCCGTGGTTCCTGTAATATACAGGTAGTCGCCTGAAAGTATGGCATCATGTGCCACCTCATGGTACGATCCGCCCCAGATGATCGAATCGAGCAGTATTCCGGCCGAATCATATTTCAGGACAAATATGTCCTTGCCTCCATTCCCGTAGCTTGGTGTTGTGCCCACAACATAGATGATGCTGTCATCATCAGCAACTACCGAACGGGAAATATCACCTCCGGCGCCACCCCACAACCGGCTCCACTGCAACTGTCCTGTACGTGAGTATTTGTTCAGAAAAACCTGCAATCCGTTGCCAAAACTTCCGGTATAGCCTACTATATAAAGCATTGAATCGGCGCTCATCGTCATCCCCAGTCCGTCGTCAAAGGATGAACCGCCCCAGGTAACATTCCACTGATAGGCTCCGTTTGAACGATTGAAACATACCAGCGCCATCTGTCCGTCGAGGGTGGCAATATTCGTCCGGTTGACATGGGCGGCAGCAAAGATAAAATTGTGGTCCATGGCTATGTGTCCGTTTTCACCATCGAACCTTCCAAGACTGTCATAATCGTATATGGTTGACCAGATCGGTTGCCCTGAGTGATCAACTTTCTGGATCAGAAAATCCATGTTCATGGTACCTGAGATAGTGTCTTTTTCCGGGCTCTGAGTCCAGCCCGCGATGTAAATTCCATCGGGTTGCGGTATTATTCCGTCAATTTCTTCATAACCAACGCCTTGGTCGTAGACATAATTCCAGTCAAAACTTCCATCGTTGGCATGGGCAGTCAGCAAAAGTGCATTTCCTCCGGTTCCGTTCAAGGAAGCGCTGGAATCGATCCGTCCGCCAATGATTAGTTTATTTCCATGAACTTTTACAATAAAGGCGAGTTCGTTATAGGTCCATCCCCATGAGTTGCTTTGCCAGACCTGCTGCGCATCAGGCTCAATTTTATATAAAATAATATTGTAGTACCAGTGCGGCCACTGATTCTTTTCTTCAACTGCCCAGTAAAGGCAGCCGGCGCTGTCAGCATCCACACCCCAGGCCTCATCTGACTGGCCGCTGATGCCGCGTGTAAGATACCATAACGGCGACTGTGCCACAGTACAAGGCAGATTGATATCTATAATAATAAAAAATAAAATCAGTTTAAATATATTCATATTAATTAATCTAATAATCACATTTTAAATCAGATAAGTGTTTCATCAGAAGATGCTAAAAACCACTGGTCATTGGCCAATTCATGTTTGAGGATGTAGAAATGATTATCATCTGTACTGACTTTAAAATAATCAGCAACTGGCCATCCGGGGTCAGGATTTGCCTGATACCAGTGGTCTGCAATTTCTTTAATGGGAAACCTGCGGTTATTCCAAAAGAAACAAACCGGATATTCATCGGCTTTGTATCCTGAATGACATTCTGCAGTTATAGGAATAAATTTCATTTGTTGTTGATATCCTGTTATTTTTAGGGTTAAAAGTTTCGCACTTTTAGTTAATAATTATTTCAAAATTTGTGAAATGCACACCTTTATAATCCACGGACTACCCTTGATCGGGTACAAATCTTTTCAAATAACGGCAGGCACCCGCCTGATCAAAGTTGTTATGGCATAATTATAAATGACTGTAAATTAAGTTCAAAAATAAGAAAATCTATGAATTATTTCAAGTTTTTGACAAAAAGGTTCAGGTACCTTACTCTGATTTTTGGTTGTAGTCTTAATTTAGTAATTTTGCCTAAATTTTTATCGAATGTCAACATCAAATTTCGGAGGTATCCCTGTTACACTTACTGATCTTAAAAGGTCAAAAATTGTAGTTATGCCAGTTCCTTATGATGGCACCAGTACATGGATCAAAGGGGCTGACAAAGGACCCGCAGCAATACTTGAAGCTTCAGCTAATATGGAGTTGTATGATATTGAAACTGACAGCGAAGTATACAAAAACGGGATACATACTGCCAGGCCGGTTACCGAAAAGTCGGGTCCCGAAAAAATGACAGCGGCAGTTTATTTAAATGCGCTGAAATATGTTTCGGACGGTAAGTTTTTGGTAACTCTGGGGGGAGAACACTCAGTCAGCGTTGGAGTAATTCAGGCTTATGCGGAAACTTATGAAAAGCTTACGGTACTTCAGTTTGACGCGCACTCTGATTTGCGCCCGGAATACGAGGGCAGTCGGTATAACCATGCTTGTGCTATGTCGCGTGCCGTGGAATTTTGCCCTTTGGTACAGGTGGGCATCAGGAGTATGGATGTCGATGAAAAGAAGTATATTACAAAAAGCCGGGTTTTCTTTGCTGAAGAGCGAATGAAAACTCCCGGATGGATGGACAAAGCAGTAAAACTTCTTTCAGAAAACGTATATATCACGATCGACCTGGATGTATTCGACCCTTCGGTCATGCCCTCTACAGGGACTCCCGAGCCGGGTGGCCTGTTCTGGTATGAGGTACTTGAGATGATACGCAAAGTGAATAAAAAATGCAATATCGTCGGTTTTGATGTGGTAGAACTTTGTCCCAATAAGGTTGATAAAGCCCCCGATTTCTTTGCTTCCAAACTTATCTATAAAATCCTGAGTTACAAATTCAATAAAAAATAAATATCATGAAATTAAAAAAGAAAGACCTGTTAAAAGAAACCATCAAGCATTTTGATATAAAAAAGGTAGACACTACCTCTGTTATCAATGCCATGCGTGATATGTCATTCACTTCACGGGATACCGCTGTTGCCGCGGATATTTTCGACCGGATGATTAAAGACAAGGATTGCACGATCATGCTGACACTGGCCGGCAGTACCAGTGCCGGAGGATGTATGCAGGTATATGTGGACATGGTGAAAAATAAAATGATCGACGTGGTTGTTGCTACCGGCGCCTCCATCGTTGATATGGATTTCTTTGAAGCCCTTGGTTTCAAACATTACAAAGGTACTCCGTGGATAGACGACAGTATGCTGCGCGGCCTTTACATCGACCGTATTTATGATACGTTTATCGATGAAGAACAATTACAGGCATGCGATAATGCAGTTTATGAAATAGCTAATACATTGGAACACCGACCGTATTCTTCACGGGAATTTATTTGGGAAATGGGGAAATACCTTACCAAACACGCGAAGAAAAAAGATTCGCTGGTTCAGGTATGTTATGAAAATAATGTTCCTATTTTCTGCCCTGCTTTCAGCGACAGCAGTGCAGGTTTCGGACTGGGTAAACACCAGTGGGAAAACCCCGAAAGCCATGTCAGTATTGATTCGGTGAAGGACTTCCTGGAACTGACAAAAATAAAGATGGCTGCAAAGTCTAGCGGTTTATTTATGGTTGGCGGCGGCGTCCCGAAAAATTTCACGCAGGATACTGTTGTATGTGCTGAAGTTCTGGGTTTTGATGTCCCGATGCATAAATATGCCATACAGATCACTGTTGCCGATGTACGTGACGGAGCATGTTCCAGTTCCACGCTCAAAGAGGCATCCTCATGGGGAAAAGTTGATACGGTTTACGAACAAATGGTTTATGCCGAAGCTACAACGGTTGTTCCGCTGATCGCCAGCTATCTCTATCATAAAGGAGACTGGAGCAGGCGAAAAAAATACGAATGGACAAAACTGTTTGATAAAAAAACAACGGACAAAAAGGTATCTAAGAAAAAGTAGCTGTTGTGGTTCAGGCACGACTTTGGATAAAGCCTGAGCAAAAGAAAACGGGAGCGCCGGCCTTTTGGCCGGCGCTCCCGTTGTAATCATACGTATTTATGCCGGAAAACTATTTCGGAAACGTTACCGGCAGACAATGATTTTTCTTGTATAAGTCGTTTCGTTTGTATTTGCAATTGCGAAATATAATCCATCTTCAGATAAGTTGATATTCATAACGGATTGAAAAGAGCTTTCTGTTTTCCATACCAACTGCCCGGATGAATTGAAAATGCTCAGAGAGCTTGTATATTGAGGCAGCAATACCATAAAATCCCCGTTATTGGGATTGGGATATGCTTCGAATGATCCCTCAATATAATTATCCGTAATCCCGACGGGAGTGACCATAAACTGAAGGGTATCGGACCAGTCGCTCCACCGTATATTTTTATCACGATAACGCATGCGCCATTTATACGATTGGCCTGCCGACAACACTCCGGATGGAACGGTGAATTTTGTCAGATCCATTCCGGCATACAAGTTCACCGGGTTATAAAAAGGTGAGCCCGAATCTCCGTAGTAATTGTCAACATCTCCTGTAACGTCTAAAAGGGGATTGCTGAAATCACCGCTTGCCAGATCTATTTGAAACTCTGAGGACATGAGTGTGTCCATGCCAGAAAATGCCGATGCTGTGAGTGTCGGATAAGGGGAAGCGTATAACTCAGGAGAGATAGCAAAGGGCTTATCCGGTGCAGGCTGGTTGAGAATACGGTGCCACTTGTCCATGACTTCCAGGTTGCGTGGTTTATCAGGATTACCTAGGCTGTACATGGTTGAGAAAACGGTTTTGGATGACATGTCAATATCTAGAAGGATAAAATTATAATGATCCAGCGATTTCTGTATTTCGGGATAGTCCGTCTGGTTTGAATACATGTTCCAGCGATCGAGGGCGCCACCACCGCCACCAGACAATACTTCCCAGAAATCCCAGTTACCGGTATGTGTACCTCTGATCGCTCCCCTCTCATAATTATGTGAATGTCCGTGAGTTGTCATCACCATCTTGGGACATGCCGCTTCCAGCGGATAAAGACTATCCAGCACATAAGCCGTGTTTCCATCCGGCCACAATTCACTATGTCCCGGCTGGTGATTGCAGACGAAAACAAAGTCCAGATCAGGGTTTGAATTTGCGTCGGACAGGCGGTCCTGAAGGAAGTTTTTCTGTGGAGTAAGGTTATACGTTCCGCTGGTGTTCAGAGCAATAAATCTGCAGTTTCCGAGGTCAAAACTGTAGTATTTTTCAGCGTAACCGGCGAGGTCATCGTATTTCATAAACTGATAGTAATAGTCGCTTTCGCTTTCATGATTCCCGATAGAGATCATAGTTGAAATGTAGGGTGACAAACCTGACAAAGGATTGAAATGTTCATTCATAAATCGTCCCAATTCCCATCCCCACTCCATAATATCACCTGAATGCATGATAAAACTAACGGAGTCGTACCAGTCGGGCCCATACAATTGCTCATAAATATAAACAATAGTATCAATAATTGCAGTACTTGTGAGTGTGTTCGTTTGCGTATCGCCGATTTTGGCAAACCGGATATGTTTTCCTGCTGTACCCGGATAGGGCGGCGTATGGAATGCATAAACGGCAGAGGTATCCGTACCACTGATACAACGATAATAATAACGTGTGTCAGCTGATAAGCCTGTTAGTTTGACGGTATGCCAGCGGTTGATGGTCGGATTGCTCCCGATATCCTCAAAAGAGCCTGTAGCTGACGATCCCATGCCGGGAGTAACCCCGTACTGAACAATAGAAGAAATGGTGTCATAAGAGTTCCAGCTGATATAATTGGAATTGACCGTCGGTGTTTGAAGATAGGGAGTGATGTTTGAAGAATGAAATCCTCCGAGTCCGTATACTTCAGAAGCAGTAAGCGGTGCGCTGAAAATGGCAACCTGCGAAACATAGATCATATTGTCTTCACCATTTTCATCGGCAAAGAAAAGCACATTAGGATCCAAAGAGAAATTTCCGTTCAGGGACTGGCTTACACCCTCAAGTACCAGTTTGCCATCAATATAGTAACGCAAACTGCTGCCCAGATCCACCGTGATGACTATCCGGTACCAGTTAAAAGCTTTTAATGAAAAACCAGTATAACCTGTTGCAGAAATTCCAAGCTGGCTGTTGGGATTAATAAATACTTCGCCATCGTTGCTGTTGCTCTGGTTTGTCTGGTACAGACAATGGAATTCCTTCGGGTTGTCAATCATAATGTCAAACAATAAAGAGTACTCATTGACATAAGAACCGCCTCCGTTGGCAGGTATGCCATGTGAACAGGTATAATAACTTCCCACATCAATAGCCACTGCACCATCGCCAGAGGCAGACCCTGTAACGGCGCTTTGAGTACCCGTGAGTACGAGGTCAGTACCTACCGTTGCATGTAACAAATCCGATGGATTATCAAAAGTCCAGCGTCCTGCTGTTGTCGCCGGCCAAACCTGTGCATATGTGGCCGTATTGATTATCAGTGTGAAGAGAAAAAATGATATTTTTTTCATAAAAGTTTTATTAATTATGGCTGATAGCTTTCATAAAGCCATGGACAGGCATAAGAACCGGTAAAAATAAATGAAATATGAACACATTGTTTTTATTTTTTACAATTACAATGCTTTTTGATGACATGGAAAAAAACTACCCCGCTCAGTAATGGGCGGGGTAGCCTGTTAGTATTTATTTACCCTGTCATTTGTTTGCTGGCTTGGGATCAGTCCGTATGTTGGTGCCTTTTTCACTTTTCATGTCTACATTTCCAACACCTTTTACAAAGCCGGTTACCTTAAACTCTGTGCGCCGGTTGAGCTGGTGTTCTTCTTCGGAACAGCTTGATTTTTGTGCGCCTTCGCACGGGCAGTTTACGAGCATCTGGTATTCGCCATAACCTTTACCTGTGATACGGCTGGGATCAATACCCTGGCTTACGATATACGCTGCACTGGATTTGGCGCGGCGGTCG